>CAZBAR010000004.1:0-108048 GCA_964490165.1 uncultured Lachnospiraceae bacterium | reverse complement strand
CAACGACGCAGTATATCTCCTGTATCATATACTGATGCCCGCTCGATATCCGCTGAATAATTGACAAGCACAAAAAGGCGCCGCATTTCGGCGCCTTTTAGACTGTAGAAAAACTAAATTGCTGTAGTAAAATATCCAAAAGTTTTGGTCAAGCTTTTTCAAAAGCTTGTAGGTTTTTAGGGCAAAGCCCTAAATCGCGCTCCGCAGAACGCGAAATTCGCACTTCCGAGATGCGGAAGTGCTGACTGACCGGAGTCCAGAGAGTCGTACTTCCCGCCACAGGCGGGAATGTACTTGGTCAGCAGCTCGCAAGCCGCGAAATCCCCTTTTTGTGTATTTTGCTATTTCTGCGGACTTTTTCGACAACCCCAAAAAGGCGCCTGTTCGGCGCCTTTTATATATATATTTGTTTATTACTCAATAGGCTCAAAATCTGCCGCGCCGTGCTTACACAGGGGGCAAATATAATCCTCGGGAAGCTCGTCTCCCTCATACACATATCCGCAAACCTTGCAAACATAGCCCTTTTTACCTTCGGTCTCAGGCTTCGGCTTAACATTGTTCTGATAATATGTGTAGGTCATTGTATCAACATCGTTGATAACTCTTGCCTCGGTAACCGAACAGATAAACATACCGTGAGTATCAAGGTCAACATACTGATCTACCTTCAGCGACATAAATGCGTTGATATAACGGGGCAGGAACACAAGTCCGTTATCACTGCGGAGAGGTGTACAGCCATCAAACTTATTAACGTTTCTTCCGCTCTGGAATCCGAAGGTCTCGAACACCTTAAAGGGCGCGTCGGTGGACAGGCAGTTGATATTCATAACACCTGTCTGCCTGATAACGTGGTGGGAGTAGTTATCCTTATTGATACATACCGCAATGCGGTTAGGAGTATTTGTTACCTGGGTCACTGTATTTACAATAAGTCCGTTATCCTTGTTTCCGTCGTTAGAGGTAACGACATACAGGCCGTAGCCTATCTTAAACAGTGCAGTCATATCATTCTTATTGGCAGTTTCGCCGTCCTGCGCAATATAGTCACGGCAAAGCTCCTCTGCCATAGCCTCGATCTGAGCTGTGCTTTCTTCATTAAGTGCAGAACGGATATGAACCGTATTTTCTGTGAAAGTCAGGTTCTTGCTTCCCTCCAGCATTCCGCGCATAACCTTTGCAGCAAGAGGCGCCCATGAGCCGTTCTCTATAAGGCCTACAGTGCGATTCTTATATCCGCGCTCTGTAAGGTGATTTATAAACTCACGCATAAACGGGAAGATTTCGGCGTTGTAGGTAGTAGTTGCCAGCACAAGCTTTGAGTAACGGAACGCGTCCTCTACAGCCTCTGCCATATCGCAGCGTGCAAGATCGTTTACTACGACCTTGGGGCAGCCCTTGGCACGCAGCTTTTCCGCCAGCTGTTCAACAGCCTTTTTGGTATTTCCGTACACGGATGTGTATGCTATAACTATGCCCTCAGTCTCGACGCCATATGATGACCATGTGTTATACAGGTTAAGATAATAGCCCAGATTTTCCGTAAGGATAGGACCGTGCAGGGGACAAATGATCTCGATATCAAGTCCTGCCGCCTTTTTCAAAAGCGCCTGAACCTGCGCACCGTACTTGCCGACGATGCCGAAATAATAGCGCCTTGCTTCGCAAGCCCAGTCCTCATCTGCATCAAGCGCGCCGAACTTTCCGAAACCGTCAGCCGAAAACAGGACCTTATCGCAGCTGTCATAGGTCACAATGACCTCGGGCCAGTGTACCATGGGAGCAGTTACAAAGGTAAGTGTATGCTTACCAAGCGAAAGCGTATCGCCCTCTCCCACTACGATCTGTCTGCCTTCAAAATCAGTGCCGAAGAAATTCTTCATCATTGCAAATGCCTTAGTGCTGGAAACGATCTTCGCACCGCTGTACAGCTTCATAAAATTAGCAATATTAGCACTGTGGTCGGGCTCCATATGCTGAACAACAAGGTAATCCGGCTCTCTGCCGCCAAGCTCCTTCTGAATATTGTCAAGCCACTGGTGAGTAAAATGAATGTCAACAGTGTCCATAATTGCAATCTTTTCGTCGATGATCGCGTAAGAATTGTACGCCATACCGTTTTCAACAACATACTGTCCTTCAAACAGATCAATTTCATGATCGTTGACGCCGATGTAGCGAATGTCTTTTGTGATGTTCATAAAGATCTCCTATCTATTTATAATAATTAAAAACATTTTTCTGTACGGTGCATCTTGCAGTCATCTATCTTGCCGCAGCGATAACAAAGCTCGTTTTCACATACGCCTGTTTCAAAAAACATTTTTATGTTCAAAAGAGTAGTTTCTGCAATGCTTGTCAGCGCTTCGTCAGTGAGAAAAGCCTGATGTGACGTAACCAGCACATTGGGCATTGAAATAAGCCTTGCCAGCGTGTCATCGTCAATGATATGACCTGAGCGATCCTCAAAAAATATATCGGATTCCTCCTCGTACACATCCATACACGCTGCACCGATCTTTCTTGACTTTATACCCTCCAAAAGCGCGGCAGCGTCAACAAGCGCACCGCGCGAGGTGTTTATTATAATAACGCCTTTCTTCATTTTTTCGATAGCGTCCCCGCCTATCATATAGCGGGTTTCGTCTGTCAGAGGACAGTGCAGAGATATTATATCGCTCTCCGTAAACAGCCTGTCAAGCGACACATATTCGACCGCTGCATCCTGCGCGGGATATTTATCATATGCTATTACCTTCATCCCGAAACCGCGGCAAATATCAATAAAAGCGCTGCCAATCTTGCCGGTACCGATAACACCCATGGTCTTACCGTACAGCTCAAAGCCCGTCAGTCCCTGCAAGCTGAAATTATAATCCCTCGTTCTGTTGTACGCTTTGTGAATACGTCGTATGGAGGTAAGCAGCATAGCCATAGCGTGCTCCGCAACGGCATGGGGTGAATATGCGGGAACTCTTACGACATGGATCTTTCCGAACGCCGCCTTTACGTCAACATTGTTATAGCCTGCACAGCGCATTGCTATAAGCCTTGTACCGCCTGAATATAAAGCATCTATCGTATCGGCGTCTATGTTGTCGTTTACGAAAGCGCATACCGTCTCGCAGCCTGCGGCGAGAGACGCGGTATCGACAGTAAGCCGCGTTTCAAAATACTTTATTTCAAAGTCATTGCCGCACTTCCCGTTTTCCTTATCAAAAGCTTCCTTATCATAGATTTTTGTGTCAAAAAATGCAATTTTCACAGTACATTTCCCCCTTCAAATAATAAGCTTAACATATTATTACCCAAAAGCGGAAAACAACGCACGCCTTGCCAACGAATTCTTATTTATAATTGTTTGCGCATTTTTATATTACTCATCGATTTTTCGACAGTCTGACATAATATTCCGTCCTCTCAAGTGAAATTTTATCACAAACCGTTTTTTATGTCAATGAAAATATCGTCAGAACAGATTTATTTATGCAAAAATACCATTTGTTTTTTGAGCTTATCTGTCTTGATTAGAAAAAGATTTGCTGGCAAGCCGGCGGCCCTCTCCCGGCGCCTTCTGTCATAAATTTGCTAAGCACTTGCCCCTTGAAAAGCGCTTTATTTATGCCCATTGACGAAATTGTTATTTTTGAAAAAAATATTCGGTAATTTCTTGACATTGCCGAGTACCTGAGTATAATGAATTAAGCTTGTATTGTGCGGTTTTGCACTTTTTCACAGCCATAAAAAGTCCTCTCATGCGAGGGCAGCTGAATGGAGCGTTGGATTATTATGAAAAAAAGAGTAGGAGTCGTCGGCTACGGCGGAATGGGTCAGTGGCACGTATGCAGCATTATGGGCACAACGTACATGGACTCTATTCACTTCAATGAAAGCGATGTTTGCGAGGTTGCGGGTACTTATGATACCGACCCCGAAAAGATGGCTAAGGCGAAGGCTGACGGCATTCACACATATGAAAGTCTTGAAGCTATGCTTGCAGATCCCACTGTAGATATCATCACTATCGCAACCCCTAATGATGTTCATGAGGATATCGCAATCAAGACCATGAACGCAGGCAAGCACGTTATATGCGAAAAGCCAGTTACCATGTCCTGCGAGTCTCTTGACAGAATGATAGCTGCATCAGAGAAAAACGGCAAGCTCTTTTCCGTTCACCAGAACCGCCGTCTTGACGATTACTTTGTCAGAATGAAAAAGCTGGCAGAGGACGGTGACATCGGTGAGATCATCAGCCTTGAGTCAAGAATTCACGGCGACCACGGCGTACCCGGCGACTGGAGAAAAACAGTTGAAGCAGGCGGCGGTATGCTGTACGACTGGGGCGTGCATATGATAGACCAGCAGCTCTGGATGCTCGGATACGATGTAGACCGCGTTTATGCTCACTTTGACTATCTCACAGGCGTACCCGTTGACGACGGTTGCTTTATCGATATCTTCCTGAAGAGCGGCAAGTTCCTGCACGTTGAGATATGCACATACAACTTTATCCATATGCCGCTTATGTATATGAGAGGAAAAACAGGTACTGCGCTGTTTAACACATGGGGCGATGATATCCACGTGACCCGCTGCACCGACTGGGGCGATCATGATGAGATCCTCCCTGTTAAGGCTGCCGCAGGACTTACAAAGACCCTTGCGCCCCGCGGCGACAGAGCTATTGAAAAGCTTGATCTTAAGCTGCCCCACACCGATCCCCACGATTACTACCGCAATTTCTGCGCAGCTATCGACGGCAAGGAAGGTCAGCTTGTTACTCACGAGCAGATGAGAGTTGTTATGAAGGTCATAATGGCTGCCTTTGAGTCTGCAAAGAACAACTGCGTAGTTAAGCTTTAATATACGGCACACAGCATTTTTGAAGAATAATCTTAAAAGGGAGGAAACGTTGTTTCCTCCCTTTGAGCTTGTGTTGAAAAACCTATTTATTTCACTGTTTCTATAGTTTACAGACGTATAGCTAATTTTAACTTATAGTCTGTAAGACAGTCCCTCAGTCGCCTACGGCACCAGCTCCCCTGCAGTAATTTTCTGTGAAAATAACTGCTTCACAGAGGAGCCTTGGTTTGCAGCTTCTTTTTCTTTACTTTACAGCCATTTAGTTTTACTACAGTCAAACAGCCGCCCGACCTCTTTCGAGATCGTGCTCCTGTTTTTTATTAAGAACGCTTTGTTAATTTCTGTTTATCCAAAAAGGTTTTCGGGGGTTCGGGGGTGCTTTTCCTTAAAAAGCACTCCCGTTTTTATTTAATCCGCATTCATTTGACGAACTATCTCGATATTTGCGTCATGCTCTCCCTTATTGGACGCAAAAAGCGTTGTTCCGTTGTTAGCGCTGATAAAATATTTATAATTTGTGTTTGCAGGATACAGCGCATATCTTATAGCACTTGCACTGGGATTTGTTATAGGTCCCGGAGGCAGTCCCTCATACAGATACGTATTGTACGGACTGTCGTAGTCGTTATCCTCAGGCGTAATATCCTTAGGACGCTGACCTGTTGCTATCTGTATAGCATAAACAGTGGTAGCGTCACTCTGCAGACGTGCGTAGTTATAAGGATCATTCAGTCTGTTGTGGAAAACAGAGGAAACGTTCATAAAGTCTGACGATCTGCCCGCCTCTTTCTCTACCATAGACGCTATTGTCAGTATTTCATCGACAGTATAGTCAAGCTCTCCGGCACGGGTCCTGTAGTCCTCTACAAATACCTCGTTGAAACGCGCAAGCAGTCTGTTGATAACTGTGACCTCGCTGGACGCCTTATAGAACTGATACGAGTCGGGGAAAAGGTAGCCGTCCAATCGATACGCTCTGCTTTCAGACACACCGTTCGTTTTCAGCTCTTCAACAAACCAATAGTCAAAGTCATAGTTGTTTATAACATCAATATACGTTTCTCTCTCGCCTATGCCGTTTTCCACCATAAGGTCTATTATTTCGTCTGTGGTATAGCCCTCGGGAATAGTTATCCAGCACGTTCCCGTCTCTACCTGCTTCTTGAACTTTCCGCGAAGCTTATCATAGCTGAGCGACGGTGAGACCGTATATGTTCCGCCAAGATAATCGCCCTTTTCGTGCTTGACCGAAGCGTAAATTTTGAATATAGACGGATATTTGATAATGCCGTTGTCGTAAAGAATATCGGCAATATCCGCTGTTGTAGCATCTTCGGGAATAGTAATGTCTATCTGCTCATCACTTTTTACAAAAGCAAACACATCATTTCCCACGCGTATAACAAATATCGAAATAAACACAGAAACGACAAGCACCAGCACCATATATATAATGCCCTTGACGATGCTGACCATCATATCCGCCCCTGCCTTTGTGCTTCCCTTTTTGCTGTCAGCAAAGGGAGCATCTACAGATATAGATGCAGATGTGTTTTTTGTCCCGCCTGAGTTTTCGGATGAAGAGGATGCGGCAGGAACTACCGAGCGGCGCGCGGCATATGCGGGCGCAGCCGCTGCGGGCTTTGCCTCTACCTCTTTTTTAGCGGCGGGAACTACGGCTGCATTCTCAGGCTTCTGCGCCGCAGCGGGACGTCGTGCGGCAGGTGCTGAGGGGCGCTGAGGAACAGCGTTTCCTCCGGAAGTGCGAGGCGGCGTCGCAGCGGAAGAGCCCTGCACGGGCTGCCTCGGCATCTTACGTGTTGCCTGTTCCGATCCCTGCGGGCGCTGTGCCGCCTGCCTTTGTGCGGCCAATCTTTGTGCAGCTTGCCTTTGTGCGGCCGGGCTTTGCTGCCCCGCGGGGCGCTGCTGCGGCCGCCGTGCAGCGGGAGCTGCTGTACGTGAAGGATCGGAAACGGTGTTCCGGCTGTTCACAGGCGGCTTTTCTGACGACTTATGCCGTGACAATATGCTTTCATTATCCAGCCCCAAAAGCTCACTGTCATCTCTCTCAGGCATATTTTTATTGTTTATATCTGACATATATTTTTACCCATCCTTTCGATGTGTTTCCTCACCTGAACCGCTTAAAGCACAAATGAGGCGACAAGGTAGAATATTACAAGGATTATAAATGTAGGCGATACCAGCGCTTGTACAAGAAGCGGCGCCGAGCCCGGCTCGCGGACTCTGATAAGCGGCGAGGGCTTGTTATCATAGCCCATTTGCTCGTAAAGCCGCTGTGCCCTTGCAAAAAACAGTACGGCGAATATAAGCATTGCGCTTACGACCATAAACGTAAGCAATATAAGACCGCCGCTGTGCTTGCCTGCAACCTTGTATATATAGCTTTCAAAATATAATACGAAAACATTGTTTACCGTATGTATAAGTGCGGCGGGAATTACCGAGCCTGTAGCGCATACCGTTATAGCCAGAATAATTCCGCAAAAGAAATACAAAGGAAATCTAACGGGATTAAAATGCAGCATTGCAAAGGTAAGCGATGACATTACCACCGCACAAACGCCGCCGTAGGTCGAGTATTCCGACAGCACAACGCTGCGGAAAACGAATTCTTCCAAAATAGCGGGCAAAATGCCGAAGGCGAGCGCCGCATATATGCTGTCTACCTGAGTATAGGACGACAGACTGCCCGAAACAGTTGACATTGAAGACGCCGCATACGCCTCGGGAAACAGTCTGTACATAAGAATGCTGAGCGCGATACTTCCGCATATAAGCAAAAGCAGGGCGTATACAGACATTGATATGTGCCGCAGCTTCATAGGGCGAAGCCTCAGCGTGCTGCGATAGCTTCCTCCGCGCAAAAGGCAGAAGAACACGCCCGGCAGACCTATACAGCATATCTGCAATATCATTATTGTAAGATACGGATTTGTATTCTGAGATAATTTTGATATATCTAAATAATTTGTTATCGCGCTAAGTGCCGCCACAATAATTACAAGAGCAGGCGCGGCGTGTGCTCCTTTAATTTTCATAGGGCACCCTCACATTTTTTTCAGTCAGAATAATATCGACCTTTGTATCAAAGCGTCCTCTCGGAACGCTGTCAACTATAAAATCACTGTACACTACGCCGATGCGGCTTCCTGAAAAATCCGCCAGATATCTGTCGTAATATCCCTTGCCGTAGCCGAGGCGGTAACCGAGGCGGTCGAACACAAGTCCCGGCACAAAGCATACGGCGCTGCCTGTGTGTACCGACTGGTCAAACACAGGCGCATCGGCGGACGGCTCCCTTATACCGTAGCTGTCTGCCGCCAGTTCCTCTACACTGCTGACAAGGTGAAACTGCATAGTGCAGTTTTCGGTGTTGCAGCGCGGGAAAGCCACTTTTTTGCCCTTTGCGACAGCCGACAGGGCAAGTGCGTCAATATTTATTTCGTTATCAGTTGCCGCGTACAAAAGAACATATTCGGCGTACCTGAAGCTTGCAAGGCTTTCCGCACAGCTTACAACGGCACTGTCGCGCCGCCGCTTTTCCTCACCGTCAAGCTCCCGCCGCTTTTCCTTATACAAGGCACGCAGCTCGTTTTTTTCCTGCTTCAGTATCTTCACGCTATTACTGCCGCACGGACCTTTTCTGCCGCTTCCTCTCCACGAATAACACGGATAAGCTCAAATGCAAAGTCTGCCGCGCTGCCGGCAGCTCTGGCGGTGGTAATATTACCGTCTGTAACTACTCCTGCATTTACCATCGTAGCTCCTTCAAGATACTTTTCAAAGCCTGGGTAGCAAACGGCGTTTTTGCCGCCCAGAAGACCCAGCTTTCCATATATAGAGGGTGCAGCACAGATAGCAGCAAGGTGCGCGCTCCCGGATGCAGCAGCTATAAAGCGGTGAACCTCAGCCGATGCGTCAAGATTAGTCGTTCCCGGCATACCTCCGGGAAGAATTACCATTTCTATGTCTTCCATATCAGCGGAAGCTGCCTCGGCTTCTGTAATATCTGCCTTGACGACAATACCGTGAGCGCCTGTAATATGATCTCCGCCCACGCCTACCGTAGTCACTGAAATACCCGCGCGGCGCAGATAATCAACAGGGGTAAGCGCCTCTACCTCTTCAAATCCGTTTGCTAAAAACAAGTATACCATAATATTATTCTCCGTTCCGCCGCTCTGCGGCGGCAAAAATACTTTTACGTTTCTATATCTCGCACAGCTCCGAAAGTATAAGGCTGAATATTTCCCCTACAGGCAAAAGCCTGCCTTCGGGAGCACACTGAACGACACTCCAGCCGCCTTTTTCGGCAGCGTATTTTGCCGCCTTGGAGCAGCGCATAAGATAGTCGCCGTCCAGCTCGTGAATATCCTTTTTCTGACCTGTCTCGCGGGAACGCTTGTCCACATTGCCGGAGGATATAGACTGATCCATAGACAGCATTATTACCCTGTCGGGCGAAGGAAGTCCAAGCTTTTCAAACTCTGTATCGTACAGCCATACGAGAAAGCTGTCCCATTTGTCCTCGGGCAGCTTTGACAGCTGGTGAAAAGCGTTTGCCGTAGTATATCTGGTGGCGAGAACAACAGTATCAGGATCAAGATAATCCTTTTTCCAGTCAGTAACATAGCTGATATATCTGTCCGCCGCAAAGAACACCGACGAAGCATATCCGTTTATATCATCGGGGTCATCGGCAAGCTCGCCGCTGAGATACATTTCGACAAGCGAGCAGCCGCGCTCTCCGTAGCAGGGAAAGCTTATTTCGCGCACCTTTTTACCCTCAGAGCGTAAATGCTCTGCAAGCAGGGAGCTTTGCGTGGTTTTTCCGCTGCCGTCAAGACCCTCTATAACAATCAGTTTTCCCATAATTTACGTTTCCTCGGCTTTTCTCTGTTATTCAGCGTCGTCGCCGCCCCTTACGGACAGCTCCATATAATCCTGCTTGGTTATCAATATTTCTCTGGGCTTCTGACCCTCAGGAGCGCTGACATATCCCAGCTGCTCCATTTTGTCAATTATCTTTGCCGCTCTGCCGTAGCCTACCGACAGTCTGCGCTGCAACAGCGATGTGGATATCTTTCCGCTTTCAAAAGCGACCTCCATAGCGCGATCCATAAGCGGATCGCTCTCTCCGTCGCCGCCGGCAGAAGCGGCACCTGCTGCTCCGCTTCCCTTTTTAGAGCCGCACATAGCAGCCTGAGCCTCGATCTCTTTCATAATATCATCGCTGTACTCAGTACCCTCAGGCGCGTTGTTCGCCTTGATATATGATACGATAGCCTCTACCTCTTTTTCCGAAACAAATGCACCCTGCACACGCATAGGCTTTGACGAGCCTACGGGATTATACAGCATATCGCCGCGGCCTATAAGATTTTCCGCACCGCTTCTGTCGATTATAGTACGGGAGTCTACCTGGCTCGCCACGGTAAACGCAATTCTTGACGGAATATTCGCCTTGATAACGCCTGTAATAACATCAACAGATGGACGCTGCGTTCCTATTACCAGATGCATTCCGGCAGCTCTTGCCTTTGCCGCAAGGCGGGCAATTGAAGTTTCAACGTCATCCGGAGCAGTAGACATAAGGTCTGCAAGCTCGTCGATAACTATAACTATCTGAGGCATATACTCATATTCGGGATCGTTTTTGGTTATCTCGTTAAAGCCTTCCAGATCTCTCACACCTACAGACTCAATAAGTCCGAAGCGTCTCTCCATTTCGTTGACCGCCCACGTAAGGCTGCCCGCAGCCTTTTTGGGATCGCTTACAACGGGAACAAGCAGATGCGGCAGACCGTTGTATATGCTGAACTCTACCTTTTTAGGGTCTATAAGTATAAGCTTTACCTCGTCGGGCTTAGCCTTATAAAGAAGGGAGACCAGAAGAGAGTTTATACAAACGGATTTACCCATGCCCGTAGCACCTGCGATCAGCAGGTGGGGCATTTTTTTAATATCCATTATTATAGCCTCGCCGGCAACGTTTTTGCCGAGGCACGCGGCTATACGGCTCTTATTTTCAACGAACTCGGAGCTTGATATAAGTGAACGCAGGTATACGGTCTCCGATATCTTATTAGGAACCTCAATACCTACCGCCGCCTTTCCGGGGATAGGCGCCTCTATTCTTACACCGCCTGTAGCAAGGTTAAGAGCAATATCGTCTACAAGATTTGCAATGGAGCGCACTCTCACGCCTGCCTCAGGCATAAGCTCGTATCTGGTTATCGTAGGACCGCGGGACACGCCCACAACTCTTGTTTTTACATTAAAGCTTGCCAGTACGCTCACAAGGCGCTGAGCGTTTTCGTGCATCTCCGCACGCACGCTGCTGTCAGCCTTTTTGCCTGCGTCCTCCGCGAGCAATTCTATGGGAGGTAAATGATATTCCGGCTTCGGCATCTCCATAACAAGCTGATGCGCCGCTGGCGGCTCGGATACGGTGGCACGGCGCACCTCAAGGGGAGCGGCGTCCGCGCTTTCAGTCTCATCGTCCCTGCCGAGATATTTATCGGCAAGCTGGTCTATAATATCAGCGCCGACATCGTCAAGGTCAGCTTCTTCGGCAGAGATGATCTCAGGCTCAATTGCCTCCTCGACCTCACCGAACAGTCTTTTCTCCGCCTCCAGCTCCTCTTTTGTCTTTGATTCCTTGGCGCGGTTCATTACCTCGTCATACTGCGCGCGCATAAGGCGCTCGCGCTTTACTTCCTCGCTCTCGTCCTCAAAGCTGTCTGTGTCCTCATCTTCAGGTTCAGGCGCTTCAAAATCATCTATAGGAACATCGGTATCGAATTTTTTACTTCTGCGGGTAGACGGGGGAACTATCTCCGCTCTTTCAACTGCAGGCTCATAATACTCCCCGTCCTCGATTATTTCTCCCGTTTCGGTGTCAACAGCAAACGCCTCATGCAGCTCCCCTGCATCTCTGAAGCTGTCTGCCGCACTGCGGCGCTCTTTTCGCTGTGGTGCCGTCGCTGCACGGCGCTCTCTCGACTCTTTAAGCTTGTACGAAAAATAAACGAACAAATACTTCGGCGTAAGACCTGCGGCAAGCATCAGAGAAAGAAGCAAAAGCGAAATAACTATTACGTAGGAGCCTGCAGTCTTGAAGCAAGCTAGAGCGGCTTCTCCCAAAAATCCGCCGACAAATCCGCCGCCTGCAAGAGATGAGCCTCTTTTATACATTTCTACCACACTAAAGCTTCCTACAGGCGATATTATCTCAAGCAGCACGGATACGAGCACTGCCGAAATAACGCCGAAAATAAAGCGCACTCCAAAAACATCTTCACTTTTGTCCAGAAGCTGCGCCACGCCTACAAATGCTAAAAACAAGGGAATAACAAATGCGGCTGCTCCGAAAATGCCCGTTAGAAATTTATATATAAATCCGGTTACTATGCCGGGGTCCTTTCCGCTTCCGTTAAAAAAGCATATGATCAGAAATATCGCGCCTACAAGCATAAGATACGGTGCTATCTGCGCCCACAGGGTACGGTTTTTTTCGCGCCTCTCCTCTATATGCTGCTGTTCTGCTTTAGTCGTTTTTTTTGTATTGCCTTTTTTCTTAGCGTAAGCCGCAGGCTTTTTAGTCTGTTTTTTGTTTGACTGTGCCATCGGTCGTCGTTGTCCTCCAAAGTATATATAAACAAATTAAGATAAATGCAAATAATTTCGATAAAACCTCAAAATAATAATAACAGATTTCAGAGTAAAATTCAAGGCTATACAGATTAAAATAAGGAAAAACTGGCAGATATGAAGATAGTTTGTGACAAAAAAAGCCTGCTTGCCCTCGGCTTTTTGGCAGCAGCGGGGGCGGCAGCAGGTTTTTGTAACGGTTTTTTAGGGGCAGGCGGCGGAATAATTCTTTTGTATGCCATAAAGCGCATCAATCCGGTAAAGGGTGCGACAGCCGAAAGAGATAATTTCGCCTCAGTCGTCGCGGCGGTGCTGCCGCTTTGCATAGTTTCGGCAATAACCTATTCCGGCAGGGGAAATTTTTCGGGCGAGCTGTTCGCACGGCTTATATTGCCTGCCGCTATGGGCGGCGTTTGCGGAGCATTTCTTACAGATAAGCTCAACACATCTCACATAAAAAACATATTCGCCGTTATAGTTATAGTCGCAGGAATAAATATGATGCTTTGAGAAACTGAATGGCAGCAGCAAAATGACTAAAAGTTTTCAGCCGCCTTTTTGTGGAGCCGTCAGTGTGACGGTTCCCCTCTGAATAAAAACAAAAATCTGTTTCTCGCCGCTTGGCGGCTACGTTTTTTGTTTGTTCAGCAGACATCTATTAACAAGTCATACCTATTGCTATCCCGACAGACAGTTTGCTTAAACGTAATATTGTGCCTGAGTATTGAACATATTTCTGTAAATACCGTCTTCTATCTTCATAAGCTCGTTGTGATTTCCGTACTCAGCCAGTGTACCGTCTGCAAAAACAGCAACATTGTCGGTAAATCGGGACGATGAAAGACGATGGGAGATGTATATGGTGCTCTTTCCTTTTGAAAGGCTGTTAAAGTGCTGATATATATCGTACTCCGCAATTGGATCAAGCGCGCTGGTCGGCTCGTCAAGAATAACGATAGGCGCATTTTTGTATATTGCTCTCGCAATCGCCATTTTCTGCCCCTCGCCGCCGGAGAATTCTATACCCTTTTCATCAAACTCCTTGAACACCATTGTATCTGCACCGTCGGGCAGAGAGTCGATTTTGGATGCCAGTCCGCTCTCCCCGATACTCTCCGCAAGCAGTTCTGCATCACCGTTAGTTTTGAGCTGTATGTTCTCTCTGACTGTAAAAGGAAACAGCTTGAAATCCTGGAATACGACGCTGAGCAGCTTGTAATACTTGTCATAGGGCATGGACGCAATATTAACACCATTGATAAGTATTTCACCTTCCGTCGGCTCGTACAGTCGGCACAGAAGCTTTACAAATGTAGTTTTACCCGCGCCGTTCAGTCCGACTATTGTCAGTGTTTCATGGGGCCTTATTTTAATGGAGATATTCTTAAGTATCATTTTGTCTATAGACGGATAATGGAAGCTGACATTCCGAAATTCTATTTCAAGACTGTCATTTACAGTCGGAACAAGCTCTTCCGGAATATAATCCGCCTTGCTGTTTTCTTCATCAAAGAAGCTGACACAGTAGCGGAAATCCTTTGCGAACAGTCCCTCGGACAAAAGGTTTGAAACACAGCCGAAAAGTCCCATAAGGCTTGTGGAGAAAGATCCCACACCGGACAAATACATTGAGAAGTCGCCTATACCCATGCTGCCGAAAACTACGGCGTAGGCAAGTATGATATACACCACAGCGTCCTGTATTATCATAACCGCGCTGATAAGTCCGTCAATACGCTTTTCCTTAGCGCTTTTTTCATTGTACAACGGTTCCTCATTCTCTTTGAAATACTCGGTAGTTTTTTCACAGAACCAGTCTTCAAGGTGCGCCGCGCGTATCTCCTTGCCGAAGCTGAGATTTTTGAACGCGTCCAGCAGATAATTCATCTTTCGCTCCACAGGCGCGTGGCGCTCTCTCCAGCTGTTTCTGTATTTGCGGAGTACGCCGTTGACAAAAAATCTTACGGTTACTACTGCAATAACGACAAGCATTATAAGTGGATTGAGCGTAAGAACGATCGCACACAGTCCTATAGTTCTTACAAATGCCTGCACCATGCCCGTAAAGTATTCAAGCACCGTGTAAAAGTTACCGCCGGACTCGGCAAGTGCAATATAGTTTTTCATTACAGGGTCTTCAAGTCTGTAGTACGGTATCTTCATTATTTCCCTGCCGAGAACGCCGTTGCACTTCTTTGTCAGTATTTCGAGATTCTTTCTGTCCTCCATTTCAAGAACAGTAGAAACGAGCCACTGCAAAAAAGTTGCCAAAGCAAACGCCCCACTGTAAATGAGTACCTTCTTTAAGTCATGATCTTCAGTAAGGGTATTAAGTATAAGCCTTGTAAATATGAGAGGAATAAAGGTGGAAAAGGCTTGCACTATTATCGTAGGTATACGGACAAATAAAAGCTTTTTATGCACTCTGAAAATAAATTTGATTATAAACGCTATATTTGATACCAGCAGCCTAAACGGGTATTTTTCCTTTTTCATGCCGTTGCCTCCTCCCTGTAATACTGAGCCTGCTTATTAAACATTTCGGCGTACACACCGTTACGTTCAATAAGCTCCTTATGCGTTCCGTACTCAATAAGCTCGCCTGCGGCAAAAACCGCTACCTTATCGCAGAACTTTACAGACGCAAGTCTGTGAGAAATATATATAGCTGTCTTTTCACCGATTATCTCATTGAATCGACCGTAAAGCTGCGCCTCTGCTATGGGGTCAAGAGAAGCGGTAGGCTCATCAAGTATAACTATGGGAGAATCTCTGTAGTACGCCCTTGCACACGCCAGTTTTTGCCCTTCGCCGCCGGAAAATTCTATTCCGTCCGCGCTGAAATTCTTACTAAGCTGTGTATCAAGCCCGCCTTTAAGGTTGGACACTTTATCACTCAGTCCGCTTTTGTCAATGGCAGTCCAAATGTTTTTCTCATTCTTTTCTCGGTTGAGCGTAATATTATCCCCAACACTGAACGCAAAGAGCTGATAATCCTGAAATACCACTGCAAGCAGCTCTCTGTACTGATCGTAGTTTATTGTGGAAATATCTACTCCGTTATACAGAATTGTACCCTCAGTAGGCTCATACAAACGGCAAAGCAATTTTATAAAAGTCGATTTGCCTGCGCCGTTGTATCCGACAATAGAAAGTCTCTCACCGGTAGCTATCTTCAAAGACACATTTTTCAGAACATAGTTTTCCGTATTAGGGTACTTAAAGGAAACATTAACGAATTCAAATTCATGCTTTTTGTTATCAATATCTATGCTGTTTACACCCTTAATTTTGTGTGTGGGTGTCGCGGCTTCAACAAAAGCCTTATAGTCATCGGCACAGTGCGACAGGAAACGGATATTAAGTATCTGATAAATGAAGCCGTAAAACAGATTTGTAAAATTACTTATTGCTCCCAGATATACACTGAAGCTGCCGACTGTTATCCCGCCCATTATAGCTTTGAACGAGCAGTATCCGTACATGACCAAAAGCTGAACGCAATCGCATATGGAGCTTATTATGTTAAGTCTGAAATTGTCTTTTTGATTTTTTGAATACTCTTTGATATATTCTTTGGTTTCCGCATCGTATTTTTCGCACAACCACTCTGACGCTTCGTTAATTCTTGTTTCCTTGCCGAAATCAAAGCTGATCATACCCTTAAACAGGTACTTGATCCGGCGATCAAAATACGCGATCTTCTTTTGAAAGCGCTCGCGAAGATCTATTCCGCGATTTGTAAGCTTTTTATATATGAACATTAGCAGAAGAATAAATACGATAACTAACGGGTGAAGAGTGAACACTATGTAGGTATAGCCCATAAGCTGAAACAGCGTTGTAAAAAATCTTGCAAAGACATTGACAAGATTTGTGGCATTCATATTAAGCCCTATGATCTCGCCCTTGTTTCTTACGCTGTTATCTTCAAATCTGCCGTAATCCATATTGATGAAATACTTGTTGAAAAGTATGCTCATGTTGAATTTGACCCGGTACTCAGACTTGTTGTCCCAGTATGCCAATAGTGAGCGGACAAGGGTAAACGCCGCCTGAACTCCGATGAACAGGAGAATGTACCAGAGCACCACATCCCAACGCTTGTCAAAGGTCAGCTCATCGATAATGTATTTCGGCATGATAAGTGTAAAAAACGGCTGGAATGTATCAAGAATAATAGATATTACCGCAAAAAAGTATCTGCTTTTTGCATTGACCCACGCATATCGCATTAAATAACCTAAGTTTTTAATGTATGTTTTTACTGTTTTCATTTTTACTCGTTTACTCGCAGCTTGGAGGTATTGTATTTCTGTCAAGCGCTTTTGTTACAGGATGTGAATTGCAAACCGGTTTCTTATCTTTAGAAGTCTCAGGAATATATTTATCTGAATTTTCACAACTCGGAGGATATGGACCGATTCCGCTGTCTTTACAATTCATAACTATGACTATCCTTTCTTTGAATTTGTTTTGTTTTTCTTCCGCTCCGAGGCGGAAGAAAATTTTGTCCCTCAGGACAAAAAGGTACAAATCGTGTCTGAAAACAGATGACGTGCGCTTCCCGCGAACTTTATTTTCAGACTTACACCTCTTATTTTATTCGATTTATTCGATGACCATTTCTCTGTTGTATTTCTCAATGCACTTCTTGTATCTTTCACTTTGCGTGACCGGATTGTCCTCGCTTCCGCATTCTTCCCAGCAAGCAACGATCATCCACATAAGGTCGCGCTTCATCTTCGACAAAAAATCTCTCAGCTCTTCTTCACTTTTTACTTCAGGCTCAACAGCCGTGCAAAATATTCCTGAGGAAATGCCTTTGAGCATTGTTTTCTTCACTGTTTTGAATTCTGCAATGCTGTTGTCCGTTACATCTTCAACATAATCAAGGCATTTTTCAATATCACCGTCTCTGAGATACTCTTTGGCAAGAAGCATCGATGTTCTGTTCTTAATATAGTTAAGCGTTCTTTCGTATATCGTGTCCCCCATGGAGCCGAACACTTCAAGAGTTTTCTTAAAGACTGCAACAGCCTCAGCTCTCTTTGGCTTACCGAGGATCGAATAAGCTCTGCCGAGAGTGTAAAAGGCATTATACAGATCGTTTATTTTTATATCCAGATTCTCCTTTGCAAAAGAGATCATATCCATTCTGTCTTCTTCCTCGTCCCTGGCGAGCGCAATGATCATTTTTGCATCAAGGTTGTATGTTCCTTCAAGACCGTCACACTCATGTTCCGCCTTCTCCCATTCACCCATATTGCAATGCAGATTTATGAGCATATTTTTGGCTTCAAGCTTTTTATGAAGATCAGGGTCATAGCTTATTATAAAAGAAAGCATCTTCTGCGTCTCTCTATAAACTGACTTTTCATCTTTTTCGTCAAGCTTCAGTCTGTGCAAGCGACGCGCCATCTCAAGCGTATTCATACCATAATATGAGCACTGCATGATGATCTTAAAATTATTCGGATATTTTTTATAAAGCTCGCGGCACTTTTTATACGCCTCATATATTTTATCTTCGTACCGCTCGCCCTCATTTGTATTGTTGAAAGAGGTTTTATCCCAAAACTCTGCCATCTCAGCTTCAAACCTGTCAATATCATCTGCTTCAGAAGAGTTCATGCCGAGAAGCATATCCGTTGTTGTTTCAAGTACTTTCGCAAGGGGAACGATCTGCACGATATCCGGCATTCCCGCGTCACACTCCCACCTGGAGATAGTCTGCACGGATACGCCGAGCTTGTCGGAAAGCTCCAACTGTGATATATCCATATTTTTTCTCAGATCTCGTACCCTTTGACCGAATGTTTTCATAGCTGTTACCATTCCTTTCTTTGGATGTGTGTCTGAAAACAGATGACGTGCGCTTACCACGCACTTTATTTTCAGATTTTTCTCCTTGTAAATTGATTTGTCGGAAGTTCTGAGCTCATTTCCTTCTGTAATTAGCTTACCGTAAAACAGACAAAAATAAAAGCAAGTCTTTCGCAAATTTTTTTATCGCATTATTTTAATTCCGACAAACGCCGCCGATGAACATTGTTTATCGGAGGTGCAGTCTATCAAAAAAGCAATGAATATTATAAAATAAACGCACAAACTATTATAAATAAAAATCGTGGGCAAGGCGTGCTTTGCCGCCGCCAGCCCACACATTACAACTCCGCGAGTGTCGAGAAGCGTAGCTTCGAGGCGCGACGGCGCGAGCGTACGGAGTTTTCTGTCGGAAAAACCGTTAGGTTTTTCGACAAGCTCAAATGCCGCCGATGAACATTGTTTATCGGCGGCGTTTAAGTCATATTATTCAGTTACTGTTCAATAAAAAATGTTGCTTCCATGTCGGCGCATGAAAGCGCGTATGCAAGAGGGAACATGGCAAACGCCGCAGAAACGTCACGTGCGTCCGTGTCCGTGGAATACCCCATGTGGTAGCGTATTGCAAAGGCTTCTTCTCTGGTAAGACGCATAAATCCCGTAATTATGTAAACGGATTTCTCGCCGTGACCGTAGGGAAGCTTATCGTCTATTTCAAAATACGGCACCTTCTGCCACACGCCGTTTTCGTCCTTGACGTTTCTTGTGGTCTCTCGGTAAAAATTGACCTTGCACAAATCGTGCAGCAATGCGATTATGGCTACTGTTTCGCTTGAGGGGTCGATACCGTACTTTTCGCGCACGGTGGGACGGCTGAGAAAATCCACAAGGCAGTCATACACGTTAAGGCTGTGATTTACAAGTCCGCCGCGGCAGTTATTGTGATATCTTGTACTGGCAGGAGCCGTGAAAAAGTCGCTTTGCGGACCGCAGATATAGTCGAGCAGCGCATCCGCGCCATCTCTTTTTACATTTGTCTTAAATATTTCGATAAATCTTTCTCTGTCTGTCATTGCTGCAGCTCACCTTTCATTTATTCTCATTTATTATCATTTATTCATATTCGCATTCGTATTCGCAATTATCAGTTGCCGTCTATCATTTCGGATACAAGCTCCCAGTCTTCACTGTCGCCGAAGCTTGCCTCTATACTTTTTCTGTCTCGCACATATACCCCGGCTCCGCCCGCCTTTGCAAGCTCGCATATATGGGCGTATACCTCAATATCTCCGCGCAAATCTTTTGCAGCATCTCCCGCAAACATAGAGTCTGAGCAAACGGTAGCCTTTTTTCCGTCAGACATAAGGGCAACTACACGAAGTCCGTCGCCGAGAGCCGCAGGAGAAATTTCGATCTGCTCGACGTTGCTCCAACTGTAATTCTTTCCCTTTACGGCTACGCCGCCGTCCGACGGCGCCACATATGAACCTGACAGCACAGCTCCGAGAACGATACACACGGCACACACAGCAGCTGCCGCTATCCTCAGTACCGGCACCCGTGTCACGGGTGCTTCAAAAGCACTCTCCTCTTCTTCGGCGTCGTCTGCATCCTCTTCCTCTTCGTCAAAGCTGAAGCCCTCAGGCAGAGTATCGGGGATATTATCGTAAATATCAGCATAGCTCTTTTCCTCGCTGATATCTCCCACAAATTCCTCCCAAGCGCTGTCGCGCCCGTCATTTGAAACGGTATCATCTTCGGCGACTGCCTTTTGAGCCGATATTGCCGCTGCGATATCAGGCGCGCAGCTTGCAGCAAGCTCCTCCCCGGCGTTCTCTGTACGGTACAGCTCGGAATACTCTTCTATATACGTTTCTCCGTCAACGACAGCACCTTCATCAGGGGCGTCGTAGCTGTCGTCGAACTCCTCATCGTCAATTTCAGCCTCATTCTCTCCGCGCAAAGCAATACAGGCTGCAATTCCCGACAGAGGCGTCAGCACCCACAGTGCGCCGCTATAGGAGTACAACAGCTCGTCTCCCGAAAGCCTTGCGTCAAGGAATATAAAATGCAGCGCACACGGAGCGCATAATAAAATAAACGCCGCTATGATCTTTATAATATGCAAATATTTCTTCATCCCAATTGCTGCCTTTTTGAATTTAACAGTTTTAGTATACCATTCTTTCCCTTAAATTGCAACGAAATAGACTAAAACTGAAGCAAAGTCTATTTATTTTTCTCAAAAATTCCGCCATTATCTGCGATTTTCAAAAAACTATTTACAAATCGGTCGTTTTAGAGTAAAATATATACAGTATCATAATAGCAATATTATGGCTTCTGCAGAAAAACTGAGAAAGGCATGGTAGATGAAATGAGCATTTCCTACAAGCGTGTTTTACTTAAGCTTTCCGGCGAGGCGCTGAGCGCTGAGGACGGAATTATCAATTACGAATATATTCAAAAAATCGGCGCTGTCGTTAAAAAGTGCGTCAGAGACGGTGTGCAGGTAGCTATCGTTGTCGGCGGCGGCAATATCTGGAGGGGCAGACAGAGCCTTTCTATGGACCGCTCCCGCGCCGATCAGATGGGAATGCTGGCAACTATTATAAATGCCCTTGCCATACAGGACGCGTTTATCTCTATCGGTCTTGATACCGTAGTTATGAGCGCCGTTGAAATGAACGTGTTTGCAGAGCAATACACAAAGCGTCACACTGTCGAGGCTCTTGAAGCCGGCAAGGTAGTTGTGTTTGGCGCAGGAACGGGAAATCCCTATTTCTCTACAGATACGGGCGCGGTTCTTCGTGCGTGTGAGATCGAAGCCGACGTTATCCTTATGGCAAAAAATATAGACGGTGTTTACACTGCCGATCCTAAGAAGGATCCCGACGCAAAGAAGCTTGACAGAACCACCTACGATCACATACTGTCAAATCATCTCGGCGTTATCGATATGACGGCGGCAAGCCTTGCTATGGATAATTCTCTGCCCCTTTACTTGTTCGGTCTTGACGATCCCGAAAACATCTACAAGGTCATCAAGGGCGAAAAAATGGGAACTATTATTGAGTAATGCCCTAGTCTGCCGCACTCTGTATTTTACTGACAGACCCTGTTAAACTAAGAAGCGCGGAACGCTTCAAAAAATAAAAATTCAACGTGCCGTCGGCACAGAAACGGAGAGAATTATGAAACTTGATACCAAACCTTTTGAAGAGAAAATGAAAAAGAGCATAGCCGCATACAAGTCACAGCTGGAAACTGTACGCGCAGGCAGAGCAAACGCCGCTGTACTCAACGGTATTGAGGTTGAATATTACGGCACCCCCACAGCTATCAACCAGATGGCAGAGGTAAAGGTTACCGACGCGCGCACCCTTACTATCACCCCTTGGGACGCAACCACCGTTAAGTCGATCGAAAAGGCTATTCAGGCGTCAGATCTCGGCATCAATCCCCAGTCTGACGGTAAGGTCATCCGCCTTGCATTCCCCCAGCCCACCGAGGAGCGCCGCCGCGAAATGACAAAGCAGGTAGCTAAGATGGGCGAGGATGCAAAGATCGCCGTAAGAAATATCCGCCGCGATGCGATGGACGCTGCAAAGGCAATGAAAAAGGCAAGCGAAATGACTGAAGATGAGTTGAAGCAAAGCGAAAAGCTGGCTCAGGATCTGACTGACAAGTATATCAAAGAGCTTGACGGCGTTACCGAAGCTAAGAACGCCGAAATCATGCAGTTCTGATCTAAACGCGACTGTTTAGCGCCTTGACACGGTTTTTCGCCGTGTCGAGGCGTTTCGGTGTTTTTACATCATTATATTTTCAACGGAGTTACTATGTTTTTCAAAAGAAGAGCGCCAAAGACTCTTACCACAGAACAAATGAAGCAGCTTGTCTGTGACAGCCGGCTTTCTCACATAGCGTTTATTATGGACGGAAACGGACGTTGGGCGTCGCGCCGCGGTCTGCCGCGCGAGGCAGGACACCGCAGGGGTGCGAAGGTATTCCGAGACACCCTGACCCTATGCCGTGACTGGGGTATCGGAACCGTTACGGTGTACGCTTTTTCTACAGAAAACTGGAAACGTCCGAAAAACGAAGTCGGCGAGATAATGCGGCTTCTGGACACCTACATAAATGAAGCCGAGAATGAGAACGAAACAAACAAAATACGCTATATCTTTCTCGGCGATAAATCGCGTCTCGGCGACGAGCTTCAAAAAAAGTGCGAATACCTCGAAAATATAAGCAAGGATAATCACCTTACCCTTAACATCGCCCTGAATTACGGCGGTCGTGACGAAATATTGTACGCGGTGAACTCGCTTATCAGTGAGGGACGCCAAAGCGTAACGGCAGAGGATATATCATCGCATCTGTATACCGCAAAAAGTCCCGATCCCGATCTTATAGTCCGCACAAGCGGAGAATACCGTATTTCCAATTTTCTGCTTTGGCAGTCGGCGTACAGCGAATTCTATTTTGCCGACTGTATGTGGCCTGACCTTGACGAAAAAGAGCTTCAGCGCGCCGTTATCGATTTTTCAAAGCGAAAAAGACGCTTCGGAGACGTAAAATAAATTTCAGTCGGAAGTGAAACGGGCGGGGTCCCCGCTAATATGAAATTTTACTTTCGCGGCTTTTGCCTAAAAACAAAAAAATGCTAAAAAGAACCATAACCGCAATCGTTGCCATTGCGCTGCTTGCAGTGGTGTATATTTATTCCGATACACTTTTATTTCCCATTGCTTTCGGACTGCTTGCCGTTATAGGCGTTTATGAAATGCTCGGCTGTGTCGGAACACGCAACAATCTTATACTTTCACTGTGCTTGTATCTGACAGCCGCCTTCAGCGTAGCTATGACGCAGCTTATAGGAAGCAGGTCCGTTTTTATCTGTGCCTTTGCTTCTTTTCTGTTCTGTGTTCTTCTTATACTTTTTGCAGCCGCAATTTTTTCCGAGGGAAAACTGCCTGTAGATAAAACGTGTATTTCTTTCACCACCTGTGCATATATCATTACAGGATTTATTTCCGTAATTATGCTCAGAGAAATGAAAAACGGCTTTTACATCTGTCTGCTTGCACTTATCGCCCCCTGGGTGACAGATACATTTGCATATTTCTGCGGACGGCTTTTCGGCAGACATAAGCTCATCCCCTCCGTAAGCCCCAACAAAACTATTGAGGGCAGCATAGGCGGCATTGTATTCTGCTCGGCAGTCTGCGCCGGATACGGCTATGTAATGAGCACGCAGATCGAAGGTATGCCCCATTTTGCATACTTTGCACTTATGGGATTTCTTGTATCTATAGTGTCTCAGATAGGCGACCTTATATTCTCACTTATTAAAAGACGCTACGGCATAAAGGACTACGGCTTTGTATTCCCCGGTCACGGCGGCGTGCTTGACCGCTTTGACTCTATTATCGCAACAGCGCCCCTTATCCTTATTGTTTGTGAAGCACTTATGTACTTCAACGTAATGTAATAAATATAATAAGTATGAAAAAAGCTATAAAAACTGCTGCAATTCTCGGCTCTACAGGATCTGTAGGCAAACAGGCTATCGATGCACTCGAAGCGCTTGGCTGCGAAATAAAGCTGCTTTGTGCCGGCAATAATATAGAAGAGCTATGCCGTCAGATAGACAGCGTGCACCCCTGCGCTGTTGCCGTGCCGTCAGATAAAAACGGCGATACGCTGCGAGAGCGCTACGGCAATAAAATAAAGGTATACAGCGGCGATGACGCCGTTTGCAATGCTATCGGCGAGACAGATGCCGATATTATAGTGCACGCAATATCAGGTATGGCGGGACTGCCTGCGGCGCTTGCCGCTGCCGATACAGGCGCGCGTATCGCCATGGCAAACAAGGAAGCTCTGATATCAGCAGGACACCTTATATATGACAGACTGAAAAAAAGCGGCGGCGAGCTTATACCCGTCGACAGCGAGCACAGCGCTATATTTCAGTGTCTGTGCGCTCAGGGCGCGGCGTCGCCCTCTGACCCTGCCGACTCCTCGCAGGTAAGACGTATACTTCTCACAGCCTCCGGCGGTCCGTTTTTCGGCAAAAGCCGAGCGGAGCTTGAGGCAGTGACCCCTGCAATGGCGCTTGCTCATCCAACATGGAAGATGGGCGCAAAAATTACCATAGACTGTGCTACACTTATGAACAAGGGATTTGAGCTTATTGAAGCGTGCCGTCTCTTTAATGTGACACCCGATAAGATCGAAGTTCTGATACACAGGCAGAGCATAATCCATTCTATGGTAGAATACACGGACGGAGCTGTTATTGCCGAAATGTCCTATCCCGATATGCGCGACTGCGTAAGATATGCGCTTACATATCCGGACCGCGCACCGTTCGGCGGTGAGCCGCTGGATTTTGCAAAGATCGGAACGCTGACCTTTCACCGCCCCGATACAGATGCTTTCCCTCTGCTTAACGCAGCTGTTGACGCGTGGTATGCAGGCGGCTGCGCCCCTGCGGCGCTTATTGCCGCCGATGAGGAAGCCGTAGCTGCATTTATCCGCGGAGAGCTTTCCTTTAACGGAATATCAGACACAGTACGAAGTGTTATGGAAAGCTATACTCCCGCCACTGCAGATTGTGAGGACACTGTATTTGAGGCTGAAAAAGCCGCGAGAGCGGCGGCACGGAAGGTTTTGCAAAAAGTATAAGCTGCCCAACTAACGGAAACCAGGAAGGTATGGTCATAACTATGAAAACTGCTCTTTATATCGTACTTGCAATACTTGCATTCGGTCTGCTTATTTTTATACACGAGAGCGGACACTATCTTTTTGCCAGACTTTTCAAGGTGAAAATATACGAATTTTCCATTGGAATGGGTCCTAAGATCTTCAAAAAGACTTCAAAAAAAACGGGCATCGACTATTGTCTGAGAGCCTTTCCCATAGGAGGCTTTGTAAGCATGGCGGGAGAGGACGAGGATAGCGACGATCCCAACGCGCTGACCAACAAGCCGGTGTGGCAGCGCATTATTATCACTGCTGCGGGAGCCACAGTTAATCTTGTTGCCGGCGTTCTGGTAATGTCTGTACTGGTATTTACCGGAACAAACCTCGGCTCTACCGTAATAATATACGGATTTTCCGACAATGCAGCATCGGCAGAAAGCGGACTGCGTGCAGAGGATAAAGTTGTTGAGGTAAACGGCATAAACGTACACATCGCCGATGAGCTGCTGTACGAGATCATGAGACTGGGTATTGAGCCTGTTGATCTTACAGTAGTGCGCGACGGCGAAAAAATAGTTTTGGAGGATGTTCAGTTCGGTCAGATGTCCTCCGAGGGAGTGGCATTCGGCGAGCCTGATTTTCAGGTATACAGCGAAGTAAGAAGCTTTCCCAATCTTATAAAGCACTCCTTTTACAAGTCTACCTATACGGTGAGGATGATATGGGAGTCGCTTTACGACCTTGTAACGGGACGCTACGGCGTTGAAGCGGTTTCGGGACCCGTGGGAGTTACCGGAGCGCTTGCAGAGGCTGCCGAAACAGGCGCATACAATTTTATTTATCTGGTCGTTGTTATCAGTATGAACCTCGGCGTTATGAACCTTCTGCCTCTTCCCGCCCTTGACGGAGGAAGGCTTGTATTTCTTATAATCGAGGGCATCAGAAGAAAGCCCCTGAACCGCAATGTTGAAGGCTATATACACGCTATCGGTCTTGCAGCGCTTATGCTGCTTATGGTATTTATCTGCGTAAAAGACGTTATTCAGCTATTTTAATATGAGTCGGAAGTCTGAAAAATAAAGCGAGCGCGGAGCGAATGTGCACTGTTTTCAGACACGATTTGTGCCTTTCGCCGATGGCGATACCGACACAAATCCGAAGAAAGGCTTGACCATAACAATGAGAAGAAAAACAAGGAAAATAAAAGTAGGTAATATGTATATCGGAGGAGACTCCGATATATCCGTTCAGTCAATGACAAACCGCCCCGCAGAGGATTTTGCGGGAACGCTGGAGCAGGCAAAGGTGCTGTCTGCGGCAGGCTGCGACATTATAAGAATGGCGTGCCCCACCGAGGATGCTGCCGCTGTTTTCACCTATCTTAAAGAAAACAACATCACCCGCCCTCTTGTGGCGGACATCCACTTTGACTATAAGATCGCCCTTGCTGCCGTTCGCGCAGGAGCGGATAAAATAAGAATAAATCCCGGCAATATCGGCGCTGAATGGAAGGTGCGCGAGGTCGCAGCTGCCTGTAAGTCAGCCGGAGTTCCTATCCGCATAGGAGTAAACAGCGGCTCTCTTGACAAAAAGCTGCTTGAAAAATACGGATCTCCCTGTGCCGAGGCGCTTGCCGAAAGTGCGCTTACCCAAGCTGAGACGCTTGAAGGCATGGGATTCGGCGACACTGTTATTTCCATAAAATCCTCACGTATTCAGACTGCCGCCGAGGCTGCAAGAATAGTTGCCAAAAGCTGTGACTATCCCCTGCATCTGGGCGTTACTGAGGCAGGCACCGAATATTCGGGAATTATAAAAAATGCAATAGGCATAGGAAGCCTCCTTGCCGACGGCATCGGAGACACTCTGAGAGTATCTCTTACAGCAGATCCCGTCCGCGAAGTAAAAGCAGGACGTGAGATACTTGACTGTATGGGACTTTCCCGCGGTGGCATTAACGTTATATCCTGCCCCACCTGCGGCAGAACAAAAATTGATCTTATATCCATTGCAAAGCAGTTTAAGGAACAAGTCGCTCATATTGACACCGGCGACAGGCGTATAACCGTGGCAGTTATGGGCTGCGTTGTAAACGGTCCCGGAGAGGCAAGAGAGGCTGATCTCGGCATAGCGGGAGGAGACGGCTTTGCCGTTCTCTTTAAGCACGGAGAAACTGTTTGCCGTGTCGAAGAGGACAAGGCTGTTGCCACTCTTGTAGATGAAGTCAAAAAGCTTATTGTGTGAGGTATAAGTCTGAAAAATAAAGTGAGCGTGGATCGAACGTACACTGTTTTCAGACACGATTTGTGCCTTTCGCCGATGGCGATACCGACACAAATCCGAAGAAAGGCATGGTCATAGATATGTCAGGAAAGACACTGAAAAATATATTCTCCCGATTTACGCCGGACACACAGTCGGCAATGCGTATTTTTGAAAATTCAAGCGATGCGGCGCTGTCGGGAGACCGGGAGCGCCGTATATATCAGGTGCAGTTTTCTCTGCCGTTTATTGTTCCCAAAAAAGCTCTGTATGAGCTTGAAGCAAAGCTGTGCGAGGCATATGAGCTGACGCTTGTTAGACTTTTGCCGAAATATCCGGCGGAGCTGTTTACCCCTGATTATATGGAGGAAGTTTATAAGGAAGCCAGACGCGTCGGCGCTGTTACCAACGGTTTTTTTGACAATTGTAAAACACACATTGAGGACGGCATTATAACCGTATCCGTTCCCTTTTCAATGGGCGGAGTAGAGCTTTTGGATATGGGCAGAGCGGGCGATATAGTGTCAGGTATAATCCGTTCGGAATTCGGCTTGAATTACGAAACCGTTATTGAGCAAAGCGACGACTATCAAAAAAGCTACGAAGAATATCTGAACCGTCAGGCTGAGTTTATAAAGCAATATAATACAAAGGCTGCCGAGGAACGTGCAAAATACGAAGCAGCTGCAAAGCGCGCCGAGGAAGAAGCGGCTGCTAAAGAGGAAGAAGAAGTTAAGCTTGAGAGAGTGGCATCGCTTTTTGACGGCGGTGACAGCGTTGACGAGATAAGCGACGGAATATACAAAAGCGGCAGAATGACCTTTAACGCAGGGGGCGCCGAGGTACTGTGGGGCGATGACTTTACTGTTGAGGATCCTACCGCGCTTCGCTCTGTAAACAGAAATATGAAATACTGCGTAGTGCTCGGCCAAATATTTTCGGCAACTGCCGCAGAAATGCGCGGCAGCGAAAATATGTCTGTAACCATCGGAATTACCGACAAGGATTCGTCCGTGTTTTTGAAGACCGCTATGCCTGCCGAACAATCCGAAGGCTTTGTAAAAAGTATGAAAAGCGGAATGTGCGTGGCCGCGGCGGGAAATGTGCGTCAGGACAAATTCGGAGAATTTAACGTAAACCTGAAAGGCCTGAAAAAGATCAAAAACGTTATACGCAGTGATGACGCCGAAGTCAAAAGAGTGGAGCTGCATCTGCACACCAACCTTTCATCTATGGACGCGATACCGAAACCGGAGGATGTTGTGCGCCGTGCTGCAGCGTGGGGACACAAAGCTGTCGCCATTACAGACCACGGCAATGTACAGGGCTTTCCCACCGCGATGCTCGCGGCAGAAGGACTTGCAAAGGGCGGTACCGACATAAAGGTAATATACGGTGTTGAAGCATATTTTGTTGACGACACCCAGCGTGCCGTTTTCGGAAGTGCCGATGTTTCTTTCGACGAAGAGCTGATCGTTTTTGATATTGAGACCACCGGCCTTTCTCCCCAAAGCTGCAATATAACCGAAATAGGCGCCGTAAAAGTAAAATGCGGCGAAGTGCTTGAAGAATTCAATATGCTTACCGATCCCGGTACGCCCATACCCGAAAAAATAACGGAGCTTACCGGTATTACCGATGAAATGGTGGCAGGTCAGCCCTCCAACGCCGAAGCCGTAAAAGCCTTTCTTGAGTTTTGCGGCGACAGAATGCTTATAGCTCACAACGCAGACTTTGATACAAGCTTTATCCGCAAGGTGTCAGGCGAGGCAGGACTTGAATTCAACAATTCATATCTTGACACCGTATCAATGTCGCGGTATGTAAACCCCGAGCTTAAGAAGCATAAGCTTGATATTCTGGCGGACTACTTCAAGCTCGGCGAATTCAATCATCACCGCGCGTCGGACGACGCAAAAATGCTCGCCGAGATATTTTACCGTATGACGGACAAGCTGCGCGACGAGGGAATTACGGACTTTGCACAGCTTGCGGAGACTATGAGCTCAAATGCGGACCCGCTGAAGCTGCGCACCTATCACCAAATAATAATAGCAAAAAATATGGTAGGTCTGAAAAATCTGTACAAGCTTATATCAGACTCTTACCTTACATATTACAAAAGACATCCCCGTATTCCGAAAACAAGACTTAAGGAGCTGCGCGAGGGACTTATAATCGGCTCTGCCTGCGAGGCGGGAGAGCTGTTCCGCGCCATACTTGATAACAAGCCCAACGCAGAGATAGAGGACATTGCGTCCTTTTACGATTATCTTGAAATACAGCCTATTGCCAACAATGAATTTCTTATTGCAGACGGCAAGGTCGCTGATATTGAGGGACTGAAGGAGCTTAACAGGCGCATAGTAGCCCTCGGCGAAAAGCTGGGCAAGCCTGTATGCGCCACCTGTGACACACACTTTATTGATCCCGAGGACGAGATCTACAGACGTATACTTATGACAGGTATGAAATTCCAGGACGCAGATAAGGTGTCAAAGCTTTATATGCGAACCACTGAAGAAATGCTTGAGGAATTTTCATATCTCGGCGAGGAGAAGGCTTACGAGGTCGTTGTGACAAATCCGAATCTTATTGCCGACAGCGTAGAAAAGCTGCGTCCCATACCGGAAGGAAACTATCCTCCCCATATTGACGGCTGTGAGGATGAGCTTACGAACAAGTGTCACCAGACAGCAAAGGAAATGTACGGAGATCCCCTTCCTGAGCAGGTGTCCTCCCGTCTTGACCGTGAGCTTGACTCTATTATCAAAAACGGCTTTTCCATTATGTATATCATTGCGCGCCGTCTTGTTGATAAAAGTGAGGAATGGGGTTATCAGGTAGGCAGCCGCGGAAGCGTCGGTTCGTCCTTTGCCGCAATGATGGCGGGAATTACAAAGGTAAACTCCCTGCCTCCGCACTACCGCTGCCCGAAATGCCTTTACTCTGAATTCATAGAGGACGGCAGCGTGAAATCGGGCTTTGACCTTGAGCCCAGAGACTGCCCGCGCTGCGGCGAGCCTGATATGATACGCGACGGTCACGACATTCCCTTTGAGACCTTCCTCGGATTTTACGGCGATAAGGTACCTGATATTGACCTAAACTTTTCAGGAGACGTTCAGGGCAACATACACAAATACACGGAAGTGCTGTTCGGCAAGGGTCACGCGTTCCGCGCCGGTACTATAGGTACGCTTGCCGATAAGACCGCCTTCGGATATGTTGCAAAATATCTGGAAGGCAAGGGGATCTCAGTATGCCGCGCCGAGATAGACCGGCTTATTGCAGGCTGCGTAGGTATAAAGAGAACTACAGGTCAGCATCCCGGCGGAATTATCGTTGTGCCGCAGGAATACGACGTATACGACTTCTGTCCCGTGCAGCACCCCGCAGACGATCCGAATTCAGACACCATAACCACCCACTTTGAGTTCAAGTATCTTCACGACACTATTTTGAAGCTCGACGAGCTGGGACACGATATTCCGACAAAGTACAAGCGTCTTGAAGAGTACACAAATACCAATGTTCTTAACTGCAACCTCAGTGACCGCAAGCTGTATCAACTGTTTACCACCCCTGCACCGCTGGGCGTTACCGAAGACGATCTTCTGGGCGTTGATACAGGCACACTGGGCCTGCCTGAGATGAACACAAAATTTGTTCGCGGCGTTCTTATTCAGGCGCAGCCGAAAAACTTCTCCGACCTTTTGCAGATATCGGGACTTACCCACGGCACGGGAGTATGGCTGGGCAACGCGGACGAGCTTATCCGCGATGGCATCTGCACTATTTCCGACGTTATAGGATGCCGTGACGACATCATGCTGTACCTTATCCAGAACCACCAGATGGACAAGGCAATGTCCTTCAAAATAATGGAGGACGTGCGAAAAGGTAAGGGACTTAAGCCCGAATATGAAAGCGCTATGCTTGAAGCAGGCGTGCCGGACTGGTACATAGAATCCTGCAAACGGATCAAATATATGTTCCCCAAGGCTCACGCGGCAGCGTATGTTATTGATGCGCTGCGCCTCGGCTGGTATAAGATATACTACCCCAAGGAGTTTTACGCGGCGTATTTTACCGCAGCACCCGGCGGCGTAGAAGCCGGCATAGTCGCTCACGGACGGCAGGCAATAAAGGATAAAATGGACGAAATAACCGCCATGGGTAAGGACGCCACCGCAAAGGACAAGGAAACCTTCAGTGCCTTGCAGCTTTGCAACGAGGCAGTAGTTCGCGGAATCCGCTTTTTGCCGGTCGACCTGAAAAAATCGCACGCGTCAAAATTTCTGCCAGAGGAGGGCGGCATTCGTCTGCCGTTTGCATCTATAGGAGGACTCGGAGAGAGCGCGGCGCAAAATATAATGACTGCGCGCGACAGCGCCGATATCTTCTCTATAGAGGACTTGAAGATCGCAGGAAAGCTGTCGAAATCCGTTATAGAAATGCTGTCTCAAAACGGCGTTCTGGACGGAATGTCCGAAACAAATCAGCTTTCGTTTTTCTGATATTTAGCTTTGTCAACAGATTGAATAGAGAGCTGCATATGCAGCTCTCTACAGACTGTCGAAAAACTAAATGTCTGTAGCAAAATGACTAAAAGTTTTGGTCAAGCTTTTTCAAAAGCTTGTGGGTTTTTAGGGCAACGCCCTAAATCGCCCTCCGCAGAGGGCGAAAAGCCTAAGCCGCACCGGAGTCCAGAGGGAACCTCTGGTCGCTCTCCTCAGAGAGCGAAATCCCTTTTGTGCATTTTGCTATTTCTGTGGACTTTTTCGACAGTTTGAGAGTGTGCAGCGTATGCTGTACACTCTTTTTTCTGCTTTTTAGTGAAAATCTTGAAAATTTAATTATTTGTCTATACAAATACAAGAGATTTATGGTAAAATATTTAATTGTAGAAAATTATTTATTCCGTCGGGACACCCCGACAGAAAAGGACGGAAATGATCGATGATCGAAGTATCTGATCTCGTAAAGGTGTACGGCTCAAACATTGCGCTGGACGGCGTCTCTTTTACGGTAGGTGAAAAAGAAATACTCGGTTTTCTCGGACCTAACGGAGCGGGAAAATCTACTACCATGAATATTATGACAGGCTATCTGTCCGCAAACTCCGGCTCGGTAAAGATAGGCGGAGTGGACATTATGGAAAAGCCTGACGAGGCAAAAAAGCTTATAGGCTTTTTGCCCGAGCAGCCGCCCCTGTATACAGATATGAAGGTGCTGGAATACCTCAGCTTTGTATACGAGCTTAAGGGCTGCAAGCTCAACCGCAAAAAGCATTTGGAGGAGATAATGAAGGTGTGCCGCCTTTCAAGCGTGGGCGGCAGGCTTATAAAAAATCTTTCAAAGGGATACCGTCAGCGCGTCGGCATTGCTCAGGCTCTTATCGGCAACCCTAAGGTGCTTATATTCGATGAGCCTACGGTAGGTCTTGACCCGAAGCAGATAATAGAGGTCAGAAACCTTATACGTACTCTCGGACGAGACCACACGGTTATACTTTCAACCCACATTCTTTCAGAAGTACAGTCTGTTTGCGACCGCATCGTTATAATCAACGACGGCAAAATACTCGCCGACGAAAGAACCGACAGCATTACACGCACAATAAATGAAAATGCGCGCTACCGCGTTAAAATAAGCGGTCCTCAGCGCGAGGTCCTTGAAGTGCTTCGGGCAGTCGACGGCATCTGCCATGCCGAGGTATCCAGCGACAGAGAGCGCGACTGCTTTGTATATCACATAGAAGTGACAGGATCCGACGCACGGAAAAATCTGTTTTTTGCAATGGCTGAAAAAGGCTGGGCGATTATCGGTCTTGAAGAAGAGGGCGTGAGCCTTGAGGACGTATTTATAAAGCTTACGGATCAGGGCGAGCGCAAAACAAAAAACGGAGGTAGCGCAAAATGACAGCAATATATAAGCGCGAGATGCGCTCTTACTTTACAACCCCCATCGGCTACATCTTCGCCGCAACATTTCTTGTGGCGGCTGGCTTTCTTTACAGCTTTTGCACCTTGCAGATGCAGTCCTCCGATGTGGCAACGTACTTTCAGCTTCTGATGTACGCGTATATAATAATAATTCCCCTGCTTACGATGAAATCCTTTGCAGAAGAAAAGAAGTCGCACACAGAGCAGCTGCTGCTGACCTCGCCCGTAAGCCTTTGGAGCATGGTAGCCGCAAAGTTTCTTGCAGCACTTACAATGTTTCTCGGCACTATAGTGCTGTCAAGCCTTGCATTTGTAACCTTGGGCATTTACGGCGAGCCTAACTGGGCAAAGGTCATCGGCTGCACGGCCGGTATGATATTTATCGGCATATGCTTTATCGCTATAGGACTTTTTATGTCCTCTCTTACGGAGAACCAGTTTGTTGCGGCAATATCCACCATTGCCGTTCTGGCGGGACTTATGGTAACATCTATCCTTAACGGAGTTATTGATATCTACGCCGTGCGCGTGGTGCTGAGCTGGATATCCATATACTCACGTTTTTCAAACTTTACCTACGGAATTTTTGATATTCCCGCTGCTGTTTATTATATTTCTATTTGCGCAGTATTCCTGTTTCTCTGTGAGCGCGTATATGAAAAGCGCAGATACGCATAAGGAGGTCGGATAAGTATGAAAAAAAGTAAAATGTACAACTCCCGAAAGAGAAAATACACTGCCCTCTCCGGCGCGCTTGTTGCACTGTTCATAGCGCTTGTTATAGTTATAAATATTGCAGTTTCCGCACTGGGCAGCCACTTCAGATGGTATCTTGATATGTCTGAAGGTCAGGTATTCTCCCTCTCCGACGCGACAAAAGAGCTTCTTCACGATACCGAGGACGAAATAAATATTTATTTCACCGTTGAGGCAGACAGAATAGCCTCCGCAAGCCCCTTTCTTTTCTATGTGTATCAGACTGCTCTTGAAATGCAGAACACCTTTGATTTTGTAAACGTTAAATGCATAGATATAATCAAAAACCCCGGATTTTACAAGGATTATTACACCACCGCAGCAGAGGATATAAAAACCACCTCTGTGATCGTTGCGGCAAGCAACGAATTCAGACTGTTCAGCATTGAGTCCTTCTTTATCACCAACGAGGACGGAAATATCTGGGCTTATCAGGGCGAATACCGCATAGTCTCTGCCATACTGTCTATGACGGCATCGGAAATGCCCACCGTATGCTTTACCACCTCTCACGGTGAGACCGTCGGAGAAAATGCATCTGCCCTGGTAAATCTTTTCGCCTCAGCCGGATACAATGTCAAAGGCGTAGATCTGACATCTGAGGATCTGCCTGAGGATACCCGTATCGTTATTATAAACGACCCTATTTACGATTTCGGCGGTCTTAACACCGAAGACGACAGTGCCAATGAGATAGACAAGCTTGACGCATTTTTAGACGACTACGGCTGCCTTATGGTCTTTGTCGCTCCCGAACGCGCGGCAAAGCTTACGAACCTCAGCGAGTTTCTTACGGAATGGGGCATTGCCTTTGTGCCCGACACATATATAAAGGACAATAAAAACTCCGTATCTGTTGACGGACGCAGCGTTGTAGCAGCTTACGAGGAGGAAGGTCTCGGCTCTTCCCTCTACCTTGATATCTCGAAACTGGACACCAAGCCCAAAACCATTCTCAAAAACGCTATGCCCCTTCAGATGCTTTGGGAAAGAGACGACGCTCTTGACGGCGTAAAGGACTGCACTCCCGTACTCAGCACCCATGACAGCGCCGTTGCCGTAAAGAACGGCGAGGAGATTGATGCAGCAGGCGTGCCTCTTATGGTTCTCACAAGAGAGACAAGAATAGTGGACAATGATTACTATTACTCCTATGTTTTGGTTTGCGGCAGCGCAGACTACAACAACAGCGAATATCTGCTTGCGAATGCATACGCCAACAGCGATATCCTGTACAGTGCAATGCGCATTACAGGCCGCGAGCGAATTCTTGCCGATATAGACTTCAAGGTGCTTGATAATACCGACCTTGACATTACCACAGCTGAGGCAAACAGATGGACGGTAGCGCTTGTTACCGCCGTCCCCGCACTTATCGCAGTTTGCGGTACGGCAGTATGGGTAAGGAGAAAGAACTCATGAAGCGGCAGAATATTTTAATTGCGGTATTCGCCGCACTGCTGGTGCTTGCCTCTGTTTCGTATTTTATCTTTATCAGACCTCTTACGGTTGCCGACTCAGAGGCAGAAGAGACCGAGCCCGTTGAAACGGAAGAGGGAGAGTCCGTCTCGGTCAACGGCAGACTGTTTATGTTTGCCCATCTTACCCGTGATGAGATCGACTCCATAAAGGTTGATAACGAGTACGGCAGCTTCACCTTTAACAATACCGACAACGGCTATGTCATCAAAGGTCACGAAACAGTCGCTTACAGCCAGGAGCTGCTTGCAACACTTATAAATGTAACCTCCAATACGCTGTCCAAGTCAAAGGTCGGCTCATCTCTCTCAGACGAGAAGATCGCCGAATACGGACTTGACGAGCCGAAGGCAAGCTGGACTGTTACAGACAAGAAAGGAAATGTTTATAAAATACTTGTCGGAGACAGGCTGCTGACCGGCGGCGGATATTACTGTATGCCTGAAGGCAGACGCAGCGTATATGTGTTGGGAACTGAGATATATGACACCGTGCTGTGTCCCATAGAGGACTATGTGACCCCTGTGCTTGTAGCCGGAATATCAAAGGACGACTACTATGTTTGCGACAACTTCACCGTTTATCACGATGAAGAAATGATGATGCGTATTCGCCTGCTTGATAAAAAGGATCAGAGAAATCCCGACGCGCTGGCTGAAAACATTATGGACTACCCGACGGCATATTATCCCAACTCTACGGAATATTACGAGGTCATATACGCATATATGAACCTTACCGCGTCAAGCTGCTACAAATTAGGTGCAACAGCCGAGGATATGACAGCGACAGGACTGTCAAACCCTGCCCACCGGATCACTCTTGACTACAAGAATATACAGTACGAGCTGTGCTTCAGCGAGAAGCGCGACGGAATATACTACGCTTATTCCAATCTTTATCCCGATGTCATCGGCATATGCGACGCAGAAAAATTTGAGTACCTCGAATATGAGCTTATAGACTGGATAGACGAATATATTTTCCAGCAGTACATTACGAATATATCTGACATTAAGATCTCGACAAACAATGTCGCAGCGGATTTTAAGCTAAGCCACTCTATCAGCGACGATGATAAAGAAGTGCTTCACGTCAATGCAAACGGATCAGAGATTCCGGAGTCTATGTGCGATAATTTCCGACAGTATTATAAATCGCTGCTGTCTATAGCTATCGGCGGCTACTGTAAGGATGACGAATTCTGCCCCCTCAGCGAGGAAGAGCTTGAAGCCCTTGCACTTGATACCGACAGCGCTTATCTCACCTTTGAGTATACTACACTGGCAAATAAAACAACGACACTGCGCTTTTATCCGTATTCCGCGCGCCGATCGCTTATGACGGTAAACGGAGTGGGAGAATTCTATGTGCTTACCGATCTGATAAAAAAGATCGAAAACGATACTGTAAAAGTGCTGAACGGTGAGACCGTTACCGCTCACGATAAGTATTGACGCAAAAAACGCCCGTTTTTACGGGCGTTTTTTGCGTCAGGGAGAAGAAGTTAATTTTACGCTTTCTTTTTGCTTTCTGAGAATGCATTACGAAGTTTACAGCAAATCGTTAGTGGTCAATAGCCTCAATATTGTTTGCTTGAAACTAAGGTGTACTTCCCGCAGGGAAGTAAGAGGGAGTTTTCCAAGAGGGATTCTTCCCTCTTGGATACCCTTTTCTTTGTAACTTTCTTTTGGGTAGCAAAAGAAAGTTAAAATAAAATAGATACCAAAAATAAACTTATTTTCTTATACTTCTTATCACAGAACTAAGCTTGGGAGAAGATCCGTACAAAAGCACTCCTACGCGATATATCTTTGCCGCCAGCACTCCTATGCCGAATACGGAGCCTATAAGAATAATCACCGAAACTATTATCTCCCACGGCGCTACCGTACTCATAGCTATTCGCGTAAACATCGCCATAGGCGAGGTGAAGGGCACAAAAGAGCATACCTTCATTATTATATTGTCTATATTACCGCTGGACATTGAAAACATTACTACAAAGAATGCTACTATAAACAGCATCGTTATGGGCATTACCGATGTATTTATGTCCTCAAGCTTTGACGCCGTTGATCCTACTGCGCCGTACATAAACGCATATATAAAGAAGCCCAGCATGAAAAACAGAAGCATATACAAAAGCAGGTCTGCAGGCATATCAAATATAGATCTTACTATCATATTGTCACCCCAATATGACTTGTTAAGATTAAAGCATACAAAGGCTGAGCCGAATATGCAAACAAGCTGTATAAGTCCTGCAAGGCAGGAGGCTATGACCTTTCCGAACATCATAGAGGTAGGATTTGCGCTGGTAATAAGCACCTCCATTGCACGCGAGCTTTTTTCAGTTGCAACATTGGTCGCCACCATTTGTCCGTAAAGAAGTATGACCATATAAAGGGCAAATATCATTATATAAGTGTAGAAAAAGTTCAGCATCTGATCCTTGCCCAAGGTCTCTGTCTCATGCATTACCTGAACGGACATTATCTCGGCAGCAGCATCTGCGCTTATGCCGTTCTGAGTCATAGCGCTGACACGGTACAGGCTTTCAAGCAGCTCATCTGCCACCATTGTAATGTCGTCATATATTCCGAGATTTTCAACATAGTAGGTGTATGAGGTAAGCGAGGAGAAAACAAACGCGCACTCTGCTTCACCGCCCGTTATCTGCGCTTTTATATCTTCAACGCTGCTGTCGGCAATCTGCACGCTGTAGTCTGAGAATACCCCGGCAAAGGTCTGACGTATAAGCTCAGCGCCCTCACTGTCTTCAAAAACTATAAGCATCACAGGTGCACCTTCGTTTGCTTCAACTGGCGCCGCGTCGCCTGCATCAATGACCTCGCCTGTGCTGTCCGGTACCGGCGCTTGCTCTATGTCAGTATCAGCATCAAGTATAGCAGGTACAAACATTACAAGTGCTATAACTGCCACAAGAAACAAAGTTACGCCGATGAATATCTTGTTTTTCAAGTAATTTTTAAGCTCAAAGCCCAGTATCGTTCCAAATTGCTTCATATTACTTGCCCTCCTTTTCGTCGTCTCCCGCGTACTCAACAAATATATCGTTAAGTGTCGGTTCAAATACCTTTATCTCATCAATGTCGTATTTTTCGGCAAGCGCTATTACGCACTCTCTCTTTTTATCGGGAGAGGGCAGCGAAACAACGACCTCTCGCGGGGATATAAGACGGCTGTCCTCACGCTCTGCCGCAATACGCTCCGCCTCCTCGCTGCGAACTGTCAGCCTGTCTCTGGGATATGAGCGCTTGATATCGTGCAGGTCGCCTGTCAGCGCGACCTTGCCGTTTTTAAGTATTGCTATCCTGTCGCAAAACTCCTCAATATAATTCATCTGATGGCTTGAAAACAGAACTATTTTGCCGCGCCCTATTTCTTCCCTTACAATATCCTTCAGAAGCATGGCGTTTACAGGGTCAAGTCCCGAAAAAGGCTCGTCAAGTATTATAATATCGGGGTTATGAGCCAGTGCAGTTACAAGCTGTATTTTCTGCTGGTTGCCCTTTGACAGTGTGTCCAGCCTCTTGTTTCTGTACTGAGACATTTCCAGTCTCTCCAGCCAATAGTCAATGGCAGCGACAGCGTCGGCAGTGTTCATACCTTTAAGACGGGCAAAATACACTAACTGTTCGATTATCTTTTTCTTCGGATAAAGTCCCCTCTCCTCAGGCAGATATCCGATACCGACCTTGCTGTAGTCAATGGGCGCGCCGTCTATAAGCACCTCGCCGCCGTCTGACGGAAAAACGTTCATAAGTATACGTATAGACGTTGTTTTTCCCGCTCCGTTTCTGCCGAGAAGTCCGAATGCGGCTCCGCCCTCGGCACTGACGGTCACACCCTCCAGCACTTTTTTCTCGCCGAAGCTTTTGTGGATGTTTCTAAGCTCAAGTGTCATAAATTTTCCTTTCCGAAAGTCTCGCTTTCACTTTGAGTTTAATTGATTATATCACAGGTTCATATGAACTTCAAGAGATTTTTGAGATTTTTTTGAATTTTTATTAAATTTTTTGCTTCTCCAAAGGGAGAAGCACACGTTAGTATCTATCAATCAATATGGGGGCTTATAAGGTTCCCTCCTTAATGAAGCCGTTGGGCAATGCCAAAGAGGGAGGCAAGCCTCCCTCTTTGATATTTTTTAATTTAACGCCCTATTACTGCGTCTTGTTATCAGCAAATACGCCACAGCGCAGATTATCACTGACAGCAGCGATCCGAGGGGCGCTGCCGTACCCATGGGAAACAGCGTATCATCAAACGCTGACGACATAAAATACGCAACGGGAACACGGACAAAGACAATGGACATAACGTTGTGAAAAAACGATATGCCGCTGCGCCCCACAGCGCAGAAATATCCGCTGAAGCAAAAATGGATACCGGCAAAAATGCAGTCCCATATATATCCCCTGAGATACTGCGAGCCGAGGCGTATGACCTCTGCGTTATCCTCGAATATGCCGAGGATCTGAGGTGCGGCTATCTGCGCTATGACCGAGCTGACAACGCCGAAGCCCACAGTCATCATAACAGCATACCACAAGGTCTTTCTCGCTCTGTCAAACCTTTTTGCACCGATATTCTGTGCCGCCAGCGCAGACACAGCCGCCAGCATAGATGACGGAACTATAAACAGTATACCGATGAACTTTTCCACAATACCGACGGCAGCGGCGTCGTTAAGTCCGCGGCGGTTGGCGATGATCGTAATAACAATAAAAGCTATCTGTATAAAGCCGTCCTGCAATGCCACAGGTACACCTATTTTTATTATTGGCTTTACCGTATCTCCGTGCAGCCTGAAATCGCCTTTTTTAAGGCTTATTCCCGTCTTTTTTATACATATCACCGCAAGGGACAAAATTACACTAACGGTTTGAGAAAGTGTAGTACCGAGGGCAGCGCCCATAGGCCCCATATCCAGAGCACCGATAAAAAGATAGTCCAGCGCAATATTGCATACACAGGCAACAGCGACAAAATATGTAGGAGTTTTGCTGTCTCCGAGACCTCTGAAAACAGAGCTTATAACGTTATACGCAGTAATAAAAGGAATACCGATAAAGCACACAGTGAGATAAGCCGCCGTGCCCTCTACCGCCTCTGCGGGAGTGGACATAAGTCCTACGATATTGTTTGTAAAAAGGAGAAGCACACCGCTCAGTACCACAGATCCCGCTATAAAAATAACAGCGGTATTGCCCACGATACGTGACGCCTTGCCGTTTTCCCCCGCACCTACTGCCGTACCTATGGTTACGGTAGCGCCCATGGCAAGTCCGACTATCATTACCGTTACCATATGCATTATCTGGCTGCCCACGGAAACGGCGGTAATGCTGTCGGTAGAATTAAACTGTCCTATTATAAACAGATCCGCCATACCGTACAGCGTCTGAAGAAAATACGACAGCATATACGGCAGCGAAAAAAATACGGTATTTTTAAGAACACTGCCCTCTGTAAGATTTCTGCTCATAAGGTTTTATCACTTCCGTTTAGTTTTTCAAGCACATCAAGTCTATTTTCAAGCTCGGTTATTCGTTTGTGGAGAGATAAGCAGCATTCAAGCAATACGAAAAATACTGCACCGAGAACAACAGATACTACGATCTCCGTCAATACAGGATCGCCGGTCCCGATCAAATCCCAGCCCCAAAAAAACACTAACAGATATATAAATATAAAAATACACGCACAGCATAAAAACAGCCTCAGCAGCATAAACAGCTTTTGCTTCATACCTTGAAAACCTACCTGATATTATTTATATAAATAGTACCACACTTTGATTGTACCGTCAATAGCCGCAATATTAAAAAGCCGGGAAGCAAAGCTTCCCGACTGAGGTTGTCGAAAAAGTCCGCAGAAATAGCAAACTTCACAAAAGGGATTTCGCGGCTTGCGAGCCGCGACCAGAGGTAACCCTCTGGACTCCGTGAAGTCATAGGAATTTCGCGCTCTGCGGAGCGCGATTTAAGGCTCTGCCTTAAAAATCCGCAAGCTTTTGAAAAAGCTTGACCAAAACTTTTAGTTATTTTGCTACTGCCATTTAGTTTTTCGACAGACTGAGCCGGGAAGCAAAGCTTCCCGACTCTTCATCTGATTACGTATTTTCCGGCACGATCAATCCGTATGCGCCGTCGTGGCGCTTATAGACCGCGCAGGTCTCGCCGCTGTCTATATCCTTATATACGAAAAATTCATGTCCTATAAGATTCATTTGCAGCACCGCCTCTTCGGCTGTCATGGGCTTTATGGGGAAGGACTTCTTGCGGAAAACAAATTCGCCCTCCTCCGGCACATCATCTGTCTCATACTCAGGTATGTGTATATTATCTCTCAGCTTCTTTGCAAGCCTTGTTTTATTCTTTCTTATCTGTCTCTCCAGTGAATACATACAACAGTCAAGCGCATTCATAAAGGTAGAACTTTCGTCCTCACTGCGAAGAAGCAGTGAGTCTGCCGATATCGTCACCTCAACGCGCTCGATGTCGCGCACCCGTGAAAGCTTTACTGCTGCCTCTGCTTCTCTGGGGAAGAACTTGTCGAACTTGGCAAGCTTCTTCTCAATGTGATCGCTTAGAGCGCGGTCAACGTTTACCTTGCTGCGTGCGTTAATGGTGATCTTCATAATCCTAACCATGCCTTTCTAAAACTCAGGCTGCAAGTCTTTATTTAAGCCTTGCTCCCTACGGTTATATTATACCACATTACATCTATTTAGTCTAGAGTTTTTGTGAATATTTTATAAGTTTTTTGCGTTTTATCATTTCAAGGCAATTTCTGAAATTATTATTGAATAAAATTCTTACATATGATAGAATGGTATTGATTGGGAATATCCAAATGGGGTAACAAAATAATAAGAGGCTGCTTTATGGGCAAAAATATGTTTACGATAAAAGGCAATATATGTTCTGATAGAGTGCGTTTGGGCAGAGCACTTCAAAAACCGCCTATCACACAGGAAGAGCTTGCGAGAAAGCTTCAATTTATGGGAATGGAAGATATGACTCCGCTTATCATATCAAGAATTGAGAAAAATCAGCGTCATGTATGCGATGCAGAGCTGCGTATGCTTGCAAAAGCATTGGATGTTACTATGGAATGGTTAGTCGGTGACAGCGACGACATTAAGCTGAAATAAAAGCTTATTGTCGGAGTGTAACTATTTTTTGTCGCTTTCTTTTTGTGAAAAAAGAAAGCTCGAAAGAAAATCATTCAAGGGAGACAACTGCGTTTTCTCCCTTGAAAATCCCACTTTCCTTATAGCTTCCGGAGGAAGCATAACGAGATTTACAGCAGAGCGTTAGTGGTCAATGGCCCCAATATCGTTTGATTGATACTAACGTATACTTCCCGCAGGGAAGTCAGAGGGAGTTTTCCAAGAGGGATACCTCCCTCTTGGATACCCTTTTCTTTGTAACTTTCTTTTTGGTACGAAAAAGAAAGTTTGAAAAAGAAAAAACATCATCTGATAATACAAAGAAAAATATTCAAAATCTGTTGCAATAGCCCATAGTATGTGATATAATTTAATGGATAAAACAATACTGAACAAGCCGCAGGGTAAGGTCATACCAGCCGGGAGTTCAGCGGCCTCCTGTACCTGAAATCCGCTGTATGCAGGGGTGGTATTCCCGTTTTGAGGGTTTGCTTTGTACAGTCTGTGCCGTGTTCAACTGTGTTGATGGGCGGGTTCCAGCGCAATCAGCGGCTGTGAACCATGTCAGGTGGGGAACCAAGCAGCATTAAGCAGTTTAGCTGATGTGCCGCAGGGTCGCCTGCCCTGAGCAGTTGACACGGCGTCGTGTGCGACGCTTTCCCGATCTTCGGGTGTATGGCCTTTCCCTACGGCTTGTTTGTTATTTTGTTTTAATTTTTCGGAAAGAGGCGCAGTGTTATTATGCATCAGGCTTTGTACAGAAAATACCGTCCCCGTACCTTTGACGATGTGTGCGGTCAGGAGCATATTACCGATGTTCTGCGGTACGAGGTGGCAGCTAATAAATGCTCGCACGCGTATCTTTTCTGCGGCTCCCGCGGTACGGGCAAGACTACCTGTGCAAAAATACTTGCCAAGGCACTTAACTGTGAAGCTCCCGAAAACGGAAGCCCATGCCTTAAATGTCAGTCATGCAGGGATATCGACTCAGGCGCTGCCACCGACGTTGTGGAAATGGACGCTGCGTCCAACAACGGTGTGGACAGCATCCGGGCTATTTGCGACGAAGCAATGTATACCCCCGCAATGCTGAGAAAAAAAGTGTACATCATCGACGAGGTACATATGCTGTCCCCGGGCGCATTTAACGCACTGCTGAAAACTATTGAGGAACCGCCGGAGCACGTCGTATTTATTCTGGCGACTACAGAGCTGCATAAAATTCCCGCAACAATAGTTTCCCGCTGCCAGCGCTTCGATTTCAGACGGATCGAAATGCGCACTATTGCAAAAAGGCTTAAATATATTGCCGACAGCGAAGGCATCGTGCTTGAGGACGAAGCAGCGCTGATACTTGCAAGACAGGCAGAGGGCGGAATGCGCGACGCTATCGGTCTTATGGAGCTTTGCGGAGCAGGCGGCGCCGATGTTACCGCCGCTAAGGTCGGAGAAGTATTGGGTCTTTCAGGCTACGACCTTGCCGCAGCTACAATGCGCAACATTGCAGAGCGCGACGTTGCCGCTCTGTTTCACACAGTCGCTGACATCGTTGCAGGTGCTAAGGACATATCCGTATTCTGGCAGGAGCTCATATCCTTTGCAAGAGATATGCTTGTGTCAAAATACAACGATAACTGCACTGAATATCTTGATATAACGGACAAAGAAGCCGAGGTGCTTCTTGAGACGGCATCAAAATTCAATCTCGCCGCGCTCATTTATATATGTAAAATTCTTGATGACGGCGCTGCCCGTATGCAGCGCTCTCCCCAAACAAGACGTTCTGTTGCAGAGCTGTCTCTCCTGAAGATGTGCCGTCCTGAGCTGGATACCTCAGCCGAAGCACTCAGCGCAAGAATAGCAGCGTTGGAGGACGCAGTGGCACTGGGCACACCTATATCGGCCCCCGCAAAGGCAAAGGCAGAGGCTGCACCTGCTGAAAAATCAGTTAAAGAGCCTGTTGATCCTGTTAAGGAATCTGAAACAGAAAAAACTCCCGTTCCCGCTGCAAATGCAGGGAACGACACATATGACCGCGTGCGCGACATAAGCGAGGCGGTGGGCAGACTGGACGGCGCAAACCGCGGACTGGCAAGCTTTCTTATGAGCGCGGAAACTTATGTTTCACGCGACGGAAAGCGTTTGCGTCTGATAGTTGAGGGCTTTGCAGAGGCAATGTTCAAGCCCGAGGGCGCACGAAGCGCTATTGCAGACGCTTTTGCACTCGCAAAAATAACAGACGGCAAGGCAACTGTCGAGGTCGTAAAAAAAGGCAGCGCACCTATGGGTACCGCGCCGGCAGACGAGCTTGGCAAGCTATTATAAAAATTTGATGTTCATGAAAGGACTTATGATATGAAAGCAAGACTTCCTCAGGGACGCGGAGGCGGACCCGGCAATATGCAAAGTATGATCAAACAGGCACAGAAGATGCAGGAGGATATGGCTGCACTGCAAGAAGATCTGGACGCCAGAGTTTACGACATAGCCGCAGGCGGCGGCGCCGTTAAAATAAAGATCGACGGCAAGCTTCAGGTGTCTGAAATAGCTATCGACCCCGAAGTAGTTGATCCCGATGATGTTGAGACACTTCAGGATATTCTCGTTGCAGCAGTAAACGAGGCTATCAAAACTGTTACCGATACAAATAACGAGGAAATGGGCAAGGTCACAGGCAGCCTTAATATGAGCGGCCTCGGTATGCCCGGCCTGTTCTGATATGGCAGAATACCCAGAACAGATAGAACGGCTGAGCGACTGGTTCCGCCGTCTTGACGGCATAGGAAAAAAGACCGCGCTGCGTCTTGCCTTCAGCGTTCTTGATATGAACGAGGAAGAAGTCGCCGACTTTGCCGACACGATGCGTGCCGCAAAAACGGAGATATGCTTTTGCAGAATCTGCCAGAATATTTCTTCCTTTGAGATATGCCCCGTATGCTCTGACGAGGGACGCGACCGCAGCGTTATTTGCGTAGTAGAGGATTTTCGCGCCGCAATGGCAGTTGAAAAGGTCAGAGAGTACAAAGGACTTTATCACGTGCTGCACGGCGTTATCTCACCTATGAAGGGCATCGGACCGGAAAAGCTGAAGATACGCGAGCTTATTTCACGGCTTGACGGCAGCGTAAAAGAAGTTATTATTGCCACAAATCCCACTCCGGAGGGCGAGACAACGGCGATGTATCTGTCGCGTCTCATTGCTCCTCTCGGAATAAAAACGACCAGAATTGCCAACGGTATGCCTGTGGGCGGCGACCTTGAGTACGCGGACGAGATCACACTTCGCCGTGCCCTTGAGGGTCGTTACAGCATGGGACAGTAATGTACAAAACTAAAGAAAGCATGGTATAAAAAATGGCTAAAATTCAGATGAAGACCCCCATCGTTGAGATGGACGGCGACGAAATGACCAGAGTTATCTGGCAAATGATAAAGGATAAGCTTATAAATCCTTACATCGACCTTAAAAGCGAATATTACGACCTCGGTCTTGAAAACAGAAACGCTACCGACGACAAGGTTACTGTAGAGTCTGCCGAGGCAACTCTCAAATACGGCGTTGCGGTCAAGTGCGCTACTATCACCCCCAACGCGGCGCGTATGACAGAATACAACCTTAAAGAAATGTGGAAGAGCCCCAACGGCACCATCCGCGCAATTCTTGACGGTACTGTTTTCAGAAAGCCTATTCTTGTTAAAGGCATAACTCCGTTTATCCCCACTTGGACAAAGCCTATCACCATTGCCCGTCACGCTTACGGCGATATTTACAAAAACACCGAGCTGAAGGCTGCAAAGGGCAGCAAGGCTGAGCTTGTAGTTACAGATGCAGAGGGCAACGAGACACGCGCTCTCATTCATGATTTCAAAAATTCCGACGGTATAATTCAGGGCGTACATAACCTTGACAACTCTATCTCAAGCTTCGCAAGAGCCTGCTTTAACTACGCGCTTGACGTAAAAGAAGATCTTTGGTTTGCCGCTAAGGATACTATATCCAAGACATACGACCACAGATTTAAGGATATCTTTGCAGAGATATATGAAGCTGAGTATAAGGCAAAATTTGAAGAAGCAGGCATTGAATACTTCTACACCCTTATCGACGACGTTGTTGCCCGCGTGATCCGCTCTGAGGGCGGCTTTATCTGGGCGTGCAAGAACTATGACGGCGACGTTATGTCCGATATGCTTGCAACTGCATTCGGCTCTCTCGGACTTATGACCTCTGTGCTGGTTTCTCCCGGCGGAGTATATGAGTATGAGGCTGCGCACGGCACTGTTACAAGACACTATTATAAGTATCTGAAGGGCGAAAAGACTTCTACCAACCCCATAGCTACCATCTTTGCATGGAGCGGCGCGCTGAGAAAGCGCGGAGAGCTTGATAACATTCCCGAGCTTTGCGATTTTGCAGATAAGCTTGAAAGTGCATCCGTTAAGACCATGGAAGACGGCGTAATGGATAAAAACCTTGCGCCTATGAGCAATCTCCCCGAAAAGAGAATTGTCGATACTGAGACCTTCCTTGAGGAAATTGCGAGCAGACTTGACGCAAGCCTTGCAAAATAACATAAAAAAAGGCTGTGAAAACAGCCTTTTTTACTTAACTCAACTATAATTATTTTGACGACATCGCAGAGATAAACTTATTCATACGCTCGCCGCCGTCGCCCGAGAATATCTGCTCCGGTGTGCCTGACGCAGCAATAACGCCGCCGTCCATAAATATGATATTATCAGAGACCTCGCGCGCAAACGCCATTTCGTGAGTTACTATCATCATTGTCATTTTGCGGCTTGCAAGACTTTTGATAACTGAAAGCACCTCGCCCGTAAGCTCAGGATCAAGAGCACTTGTAGGCTCGTCAAAGCAAAGTATATCGGGAGACAGCATAAGCGCACGCGCAATAGCAACTCGCTGCTGCTGACCGCCTGAAAGCTGCCCCGGATAAGCATCGGCTTTTTCGCGAAGTCCGACACTTTCAAGTACCTCCAGTGCCTGAGCTTCAATTGCCTCATACGCGTCTTTTTTTGTCATGCCGCCGAACTTACCGCTGCTGCTCTTTATATTCTCATTTGCACGCAGACGCGCCGCAAGGCACAGATTTCCCAAAACGCTGTACTGAGGAAACAGGTTGAAGGACTGAAATACCAGTCCGAAGTGCAGACGTCTCTGTCTGATCTCCCTGTCACTCAGCTTATTTTTGCCATTGGCCGAGAAAATTTCCTCACCGTTTACGTATATGCTTCCGGCAGTGGGAGTTTCAAGAAAGTTGAGGCAGCGAAGAAGCGTAGTTTTACCGCTGCCGGAAGAACCGAGAACTGTCAGCACCTCGCCCTTTTCAACGCTGAAATTGATGCCCTTCAGCACCTCGGTGCGTCCGAAGCTTTTATAAAGATCTTTCACTTCAAGTATAGACATACAAACGCCCCCCTTACGCCTTAAAATAGGACAGCTTTTTCTCGACCCAACCCAAAAGCACGGTGAGAATTCCGCTGAACAAAAGATAATAAAGACCTGTAAAGAACAGCGGCCACATTTCGCCTGCAATGCCGTTTGAGCCCTTCAAAAACGCCTGTCCTGCCCAGATCAGCTCCTGCAAGGCAATGATGCGGGCAAGAGATGTGTCTTTAACAAGAGTGATGATCTCGTTTGACATAGGCGGCACGATGCGCTTTATCATCTGAAGCAGCGTGACCCTGAAAAATATCTGTGATTTTGTCATACCCAACACCTGTCCCGCTTCCTGCTGTCCTACGGGAACGCTTTGAATACCGCCGCGGTATATCTCGGAAAAATAGCACGCGTAGTTGATTATGAACGCCACAGCCGACGCCAGAAATCTTCCGCCTTCACCGCTTCCCCAAATGGGATTTCCGAACACAATACCGGGAAAATAGAAAATTATGAGCAGCTGAAGCATAAGCGGCGTGCCGCGAATTATCCAGATAAGAGTTTTTACCAGTCCGCTGAGAGGCTTAAAACGGCTCATAGAGCCAAAGGATATTATAAGTCCCAGCGGGATAGCGCCTGCAAGCGTTACGACAAACAGCTTCAGCGTTTGAAGAAATCCCACGTTCAGCGCCCTGAATACTATAGGAAACTGCGTTATAAACTGATCAAACATTACTAAAAGTCCTGCCTTAATGGGGTTTTTAAGGGCAAATGCCCCGATATAGTACAGAATGCGCAAACCCTGCAAAGCAGGATTTGCGCATATTTAATATGAGCTTTTTAGCAGAATTACTGCTCGATAAGAGCAGCATCAACGCCGTACTGCTCTGCCATCGCGATCATAGAACCGTCAGCATAGCTTGCCTTGAAGAACTCGTTAAGCTTTGCTGCAAGGTCACTGCCCTTGCGGAAGCCTACGCCGTACTCCTCGTCGTTAAGACCTACGGTATATGTAAGATCGGAATAAGCTGTGCCCTCTCCTACCATAGCTGCTGCCATAAGAGAGTCGATAACAGCTGCGTCGCAGGTTCCGGACTTTACTTCCATAAGAGCGGTTGCCTGGTCCTTAACGGGTGTGCAGGTGTATCCGAGAGCGTTTACCTGCTCCTCGCCTGCACTGCCTGACTCAACTGCAAAGTTAAGCTTTGCGCAAGCTTCAACTGTCTGATAATCGTCAGCCTTGTCAGCGGGAACGATAACGATCTGCTGATTGTTGCAGTAAGCGTTAGAGCACTCCATAGCTGCGAGAACATCTTCGGTAAGTGTCATACCGTTCCATGCGCAGTCAATAGTCTTGCCGTTTATCTCAAAGATCTTGTCGTCCCATTCGATAGCAACGAACTCAACCTCAACGCCCAGGCTCTTTGCAAATGCTTTTGCCATGTCAGCGTCAAAGCCGATCCATTCGCCGTTCTCGTCCTGATAGTCCATAGGAGCGAAATCGGTGATACCTACAACAAGAGTACCCTTGTCAATAACGTACTGCAGATCGCTGTCAGTCTTTGCTGCATCTGCATCAGAGGTATCATCGCCCTCACCGGAGGTCTTGCCCGCACAAGCTGCCATTGAGAGGCAGATCATAAGCATTGCCATAATAACTGCAAGAATTTTTGTGAACTTCATAAGTAATTCCCTTTCAAATATATTATATAATGCAATAAGCCGAAGCTCATTGCGTCCCACTCTTTTACTTTAGTTTGATAAAGTATTAAAGCGACACGTATATGTTATCGTATTTTGCAGAAAAAGTCAATAGATTTATCAAAAAAAGTATAAAAAGAATTTTTCAAAAAGATATTGCATTATAGAAAAAAATGTGATATAATAACAAAGCTTCAGAAATATAGGGGTATAGCTCAGCTGGTAGAGCAGCGGTCTCCAAAACCGCGTGTCCAGAGTTCGAATCTTTGTGCCCCTGCCAAAAGCGATAAATCCGAACTCTATTACCGTGATAGGTGATGCGTTCGGATTTATTGTTTATTTGTAAGTTACTATATAACTCTGCGCTACTTGATTATTTCCAAAATTTATGATATCATAAGTTGTCGAATTTTGCGTATTATCGAAGGAGTAGTTGTTTTGGATAATCAAGAGAGAGTATCGCTTTTTGAGAAAATTCGGGAGAAATATCGAGACAATCGTGAATCATGGAACTTCAAAATAGGGATTTTTTCTACTATTTTTGGGATCGTGATATCTATACTTACGGTAATATATTCTCCTAACAATTGGGTTGTTGCAACATCAGTTGTATGTTGTCAATTGATTGTGCTTGTTATGTGTTGCATTACTTATGGTACATTTCATAAAAATAAAGCACTTCTAGAAAAAACAATGAATGACTGTAATAGCGAAATAAAAAAAGAACATTCTGCATCGGAAGCAATTGAAAAATCTTTTAATTTAAATGTTGATTTTTTTGAAAAACACTTGATATACCAAAAGAATACTAATAAACGACTTAATAATTTCTTGACGATTATATGTGATGAAACAGATAGGTATTTTTACGATGTATCAAGTATCCAAGACAAATTGAATGCAAAGAAAGAAGATCCAGAGTTTGCTGAGCTTTGTAAGCAACAACTCGATCAAGCACGTCAACGATACAAAAAATCACTATATACACTTTTTAATAGGTATACTCGTGGTGTTGTAGATGAAATGTTGAAGACAATTACGCAATATTTAACGACCAAAAATATTTCTTTAAATGCTTCCATATCGATAAAGTTATTTGAGTCAACATATCACGATGGAACTGAATATAATAGTATGAGAATATATACTGCGTTTAGAGATAAGGAAACATATGATAAAAAAGAGCGTGAGATAGGTGAACAGCATTACAGCATAGATCTCAATGGAGATTTTCTAAAATGCTTGTCTAAGGAATGTTACATCAAGAATAACATAACTGATTCAATGGATGACTATTTAAATCAAAACTTTCCTAATTCCTTGCGGCACTATAACTGTACAGTTGTTGTACCAATTATATGTGATTATAAGTCTGACAGACAAATCTTTGGTTTCCTTTGTTGCGATGCGTTGAATGAAAGATATCATTGTGATATCTTTGATAAAAATACGGCTAATATTTTGTATGCAACAGCATTGACATTTGGTACATTTTTTGATAGTATGAACTCTGCATGGTCTTATGTAATGGACAAAGATTTACCGGACTTTTTAACTTATTTACATAGCGAAATGTATAGAGGAGTATAGTTTGTATGGCTAATAGGAAAAAACACGAACCAAGCATTGCAGAAATCCGTAGATTAGGACGAGAATTAGGCATGTCCCGAGGCCGTATTACCAGGAATGTTGAAATTGACACTGTATGCAACATGAAAAGATTCCAGTTAGTCATTCTCCGTGCAGAGGAAAGCGAAACTGTAACGAGGCAAAGAGAGTTTGCCCAGCTCCTTTTTACAAAATCTCAAACTTAACAAACTGATGGCGGCACGAATTTTCGTGCGCGCCGCGGTCTCCAAGAGCGGGGAAGTAAAACTTTCCCGCTCTTGTGTGTTTTAGAGCGTTTTATCGGCTCTCTGTGCCTTTATTTTGTCTTGTTCCTCCTTCCATGCCTCGTATTCTTTTCTGCCCTCCTCACTCTCGAAAAAGGCTTGTATATCCGGCAAGAAGCATCTAGCCAGCGTTTCCAATTCGTGTTTTGGTATATTCCATTTGCTCGCTGCCATAAAGCAACACGGCGTTTGTTATTATTGTCGGTCATTCCCACCTTTACATTTTCATTTCATAGCCTTTATCTTGACCTTGCTCATCCTGCTTCTTTTTCATCTGACTGTGTTTCCGCTCACGGACATATTTAGGCTTTGGTTCGTCATTATCCGTACCTCCGATCATCGCAAGATCAGCTGCAAGATACAGACCATTGACGGCAATATCGCTCCAACCGCAGCCCATTTCAGTTTGAGTTTCCACGGCTTCAGATCCTTGGCTTTCAGCTCGTTCATCATATCCTTCAGCTCGGAATGCATCATCTCTCTCAAACGGTTCGTCTGATTCGATGACCCTACCTCGACCGAATATCGGATCGACTTCATATTTTCGTCCATTATTCTCCGTGCCTGAAACAGATTGTCTTTGACAGTCATTCTCATCATTTCGTCTAACGACTCCTGTGTCGGCAGTTCGGATATCAAATCCGTGCTTTGCACAATGGCGTTCCCAGTCTGTGAGATGTGCTGTGCCAACAGATTGTATTGCTCCGGTTTGAGCATCAGATATATCGGCTGTATAGGTTCTGTTAATGCTTCTACCGTCTGATCGGTTATCGCCTGTATTTGATTGATTTGTTTCAACTGTTCCATATTCATAAGCAAATAGTTCCTCCATATTATTCTTTAAATATTTGTCATCAAGTAATCGGTTATCCCGAAACCGCTGACCGCCCGGCGTGGTGTAGGTGATATATTTGTAATGATCGATCCACTTTACACCGTATCCGAGCTTTTGTAACTGCTCGATAAACTGCTCTTTTGTCCGGCTTTTAGCTACCGCATAGTCTATGGCGTTTGTCAGCTTCAGCTTTTTGCTGTTACCTCGCAAAGCGGCTCTGTACTCCCGCTGATTCATAGACCGCTGTTTCGGCTTTTGATACTGTTGCAGTGTTTCCAAACCAAACTGCCGACAGATTTCATCAGACCGTCGCCTTAGTTGCTCCAACCCTTTTTCATTGATTTGAATTTTTAAACCGGTTTCACAGTTGACCGAGTTGACAACAAAATGATTGTGCCAGTGGTCACGGTCAATGTGTGTTGCCACGACTACCTCAAATCCGTCAAAGTATTTTGCGGTTTCCAATCCGATTTGGTGTATCTGCTCCGGCGTTGCTCCGCAATTCGGTTTAAAGGATTGCACATACTGCTTGAAGAACACGCCCGTCGCTTTACCGTATCGAAGCTTGGTTGTCATAAACTCTTGGTATGATGATTCGGGAACACAGTTCTGGCTGCTTACAAGTTTGATGCCGTCAATTACAGTTTTCTTGTCTTGCATCACATAGTCAAGTACGCGCCGCATCGCGGTTGCAGTCTGAGTCTTTTCGGGGATTGCAGTAAAGGTTGCCATTAACCACACCTCCTGACGATTTCATTCAGTGCGGTCAGCACATCGGTATATTGTCCTTTCAGTTCCCGTAGGTCGGGACAGACGATCTTCCCCAAATTACAGAGCGTTGTCAACTGATTGAGATTTTTGCCGATGGCTTTCTGCTCCTTCAGTACATCCTCCAAGCCGTTTATGACGGCAATAGGTTTGTTCATTGCCGCTGCTGTTACAAACTCAGTGAAGTTCATATTTGCTTTTTCAGCTTTTCTTTTGATCGCCGCGTAGTCGCTTTCGCGAAAACGCATAGCGATCATTTTTGTTTTGTTGTCGGTTTTAGTTTTGTCCTCTCTTTCTGCGGACGGTGTATTACCGCTGACAACTCGCACCAGCGGTGTTCATCCGCTGCGTTTTATTTCCCCTGCGTGTTTCCTTTGGGGTTCGGGGTTCGCCCCGACAAGCTGTTTGTATGGCGGCGGCCGGTAGGTCGGCGTCTATACAAACAATATGCTTGCCTATCCCTACGGGATAGAATATCTCCGCATACATATTTATCGTCAACTCCTTTCAACTGATATGTAAAAATCCCTGCATGAAAACTGTATGAGTATGCCTTGACAGTATCCGCGCAGGGATTACATTTTCTTTATGCGTTTGTCAATGTACATACGGACAGAGGATAAAATAAGCCTTATGTTGCAAATCGAGCCGTTGCCCGAGATACTGCATAAGACTTATGTGTGTTTTATTTGGTTGGGTTATTATTATACTGGAGATCAAAAGTTTTGTCAAGACCTTTGGAATGTTCATTTTATCTATAAAGTAAAACCATACAATATCATGCAATAACTTTACTTTTGCGCTGTTTTGTGTTATAATACAGATAACTAAAAAGTAGAGGTGCTGACGATGAAAGAGATACCGGATTGTTATTATTCCATGCCGGAAATTATGAAATATCTTGGAATCAGTAGAGATACCGCCCTGCGGTGGATCGCTACGAAAAATATGCCCGCGCATAAGGTCGGAAAGAAGTGGAAGTTTAAAGTTTCCGAGATTGACGAATGGGTCAACAGCGGTCAATCTAAAGATGAAGAATAGAAGGAAGCATTATGAAATTTGAATTAAATGAGTATCACAGAAATGCTACCGATGAAGATTTGATAAATGATGTAGTGCTGACTGCAAAAAAACTAAACAAATCTACTTTGACCATGGATGAATATAGAGATAGCGGCTCTTTTCATCCGTCTACCGTATGGCGAAGATTTGGCTCTTGGAAAAAGGCGTTAGAGGCAAGTGGACTAAATACAACAGGGCATAATTTTAAATGTGAGTATTCAGACGATGAAGTAATTGCTGATGTGCGTCGTGTTGCTAAAGAACTTGGAGTTGATGGAATTACTGCTTACGAGTATGACCAAAATGGAGTTTTCTCTTCAAGTACGTTAGTGAAAAAATATGATGGTTGGAATAAGATACTTGAATTATCAGGTTTGAAACCTATTCTAAATCGTAATTTCTCTAATGAAGAAATGTTTGAAGAAATTGAGAGAATATGGGTCGAACTTGGTAGACAGCCTACATCAACGGATATTAAAAAAGGCATTTCAAAATATTCATTACAAAGCTATGCGCGTCGTTTTGGAGGTTGGCGAAAAGCACTTGAAGCGTTTGTGGAATATATCAACAGTGACTCAAATTCGGATACATTTATTGATGAATCAAATGATATGAATAAAAGTGCTATTGAAAACAACGAAGAATGCAAAATCGTTGTCCACAAGACGAGCAGAGAAATCAACCTTCGATTGCGCTTCAAAGTTATGCAAAGGGATAATTTTAAATGCTGCATGTGTGGTGCATCTCCGGCAAAAGACCCAGCTGTAATTTTGCATATTGATCATATTATGCCTTGGTCTAAAGGTGGCGAAACCGTTATAAACAATTTACAGACCTTATGTAGTAAATGTAACCTCGGAAAAAGTGATTTGCTATAAGAAAAAAGGAGTTATATCATGACCGGAGTAATCTATGCACGCTATTCCTCGGATAATCAGCGAGAGGAGTCAATCGAAGGACAGTTGCGGGAATGCAAAGCGTTTGCGGAAAAGAATGATATTCAGATCGTTGGTACATACATTGACCGTGCTTTTTCTGCCAGAACAGATAACCGACCTGATTTTCAGAAAATGATAAAGGATAGTGCAAGCAAAAAGTTTGACCTTATCATTGTATGGAAACTTGACCGCTTCGCCCGTGACCGTTATGATTCCGCCCACTATAAAGCTGTGCTTCGCAAAAACGGTGTTAAAGTTGTATCAGCTACCGAAAAAATTTCTGAGGGTTCGGAAGGAATTCTTATGGAAGCAGTACTCGAAGGTATGGCGGAATATTATTCTGCTGAGCTTTCCGAAAAGGTTATCCGTGGGCTTACGGAAAATGCCTATAAATGCAAATTTAACGGTGGCACACTTCCTTTGGGATACACTATTGACAGCGAACAACATTTTCAAATTGATCCGTTAACCGCCCCTGCCGTTTTACAAGCATTTAAGGCTTACGCCGAAGGCGCATCTATGAAGGAAATTGCCGATGAAATGAATATAAAGGGCTTGCGTTCAGCTTTTGGAGGAAAAATCAGTATTGACAGCGTAACAAGAATGCTTCATAATCGCCGTTATATTGGTGAGTTTAAGTATCGTGATATTGTACAACCAGACGGTATTCCGGTTATTGTTCCGCAAGAACTTTTTGATCGAGTACAGGAGCGTATGGCAGCAAACAAAAAAGCTCCAGCTAAACATAAAGCCGAAGACGAGTATTTATTGACTGCAAAACTTTATTGTGGAAAATGTAATCGCTTTATGGTCGGGGAAAGCGGTACAAGCAAAACTTCAAATATATATCGTTATTATAAGTGTGCAGGTGTTAAAAAACACAGCGGTTGCGATAAGAAAACAGTTAAAAAGGATTGGATAGAAAATCTTGTTCTACGGCAGATAGAAAAGGTATTATTTGATGATGACATAATCGAAAAAATTGCTGATGCCGTATTGGAAATCCAAGGTACTGAAAATACCGTACTTCCGTTATTGCATAAACAATACGCAGAAACACAAAAAGGAATTAATAATCTACTTAATGCTATTCAGCAGGGGATTATTACTCCGTCTACCAAACAGCGCCTTGAAGATTTAGAAAAACAGAAAAATGACTTGTCCATTCAAATCGTAAAAGAAGAAATGGCAAAACCGTTGCTCACAAAAGAACAAATCATCTTTTGGTTTCACCGTTTCCGCAAACTTAATACTCGCCGTTTGGATCATAAACGCAGACTGATAGATAGTTTTGTAAATGCCATTTATTTGTATGATGACAAAATGGTGATTACATTCAACTACAAAGAAGGTTCGGAAACTGTCAGTCTGAGCGAAATCGAAAAGTCGGATTTGGGTTCGGATTTGACCACTTCCGCTCTGCCAGGGAAAAGTCCAATGCAAAGCATTGGACTTTTTCAACTAAATTCGCCTGCGGCGAACGTAGCGATCGATTTCGCTTTTCTAAAGCTGAAAAACAAAAAACAACTTTCAAAGAAAGATATGGTTATAAATATGACTAACTTTAAGGCATACGCATACTGCATTAAGTCTGCTTCCTATTATTACGGAAACAGGCTTTGGTTGCGTTTGCCTTAATTATTTTTTCAGGCAGAGGGACCAAAGCTTTTTGGCTTTGGTCCCTTTTTATTTTTATATTTTTTATTTCAAAAGGAGAGAACTAACATGATCAACGACTTTTTTCAGATCCTCAGGCGGGACGCAGTGTCGATCTACTCGGAAGATGCACTGAGGGAAAAGCTGAACAGCGGCAAGCGCCTTATTATCAAACTCGGTGCCGATCCGAGTCGACCTGACCTTCATCTGGGACACTCTGTTGTTTTGCGCAAGCTTCGTATGTTTCAGGATCTGGGACACGAAGTAGTGTTTGTAATAGGAGATTTTACGGGCATGATAGGAGACCCCTCCGGCAAAAGTAAAACGCGTCCGCCGCTGACATTTGAACAAACGCGTATAAACGGAAAAACTTATTTTGAGCAGGTGACAAAGATTTTGGATAAGGACAAAACACGGATCGTATATAATTCCGAGTGGCTTTCAAAGATGAATTTTGACGATGTTCTTTCGCTTGCAGGAAAGTACACACTTGCACGGATCATGGAACGCGACGATTTTGCAGGTCGCTTTGCTTCCGGTCGTGCAATCGGTCTGCACGAGCTGTTGTACCCGTTAATGCAAGGATACGACAGCGTTGCGCTGAATGCGGATATAGAGGTAGGCGGAACTGATCAGACATTCAACCTATTAGTCGGAAGAGATCTTCAGAAGGACTACGGACAGGAGTCTCAGGTCGTAATTACCTTTCCGATCTTAGTCGGGTTGGACGGTACAGAAAAGATGAGCAAATCACTCGATAATTATGTCGGGCTGGACGAACCGGCAGAAGTTATGTTTGAGAAATGTATGCGTGTGCCGGATTCTGTTTTGCCGGATTATATCCGTCTTACCACAGAATTGCAGAATGTGCCGGAAGACATCCGTGACGCACATTTTGTATACGCCCGCGAAATAGTCCGTATGTACCACGGCAATGATGCGGTCGCACCTGCGGAAAACAGGTACAGAAGCGTGGCAGGAGGAATTATTCCGAAAACGGTCGAAGCAGTGACACTGCCTAAAGAAAACAGCGATCTTGTAGAACTGCTGTGCACAGTCGGCTTTGCAGCCTCTAAAAGCGAAGCGCGCCGTCTGATCGCAGGACGCGGTATTAAGCTTGACGGAAAAACAGTTGATGATCCCTCCGTGACAATCGATCAGAGCGAAATAATCGTCAGCCGCGGCAAAAACAGATATATAAAGGTAATTTTTGAATAAAATTGTATATAACATTTGGTTTTACCTGATAAAAAATAAGCTTAGCACCGTAAAAATCGTAAAAATTTGAAGTCACTTTCTCTGTTCGAGCTCCAAATATTCAGTAAAAAAAGGATCTCTGCTTTTTGTTTTGAGGCAACACATTTTGCCTTCGGCAATTCTGACAAATTCCCTTGTATTCATTGACACGGCAGCGCAAAATTTGTATAATATTTATAATAAAACAAATACGGGAGATATATTATGAGAAAATTTATTTCTGCTGCGCTTGTGATCTGCACGGTCTTTTGCGCCATATGCATTTCCGGCACAGGCACTGCCGACGCCGCTCATATTGACGCAGAATATGAGGACAGCAGCATTCATCTGTGGTTCGACTACGCCAGTGAAAAAATTTCCGACAGTGACACGTCGGACACCGGCATGGAGAGCTTTACCGCGTACATGGCAAAAAACGAGATCGAGGATATTCAGTTCGTCCTTTCCTCTGACAGCAATAAAAGCGGTATGAGCGCGGAGCTTGGCGAGTTCAAGGACTCAGACGGCAACGTGCTTGAAGCCGAGATATTTATTGAGCTGTACCACGACTGCGGCTCCTTCGGCAATGTTCCCGACGCCATCCCGCCCCTCTCTGCATACGGGGCATTTGATCTTGCAGCAGGAAAAAGTCAGGCGTTTTTGATAAAGCTCACCTCCACCGCGGACACTGTTGCAGGCGACTACAAAGCTATGCTCACAGTGCGCGACTCCGACGGCAAAGCAGTAAAATGCGCCGCAGTATCCGCCCACGTGTGGGATTTTGCACTATCTGACGAGACCGCCTGCGCCACCAGCATGAATCTGAGCTTCCAATACCTTTCAAACAACGCATACGGCAACGGCGGCGTAGAAACTGACGTTCTGTACAAATCATACTATGATTACCTTTTGGAAAACAGAGTTTGCGCATACTACCTTCCCGTATCGCTTACTACCAGAGCAGCTACATTGTATATGGACAATCCGAGAGTTACAGCATTTCAGGGTGACACCGAATTTGCCGGCCCTCCCTCTCACGCAACCGACTATTCATATATGAAGGCTGTATACAAGTATTACAACGGAGAGGAAAATGCACATCGCTTTGACAAGGCTTATCATTTTTCAAACATAGTTGATGCGGATACCCCCGCTCAGCTTGATGCGCTGAAGGACTACTACAACATTATGTCTTCAACACTGGATAAGCTCAAGCCCGACTATTCGGATCATGCCTTCAGTCTTATAACGACCTATATAAACGACATTGACTACACCCTTGAGGACGGCACCGTTATTGACCAGATAGAGTTTTACAAGGACTTTATCAATCACTGGTGCGTAAAGACCTTTGCGTATACTGACAAGTCTGAGCTGTCGGTTTCCGGTGCAAAGCTTTTGCAGCCTACCAAATGGGACAGCAAATACGGCACCTTTGAGGAGCGTATGGAGGAGATGAAGGAGCGCGGCGACAAGGTCTGGTGGTTTATCTCCTGGGACAGCGAAGCGCCATATATCAACTACTATATGCAGACTGACGGCGTAGCGCAGAGAATTCTTTTCTGGCAGCAGTATGACCACGGAGTTGAGGGATTTTTATACAACTTTGCAAACTTCTATTTGGGTGACTGCCGCGATCCTTATGCAAACAACATTACCAACTCTGCCTACCCCAACGCCCACGGAGAATCGATACTGATATATCCCGGTGCAAAATACGGTTTGGATGTTCCCGTAGGAAGCCTGCGTCTTGAGGCTATGCGCGACGGCATTGAGGACTATCAGATGTTCCATATGCTTGAAGAAGCAGAGGGAGAAGGAGCAGCAGACAAGTATATCAAGGTCATGACCACAGGAATGGTCAGCTACTCTACCTCCGACAAGGATTATTACGAAACAAGAACAGCGCTCGGCAACGCGCTTGAAGAGCTTTTGAGCGAGACTGTATGCGAGCATGATTTCGTAAACGGCGTTTGCAGCATATGCGGAGAGCCCGACCCAGACTATGTACCTGCGATACCCGGAGATATTGACGGCAACGGATATGTAGACACGAAGGATGTAACAGCCCTTATGAACTACCTTGAAGAAACTGACGTTCCCGACGAGGCTTACGACTTCAACAATGATGACGCCGTTGATGACAGAGACGCAGTTTACCTGCTGTATCATATACTGATGCCCGCCCGATATCCGCTGAATAATTGACAAGCACTGAAAAAGGCGCCGAATTTCGGCGCCTTTTTGCTTTCTATTCATCATAGCTTGTTTCGTCTGAGAAGACTATATACGCCTGCGGATCCACCGACACGCCGTTTACCTGCAATTCAAAATGCAAATGGTTCTCCTCTGCGATCTCCTCCAGCGCGCTCTCTCCGGCCAAAGCAATAGTATCTCCTGCCTTGACGCTTACGCCCTTTTCTATCCACTCGGGAATTTCGTCCGACAGGTTTTTATACACGCTTACTGCACCGCCTGAATGCTCTATAGATATGCAGCTTCCCATCATTGCGTCGTCCCACACGTCTTTTATAACACCGTCAGCTACTGATCTCACCTCTGTTCCGGCAGCGGCATAAACGTCTATGCCGGTATGTGTACGCCAGTCATCCATAGTAACTGAAAAAACAGGAGTAGTGCCCGTATAGCATCGCATTATCTCACCGCCGCAGGGTGCGGAAAATGTAGGCAACACGTCGGCTTCTGCGACTGCCGGCTCTGTGTCGTTTACATCGTCGGCAGTAGGCTCTGTTTCCTTACCGGTGTCGGGCATGGTCTCACCGTCAGTCTCGCTGCCCTCCTTCAGATTCAAGGCATCATCTGCCCTTTTGCTGTCTGTGTCTCTTTTGGACGTAGTTACGGCAGTTGTATTTGTTGTTGGCTTTTTTACATTTTTTGCTACAGATCCTGCCACTGCAACTACTACAGCAACGCTCATAAGAATTACAAGCAGCATTACGTAAAGACTGCGCGCACCTCCCTTAGGATCTCTGCCGTATTCATTTTGACTGTTGTTCATAAATTCGTATTCCTTTCTTTAGGTTTCAACGATATTTTTTACCAATGACAGCTTTTTTATGCAGAATACTTTGACTGCGGCGTCAAAATAATATGAAAAAGTATTGACATAAATAGCTCATAGCTTTATAATATATGTAGCAAAAAAAGTGGAGCATAACTATGAAAAATTACTTTTGCAACAGCATTTTTTACTTTTACGCCGCGTAAAAGCTTTTTGTGCTGCAATTGAATTTGATATAATGTCAAAATCACGCAGCGCTGCGTGATTTTTTAAGTTTGCCGAGCTTTACAGAGCTTTTATCAAAAGATCAAAGTCTGAAAACAAATTCAAAGGAAGCAATGGTCATAACTATGAAAACAGTTAAAGTTGAAGCTGAATCAAAAACATACAACGTTATAATAGGACGGGGAGTGTTTGATACTCTCGGCGAGCGTATTCGCTCTGTTATCGGCACAGCGCGTCTGTGCGTCGTTACCGATACAAACGTTGACAGACTTTACGGCGAGCGCCTCGGCAATGTGCTTTTCGGCTATGACTATGTGAAATTCGTATTTCCTGCAGGAGAGGAAAGCAAGTGCATCGCCACATGGGCGTCCCTTCAGAACTTTCTGTGCGAGAATGCCTTTGACCGCGGCGACGCGATCGTTGCTTTCGGAGGAGGCGTTGTAGGCGATCTTGCAGGCTTTGCGGCATCCACATATATGCGCGGCATACGCTTTGTTCAGGTGCCTACCACACTTCTTGCCGCAGTGGACTCCTCAGTCGGCGGAAAGACCGCTGTTGACCTTGACGGCGGCAAAAATCTTTGCGGCAGCTTCTGGCAGCCCGAAGCAGTTTTCTGCGACCCTGATATGACAGATACCCTGCCCGATGATATCTTTGCAGACGGTATGGGCGAGGTTATAAAATACGCATTTTTAAGCGACAAGCTGAGCCCAGATATGCTTCTCGGAAATATTCGCGAGCAGCTTGAGGACATTATTACCGCCTGCGTTGAAATAAAGCGCGACATAGTAAATGAGGATGAGCGCGACACAGGCTGCCGCGCGCTGCTGAATCTCGGACACACTGCCGCCCACTCTATTGAAAAGCTCAGCAGCTATAAGATATCTCACGGCGCTGCCGTGGCTATCGGTATGGTTATAGTCTCAAAGGCTGCGGCACAGCTGGGAGTTTGCGATGCTTCAGTTCCCGAAAAGGTGTCAGAGCTTTTGAAAAAGAACGGCATCGGCGAGAGCTGCGAATACAGTGCAGCAGAGCTTGCCGCAGCTGCTATGGGCGACAAAAAGAAAAACGGGAAAAAGATCACCCTTATCCTGCCCGAAAGAGTGGGACACTCCGTTTTATATCCCGTAGATGCGTCAAGTCTTGAGGAATTTTTCGCCGCAGGACTCAGTGAATAAGTCCCGATAATTCGTTTATGACTGTCGGAAAAGTAATGAGTATTACAAAAATGAATGCGTAAACAATTACAAATAAAAATCCGTGGGCAAGGCGGACATACACCGCCGCCAGCCCACACCTTGCAGTTCTGCGAGTGTCGAGAAGCGTAGCTTCGAGGCGCGACGGCGCGAGCGCACGGAACTTTCTGTCGAAAAAACCGTTAGGTTTTTCGACAAACTCAATTATAATAATTCAGGCTGTCGAAAAAGATAAATATAAGCAGCAGAACAATAAAAAACGGCAAAAACTCAATCCTGCTTGCTGTTTTTTTCGACTTTTCGACTTATACCGCCGCAGGACGGCGGAATGGAGATCATTATGACAGTTACCGTAAACGGAAAAGGCCTTCACGGAACTATTCCCGCAATAGCCTCAAAATCAATGGCGCACCGGCTGCTTATATGCGCAGCGCTGTCTGATGAGCCTTGCGAAATATGCTGCGAGACCCTGTCCGATGACATCTCCGCAACCGTAAAATGCCTTAAAGCACTGGGCGCCGAAATATCATACACTGACGGCAAATTTTATGTAAACGGCGGTACTGCCCCGCAAACGGCAACCCTCGACTGCGCCGAATCAGGCTCTACGCTGCGTTTTCTTTTGCCTGTTGCTGCCGCCCTCGGCACAAAAGCTAAGCTTATTCGCCGCGGCAGACTCAGTGTTCGTCCTATGAACGTTTTGACAGATGAGCTTTGCTCTCACGGCGTGAGTATTGTCGAGGACGAAGAAATAATGCTTGTGAACGGCAAGCTCGGCAGCGGGGAATACACTCTTCGCGCCGATGTTTCTTCTCAATATATATCAGGTCTTTTGTTCGCCCTTCCCCTTTGCGAGGGCGACAGCAAAATACATCTTACAGGCTCTCGCGAGTCTGAATCATATATCGGTATGACCCTTTGGGCGCTTCGCGATTTCGGCATTACCGTAAAGGAAACAAAGGACGGCTATGAGATCCCCGGATCCCAGCGCTATATATCCCCCGTAAAAGCGACCGTTGAGGGAGACTGGTCGGGCGCGGCATTCTGGCTGTGCGCCGCCGCTCTCGGTGCTCCCGTTACAGTTACGGGACTGCTTCGTGACTCGCTTCAAGGAGACCGCGCAGTGTGCGAATGCCTTGAAAGGCTGTCCGGTGAGGGCAAGGTCCTGCTGGACGCGGCTGACATACCTGACCTTGTGCCTGTTCTTGCCGTTGCGGCAAGTGTGCGGCAAGGTCAGACTGTTATTTATAACGCCGGGCGGCTGCGCTTCAAAGAAAGCGACAGGCTGAAGACTATTTGTCAGGTGCTTGGCGCAATGGGCGCGAATATAAAAGAGCGCGAGGACGGTCTTTCTGTAAAAGGCACGACCCTGCACCCTGCACGAGTATCGTCTTGGGGTGATCACCGTATCGCAATGTCTGCCGCTATCGCATCTGTTGCAGCAGGCAGCGTTACTATTGACGGCGCAGAGGCCGCCGCAAAATCCTATCCCTCGTTCTGGGAGGATTTCAAGCGTCTCGGCGGCTCGGTAATTTTTGAATAAATTTTGGAGATTGATATGTCAAGAACCTACGGAGATAAACTGAAGATCAGCATTTACGGCGCGTCTCACGCTCCCGCTATAGGAGTTATTGCAGACGGAATACCCGCCGGACTAAAGATAGACACCGCCGCACTTGAGGAATTTATGCAGCGCCGCGCACCCGGTCAGAGCCTGCTCTCTACACAGAGAAAAGAGCCTGACAAGGTAGAATTTGTTCGCGGTGTGACTGACGGAGTTACCGACGGCACTACTATTGAAATGCAGATAAAAAATACAAATCAGCGCAGCCGCGATTATTCGCAGTTTGCCGACTGCCCCCGCCCCTCTCACGCTGACTATACCGCGCGTCTCAAATGGGGTGAGGATGTTGATATGGCAGGCGGCGGCCCATTCTCGGGCAGAATGACCGCTCCCCTGTGCGCAATCGGAGCAATTGCGCTGCAAATACTCGGCGAAAAAGGCATTACCATAGGCGCGCACATCGCATCCGTAGCCGATGTCAGTGATAAGCCTTTTGACCCCGTAAACGTAACGGCGGAAGAGCTCAGGGACACTTCAAAAAAAGTCTTTCCCGTAATAGATGACGCCGCAGGCGAAGCAATGCAGGAAAGAATACTTGATGCGCGCCGCGACGGCGATTCTGTAGGCGGAGTTATTGAGTGCGTGGCTACCGGGCTTCCAGGCGGTATCGGCGGTCCTCTGTTTGACGGCGTTGAGGGCAGGATCGCAGAGGCTGTGTTTGCCGTGCCCGCTGTGCGCGGAATAGAATTCGGCGCAGGATTTCGCGCTGCAGCTATGCGCGGAAGCGAGCATAATGACCCCTTCTGTATAAAAGACGGCAAGGTTGCAACCATGAAAAACGATCACGGCGGAGTGCTTGGCGGAATTACAAGCACTATGCCCCTTGTTTTCAGAGTTGCCATGAAGCCCACCCCGTCTATATCTGTTGAGCAGGACAGCGTTTCGCTGTCGGAAATGAAGCCGAAGCGCCTTGTTATAGGCGGCAGGCACGATCCCTGCATAGTTCACCGCGCCGTGCCCGTTATCGAGGCTGCGGCAGCTGTGGCACTGCTTGATATGATGCTTTAATTCAAAAAATAAAAAGGTACGGTATTTTCTGTGGAAAAGGATCTGAAAGAACTGCGTCGGGAAATTGACGCAATTGACGAAGAAATGGTTAAGCTGTTCTGCCGCCGCATGGAAGCGGCGCGCGGCGTAGCCGATTATAAAATAAGAAATTCTATGCCCGTTTACGACGCAAACAGAGAACGGGAAAAGCTGTGCGATGTGGCTTCAAAGGCTCCCGCCGATATGCAGGAATATGTATTTGCCCTGTACAATACCCTCTTCGACGTAAGCCGCGCCGAGCAGGAAAACCGCATATACAAGACCTCTGCGACCTTAGAGCTTATCGACAAGGCAATGACGCAAACGCCGAAGCAATTTCCCAAAAGCGGCAAGGTAGCGTGTCAGGGCGTGGAGGGAGCATACTCTCAAATAGCGGCGGAAAAGCTTTTTCTGTACCCCGCTATCAACTACTACGCCACCTTTGAAGACGTTTTTAAGGCAATAGAGGGCGGCAAATGCGACTACGGCGTTTTGCCCATTGAAAATTCCAATGCCGGAAGCGTGAAGGCAATATATGACCTTATGCTGAAATACAAATTCTACATTGTAAAGAGCACAAGAATACACATCGATCACCAGCTGCTTGCAAAAAGAGGAACATCCCTATCTGATGTAAAAGAGGTCATCTCACACAAGCAGGCTATCGAGCAGTCAGGCGAGTTTTTGAAGAACCTCGGCGTGGAGGTAACAGTATGCCGCAACACGGCTGAGGCTGCAAAGACCGTTGCCCAAAGCCCGCGCAGCGACATAGCTGCGCTGTCAAGCCGCCGCTGCGCCGACCTTTACGGACTTGATGTGCTGAGCTCCTCCGTTCAGGACAACGGAAACAACCACACACGGTTTATATGCATTTCAAAGCACCCCGAAATATACCCCGGCGCCGACCGTTCAAGCATTATGCTGGTCACTCCTCACCGCCCCGGCGCACTGTTCAGCGTTATGTCCCGTTTTAAGGCTCTGGGCATAAACCTTACAAAGCTTGAAAGCCGCCCCATACCTGACAGGGATTTTGAATTTATGTTTTATTTTGACCTTGACGCATCTGTGTATTCTGACAGCTTCAGACAGCTCATTTGCGGACTTGACAATACCTGCGAGGAATTCAGATATCTCGGCTCTTATACTGAGACCGTCTGAAGGAAAGGACACACCATGACCTGCGGACTTTTGGGGGAGCACCTCTCCCACAGCTATTCTCCAATGATACACTCAATGATCGGCGGATACGACTACCGCCTTTTTGAGGTCGCGCCCGATAACCTTGCCGACTTTATAAAAAACGGCGATTTTCAGGCAATAAACGTAACGATACCCTACAAAAAGGCTGTTATCCCCTATCTTGACGAGCTGTCAGAGCGCGCAAAAGCCATAGGCAGTGTAAACGTTGTGCGCAGACGCGCAGACGGTACACTTTACGGCGACAACGCCGACTATTTCGGATTTTACAGCCTCTGCAAAAAAAGCAGGATCAGAATAAAAGGCGCAAAAGTGCTGGTGCTGGGCAGCGGAGGCGCTGCCGCCACCGTGTGCGCGGTTCTTGACGATATGGGAGCACGCGAGGTAGTAGTTATATCGCGCGGCGGAGAGAACAATTATAACAATATCGAAACACACAAAAATGCCGACGTAATAGTAAACACCACCCCCGTGGGAATGTATCCCGACAACGGCACCTCTCCCCTCGACATAAGTATATTTGACAGTCTTTCAGGGGTCATAGATATTATTTTCAATCCTTCCAAGACCCGTCTTGTACTGGACGCCGAGGCGGCGGGTATTAAGGCTATAGGCGGTCTGCATATGCTGGTGTATCAGGCAGTAGCGTCCGCTGAAATGTTTACCGATAACAAATACGATATGGCTATTGCCGAAAAAATTGAAAAAGCTGTTTCATCAAGCACTAAAAACATTGTGCTTATCGGTATGCCCGGCTGCGGAAAAACAGTTATAGGCAGACAGCTTTCAAGGTTTTTGCAGCGTCCGTTTATAGACCTTGACGCAGAGATCGAAAAGAAAGCAGGCAAGACCATACCTGAGCTCTTCGCCGAGGACGGCGAGGAAGTATTTCGCAGTATTGAGACCGAATGCGCTGCCGAAGCGGGAAAGAAAAGCGGATGCATTATATCCACAGGAGGCGGAATCGTTACGAGAGAGCGCAACAAGCCGCACCTGCGTCAAAACTCAACGGTGGTATATCTGTTCCGCCCCACAAGCAAGCTTGCAACGAAGAACCGACCGCTTTCCCAAAGCAGCGATCTTGAGGAAATGGCAAAGGTCAGAGTTCCCCTTTACAACGAATGGTCGGACATAAAAATGGTGAATCGCGGAATAGGCGCCACGGCGAACGACCTTATACGCTTATTGGGTATACGACGTCAGAATAATAAATAGTAATATAATAGTAATAAATGAAATGAAAGGTATTAAATGTAAATGAAGCTTCTTATAATAAACGGCCCCAATCTGAACCTTTTGGGACTGAGAGAGCCTGATATATACGGCAAGAAGGACTACAAATCTCTTTGCGCCTACGTCACGGATATATGCGAGAGCGAGAGCATACAGTGCCGCCTGTTTCAGTCAAATCACGAGGGCGACATAGTAGACGAAATACAGGCTGCATACGGTCAGTTTGACGCGATCCTTATAAATCCCGCGGCATACACCCACACAAGTGTGGCGATACTGGACGCACTGAAGGCAGTGGGACTTCCCGCTGTTGAGGTGCATCTTTCCGACGTAAACAGCCGTGAAGAGTTCCGCCGTCACTCTTTCGTTACCCCTGCCTGCATTGCAAAGATCTGCGGCAAGGGATTTGAAGGATATAAAGAAGGCATTCTTATTTTGAAGAACGCTGTAGAGAAGAAATAAAATGAATTTTTTTGAGATTTTGCCCGAAGTTCTGCTGGACGCGCTTCGGGATACGGCACTTATTTTGCCGTTTATGTTCGCCGCATTTATAGTTATCGGACTGATCGAGCGCGGCGCGGGACGGCGAATGGTCGGTGCTATACTGGCTGCCGATAAGATAGGGCCTCTGCCGGCGGGACTGCTCGGCGTTATACCCTCCTGCGGATTTTCCGCAGCAGCCTCCAATTTGTACGGTGCAGGACTTCTTACTACCGGAACGCTTTTGGCGGTCTATCTGTCTACCTCTGACGAGATGATAGCCGTTATGGTGTCTCAGCGCACGGAGCTTACAGTAATGCTGAAAATACTTGCCGTTAAGGCAGGCTGCGCCATAGTATGCGGATTTCTTGTTGACGGTATCATACGACTGATATACGCCCTGTCACAGCGCCGTGCCGAGCGCACGGCTGAGGACGGTGAGGAGATAGACGAGGAAGAAGCGGCTGACGCTGCTGCCGAGTGCGGCTGCACTGACGGCTGCTGTGCCGTCAGCGGCAATTTGTTTGTGTCTGCCCTTCGGCGCACTGCACGTATACTTTTATTTATTTTTATAATTTCCGTAGTTATCGGCATAATATTTGCCTTTGTCGACAGCGATGCGCTCGCAGAGTTTTTAAGAAAGCATCCCGTACCGGGCTGTATGATATCGGCACTGCTGGGTCTTATACCGAACTGCGCCGTATCGGTTGCAATGACAGAATTTTACCTTGACGGAATTATAAGCGCGCCTATGATGCTGTGCGGACTTATGACGGGCGCGGGCAGCGGACTGCTTGTGCTTTTCCGCACAAATCAAAGCATAAAAGAAAACCTTACCGTACTTATACTGCTGTATATTTGCGGACTTGCCTTCGGCACGGCTGCCGGGCTGATATTTTTCTGATATAATATATAAATATATAATTGAAAAGGAAAAGGAATTTTATAACTATGTCACAGCGTTTTTCAAAAGAGACTTACAGGTCGCACGGTATCACACTTCCCTACCGCTTTCATAAGCCTGAGACTATGGAAGATGGCAAAAAATATCCTCTGGTTCTGTTTATGCACGGCGCGGGCGAGCGCGGCGACGACAACGAGATGCAGCTTCGCTGGGGCGCGCTTGACGCACTTAATGACCCCGAAAGCCCCCTGCACGACGCATATATTATAGCTCCCCAGTGCCCTCTTGAAAAGCAGTGGGTCGCAACGCCGTGGAGAGAAGGTGCGTATAAAATATCCGATGTACCTGAAACGCCTTATCTGGCTGCCGCTGTTGAGCTTATTGAAAACGCGATAAAGGAATACGATATCGACACCGACCTTGTAGCAGTTATGGGAATTTCCATGGGCGGCTTCGGCTCATGGGACGCGCTTTCACGTCACCCTGACATATTTAAGGGCGGCTTTATCTGCTGCGGAAGCGGCGCTCCCGATGCTGCGGGCGTCTTGGTGGACAAGCCTATATTTACCTATCACGGCGATGTTGACGATGAGGTGCCAGTAAGCGGTACAAGAGATATTGTAGCGGCTATCAGAGCTGCCGGCGGCACTGATGTGACCTACAGAGAATATGAAGGTATGAACCACTGGACATGGCAGCGTGCCTATGCGGAATTTGAGGATATGAAGGCACTGTTTGCAGCTATGAAGCAAAAAGGATCAGAAAAATAAGAATAAAGAATAAATATAAATGAAAAAATTCATTCAAAAGCTTGTACTTTGCATTTTGATACTGTCAGCTGCATCTGCACTTTTTTCGTGCGTACGGAGAAACGCCGATACAGATGCAGAGACTGAGGAAACTTCAGGCGAGCCTGATATTACGGAAGCCTTACTTTCCGATTACGGAAATATTACAGGCAATATGCGCGACGACGGCAAAACGGTGATCTGCCTTGACGCAGGTCACGGTTTCGGTGATGTCGGATGTCAGTCGCCCTACGGCTTTGACGAAAAGGACATTACCCTCGTCATAACAAAAAAACTACAGGCTCAGCTGGAGAAAAAAGGCGCTGAGGTCGTTCTTACCCACGACGGCAAAAGCTATCCCGATGAGAATGAAATACTTGCCTCCGCCTCCGCTCTCGGAATAAATGCCGATCCCGACAAAATCAAGGACAACGACATTTTCAGCGCGTATGAGCGCAGCGTATGGCTGAATGTTCTGGACGAAACACATCATTTTGACCTGTTCGTATCCATTCACGTCAACAGCATCGAGGATCACCCTGAGATCTCAGGCTTTTCCGTTGACTACTATGAAAAAAATCCCTCTGTGGGATTTTTGAGAAGACTGACCGAAGGTATTGAAAATATGCTCACTGACAAGTTTTCCTCTGAGGTTCGCATTTTTGAGGATAATTACGAAGAAGCATATGTCGTGAATAAATACACCAATGCACCGTCTATCCTTATAGAAACGGGGTACGCTACCAATCAGAGCGACGCCGCCGATCTGAAAAACGAGGTATGGCAGGACAAATTTGCCGAGAGCCTTGCCGAGGTTTTGATGGAATATCTTAAATAATTAAGAGGTCGTAAATATGACTGATAAAGACAGAAAAACTCAAAGAGAGGACGCAGTGCCGAAGGATTTTGAAATAGAAGAATCCAACGCAATGAAGGTTTTGCGCGGCACGGGAGAGGATGCAACTAACCCTCACGAAAGCGCTATAGGCGGCAAAAAAATAGGCAGGCTTGAGGACTTTTGGTACAGGCACAAATGGCACGCCGGAATTATTATAGCCGCAGTGGTTTTCGGTGTGGTGCTGCTTGTTCAGCTTATTACTCACGTTGATCCGGACGTATATATAATGTATACAGGTCCGCAGCCTATGATAGGCTACCAGTATGAAAATCTGGAGAAAACAATACTGTCTGCTATGGACGACGTAAACGGAGACGGTAAAAAAGCCATAAGCTTTGCCGACAATATGTATATCAGTCCTGAGCTGCTGGAGGAGCGCCGCAAGGCAAATCCCGACTACACCTACGACGCAAGCGCCAACGCAGCAGCGCTTCAGCGATATCAAATGGAGATGACAGCGGCAAAGCATATGATATGTATGCTTGATCCCGGACTGTTTGACCCCATGGCAAAGTCCGGCGCGTTTATTCCGCTTTCCGACATTTTTGACGGTGAAATCCCCGCCTCAGCCTACGGAGAGTACGGCATAAGACTGGGCGATACCGAGTTTTACAAAAGCAACCCCGACATACAGTTCATGCCCGCAGATACGGTTATAGGTCTGCGTCAGCCCGCCGCACTTGACCTTAAAAGTGAAGAAAAACGGCAGGCATATCTTGAAAGGCACAAAAAAGTGTTCGTAAGCCTTGTAAATTACACAGGCGAGGAATAAGGCTCTCAGGACAATAAATCAAATAAATTTGGTAAAAATGCAAATTCCAGCTCTATTGTGTGTGTTATACTGTCAAGTAGTACAACATCCCTTTCTGCGTAGATTTGTTTGGCGACAATCGGGGTTTGCGTTTTTCGGTGCGTTGACTTCGGTTGGCGCACTTTTTTATTATGGAGAAAAAAATGAATATCTTTAACTCAGATAAAAAACTTCCTGACAGCTTTGTTGACATTACCGGCACAGTGCTTTCACCCGGCAGACCTGACATTTGCCGCGGAAACGGAAAAACCGTGGATGATGACGGCAATCTTATCGAATGCTGCTGCGATGAATGCAACTGGCTTCTCGCCTGCCTTGAAAAAATGAAACGATACGATTAAATACACTTGACTTAATAAAAGACATATCCCATCTGCGTTCGCAGACGGGATATGCCTTTTACTTTTACTTCATTCTGTTTTTATTTATCTCTGTTACGGTCTTGCTAAGCTCCGACCGGACCTCGCGCTCTATACGGTCAAGTGTGGAGGAATACACATCAGCCTTTCCCGCAATGCCTGCCAAAGTATCGCACACACCGCCCCAGTTATATATATCCGCCGTGTCAAGAGTTCCGCTGTGAAGAATGCTTGTTAGATTTTCTCTTGAAGCCTCGTCGTTTACATATCTGAATGAAAGCACCGTATCAACATAACACTGCGCCGTGCCGCCCTCACGGTGCGACTCTGCTGCAATATTCTCAAGCACTGCCCCGCTGAAGGACAGTCCCTTTGCCGTAACGGGAACGCCCACTGCCGTTACGTTCTCTGCACTGATAAGCGAGACATAGTCCTTTTGGATTTCGCTGTATTTGGGCATCGGAAGCACTCCGAACTCATATTCCATAGTTCTCAGAGAATACAGGCTGCCGATATCAGTAATAAAGAACAGACTGCTGCCGCGCTTAAACTGGGACGCCGCACTTACCGTATCACCCGCGACCCGCTCGGGGTCATACACCACATCTCCGCCGGAGAACAGAGAGTCTGATACTTTCTTGAACACATCGTAAAAGGCTTCGTTCTGCGGATATTCAAGCTCCGGCAATCCGTACTCGTCAGATCGCGAAAGCCGCACGCCGCATCCGTAGATCGCAGGAAGCAATGACGACTGCTCCAGAGAAATACCGAAAATATCGTCAGACGTAACACTTCCGTTGCCGTCAAGATCATTCGCCGCCTCCGCCGCCATTGCCAGCATTTTATCAATAGTCCAGCTTCCGTTGCAAACAGCCTTATACGGATCTACTACAGAAGCTATGTTCTCTGCCATATCCATATTTACGCCGACCATACTGTGAGCATCAAAAAACGAAAGCTGCATATCGCCGAAAAAGTAATAGTTTACGTCATCAACATTAGCCTCGTCTGTCACCTCAGAATTCCACCAAGGCTTTGAAAGATCAATGCCGTCAAGCTTCTTATCCTCTGCAAGATAGCCGCTGACCGCCAATGATGACATACGGCGCGCGCTCATACAGACCGCGTCATACGCCGCCTCGTTGGCAAGGCAGCTTTGCACAGTCATATCATAAATATTCTCATCACTGTCCCGCAGTTCCTCTATAGTAATGTTCAGTCTTGCTTCAACATTGGTGGTGCGGCGGAAAATGGCGTCGTTAAGGTTGTTGCCGTCCGTCTCCTCCATAGTAAGCTTTGAGGCAGGGGAGTCGGTATTTGAGTTCAGGATAACGAAATGCGTTCCCTTCCAGTCTTTTACGGGCACATCGGCATACTCCTCGCCGTCCTCAGGCGTAAAATCCGCATTGCTGTCGCGCCCGCCTGTGCCGCTGCTGCCCTTGCATCCCGCAAGGGACGTGATCAGCAGCACGGCAGCAAGTATCACAAGTATCAATGAAAGCTTTTTCATTTTAATCTCCATTCCGACGCCTTGCGGCGGTACAAACAGTAACGAAATTCACTTAAAAATGGCTTGGTCCATTTTTAAGTGAATTTGGGCGTGAAATAATTGTACATAGAGTCTAATCTAATGTAATTTTCACGCATTTTCTGCAATAAGTCTGTTTATTCTCTCACGCACCGCGAGCACCTGCTCGTCACCTGTGGGATATTCCTTAAATCCTACTTCGCCGGCTTCCTCGATTACCTCCATAACCGCGTCTCTGCCGCACAGCTCCTCGCAAAGCTTAAAGGCTCTGAGGTCGTACAGCGCCGCAGTAAAGCCAAGCAGGTGGATCGTTTCGTATGCGCTGCCGCCGGGTGCGGGGTATACGGAGAACGCGTCTCCAGCGGGAACCCAGAAGCCGCCGTCAGTGCAGATATACGGGTCGCAGAACTCGGTAGACTCGTGGGCAAAGTAGAAGTTATAGCCCCAATGCAAAAATCCCTCGATATTATATTTATAGAACTGCTGACCGATTATTCTGTTGCGCGAAGTGGGCATAGACAGAAAACGGTTTGAAACACCTGTGTCCTGACAGCAGCAGTAGTATGTCCAAAGATCTTCAACACCTGCGTCAAGATAGGGCTGCATATGATCGATAGATACAACGGGCTTCTCCACAACGCCCTGCTCGTAGAAGCTGTAATCGGAAAGAGCGTCCATTATGATGCAGCCGTCAAGAAGATCGGCGACAACGCTTTTTGCCGCAAGATAGCTCTCCAGCTTATCTCCGCCCGGTTCGTCGGAGATGTGGAAGCGGCAAACGTCCTTAACTCCAAGCTCCTCAAGCTTTTCAAGCAAGGACGGCAGAAAAGCTGCCAGAAACGCGCGATACTCCTCGCCGCAGGCGTCCGTATCCCATCCGAACATACGAATATATCCGTAGTCTGTGTCCACCATGACCTTAGGAGCATGATGCGCCCCCCACTGCGTGAACAGATGAGCGATCTCAAAATACTCAACGCCGAGGTCAAGACACATATTTACCCATCTTTCCAGCTTATCGTAACCAAAGGACCACTTGCCGCCCTTGCAGGATATATCTACAAGCTGAGTTGTAGGGCGCTCGCCGCCGATGTAGGTATCCAGTGCGGGAGTGAGAACGGGAGTGAGTATCATATTGATGCCGTTGTCAACAGCGGTGTCGATAAACCGCGAAATGATCGCCCAGTGCTCCTCGGAGAACATCTCAACACCGTAGTATGCCGCAAGGCAGTCGGCGTGGAACCACTGTGTTACTGCTATCTCCTGATCAGGCAGCAGCGCCGGAATTACCTCGGCAGTAAAAGTACACTCTGCGACAGTATTTCCCTCAAGATCGACAAAGGTGAAGGTTATAGGATATCTGCCGCCCTCAGCGTCCTCAGGCACACGGATATCCACCCATGCGGAATACAGCGCGCTGTTTGCGGTAATTCTTGTTTTTTCGTTCATAGGGCGAAGCAGGTCGGGATAAATTCCCGGCTCCTTGCGAAGATAATTCTCGTCGGTAACACCGGGATTTGTCGTCATTCTGACAGGCACGTGATCTACACGCTGCACGCTTACCCAGTCCGAAACAGGGCTTTCCACCTTCAGATATCCTATAGTTCTCTGCTCGTTTTTGTCCTCCTCGGCAAACTGCCAGCAAAGCTGAAAGCTGAAGCGTTCGCCGAGAAGCATTGAGCCCTCGGTATATTCTTTTTTAGTTTCTATCCTCTCATCAAGAAAGCATTTCTCGGTTTCGGCAATAGTTTTGAATATAATATTCGGCATATACAATGTCTCCTGTGCTTTTTTTATAATTTTAACACAGGATAATTCGTATTGCAACCAAATATACGCTATATACTTGAAAAAGTGCGAAAAAAGTTATATAATTTAATATAGACATTTATCATCGGCAGAAAGGCAGGTCAGGTCATAATGAAACGCAGAATACTCGTTGTAAGCTCGGCAAATATGGATTTTGTTCAAAGAGTCGCCAAGCTGCCTGCGGCAGGCGAAACTGTTGTGGAGGAAAACACCTACAGCTATGTGCCCGGAGGCAAGGGCGCCAACAGCGCCGTTACTTTTGCGCGCCTGGGCGGCGACAGTGTGTTTTGCACCCGTATAGGGCGGGACGACAACGGAGACCGCCTTTTGGAGCTGTACAAAAACGAGGGCATTGACACCCGCTTTATAGTTCGCGACAGAGAGCTGTCCACAGGACTTGCATCTATACTGGTTGAGGACGACGGCACAAACCGCATTATAGTATATCCGGGAGCAGGCACTCGCCTTACGGAGGACGACGTTGAGGAGGCTTTCAACTGCTATCCAGACGGTGTTTTCGTTCAGCTTGAAGCACCTGACGAGGCTGTGATTGCCGCTGCGCGCTTTGCAAGAGAGCGCGAGATACCCCTGTTTGTAGACGCCGGCCCCGTGCACGAGGGCTTTGACCTGTCCGCACTTGAAAAAGCCGAGGTAGTGTCCCCCAATGAAACGGAATGCTTCGCCCTTACAGGTATTATGCCCGACTCAGTTGAAAACTGCCTGCGAGCCGCCATACGAATTGCATCTATGATAGAAACAAGCTATGTAGTGCTGAAGCTCGGCCGCCGCGGCTGCTTTGTGTACGACGGCAAATACTACCACATCATACCTGCCCATAAGGTACAGACAGTCGACACAACTGCGGCAGGAGACGTGTTTACCGCTGCTCTGACATATGCGTATTTGCAGCGCGGAGATATTCTGGAGGGCGCACGCTTTGCCACTATCGCGGCGGCAATATCCGTAACGAGAGCCGGGGCGTCAAGCTCAGTACCCACCCTGAAGGAAGTTAAGCTTTTCGCAAAAAGTATAAAAGAAGCAGGAAGATAAACGTACAGAAAGGTATATAATAAATGGCAAAAATACTATTGGGCGTCGATTACGGCGATGCAAGAACGGGACTTGCAACTAATGCGGGCACCTTTGCATTCGGTGCAGGCTGTGTGCGGCAGGAGGGCATGAAGAAAACTGCCGAGGCTGTGGCAGCAGCTGCCGCGGAGAAAAAAGCCGAGCTTATAGTTGTGGGAAATCCTCTGAACATGAACGGAACAGAGGGACCGCGCAGCGAAAAATGCCGTGCCTTCGCCGCTATGCTTTCCGAAATGTCAGGCATACCCGTAGAGCTGTATGACGAGCGTCTGACTACCGTAAGCGCCCACAACATTCTTTCCGAAATAAATGTCCGCGGCAAAAAGCGTAAGGATAACGTAGACGAGCTGTCGGCAACTATTATATTGCAGGATTATATCGACAGAAATATGAAGTGATGTGATTTGCAAAAGGCTCCCCCTGCGGGGAGCCTTTTGTTTATGCCCCAATTCATTTACAAGCAAAAAACCGAGCTTCATCGGGAAACTCGGCTTTTTACAATTGTCTTTAATTAGATCCGCAAGCACATTTTATGCATTTGCAAAATATTTTAGTTACGCGTTGATAATGGACTCATCCCACATATCGGGAGCCTCGTATCCGAGGAAGTTGACAGCAGTTGCCGCAACATTTGACAGACCGAACGCGCCCTCGTCAGCCTTTACGGTGTACTTGTCAGAGTAGAAGTTATCGTAAATAATGAAAGGAACGGGATTGAGAGTGTGGCTGGTCTTTGCCTTGAAAGAGCCGTCCTTATTCTTCTTCGCTGCGCCCGCCTTATCGGTCTCGTACATTTCGTCCGCGTTACCGTGGTCAGCTGTAATAAGCGCTACGCCCTCCAGCTCGTCAACTACCTGAAGAAGTCTTGCAAGCTGAAGATCAAGTGCTTCCATAGAGCAGATAGTAGCCTCAAGGCTGCCTGTATGGCCTACCATGTCGCCGTTGGGGAAGTTTACGCGCATTGCAGGATACTTGCCGCTTCTCATAGCATCGATAAGCTTATCGGTGATCTCTGCGCACTTCATCCAGGGGCGCTGCTCAAAGGGAACAACATCGGAGGGAACCTCAACGTAGGTCTCCAGCTCCTCAGAGAACTTGCCGGACTTGTTGCCGTTCCAGAAATATGTCACGTGACCGTACTTCTGAGTTTCGGAAATAGCGTACTGTGCAACTCCGCTGTCGGAAAGATACTCGCCCATTGTGTTGGTGATCTCAGGAGGAGAAACAAGGTAACGTGAAGGAATGTGCAGGTCTCCGTCATATTCAAGCATACCTGCGTATGCAACCTTGGGTGCGCGGACGCGGTCGAACTTGTCAAAGTCCTCGCCTGCCTCAAAGGTCTTGGATATCTCAATAGAACGGTCGCCGCGGAAGTTGAAGAATATTACGCTGTCGCCGTCCTCAACAGTACCTACAGGCTCGCCGTCCTTTGCAATAACGAAGGGGGGCAGATCCTGGTCGATGACCTTTGTTTCTTCTCTGTAGGTCTTGATAGCCTCGGCTGCGCTTGCAAACTGTCTGCCCTCGCCCAGCACGTGGGTCTTCCAGCCCAGCTCTACCATTGACCAGTTAGCCTCATAGCGGTCCATGGTTATAGTCATACGGCCGCCGCCGGATGCTATCATAATGTCAAAGCTGTCATCGCGCAGCTCGTCCAAAAATGCTTCAAAAGGCTCAACATATTCAAGCGCGCTTGTCTCGCCCACATCTCTGCCGTCCAGCAGAATGTGAACGCGAACCTTTGAGACGCCGTCTTTTTTTGCATTTACGATAAGCGCCTTCAGATGGTCAATGTGAGAGTGAACGTTTCCGTCGGAGAAAAGTCCGAGGAAATGCAGGGTGCTGCCGTTCTCTTTTACGTTGTCGATCTCAGCCTTCCATGCGTCGGAGGTGAAAAGCTTGCCGGACTCAATAGAATTTGAAACAAGCTTAGCGCCCTGCGCAAATACCTGTCCGCTGCCGAGGGCGTTGTGACCTACCTCAGAGTTGCCCATATCGTCGTCAGAGGGCAGACCTACAGCGGTGCCGTGTGCTTTCAGACGTACCATGGGGTATTTTTCCATAATAGCGTCAAGAGTAGGGGTATACGCTCTTTTAACAGCGTTGCCCTCGTTATCTGCGGCAATACCTACGCCGTCCATAACGATAGTAAGTACGGGACCCTTTACGCCGATAGGAGCGTCAAGTTTTTTAAGTGTGCTCATTATTTATCTCCATTCTTTAATTGTAATAGCATTTAACTATAACAGTATATCCCAAAAATATGAATAAAATATGTCTAAACGCCGCAAGCGTCGAAATTTCTTTGTAAATTACATTATTATTTTAATTGACCGTACTTAAAACTTCAGCAAAGCTTCACTGATTTCTCCGAAAAATCCCCCTCTTATATCAATAATCCCATAAACATTAGCGCTTTAATTATTTTTTATGTTAATTTTAACATAAAAAATGCAATTTTTCGGTTGACAGGCTAACATTTGACTGATATACTGAAATATGGTAAAAACAAACCTCGCAAACAAGCGAGAATTCAGTTAATATATTCAAAACCAATCACGAAAGGAATGACAGCGTGAAAAATACGAGCTTCAAGTCGTAAATACCCTTTTTCACGCACGCTTTGTGCGCAGCACAAAGCAAAAGAAAGCACGAGGTTTAATATGGCAAATCCCGTAATTATGCCGCGTCAGGGTCAGAGCGTTGAATCCTGCATTATAACAGCGTGGCATAAAAAGGCAGGTGACGCCGTTGCGGAGGGAGACGTTATCTTCTCCTACGAAACGGACAAATCTGCATTTGACGAAAAATCTCTTTTCAGCGGAACTATGCTGAAAATACTGTTTGAGGAAGGCGACGTTGTGCCCTGCCTTGAAACCGTTTGCTATATCGGCGACGCAGGCGAGGAGATTCCCGACGACAGCGCTGCCGCGCCTGTAGCTGAAGCGGCACCGGAGGAAAAAAAGGAGACAGCCGCACCCAAAGCTGAGGTGACAGGCACACTTCCCGTATCGGGAGAGCGTATAAAGATCTCTCCCCGCGCAAAAAAGCTTGCACTTACAACAGGCGTAGATATGAGCGCAGTTGCTCCCACAGGCCCTCACGGCAGAATAATAGAGCGCGACATCAACGCAGCTCTTGACAGCGGCAAGAGGGCAGGCACACAGGCTGTTGAAGATTTTCTTGCAGGAAAAACACCCGAGACGCCCGTCACAGTCGAGGTCGCTGCTGCTCCCGCAGCCGTACCCGCAGCGGAATACGAGGAAGTACCTATGTCCGGCGTTCGCCGCGCTATTTCCCGCTCCATGCACGCGTCCCTCTCCGAAATGGCTCAGCTTACGCTTAACGCTTCCTTCGATGCAACAGCTCTTATGGAGTACCGCAAGGCTCTGAAGGCAGGCGCTGAGGCTATGGGGCTTGGCAAGATATCAATAAACGACATGATAATGTTCGCAGTCTCCAGAGTTCTGCCGAAGTACCCTGCACTTAACGCAAATCTTGTTGACAATACCATAAGACTTTATCGTCATGCAAATATCGGTCTTGCGGTGGACACCGATCGCGGACTTCTGGTGCCCACAATATTCCATGCCGACACTATGTCACTTTCCGAAGTGGCTGCGGCTGACAAGGCAGCGGCTGCAAAGGCGAGAGACGGCGCGCTGACCCCCGATGAAATGTCCGGCGGCAGCTTTACCGTTACAAATCTCGGCTCTCTCGGCATCGAAAGCTTTACACCTGTTATAAATCCTCCGCAGGTTGCAATCCTCGGAGTATGTGCTACGGTAAACAGACTGCGCGACGACGGCAGCGTGTACCCGGCAATGGGTCTGTCACTTACCATAGACCATAGAGCTGTTGACGGTGCGCCCGCAGCAAAATTCTTAAAGGAGCTTTGCACAGCGCTTGAGAATTTCGGGCTGCTGCTTGCAAAATAATATTTGTATGAACAGCTATGATCTGATAATTCTGGGCGGCGGTCCTGCCGGATATAACGCGGCAGAACGGGCAGCCCATGCGGGAATGAAAACAGCACTATTTGAAGAACGCGCGCTGGGCGGCGTATGCCTGAACGAGGGCTGCATACCTACAAAAACGCTGCTGAATTCCGCTAAAATATATGAGAGCGCACTGCATTCCGAGGCGTTCGGCGTAAGCGTTACAGGCGCATCTATCGACCACGCGAAGGTCGTAGACCGCAAGGACAAGGTCGTTAAAACACTTGTCGGCGGCGTCGGCGCGAAAATGCGCGGCGCAGGCGTTACCGTTGTTGACGGCACCGCCGAAATTACGGGAAAGAGTGCAGACGGCTTTAAGGTGAAGTGCCTTGACAAAGAGTACACCGCTGCAAAGCTTCTTATTTGCACCGGAAGCGAAGCGGCAGTTCCCCCCATTACGGGGCTGCGCGAGGCGGTTGCCGAGGGTCTTGCAATGACCAACCGCGAGATTCTTGATATGAGAGTTGTACCGAAGCATTTGTGCGTTATCGGCGGCGGCGTTATCGGTCTTGAGACCGCTTCATATTTCAAGGCTATAGGCTCTGAGGTTACGGTCATTGAAATGCTTGATAAAATAGCGGGTCCTACCGACAGAGAAATTTCAACGATCCTTCAGAAAAACCTTGAGAAAAAGGGCGTTAAATTTATTCTCGGCGCAGGCGTTACCTCTGTCAGCGGCAAGTGCGGCGACGGAATCGTGGAATACAAAAAAGGCGATGCTGTTGATAAGATCAACTGCGACGCTATACTTGTAAGCACGGGCAGACGCGCAAGAACAAAGAATATCGGTCTTGAAAGCGTCGGCGTTATATGCGAGCGCGGCGCTATCGTCACCACAGAGTGCGGACGCACATCCGTACCCGGAATTTGGGCGGCAGGCGATGTAAACGGCAAGAGTATGCTTGCCCACACAGCGTACCGCGAGGGTGAGGCGGCAGTAAACGATATGCTGGGCAAAAAGGACAGCGTTGACTACCGCGCAATACCCGCAGTTATATATACAAAGCCTGAAGTCGGCACTGTCGGCGAGACCTTAGAGAGCGCTAAGGCACAGGGGATCGATGCCAAAGAGCATACGCTGAGTCTTCGTTACAGCGGCAGATACGTTGCCGAGGTCGAGGGCGGAGACGGAATAGTCAAGATAATTACCGATGAGCACAAAACCATAATCGGCGTACACATGATAGGCTCTTATGCGTCTGAGATAATATACGGCGCTGCCGCCATGGTAGCCGAGAAAAAGCGCGTCGGTGACATTCAGAAGATAGTATTCCCCCACCCCACTGTTTGCGAAGTAATAAGAGAAGCAATGTTCACCATTTGAAATAGAAATAAATCCCAATAATATTAAAAAGGAGCTAAAACCATGCCGAAGAGTCAATACATCAGCCCTGAAAAAGCTTTTGAAAAGGGCTATCTTTCATTCGATAAAATTCCGCTTTGCCAGTACGATAAAACACTGGCGCAGGAGAAAAAGCTTTATACTAAGGACGATTTTCTCCGCATTTACCGCGATATGCGCATTATCCGCGAGTTTGAGACAATGCTCAACGAGATCAAGACAAAAAGCGTATACAACGGCGTTGAGTACAACAACCCCGGCCCCGCGCACCTTTCAATAGGTCAGGAAGCAAGCGCTGTCGGTCAGGCATACTGCCTTGATATAAACGACTTTACTTTCGGCTCTCACCGCAGCCACGGTGAAATTCTTGCAAAGGGTCTTTCATCTATCTACAAGCTTGACGACACAGAGCTTTACGATATTATGAAAGAGTTTCTTGACGGCAGCATCTTAAAGGTCGTCGAGGAAAGACAGGAGAAAAAGGGCGACGTTAAGGATCTTGCCATAGACTTCCTGCTTTACGGCGCGCTGGCTGAGATATTTGCCCGCACCACAGGCTTTAACAGAGGTCTGGGCGGCTCCATGCACGCGTTCTTCATTCCCTTCGGTATATTCCCCAACAACGCAATAGTCGGCGGCGCAGCTCCCGTTGCACTGGGCGCTGCTCTGTATAAGAGAAGCAATCACAAGAAAGGCATCGTTATTGCAAACTCCGGCGACGGCGCGCTGGGTCGCGGACCTGTGCTTGAGGCTATCAATATGTCCACCATGGATCAGATCACAAAGCTGTGGGGCATGGACGGCAAGTACGATGACGGCGGAATGCCCATACTCTTTAATATATTTAACAACTTCTACGGCATGGGCGGTCAGACAAAGGGCGAGACCATGGGCTGGGACGTTGCAGCGAGACTCGGCGCAGGCTTCAACCCCGAAATGCTCCATGCAGAAAAGGTCAACGGCTACGATCCTCTTGCGGTCATCGATGCTACACAGCGCAAAAAGGACTTGCTTGTAAACGGCAAGGGTCCCGCACTGCTTGAAGTTGCCACATACCGTGTCAGCGGACACTCCCCTTCCGACTCCTCCACCTACAGAAGCGTTGAAGAGATCGAGGAATGGCAGAATTCCTGCCCCATCGCCGCATACCGTAAAAAGATGGTTGAGGGCGGCATTGCAACCGATGAGGAATTTGCAGCTATCGAGGAGAGCATTATAAAGAGAGTTACAAAGATCTGCGCTCTTGCTACCGATCTTGAAATATCTCCCAGAATGGACCTTGACAAGACCCCCGACATGATATCTTCTATCATGTTCTCAAACAACCATGTTCCTTCAATGGATACCGAGCGTGAGCCTGAGGTTCTCGCACCTAAGGAAGACAACCCCAGAGTAAAACAGCTTGCACAGAGGAGCCGCTGGGCGTTTGACGAATCCGGCAAGCCCCTGCCGAAGATCAAGCAGTACGGCGTGCGCGACGGTCTTTTTGAGGCTATCTACGATAAATTCTACGAAGATCCCACACTTATCGCATACGGTGAGGACAACCGTGACTGGGGCGGAGCATTCGCTGTTTACCGCGGTCTGACCGAGGCGCTTCCCTATCACCGTTTCTTCAACGCGCCCATATCCGAGGCTGCTATCGTAGGCTCCTCCGTCGGCTATGCTATGGCAGGCGGCCGCGCTATCGTTGAGCTTATGTACGCCGACTTTATCGGCTGCGCAGGCGATGAAATATTCAACCAGCTCTCCAAGTGGCAGTCTATGTCTGCAGGAATTCTGAAAATGCCTGTAGTTGTCAGAGTATCTGTCGGCTCAAAGTACGGCGCACAGCACAGCCAGGACTGGACGGCACTCTGCTCACACATTCCCGGTCTGAAGGTATGCTTCCCTGCAACGCCTTACGACGCAAAGGGACTTATGGCAGCTGCCCTTAACGGCACTGACCCCGTTATCTTCTTTGAGAGCCAGCGCATTTACGACAAGGGCGAGGAGTTCCACAAGGGCGGAGTACCCGCAGAGAGCTACGAAGTGCCTTTCGGCGAGCCTGACGTTAAACGCGAGGGTAAAGATGTAACTATCCTCACTATCGGCGCAGTTCTGTACCGCGCTATGGAAGCGGCTGATAAGCTGGAAAAAGAATACGGCGTATCTGCTGAGATCATCGACGCACGCTCTATCGTTCCCTTCAACTACGAAAAGGTTATTGAGAGCGTTAAGAAAACAGGCAAGATAGTGATCGTAGGAGATGCGTGCGACCGCGGAAGCATTATGAGAGACATGGCGTCCAACATCACCGAGATGGCGTTTGACTATCTTGACGCTCCGCCGGTAGTATTCGGCTCACGCAACTGGATCACTCCCGCGTTTGAGTTTGAGAAATACTTCTTCCCGCAGGCTGACGGCATTATCGATGTTATCAGCCAGAAGCTGATGCCCCTGCCCGGCAGAGTATGCACCGTAAACGAATCAGAGCTTGAGCATATCGAAAGAAGCAAAAAAGGTCTGTAATAAATAACTATAAAAAACCGCCTGCAAGGGGCGGTTTTTTAGTTGTAGAAAAAGTCCGCAGAAACAGCAAACTGCACAAAAAGAATTTCGCAGCTTGCATGTTACTGACCAAGTACATTCCCACAATAGCAAATTTTTTAATATTTTACACAAAATCATATTGAAAGCGGCTTGCATTTATGTTATTATTGTTTTGAAGTATGGCGCATTGCCAAAAAATAAGAAAGGATAAACAATTATGAAAAAACTGTTATCTGTAGGTCTTTCACTTTTTATGCTGCTGGGAAGTCTCGTCACAGTTTCAAGCGCAGCGCTGAATCTGAATCAGCATCTTGACTATGATGACACCTTCACTTTAGGCGACCTTGACGGCGACGGCAAGGTAGACCTGAAGGATTCAAGCCTTATGAAAAGCTATATTTTGGGCAGAACAGACATTGAAGAAAAGGTAATTACAGACGCTGCCGATCTCGCGGCGGACAGTGTTATCAATTCTAAAGATTCTTTCTATCTCAAAGCTCTTTTAGTAGGCGATATTACTTCTGATGAGCTTGGCGACAACCATCAGGTCGCAAAGCTTACTATCGGCGGCGTTGATATTTCAAACTTCACCATTTATGCACCCGAACCTGAGGGAAGCAATAACAACGCCACTTATGCTGCAGAACTTGCAAGAAAGTATATAAGAGTTGCTACAGGCGTTGATCTTCAGATCACGACCGGTGAACCGACAGGCAACGCGATCGTATTCAACTCTGTTCCCCGCGCTTCCGAATTCGGCGATGAGCTGGGCGAAGAAGGCTATACCTATAAGGTAAAAAACGGCAGTTTGTATGTATACGGTACATACAGAGGCAATATGTACGCTATCTATGAGATACTCGAAGATTATCTCGGCTTCCGTTTCTATGACAGCACCCATACATTTGTATATAAAAAGAGAGCCGTAGATATTCCTGAGGGATTTGAACGGGAAATATTTATTCCTGCCCTGAAATTCAGGTATTGCGGATATGTATGCGAGGACGATCCGCAGATATGGTATTTCCCGTCAAGAATGAACGGCACACAAATATACAGCTGGGACGAGGAGCGCTACGGCACTGAGTACGGTCCGCAGTTTTTGAATGCACATTCATTTGACTACTACTGGGAAATGAAAAACGGCGACTGGCCCGATGACGACAGCCTGACTCTGGCTCAAAAATACGACTACAAGGTTAAAAACGGTCTTGAAAAGCTAAAGATCAAAGTAAATGCCAAAGATCCCAATCTGGTCTGGCAGCCCTGTATGTCCACAACCTCCAGCTTTAACGAGCTTATTGACGGTATGCTGGAAACCGTTAATATGCTTGAAAACGCTTGGCATTCGCCCGGCTACAGCTTTACAACCACCATTAAAGAGTATGTCGATTACGGTCAAAAATCAATATCCTTCTCGATCTGCGATAACGGAAACAACTGCACCTGTTCAAAATGCAGAGGCAAGGCAGCAAAAGAAGGCTATTCAGGTCTGTATATCGATGCTGCAAACCGTGCAATGAAGGCACTGCGTGAGTATGACGGCGGAAAATATGCAAATCTTCGTGTACATACTATCCTTTACAATCACCAGATACCTGATACCGTAAGACCTGACGAGGGACTGATAGTTATATACTGCGGTCAGGGCTGTAACAATCACCACCTAGGAACAGAGGACTGCGGCAACTGCTTTGGTCAGTACGGCAGCAACAATATTGAATCCAATACATCAATTAAAACCTGGAGCAAGATCTGTGAAGAGTCAGGCGCAGAAATGTGGTTCTGGGAATACGCCGTAATGTACCACTATGTGCTTGTGGGAATGCCTAATATACTCAATCTCTACTACGACATTCAGTTCCTTTATAATGACGCAGGCGTTAAGGGTATCTACTATGAAAGCGGCGGACGTGATTATAACTTCCGCAATCTTAAGCAGTATCTCGCTATGAAGATGCTGTGGGAACCCACAATGTCCTTTGACAAATACTGCGATCACCTTAAGGAATATTTGTATATGTATTACGGCGACGGCTACGAGCAGATATTCAAGTATATACAAATGCAGGATGAATGCGCAAAGCAGTGCGGAACCTGCTTTATCTCAAACTTTGACCGTCCCGGTGATATGTACTCTCCCTCTTATATGAGAGCACATTATGATGAAATGAGAACTCTTCTTGCAAAGGCACTTGAGCTGGCAGAAAAGCCTGAGCATATAGAGAGAGTCAGCACCCTGCTTTATCTCTTCGACTTCCTCGGCCTTTCCTATGTATACCACGACTGGTACACAAACGGCACAGAGGAGACACGAGCACTGTATGAGCAGCGCTACACTGATATGTGGAATTATATCAGCGCAGGTGATTTTGATATGTTTGACGCCGAGAATGTGTACTACTTCCCTGAAGAAATAAACTTTGATATTTGTCCCATCTTACAGGTTTACGGTCAAGTTGACAAACATGGAAACATATCTTCAGATGCAAGCCGCCGTGCTGCAATAAACGAATTTTTCATTAACGGCACAGAACCCGGAATTTAATTTACACTTAAAAAGACCGCCCGAAAGGGCGGTTTTTTATCCGTAATACAAGACCAAAATTTTGAATAATTTATACAAAAATATATTGCAAAACAGACATCATTATGTTATCATTATGCTAATGTGCGGCATTGCCGCAAAAAACGAAAGGACAAATAACAATGAAAAAACTGTTATCTGTATGTCTTGCGCTTGTTATGCTGATAGGAAGCCTCTCCACCTTATCAAGCGCAGCGCTGAACGCTAATCAGCATATTGATTATGACGATACCTTCACTTTAGGCGACCTCGACGGCGACGGCGAGATCGATATGAAGGACTCAAACCTGATCAAGAGCTATATTTTAGGACGCGAGGGTGTTGAGGACGCGATAAACTCAGAAGCCGCAGACCTTGCAGCTGACGGTGTTATCAACTCCAAAGACTCATATTACCTCAAAGCCGTTATGGTTGAATCTATCACGACCGACGAGCTTGGCGACAACCATCAGGTTGCAAAGCTTACTATCGGCGGCGTTGATATTTCAAACTTCACCATTTATGCACCCACACCCGAGAACAGCTTCAATAACAACGCTACTTATGCAGCTGAGATCGCGAAAAATTACATAAAAGTTGCTACAGGCGTTGATCTTCAGATCACAACAGGAGAGCCGACAGGGAATGCGATCGTATTCAACTCTATCCCCCGCGCTTCCGATTTCGGCGATGAGCTGGGCGAAGAAGGTTATACCTATAAGGTAGAAAACGGCAGCCTCTATATTTACGGTACCTACAGAGGCAATATGTACGCTATCTACGAGATACTCGAAGATTATCTCGGCTTCCGCTTCTATGACAGCGATTACACTTTTATCTACAAGACAAGAATCGTGGACATCCCCGAAGGACTTGAACGCGAAATATTTATCCCTGCCATGAGATTCAGATTCTGCGGTGACTTTGTTGCAGGTCAGAATGCACAGGTATACTACTTCCCCTCAAGAATGAACGGAACTCAGGTAAACGGATATTCCGAAGACGTCTACGGCTCTTTGTACGGTCCTCAGTTTTTGAATGCACATTCCTATGACTTTTACTGGCAGATGAGCCTCGGCTCAATGCCCACTGATGAAGACATGAAGCTGGGTGACAAATATGCGGCAAAGCTTGCAGACGGTCAGAAAAAATGGGCTGCAGACCCAAAGCTCGATCCATATAACTGGCAGCCCTGCGCTTCCTCCGAGTCAAGCTACAAAAAGCTTTTCGAAGGTATGATAGACACTATCAGAATGATAGACGAGGGATGGGAGCACCCCTTCTATCAGTTCCGCACAACTCAAAGAGAAAAAGTTGAATACGGTCAGAAGTCTATGTCCTTCTCCCTGTGCGACAACGAAAGCTATTGCACCTGCTCAAAGTGCAGAGGAAAGGCAGCAAACGAGGGTGCCTCCGGTCTGTATATCGACCTCGCCAACCGCGCTGTAAGAGATCTTCAGACATATAACGACGGTATTTATAAGGGCATGCGCGTTCACTGCATTCTCTATAATCACGCTATTCCCAAGACCGTAAGACCTGACAAGAACCTTATCGTATTCTACTGCGGTCAGGGCTGTAACAACCATTGTCTCGGCACTGACGACTGCGGAACCTGCCTGGGTCAGCTTAACAAGGAAAACAACGTTATCACAACCGAATCCCTTAAAGCATGGGGTGAAATGTGCAAAGAGACAGGCGCTGAGATGTGGTACTGGTACTATGCCGTAACATATCACTATGTGCTTGTAGGTATGCCTAATGTTTTCAATCTTTTCTACGATATTCAGTTCCTCTACAACGAGGCTAATGTACGCGGTATCTACTACGATGGCGGCGGACGCCCCTACAACTTGGGCAAGCTGAAAGAGTATCTCGCTATGAAGATGATGTGGGAGCCCAAAATGACCTTCGAGCAGTATTGCGACTATATGAAGGAATACCTCTATATGTATTACGGCGATGGCTATGAGCAGATATTCAAGTATATACAAATGCAGGATGAATGCGCAAAGCAGTGCGGAACCTGCTTTATCTCAAACTTCGACCGTCCCGGCGATATGTACTCTCCCTCTTATATGAGAGCAAATTACGAGGAAATGAGAAAGCTTCTTGTAGAAGCGCTTGAACTTGCAGATAAGCCTGAGTACAAGGAAAGACTTGAAACTTTGCTTTATCTCTTCGACTTTCTCGGCCTTTCCTATGTATACCACGACTGGTACACAAACGGTACTGACGAGACAAGAGCTTTGTACGAGCAGCGCTACACTGATATGTGGAACTATATCAGGGCAGGTAATTTTGATGTGTTTGGCTCGGAAAATGTATATTACTTCCCTTCAACTATCAACTTTGATATTTGTCCTATCGTACAGGTTTACGGTCATGTATACTCAGACGGAAACGTAACCTCCGATGCGAGCCGCCGTGCTGCAATAAACGAATTCTTCCTTAACGGCACAGAGCCCGGAATTTGATTTAACCTATAAAAACCGTCCGAAAAGGGCGGTTTTTTATCCATAATACAAGATCAAATTTTTGACCTCTCTATATTATTCTGCCTCACACTTTGAATGATTTACACAAAAATATATTGCAAAATAAACACCATTATGTTATCATTATGTTAATGTGCGGCATTGTCGCAAAAGCAAAAAATGAAAGGACAAATAACAATGAAAAAACTGTTATCTGTATGTCTTGCACTTGTTATGCTGGTGGGAAGCCTTTCCTCCTTATCAAGTGCAGCGCTGAACGTTGATCAGCATCTTGACTATGATGACACCTTCGATCTGGGCGACCTCAACGGCGACGGCGAGATCGATATGAAGGACTCAAACCTGCTCAAAAGCTATATTTTAGGCCGCGAGGGTGCTGAGGACGCGATAAACACAGACGCCGCTGACCTTGCAGCCGACGGTGTTATCAACTCCAAGGACTCATATTACCTCAAAGCCGTTATGGTTGAATCCATCACGACCGATGAGCTGGGCGACAACAAGCAGATCGCAAAGCTTACTATCGGCGGCGTTGATATTTCCGAGTTTTCAATTTATGCACCCACACCCGAGGGCAGCAACGATAACAACGCTACTTATGCAGCTGAGATTGCAAGAAAGTACATAAGAGTTGCTACCAGAGTTGATCTTCAGATCAAGACCGGCGAGCCTGAAGGTCATGCTATCGTTTTCAATTCAGTTCCCCGCGCTTCCGATTTCGGCGATGAGCTGGGCGAAGAGGGCTACACCTATAAGGTAGAAAACGGCAGTCTTTACATTTACGGTACTTACAGAGGCAATATGTACGCTATCTACGAGATACTTGAAAACTATCTCGGCTACCGCTTCTATGACAGCGATTATACTTTTATCTACAAGACAAGAACAGTAGACATCCCCGAAGGGCTTGACCGCGAAATATTCATTCCTGCTATGAGATTCAGATACTGCGGAGGAGTAAGAGGCGGCAATGCAGAGGTATACTACTTCCCCTCCCGTATGAACGGCACTCAGGTAAACGGATATTCCGAAGACTTCTACGGCTCTTTGTACGGTCCCCAGTTCATCAATGCACATTCATTCGGCTACTACTGGAGAATGAGCCTCGGCACAATGCCCGACGATGACTCAATGAAACTTAACGATAGGTACAACGCAAAGATTGCAGACGGTGAGAAAAAGTGGGCTGCCGATCCTAAGCTTGACGAATATAACTGGCAGCCCTGCGCTACCTCCGAGTCAAGCTATAAAAAGCTTTTCGAAGGTATGATAGACACTATCAGAATGATAGACGAGGGCTGGAACCACTACTTCTATCAGTTCCGCACAACTCAAAGAGAAAAGGTTGTATACGGTCAGAAGTCTATATCCTTCTCCCTGTGTGACAACGAAAGCTATTGCACCTGTTCTAAGTGCAGAGTCAAGGCAGCAAGCGAGGGTGCCTCCGGTCTGTATATCGACCTCGCCAACCGCGCTGTAAGAGACCTTCAGACATATGACAACGGAAAATACGCCGGCTTGCGCGTACACTGCATTCTCTATAACCACGCTATTCCCAAAACCGTAAGACCTGACAAGAACCTTATCGTATTCTACTGCGGTCAGGGCTGTAACAACCACTATCTCGGCACTGATGACTGCGGAACCTGCATGGGTCAGCTTAACAAGGAAAACAACGTTATTACAACCGAGTCCCTTAAAGCATGGGGCGAAATGTGCAAAGAGACAGGCGCTGAAATGTGGTACTGGTACTACGGCGTAACATATCACTATGTGCTTGTAGGTATGCCCAATATTCTCAACTTCTACTACGATATTAAGTTCCTCTACAACGAGGCTAACGTTCGCGGTATCTACTACGAAAGCGGCGGACGCTCGTATAATTTCCGCAAGCTCAAAGAGTATCTTGCAATGAAGATGATGTGGGAGCCCACAATGTCCTTTGACAAGTACTGCGACTATATGAAGGAATATCTGTATATGTACTACGGTGACGGCTATGAGCAGCTGTTCCAGTACATCCTGATGCAGAACGACGCCGGAAAGTCCTGCGGAACCTGCTTTATCTCAAACTTCGACCGTCCCGGTGATATGTACTCTCCCTCTTATATGAGAGCGAATTACGAGGAAATGAGAAAACTGCTTTCTACCGCTCTTGATATGGCAGAAAAGCCTGAGCATATAGACCGTCTCAAGACTTTGCTTTATCTCTTTGACTTCCTTGGACTCTCCTATGTATACCATGACTGGTACACAAACGGCACAGAGGAAACCAGAGCACTGTACGAGCAGCGCTATACTGAGATGTGGAACTACGTAAGATCAAAGAACTTTGATGCGTTCGACGACAGCGGATATTACTACTTCCCCTCAACTATCAACTTTGATATCTGCCCTATCGTACAGGTATACGGAGGAGTTGACAAACAAGGAAACGTATATTCAGATGCAAGCCGCCGTGCTGTGATAAACGAATTCTTCCTTAACGGCACAGAACCCGGAATTTAATAGACAAACTGAAGCAGGCGCTCCGAGGAGCGCCTGCTTTTATGTTTTAACCAAAAGCAAGACAATTTATATAACTATTATGTACAAAAATAGTTCTCTGTTTGAACATATTAAACAAAGTCCTTGAATTTATATTTACAATATGATATTATTATGTTAAATTGCTATATAAGCAAAATTCAATCAAAATCTTATCAAAGGACAGATGAAAATGAAACGACTGTTATCTATCAGCCTTGCACTGCTCATGCTGATCGGCAGCTTGAGTGTTGTCTCAAGCGCGGCAAAGCTGGAAGCAAATCAGAATTTCGACTATGACGACACCTTCACTCTGGGCGACCTCAACGGCGACGGCGAGATCGATATGAAGGACTCAAATCTTATCAAGAGCTACATTCTGGGCCGCGAGGGTGTTGAGGAAGCGGTAAACTCAGAAGCTGCTGACCTTGCAGCCGACGGTGTTATCAACTCCAAGGACTCATTTTACCTCAAGGCCGTTATGGTAGATTCCATTACGACAGATGAGCTGGGCGACAACCATCAGGTTGCAAAGCTTACCATCGGCGGTGTTGATATTTCCAACTTCACCATTTATGCACCCGAGCCCGAAGGAAGCAACAACAATGCTACCTATGCGGCTGAGATCGCAAGAAAGTACATAAGAGTTGCTACAGGCGTTGATCTTGAGGTCAAGACCGGCGAGCCTGAGGGTAACGCGATCGTCTTCAATTCGATCCCCAGAATCTCCGAGGTAGATCCCGACAAGCGAGATGAGCTTACCGAAGCTGAACTTAAAAAATACAATTTCGGTGCGGAGCTTGGCGTTGAGGGATATCAGTACAAGGTAGAAAACGGCAGCCTTTATGTTTACGGTACCTACAGAGGTAATATGTACGCTATCTACGAGATACTTGAAGATTATCTCGGCTACCGCTTCTATGACAACGACCACACATTTATCTACAAGTCAAGAACCGTGGACATTCCTGAAGGTCTTGATACCGATATCGTTATCCCTGCCATGACCTTCAGATTCTGCGGAGAAACCGTCAAAGGAGACAACGCACAGGTATACTACCTCCCTTCAAGAATGAACGGAACACAGATATATACTAACGATTCTGCACAGTTCGGTACCCTTTACGGTCCTCAGTTCATCAATGCTCATTCCTATGACTATTACTGGCAGATGAGCCTCGGTACAATGCCCACTGATGAAAATATGCCCCTGAGTGACAAATATGCGGCAAAGCTTGCAGAGGGCCGTGAAAAGTGGAATGCCGATCCCAAGCTTGATCCATTAAACTGGCAGCCCTGCGCTTCCTCCGAATCAAGCTATAAAAACCTTTATAACGGTATGATAGATACTATCAATATGCTGTGTGACGGATGGCGCTCTGCCTGCTACGATTTTACAGGCAGAGCAAGAAAATACGTTGAAGAAGGTCAGAAGACAATATCTTTCTCACTGTGCGACAATGAAAGCTACTGCACCTGCTCAAAGTGCAGAGTTAAGGCAGCAAGCGAGGGTGCCTCCGGTCTGTATATCGACCTCGCAAACCGCGCTGCAAGAGACCTTCAGACATATGACAACGGAAAATACGCCGGCTTGCGCGTGCACTGCATCCTCTACAACCATGATATACCCAAAACAGTAAAGCCCGACAAAAACGTTATCGTATTCTACTGCGGTCAGGGCTGTAACAACCACTATCTCGGCACTGATGACTGCGGAACCTGCATGGGACAGAGACCCGATAAAAAGGAAAATAACGTTAAAACGAATGCATCCCTTATCGCATGGGGTGAGCTGTGCAAAGAGACCGGTGCTGAAATGTGGTACTGGTACTACGGCGTTCAGTACGGCTATCAGATGGTAGGTATGCCTAACATCCTCAACCTCTACTACGATGTTCAGTTCCTTTACAACGAGGCTAATGTTCGCGGTATCTATTACGAGGGCGGCGGCGGAACCTACAACTTCGGTACACTGAAGGCATATCTGGTAATGAAGATGATGTGGGAACCCCAAATGACCTTCGATCAGTACTGCGACTATATGAAGGAATACCTTTATATGTACTACGGCGACGGCTATGAACAGCTGTTCCAGTACATCCTGATGCAGAACGAGGCTGCTAAGACCTGCGGAACCTGCTTTATCTCAAACTTTGACAAGCCTGCCGATATGTACTCTCCCAACTATATGAGAGCACATTATGAGGAGATGAGAACGCTTCTTACCACCGCGCTTGAGCTGGCTGACAAGCCCGAGTACAAGGCAAGACTTGAAACAATAATTTATCTCTTTGATTTTCTCGGACTCTCCTATGTATACAATGATGTTTACGCGGGCGAAAAAGCGACCGCCGAGACAAAGGCGCTGTACGAGGAGCGCTGCACCGCAATGTGGAACTATGTTAAGGAAAAAGGCATCAGACCGTATGACAATGCCGGTGTATTCTCAATTCCTGAAACTATAACCTTTGACCAGGCGCCTATTATACAGGTCTACCGTATTGTAAGCGGCTCCAAGGTCTCTTATAATGCGAGCAGCAGAGACATAATAAACAACTTCTTCCTTACCGGAGAAAGAGTACCTGAAATAAAGGACGGCACTCCCGAGCCCACAGAAATAGCGTTCGGTTCTTATACTATCAATTATTAAACAAGCGAAAAGGCGGCACAACAGATGGTCCGCGCCTTATTCAAGGCTCGCGGCCAATTGCCGTTTTTTCATCCACCCCCGCTTCGGCGGGGGTTTCTTTACTGAGAATTTATTTATAAGTTTTAATTATATTAATCCCTAACCTTTTATGCTATACTGATATCACAGACAAAGGTCTGCACCGTCTGCGCAGATGGATCCGCTAAATAAACCACAGAAAGATGTGATACGATTATGAAATACGAAAACGCAAAGAATGTTCTCCCGCCCCAGCTTTACGCCGAGGTGGAAAAATACGCCGCCGGAAAGCTTATCTACGTGCCGTGCTCCAGTACCCGCCGCCCGTGGGGAGAGCGCACCGGAATGCGCCGAAATATCGACGACAGAAACTCCGCTTTGCGGCGTGCCTTTGCAGCGGGAAGATCTATAGACGATCTTGCGAAGGAGTATTATCTGTCACACGAAACCATAAAAAATATCGTATACGCACGAAAGGAGCGTACCAATATGATGTTAGATAAAATATTCAGCCTGTATTCCGAAACACCGCCGGAAAGCTATGAAATTTTGTTCAGCGTAGATACAACGGAGCCATGGGGAGAAGAAAGATATATAAAGGATATCGACACCCGCTTCGCCGACCGCCGACTGCTTATCAGAATACAAAAATACGTTTTTGCCTCTGACGCCAGAGTGGCAGAGATCGCTCATATGATCGAGGAATACGATCGCATTGGATACAAATGCGCCCGCATTGTCGAGAACAAAAACGGCGAGATTTGTTGCACGGTGAACATAGACGGTCACGACTGCCCTGTATTCGCAGAGGAGTATGATCCCACCGCAATATCCTGTGATAAAATGGGAGAGGACGGACGCTACGTTTATCATGACGATTTCATTGCCGCTATGGGGAAAATGGGATCATTTCATCTTGAGGGCAACGAGGACTGCGTCATCACAATGTTCAGTGAGATCACCAGATGCTATGCCGGTTACGAGGATTTTCTGGACGAATACGTAAACCTTGATCTGAAGGATCGTATTTACGGCACATTTCCCGCCCTCGCGGATAAGTACGAAGCTATCCGCCATGAGTTTGAGAAGCTCCGTGACGAGCTGCGCCCCCTTTGGAGCAGTCTCCCCACATCCCTGTTCCATCCCTGCGAATCTATGAAATGTGGAGTCTTGACCGATAGTGAGGGGAAGCTCACTGGCTTCAGCGATTTTCTCGACGGCGGAAAAGACGCGTGCATCTCCTTTTTCATCAACAGGCTCATGAACATTTGCGACGAGTGCCTTCCGGACGATCATATGGCGAAAGAGGTGCACGATCCCTCTCTTCGCAAAGCCCGCATTGATGAGTTTATACGGAATCTCAAAATACTCTGTAATCACTACGATTTCACAGAGACGGAGATCGCTGCCGCGCCGATCATCTATAAGCTGTGGCTGCTTTGCGGGAACTATTATTTCAGCAGGACGATCTGGGGCGACGATGAGTCTGCCGCCGCAGCTGAACTTGACTATATCCACACCCTGCTCACGTCGGATGAGGTTGACTTCGAGTCTATCTGCAAATGATCGAATCGACGTGAGATCATGACAAACAAAAAAGCCACCAAAAGGTGGCTTTTTTATAGCTTTTTTTATAATGGTAATTTATAGCTTTTATTTGCACAAAACTGTTATTTCAGTGCTGCTGTGCTTAAAGCTGAGCACAAGCGAAACTTCCTCCGGAACCTCGCTGCAGTCATACTCACCGCGGATAACGTCACACACTGAATAGCTCCACACTTTGCCGCGCATATCATAAAGCTGTATTGTATCTCCGATGTACACCGCCTCAAAGCCGTTCAAAACTCCGCCTATAACAAGGGAGCCCGCCGCAGCATTTCCGGATATTCGCAGCGGCATATATTCAGCATACTCATCGGCAACAGGAACCTCTATTTCAAGTGCGGGTACAGAAAGTACACCGATATAACCAAGCTTATCTATTACAAACACGGGCATTCCCTCTTCAGAGTCTGCCTCCTTATTGAAAACGCCGTCTGTATTCTCAGGCATTGCAAAGTACAGCTTTTTTACTGTCTCCTGCATTTGCTTTTCAGCCGAACTCTTACTCCGGATATCGCAAGCTATCAGCAAGACTGAGCTGATTATAAGAAGAGCTCCGACAAAAGCACAGATAAAAACAAGAGCCTTTGATCTTTTAGTTTTCATGCTTCATTCCGTCTCTTGCCGTAAACAGCAATAAGTATAAGTCCGAGACCTGCCGCAGACATAGTGACAGCCCACATCTCAAGATTGCTGTCGTCTCCTGTCTGAGGAGGATTTGACGATCTGTCATTATAAGAATTCGTTATAACAAACGTATTATCCAGACGTTCGACCTTAGCGGAATAACCTGCGGGAACACCGCTCTCGACCACTGACCATTCGCCGCCGTCATCTATGCATGACCATACAAAGGACCAATTGTTGACCTCCGATAAGGTCTCCCTGTACTCAACAACGCCGTTGTGAGCAACTGCGATTTCGATGCTGTCGGGACGAATCGAAGAATAATCGCCAAGCCATTGCTTCTCTGCGCGCAGGGTGATCTCTCCCATAGACGGAGTATACTCCGAATGCTTCGGATAAACATCGATATCATACTCCCATTCGCCGCGGGTGTTTTGTCCCGGAACGGAAACAAGCGCAGGCTTATATATAAGAACAGTATCGCCGTCTCTTACCTGAGCGGTAACAGCAAGATAAACTCCTGTATCAAGCTCGCTGAAAAGCGCTGTTCCGTCACTTCCTGATTTATCCTCCGCCATAGGCTCGATCGCATAAGCCGCTGTGTAATATCTCAGCGTCTCCGCAACAGCGTCCCACTCTTCAGCGGTACGGATCTTGTTTATTTCAACTGAACAATCCTTAAAATCGCCGCAGAACTCAAATTTATACTGTGAATTCCACTGAGCGACATAATAAAGAGACACGGGAACGTCGCTTATAGCGTCTTCTCCGTGAAGATAATGAACGGTAATGCTTGACACGTGTGAAAGCTCGGGATAAGCTGACTCTGCAACGGCTGCACTGACAGTGACAGAAGAGGTCGCGGCAAGGCAAAGAAGTACGCAAAGCAGCATACTAAGCTTTCTTACCATGTCAATCATCTCCCTTCATCAATTCATTTATGATCTGTTTTTTGCTCTTTTTCTGCGGCATCATAAGACGAATAAGCAAAATCAGAAGCATAGGCGCAGCGACAGCAGGCGCTACAATAATGGTTTCAATACGAAAAGCGTCAGCCGTAACAAATATTACGGACTTGCCCTCTATATTTTCTATTCTGCGGCCGCGCACGAACAAACGATGCGTGTTAATGCCATACGGAGTGCAGGTGAGCAGCGTGCAGTAATCCTTATCGGACACGATCTGAAGTTCTCCTACTTCATTAGGCTCAACGGTGCGTATCTGGTCTATTTCATATGTAATAAGCCTGTCAAGCACGGTTATAGTAAAAATATCGCCGACATCCAATCTGTCAAGATCGGTAAAAAGCTTTGCACTGGGAAGTCCGCGGTGCGCGGATATCACGCAGTGGGTGTTTTCACCGCCGACAGGAAGAGACGAGCCCTCAAGATGACCTGCGGCAACACTTAAAACGGTGTCTTCCGTTCCGTGATATATGGGAAGATCTATACGTATCTTTTCTATACTTATATATCCCATGATGCCGTTGCCGGTAAGGTTCAGAACGTCGTCATAGCCGCTGATGCTTTCAGGAGTGAAAAACCCCCCGGGAGTTTCAAAAAGTCTTTTGTTGTAGTCTTCTGCGACAGCAAAGAATTTTTCCTTCTCCTCATCGCTCATGCCGGTAGCAGTTTCGCTGTAGCTTTCAATAGCTCTCGACTGGTTTTTTTCGTTGATAAAATTGCTTATGGCAGGATACAGCAAAACTGACAGACCTACGAGAAAAACTGCAACAAGGATAATAGTGGTCAGCCGTCCTTTCATGCCGTACCTCCCTTATTCAAATTATACTTCCCTGTCAAAGCCTTTCTATAAAAGAAGGGCTTTGACAGGGGGCAGACGGGCATCAGCCCGTCTGCCAATAGGATAGAAAAACTGAAATGATCAGTCTTCGTTATTCATCATGCTTACACGGCGACGTGTAACAAGGATAACACCTGTTCCGAGAGCTACGATCGCACCGAAGGTGATGAACATTGTTGTACCCAAACCACCGGTAGCAGGGAGAAGCGCACCCTTGCTGTTGGCAATAGGTTCGGTAACAGGAACAAATGAACCCTCCTCGGGACGGCCGTTGTCGTCAAAACTGTCGCTTACACTAACACCAACAGGCTCGGGAAGCTTATTATAGCCGTCAGGAGCCTTGATCTCCTCAAGCTCATAGTCGCCGGCCTCGATACCTACAAATGCAGCCTTACCGTCTGCACCGGTCGTTACAACTGTAGCGTCTTCCTTTTCATGAATCCAATCAACCTTTGTGACCTTGCCGGTTTCTGCATCAACAGTTGCCTTGTAATATTCGAGATGCTCTGTTTCACCTTCGCCTACTGTTCTTCTCAAAATGAACTCAGCACCCGGCAGAGGCTTATTTTCGTTGTTTGCTTCATGCTTGTAAATATTAACAGCAGTTGTGTATACATCGACTTCCTTTTTTACGCTCTGCTTGTTGCCGTAAGTAATACGTGCTTCGTTGGTGTTGCCCTCAGGTCCGATTACAGCAGTTGAATTAAGTGTTGCGTCATATGTAACAGTAATAACATCGCCGGATTTAAGGTAATTGTCTTCAAAGTCGATCTCAAAGATGCAACCGTCTTCGACTTCTTCTCCGGTCTTGATAGTATACTTAGTCGCATCTGTAATTGTGATATTGTTTTTGTTTTTTATAACAACTTTCAATGTATTACTCTTAAAATCAAGAGTGCTGTCCATTTTATCGTGGATATAGAAATTGTTAATAAATGCGTTCGTAAAACTAGACTGAGCATCAGTGTCAGGTTTAACCTCAATTGAAAGAGTAAATGTTACGGTATCTCCTATGTTGAGGTTGTTGTCGCTAACAGTTTTTTTAAGTGTTGAGGTAGGGTTCTTTACCTTAACAGTTGCATTGGGAGCTGTAGTAGTGATAGAGCAAACAGTACCGAGAGTAGAGCTTAAAACATAGTATCCGAGATCAAGATCGTCAAAAACTACAGTAGCACTTGCTACTTCTTCAGCAGTATCAGTAGCTGCTATACGAGGCTTTTTAGCACCATCAGGATTCGCAGGATCCACAGGAACAAGCGTATTAGCATATTCCAGCGCCGCAGAAGCAAAGGTCTGAAGCTGAGTAGCAGATGGGGAGTCAACATACTTTGTTACATAGTTTTGGTCATTGATCTTGAAAATAGCGGTCGCAGCAGTATTAGTCTTAAAGAAATCAACCCAAGCATCATCTGCTACATAAGAATAAGCACCGGCATCCTTGTTATAGCTTTCCAGAATGAGTACCTGGTAAATGCTTATGTTCTCGCCGACAATCGCGTCGCTAATAGTGATAGAACCTTTAACAGCGTCATCACCTACGCCTACACCGGCATTGGGAGCCGTAGTGACTACAGTAGTGTCCTCGTTCACGGGATCAGTTTCATCCGCGAATGCAGGGATCACCAGCGCAAGCATCATAATGATCACAAGCGCGAGAGATGCAATCTTCTTGAACTTTTTCATTTTTCTTTTTTCCTTTCAGAATAAAATATAATTTAATTTGCTTTGATATATAGACGTGTGTGCCACAGAGATTTGCCGTAAGGCAGAGACAGTTTACTTATGCCTCCTTTCCCTGCGCCGTATAACACATCCTGCAATAAGCGAGCCAAGCATCAATGCAAGGCCGCTGATTGTAAAGATAACACTTCCGACGCCGCCGGTCGACGGCAGCTCGTAGCCATAAAGGGGATTTTCTACAATGTTTGTATTGATCCAATCGTCGTTTCCGATCTTGACCGCGCCCTGGTTCTTAATTTTACCAACCGGTATGGCTTCGGATCTGACGGTAACTGTAAGCTCTACATATCCCTTTGATCCCGGCGGCATTTCGCCCAGATCCCACTGTGCGACCTTTTCACCCGGGTCGTAATATGTACTGACGGGATTGAGCAGAATCGGGTCATAGCCCTCACCGCCGCTGTCCATATAGACATGAGAATCTTCAAGCGTAAAGTCAACATTTGTGTCAAGGAAGTCCTTTATAGATACCGTCGCATCCTTTGACTTGAAGTTCTTCCATGTGATGCGGTAGGTTACTCTGTCGCCTACCGTGACAGACAGATCAGCGCCGGGGATCGTCTCCGTTTTAACCGGATCCCAGATCGGGTTTATTACAGCATTGGTGGTAACGTGGCTTTCACCCACATGAATACTTGCCCTATTTTCAACATTTGTATCGTTCTCGGCATTTTCGTTAACACGAACCTTCAGGAAAACAGAACCTGAAGCGCGCGCTACCAGATCGCTGACAGTCCATGTGACGGTGCGGCTCTCCTCATCGTATTCAATCGTTGCAGAACCGTCGTTATAATTTCCGCTGTCCGGAGTCCACCAATCCCCGTCAAAGTCGAACCTTGCGGCAACAAAATCAAGCGTCGCATGGATCGCGTCTTCAACAGATATAGTTTTAGCGTTATTATCATCCGCCCAGTCTATCTGGTAAATGATCTCGTCGCCGACGCCCACTCGCAGATCCTCACCGGGAGACACCTCAGTCTTTATTGCAGGACCGTTTGTAAAGCGCACATAGTTATATTCCTTTGAATTGATAATGGGGTTGTTACCTGCAATGGTACTGTAATTGATCTTGCTGTCAAAAATATCAATAGAATCGTTAGTTGTGGGGTCGTGAGAATGATAGCCTTTTTGGTACGAGGTTACATATCCGGAAGCGTTTAGCTCTTCTATAGTATAGTACGTTTCCGGCGGCAGGTTTGAAATTACAATGTATTCGCCGCCCTTCAGGGTAAAATTATATGTACCCTCATTCTCAAGGTCATAAGCCAGCACGCCTTCTTCTATAGGCTTTGAATGCTCTCCTTCCTTGGGCAGCACCAAATGGTTAGGCTGAACATCAGTACGGTAGATCGCGTAATCGTAAATATCAGCGTAGTTATCACCCTCCGGAGTAAGCATATTGAGCTTGAAATTAAATTCTTTATTGGTCTCATCATTATAGTCAAGCACATTGCCGTAGTCATCAAGAAGCACCTTTTCAAACAAAAGCGCATCTATTCGCTCAGGTGCAGGCTCAGGCGTAACGTTCATAGGAACGGTAAAACGCATATAGCAGCTTGAACCGGATGAACCGCGCTCCGTATAGAAGACCGTAAGGCGGTAGGTCTCGGCAGCTTGATCATACTCTACAGGTGTAATATAATCCCAAAGGTTTGTATATTCGCCCACGGAGCTGTGGACGCCGCCGATGTCTGCAACAAGCTTGGCGGTTTCGTACTCATTTTCTCCGGTCTTTTTCTCAAGGAACACCCACATATCGTCGTCGCCGTAGAACCAGTAGTCAAGGGGCGCGCAGTAGCCGGGGTATACTGTAAATTCGACCGAATAAGACATTCCGAAGAATGAATTGTGGTCGTATTTTTTATTTTTCAATCCCTGACCGTAAGTTGCAAAAGAAATATCCGTTGTAGGGAGATTAGCGGGGCTGCCATTGCCGAAACGTTTTCTATAATTTCCGAGACTGTCTTGACCGAATTTCAGATCGTGACCGTCAGTACCGTGAGAAGCACTTCCATCCATGGGCCAAAACTCGTTTGAGTAAATCATGTTACCGGGTTGGTTATATACACACGTAAAGCTGCGAAGGTCATCTGTTACCGAAGTATCACCTTTTGTAATACTGCTGATCGTATATGTTCCACCCTGGCGGTCAAAGTTCAGCTTGTATTCACCGTTACAGTAAGCTGTCTTTCCTTTTACCTGATTTTCAGAAAAAATATCGGGTGCTATAATACCGTTTGTAAATGTCGGAACAGCCAATGAATATGTATTATCATCAATACCGTCTACTAACCCAAAAGACAAGCCCATATATGTATTGGCTAGCGCGCCAGCGCCTTTGCTATTATATCTGTTAATATAATACCCGGCATATTTTTCGTCAGCTAAGCCCGTTGCTGAATTTCTATTTCCGAAAGAATATTTTGCTCCGCTGCCGGTATAGTTATCCTTGTTGTGAATCCCCTCCATATAGGTATAAGCGTACCATGTCTTAGTATCAGGCTGTTTGTCCTGAGTGCTTGTATTTATAGGATCAGTCCTTGCAGCGCTATTATAAATATAACCGTCTGTTATATCATAATCAAAAAAGTTAGCGTTGGACTGTTTTGTTCCCTCAGTAATATCAAACACCAGTCTTATAATGGAGCCTTCCTTTATGAGGATCGTATATGTGTACTGATATGTCTCGTTATCCGAAGGCTGCACTACACCGCCTACAACTTTAGAAATATTAGGGTTCGACGGGTTGTTTGTAAACCTGATCTTTTTGGGGTCATGATACGTAGTTCCGTCTGCGCTCACCTCCGGCAGCGTATATACGGTGAAGTCCCCTCTGTCAACGCTGTCCTTTTTCGATTTGTCGTCAGTAACCCAAATTTCCGAAAGCGTATAGTTTCCGCCGAACTCTCCGTTGTTTTTATTAAGCTGGTTCATGTACTCAATCTGCGGACATGAACGGTAGTCCATTTCTCTGTCCATAAAAATTCGAGTGAGCTGAACTTCTGTCTGCAGACGGTAAGCAGGTCTTCCGTCTATATTATAACCATCTATTCTTGTCAGCGGAATAGAGAAAAGTTTATTATCTTTTTTGAGTATATCAGCAGTCAAAGTGTTTTTCAAGTACTCGGAAACACTATCCCTTCTTTTTTTTATGCCATCAATTTCTCCGGGCGTATTCTGACTGCTGCTGTTAATGAAATTGAAATTCAAGGTTACACCGCTGGAACTGGGCTGATTTACAACAACCTGCGGGAAGTTCAGGTAGTGCTGTAGTGTATATGTAGGGTTGGAAGTTACCTGCGTAAGAGCCACCGGTTCATTCGCTTCTAAAGAATATGTAAACAGGTAAGTCTCTTCGCTAATTCCTACTGCATCAAGCTCTGATTCACCGTCAGTAATTTCGATAAGGATCGTGTCCTCTACGGTAAGCGGCGAGTCATCCAGAAGATCATCAGGTATGTCAACACTCATGGGAGTCGCGGCAAGCAGCTGCTGCTTATCAACATTCATTTTGATATCGGCAACGCAGTCTGACAGATCAAGCTCGACCTCACCTACAGTCATATGCAGTCTGAACGTTGCGTACGGTATTGCGTCTCTTTCCTGTGCATATTCAGTAAATTTTTCTACATCTTCGTCAGCGTTGATCTCAACGTCAAGCATGGGCTCCGCTTCGGGATCAAGCTCAAGCTCTCCATCAAAAAAGATCTCGCCGTACAGCTCCACATCAAGAGAAACAAGTCCCGATTCGTCGCTCCACTCGAAGCTGTTATTTATCTCATCTCCGTTAAGTAAAAGATCTCCTTTTCTGTTCCATGTAATTGCAGGAAGAATAAGTGCGTAAACTGTGCAGAAAACAACAATAGACGCCAGTACGGAAACAATTTTTTGCCATCGTTTTCGCTTGGCTTTTCGCACCTTATATTCAGTTGTCTGTTTCACAAAATCAAACATACTATTGCTTCCTTTACTTGATCACACAGCCTATATTCACTTAATTACACCTATCTCAGAGAAAGGCCATACCCGAAAAACTACCTTGCCCACCAACTGTTCTTTAGACACACATCCTATCTGAGAGGTACGTGAATCAGTAGAAACAGACCTGTTGTCGCCCATAACGAACCACCGCTCATCGGGTACCTGATACGGCATTTCAATATCACATTCGCCAAGAGCCTTATCTGTGAGATAAGGCTCTGCTATAAGTCGCTCATTCACATAAACGTTGCCGTCAGCGTCTATATTTACCCAGTCGCCGGGACCGGCGATACACCTTTTTATCAAAAGCTTGTTTCCGTAGTAAAACGCTACAAGCTCTCCGGTATAAAACTCAGATGTTTTTACAGATAAAACTATCTGTCCGTCGCTTAATGTAGGCGCCATTGAGTTTCCCGATATCTGAAGAACAGGCATAAGCAATGTTACTACAAGCACGGATATAGCAGCAACTACCGTTAAAACGCCTAAGGTGTTTTTCAGCACTTTTTTATATCTGTTTCTATATTTTATATTATTTCTTGCCTCGGCAACCTGTTCAATTGTAGGAACATCGATTTTTTTCTTTTTCATAGTTACAATATAGTGCTTCGTTGCTTATTTCATTCATATAGCGTTTGACCATTCAACGAAAGCTTCCTTACCGTTTCGGCTTCGGCACGGCGCGGTGCTTTACCTTATCATATTTTTCGGAAATATTTTTTAGCATCTCGCGGGCTTCCGCGATCATATCTTCAGTATTCTTCGCCTCGTCGCTCGCGTCTTCGGGAGCCGCGGCTGCATTTTCGATCTGCTCCGAATGCTGATCTGCTTCCGCTTGCGCTTTATTATCGTTTGTTTTTTCGGGAGTCACGGGAGTTACAGGGGTTACAGTTGTAGTTGCTTTGATCTGATCCAGATACTGGTCTGCTGCCGCCTGTACCGCTTCGATCACTCCGTTTACTGCAAATGCAGCTTCGGCTATAGATCCGGCGCTTGATATTTTTAATTCCTTCGAAGCAAGCCTCTCTTCCAGCTCACGGTTTTTCTCAGCCAATTTCTTTTCGCTCTTTTGCAATTCATAAATAATATCAAGCAAATCAGACTTGCTGAGGCGTCTAAGCTCTTTATCCGTCATACTTGGACCTGTTCTCCCTCACGTTTATAACATAATCCATACTATGTAATCGCGGTGATTGCATATAGTTATAATACACCCAATTTACATATTAATTTATTGTACCATATGGAAACCAGATATGTCAAGTCCGCGCGGCAAATAGATGTGCCGCATTTCAAAATTTTTTATATAAATTTACAAACAAATGGCTGATTTAATATACAATTTTATTATAAATTCCATTTACAATAAGCACGTCAGGCAATAAAATGTACAACATAATCTGCATTATGTTGCAGCTGCCGATTTCAGCGGTTTTTTTATAAGGCAAAGCTATATTAGCAACGCATATTTTCCATGCGCCTGCGGTGCTCGTTGACTGTCGTGATAATACAGATACGTGTAGTATTGATACTTGAGTGACCGAGAATATTCATGAATCCACACGATCAGGGTCTCTATGTGACACATTCGGTACATCCCGTTTACTATAATAGGAATCAATTTTAGAAGGAGAAACAAATTATGAGCAATTATGCGGATTTTATCATTGAAAACGGTGTGTTGGAAAAATACACCGGCCCCGGCGGAACTGTAGTTATCCCTGACGGGGTAAACAAAATCGGTGACGATGCCTTTGCGAATTGCAAAAGATTGACAGATGTTACCATCCCGGAAAGTGTAACCGTTATTGGGCAGTACGCTTTCTACTGCTGCCCGGGACTTACCCAAATCAACATTCCCCAAAGCGTGACAGAGATCGGCAACTACGCCTTCTTCGATTGTTCCGGCTTAACCGAAATCATAATTCCTGAAAGTGTAAAGACAATAAGCCATTATAGCTTTCAAGGCTGCGCGAATTTGACCAAAATTATCATTCCTGAGAGCGTTACAGTGATAGGTATAAACGCTTTTTATGATTGTCGCCGCCTGAAAGATATCTCCATTCCTAAGAGTGTAACAATAATCGGCGGCGGAGCCTTTCATAATTGCGTTAGCCTGACCGATATCACGATTCCCGAGGGCGTAACAGAGATCGGCTGGCATACATTTATGAACTGCACTCATTTAACCATGGTCACTATCCCGGAAGGAGTAACAAAGATCATTTCAAATGCTTTTGATGGATGCAACAGAATGGCTGATATCTCTCTGCCGAAGAGTGTAAGAGAGATCGGCAATAAAGCCTTTGCAGATACACAGTGGTTGAAAAATGCAGGCGAATTTGCAATTATAAATAACATCTTGGTAAAATATCAAGGCGACGCCGCAGATGTCACTATCCCGGAGGGGGTATCAAAGATCAATGAATTTGCTTTTGAAAACTGTGTGGATTTGACCCACCTTACGATTTCCGAGGGCGTGACGGAGATCGGCCTGCGAGCCTTTGACGGCTGCGAAAATCTGACACACATCAACATTCCGGAAAGTGTAACAGAGATCGGCATGAACGCTTTTTCGGATACGCCATGGCTGAAGAATGAAGGCGAATTTGCGATTGTAAATCATATCTTGCTGGAATATCAGGGCAGCGATGCAGAAATTACCATTCCGGAAAATGTAACTAAAATCGAAAAAGGTGCCTTAAGGAACTGCACTGCCTTGATTAAGGTCACGATTCCCGAAGGAGTGACGGAGATTGGAAAAGAAGCCTTCAAAAATTGTACCACCCTGACACAAATCAACATACCGGAGGGCGTGATAAAAATTGACGAGCAGGCTTTTTACGGCTGTACTGCCCTGACCGAGGTCACCATTCCTGTGAGCATGACAGAAATCGCCGATTTTGCCTTTGGCGGCTGTAAAAAGCTGAAAAAAGTCACCATCCCGGATACGGTTACAAAAATCGGCGGATGCGCTTTTTCCCAAACCGGCTTGACTGCTTTTGTGATTCCGGACAGCATAAAAGAAATCGGCGAAAATTACTTATGCCTTGCCGACTGCAAGAAACTAAAACAAATCACCGTCCCTGAGGTGGTGCCCGATAAAGAACAAGACAGAAAACACTAATTTAACGGGCAGTCACCGAAAAAGCAAACCTTTGTGACAAAATTGAACATCCCGAAAAAAGCACGATTTGACAATCGTGCTTTTTTCATGCCCAAAAGGAGGTCGCGGCCATGCCGGATAAAGATTTATCGAACTATTTCTACGGCGACGAGGCAACGCAGTTTACCTATTTTCGCATCCCCTGCCAGCTTATCACCCACCCCCGGTTTAAGCACCTGTCCACAGACTCCAAACTGCTCTACGGTATGTTGCTTGACCGCATGAGCTTATCCATCAAGAACGAATGGTATGACGATACCGGGCGTGTCTATATCTATTACACCGTGGACGAGATCTGCAACAACCTGACCTGTGGACGGGACAAGGCCATGAAACTGCTGGCCGAGCTGGATACCGGCAAGGGCATCGGCCTGATAGAGCGGATCAAGCAGGGCCAGGGCAAACCCACCCGGATATATGTCAAGCGTTTTACCACGCAGGAACTGCCGCCTCAGCCTGAGAAGAAGCCGGAACCTCCTGCGCCATCTCCAGACGTCGAGTTTTCCGACGTGCAGAAGTCGGATTTTCCGACCTCAAGAGGTCGAGATTTTCGACGTGCAGAGGTCGTGGAAACCGACCCTAATCAAAC
>CAZBAR010000003.1:0-118638 GCA_964490165.1 uncultured Lachnospiraceae bacterium | reverse complement strand
CGAAATCCCTTTTGTGCATTTTGCTATTTCTGAGGACTTTTTCGACAACCTCAAAGGCATTAAATTTCTTTTTGAAATTTAATGCCTTTTTATATCATATTCTGCTTTTCAAATTATCAAGCATAGCTTTAACGGCTTTCATATCGCGGTACATATCCTCGTTTTTCTTCGGGTCGCGAAGAAGGGCGGAGGGGTGATACACCGCGCATAGCTGAAAAGCTCCGCGCTGATAAAACTTGCCGTGAGATGCGGTTATGCGAAAGGACGGGTCTATAAGCCGCATTGAGGCTATTCTGCCGAGACATACGATCATCTTCGGTTTTATAAGCCTGACCTGCGCGCGAAGATAATCCATACACATATCCTGCTCGTCCGGAAGAGGGTCACGGTTGTGCGGCGGGCGGCATTTCAATATGTTGGCGATATATACGTCGTCACGTTCAATTCCGACAGCGGCAAGAAATCTGTCAAGATGCTTGCCCGCAGCGCCTACAAACGGTATACCTGTCCTGTCCTCGTCCGCGCCCGGTGCTTCGCCGACAAACATAAGGTCAGCATTTTTGTTGCCCGTGCCGAAAACGCAGTTTGTGCGTGTGCTGCCGAGAGCGCAGCGGCGGCAGCTCTGACAGCTGCCCTCAAGGCTTTCCCAATCCATTTTTCACTCTCCGTTATATGCGGGATAAAAATTCAAGCACTGCGGCAGTAGATATTTCCGCCGCCTTTGCGGCAAAGGTGGGGAAGTCCATATTGGCGTCGTCATCTCCGCCGTCAGACATAGCGCGTACAACGCCGAAGGGCACATTATTTACGTAGCAAACATGACCCACAGCCGCCCCCTCCATCTCACAGGAGTCAGCGTTGAAAATAGTACGTATATGCTTTTTTGTCTCGTTGTCACCCACAAATTTATCACCTGTTGCAATAGTGCCGCGAAGGACTTTTGTGCCGGTGGCGCATACTCCTGCACACAGCGCGTCTGTAACGCGGCTGTGTGTGGGAATATTTATTATATTTATATCTGATATCATACCTACAGGGTCGCCGATGGCTGATGTGTCCATATCGTGCTGGATAACGCTGTCGGCAACTACGGCATCGAGGATGTGAAGCTCAGGGTTCAGCGCACCGGCAACGCCTGTGTTTATAATGCAGTCGGGACTGTAGCGCAGGATCATCGCCTCGGTGCAGAGGGCGGCAAAGACCTTGCCTACGCCGCATTTTGCCAGGACTACGTTTTTTTCGCCTATCTTTCCCGAAATAAATTCAATACCGCTTACGGTTTCGCTGACGGCGTTTTCTATTTTTGCTTTGATGCCGTCTGCCTCAACCTGCATTGCGGCGATAATTCCTATAGTTTCAAATTCACTCTTTGTCATATGCAAAATCCGCCTTCCCGGCTACCTCTCTTGCTGTCAGCGCCTCAAGATATCCGGCTGCCTCTGCTTTGGCACAGTTCAAGTCAAGCTCTTTGTAATTTCCGCATTCTGCGGCGCTCTGACCAAACATTTCGCCGTCATGTGCGATTATTTTTTCAAGCACGTCTTTAACAAGAGCGTACGCCGCCGCGTGGTCAATGCCGCGAAGCAGCAGGTAAAATCCCGTGCGGCAGCCCATAGGACCGAAATATATGACCTTATCGCCCATTTCGCTGTTTCGCGCATAGGTGGCAAACATATGCTCTACGGAGTGCATAGTGATATTGTCCATATAGTCGCCGCAGTTGGGACGGCGTGTGCGCAGGTCATAGGTCACAATGTCACCGTCAATGCGGGAAATGTACATTCCGGGCACGATGTAGTTGTGGTCTACGGTAAAGCTGGTGATTCTTTTTATGTTATCCATCTCTCAGTCTATAGTTGCCTCGCGAAGAATTCTCTTCTCGGCAGCAGGACACCAGAGTCCGTTGTTATCAGAGCATATCTTTGCAAGATCTGCGAAAAGCTCTGCGTGCTCGCCGCCCTCGGCAGCCTTTGCCGCAAAGTCGTCAATAGCGGTAAGGGGCAGATCGATGTGAGTGTAAATAAGCTTCTTGCCTCCGGGAATATTGGGCAGATCAAGAGTTGTGGGCGCGTCGGCATTAAGACCGCCGACATGGGTGATCATACAGGAAGGATTTACCTTACCCTGCTCCATAAGGCGGATAGACTCTATCATATCGTCTGTATTACCGCCGGATGTTCCCACGATATGTGTTGCACCGTAGTGTACGTTGTAGAAGTTGAACATTGCGGAGAACTGTGTGTTTGTAGGACCTGCGAAGAAGTTGAGACAGCCGTCGCGGCCGAGAAGTGCGTCGCCCATTTCAACAACAGGCTTAACAGGTGCAAATACGAATACATCGTCAAAGCCTTCGCCCTTACACATAGCGCGAAGCTCTGCGTTAGCGTCGGTCATATTGTTGGTATTGATATATTTCAGCTCAACGCCGTTTGCAGCTGCGTCCTCTACGGTGATTAGAGATGCAGCGCGCTTAAGACGGGCGTCGTCAATGTCGGTAACTACAAGCAGGCGGGGACGGCGGGGGCCGTGGATAGCATAGTCAACAGCACCTAGACCCATAGGACCTGCGCCGGCAAGAATTGCCATGTCGCCGCCTTCTACAACGCCCATTTCATGGGTGTACTTTCCGGGAGTGGTGTGATAATTTGCGTGGAACGCACCCACAATGCAGCTCATAGGCTCAGAAAGGCTGCCGTAGTAGAACGCCTCGCCGTTGTACGGCAGAAGGCATCCGCATTCCATAACCTCGTTGGGGATAATAACGTATGTAGCGCCGCCGCCTATGTTATGGTAAGAATATCCGGGAGCGGCAAGACTGCCCTTGTAGTTGATAGCGGGCTGGATAGAGAAGCGATCGCCTGCCTTGAACTGATCCTTCCACTTTGCGCCGACCTCAATAAGCTCGCCGCAGAACTCGTGACCGAGGATAATGGGATTCTCAGCAACATCGTCGGGAACTCTCTTGTGTCCTGCACCCTGAAGCGCCGCCTTGTGGGAGGACATACATATGCTGTCGGAAACGACCTTTGCAAGAATTTCGTCCTCGCCGATCTCGGGAAGCTCAAACTCCTCACATCTGAGGTCGTTTACACCGTAAAGTCTTACTGCTCTTGTTTTCATATTTATGCTTACGCCTTTCTTTGCGTGGCTTAACACGCAGAATATTTATTTATTTTTGTTAAACAGCCTGTTCAGTCTGTCTTTGTTGTTTGTTTTGTTCTCTCGGGGTACGATATCTGTAAGCTCGCCGTCTGTAAAGACCGCGGTACAGCTCATGTTTTCCGAAAGCTTGAATTTGTCCTCTAATGCCTCAAATATTTCGCTGCCGTCGTCCGGTATGATTACGGCAACTCCGTCCTCCACGCGGTCAACAACGCAGTCAATTCTTTTTTCAGCCATATCAGAAGCGGGGACGCTCGGTAAAGCCTATCTTGCGGCGAACCTTTGACATTGTGCGGAGTGAGTCGTGATGCGCTTCTGCCGCGCCCTTTGCCATTATTTCTTCAAGATATGCCTTGTCAGCCATAAGGCGGTTAAACTCCGCCTGAACGGGGGTAAGCGCATCTGCGCAAGCTTCGCCTACAGCCAGCTTGAAGTCGCCGTAGCCGCGGCCCTCAAACTCGCGCTCGATCTCCTCAAAGCTCTTGCCTGTAAACGCGCCGTAAATAGACATAAGATTTATAATTCCGTCCTTGCCCTCGGCTGCGCGGATCTCGCTGCCGGAGTCGGTAACGGCTTTCTTGAATTTGCGGATAATAACGTCCTTGCCGTCCAGAATACGAACGGTTGCGTTTTCGTTATCGTCTGACTTTGACATTTTTTTGGTAGGCTCTGCAAGGCTCATAATGCGGGCTGCGGGAGTCTTATTTATAAATGCTTCGGGCACAATAAAGGTGTCGCCGTATATGCCGTTAAAACGGTTTGCAATGTCGCGCGCGATCTCAAGATGCTGCTTCTGGTCGTCGCCGACTGGCACCAGCTCGCTTTGATAAAGCAGGATATCAGCAGCCATAAGAGCGGGGTAGGTAAACAGACCTGCGTTGATGTTGTCAGCGTTTTTCTTGCTCTTATCCTTAAACTGTGTCATACGGGACAGTTCACCGAACATGGTGTAGCAGTCAAGTATCCAGCCAAGCTCTGCGTGACCCGAAACATGGCTCTGTACAAACAGAACATTCTTCTCGGGGTCAAGTCCGCAGGCAATATACAGCGCCAGTGTTTCATACGTGCGGCGGCGAAGCTCTGCGGGATTCTGACGGACGGTGATCGCGTGCTCATCAACAACGCAGTAATAGCAGCGGTATTCATCGGAAAAAGCCGCGAAATTTTTCAGCGCACCGAGATAATTGCCGATAGTGAGCTGACCTGAGGGCTGTATTCCTGAAAACACAACTTTTTTGTCTTTATACATGGTATAGCCTTTCTATATTACATTTCAATAACTATTCATTTTATTATATATCTTTTAGCTCTGTGTGTCAACAGTTTTCGCCTCTATAGACTGACTGAAAAAGGTTAGAAAGTGTTGCAAAATGAAACTGTCTTAAAGATGTAATCCGTCAAAGAAAATATCAAATGAGCTGATACCGTAAATTTGTTTTAAGGCTAATAGAACACTTATACGCACACTATACCGACCTTGTTCCATTTTAGCTAGGATATCCTCAGTCATGGGAACGCCCAAAATTTCCAACTGAGCAGATGCCTCGTGTCGGGATAATTTAGCCTTTTTACGCAATGATTTGAGATTTTGACCAATAGAAATATCTTGTTTTAATCCGTTTGACATATATGCCTCTCAAAAATTTTTACTGGATATATACATCCATATTGATTTTACACCAAAAGGTGTGATATAATAGGATAAATACATCCAGAAATGAATTTAGGAGGAAAAAATAATGAAAAAAGACTTAAATGAAGAACTTGTTATGCTTGAAATGAAAATAAAAAAGCTGTCGGGAAAGGCACAGCAGGCGATCTACTGGATAGTAGAAAACTTTGATTTTGCTGTTAGAATCTGTAAGGATTCTAATATGACTGATGAGGAGATCGAAAAATACAGGAAGATCTCAAGGGAAAAAGAAGATCATATTGTTCTTGCGCTTTTATGTGTTGTAGAAATGTGTAAAAACGAAGGCTCTGAACCAATGGAAATTGAACAACAGAACTTGTGAGATAAGGAACGAGGCATGATCACGGCGGTATTTTTATTTCTGAATAAAGATTAAATAAGAGTTTTCTGTACATACTATTGACTATATAAGGCAAATAAATATAATATAATAGGAGATATGATTTATGATCCTGTCAAAAAAAGTAAGATTTATTTCTCTCGTTGCGGCTGTTGCCGTTTCTGCGCTTGCACTTAGCTCATGCTCAAAGAATAAGGAGAACGGCGATAATTCCCACAAGGGAGATGAAAGCAAGACAAGCTATACTCTGTCAATAGGAATTGAGCTTTCAACCGACTCAACTTCAAAGGGAAAAGCGCAGGTAGACGCTACTTTTGCAGCAGTTATTCTGGACAAGGATATGCGCATTCTGGACTGCTATATTGACTGCGCTCAGAACAAAATGAGTCTTGACGACGGTACTGTTGAAACAGGCGGAGAATATAAGACAAAAATGGAGCGCGGTGACGAATACGGTATGGAGGATGCGTCTCCCATAGGAGAAGAGTGGGATGATCAGGCAGAGTTTTTTGCCGACTACGTTAAGGGTATGAATGCCGATGAAGTAAACGCTATTGCCATAGGCAACGGCGGCGCGGCAGAGGATGCAGATCTTAAAGCAGGCTGTACTATTGACGTAACGGATATGAAAAAGGCGCTTGTAAAGGCCGTCAGCGATAAAAAAGGCGCGGCAGTGTTTACTTCCGATACCGCACCTGAGCTGAAGGTCGCAGCTATAACCTACGATACATCGTCAAAATCCGCAACAGAGAACAGCGGAGGTGCGGCTGCAATGTATACTGATTTCTGCGCTGCTGCTGTTACAAACGGACGCATTGACGGCGCTGTTATAGATACTGTCGAGCCTAAGATCACCTTTGATAAGACCGGTGCGATCGAGGATATTACCTATTCAGGCACAAAGCAGGAGCAGGGTAAGGATTACGGAATGTCAGGCGTTTCAGGTATCGGCAAGGAATGGTACGAGCAGGCAGCGGCTTTTTGTGATTATATCAAGGGTATGACTGCCGACGAGGTAGCGGCTATCGGTACCGGTGATGACGGCAAGCCAACAGACGCAGATCTTAAGGCAGGCTGTACTGTTTCAGTGGACAGCTATATAAAAACAGTTACTAAAGCGCTTAGATAAAACGCCTAAAAAGGACTAAAAAACTAGAATATGAAAAAGACTTTTTCAGTTATATCAGCTATTTTAATAATTGCCGCGTCTTTGAGCGGGTGCGGCATGGTAAGCCGGGAAAAATATTCCAAAAGTGATGTTACGGTGTTTGACACGCAGACGGTGATAATCGGATACGACAGAAGCAGGTCGGCTTTTGATAAAAAAGCCGACGCTGTTATTGACGAGCTGCGCCGGCTGCATCAGCTTTATGATATTTATTATGAGTACGACGGAGTCACGAACATTAAAACCATAAACAGTATGGCAGGTGTTGCTCCCGTAAAAGCGGACAGGGATATAATAGAGCTTATAAAATACTGCAAGTATATTTACGAGGTGACGGACGGATATACAAACGTTGCCATGGGCAGCGTGCTTCGACTGTGGCATGATGCCAGAAGCGCCGCTGTTGCCGATCCCTCGGCGGCAGCTCTGCCATCTGAAGAGGCGCTGCGGTCTGCTGCGGAGCACACTGATATAGACGATGTTGTTATTGATGAAGAAGAGATGACAGTGTTTCTTCGTGACAGCGAAATGAGCCTTGATGTGGGCGCTGTGGCAAAGGGCTATGCCGCCGAGCGCGCTGCCGAGTTTATTAAGGAACAGGGCTGGGACAATATTGCGCTCAGCGTAGGCGGAAATATCCGCACCGTAGGGCTGAAGCCTGACGGCGAGGTATGGGAGATGGGGGTGCAAAACCCCGATCTTGACAGCGATGATGCATATTTCTGCAAGGTCGCAGCCGACGGTGATACAGCTATTGTTACCAGCGGATCGTATCAGAGATACTTTACCCTTGACGGCGTAAGGTATCATCATATTATCGATCCCGTGTCGCTCATGCCGAAAAACGAGTATCTGTCCGTCACTGTTTTGTGCGGTGACAGCGGACTTGGCGACGGACTTTCCACCGCGCTGTTCAATATGGACGAGGAACGTGGCAGAGAAGTGCTTAAGGTCCTTGAATGCGAGGCTGCATGGGTGTACGCCGACGGCAGTGTATCGTATACGGACGGCTTTGATTCAAAGCTTATTGATAATTAGCAGGCGGTGATTTTCAAGAGGGAGGTTGCCTCCCTCTTGAATGTCATTTTCTTTGCAACTTTCTTTTTGACATAAAAAGAAAGTTAGTAAAAAACACTATGCGAGGATCACAGTGAAAAACAAATACATACGCGCGTTGCGTGCAGCTTTTCCTTACACTATCCCCATTTTTGCGGGATTTTGGTTTTTGGGACTTACATACGGCATATATATGAACGTTTCAGGCTTCAGCTTTTGGTATCCGTTATTTATGAGCCTTACTATTTTTGCCGGTTCTATGGAATTTGTGGCGGTAAATCTGCTGCTGGGGGCGTTTGACCCCTTGCAGGCGTTTGCAATGACGATCATGATAAACGCCCGCCATATTTTTTACGGCATATCCATGCTTGATAAGTACAAGGGTACGGGACTGAAAAAGCTTTATCTTATATTCGGAATGTGCGATGAGAGCTTTTCCATAAATTATACCGCGGATGTTCCGGCTGATGTAGACCGCGGACTGTTTATGTTTTTTGTAACAATGCTGAACCAGTTCTACTGGTTTTTCGGCTCGACCCTGGGCGGCATTTTCGGCTCACTTATAACATTCAACACCGAGGGACTGGAATTTGTTATGACAGCCATGTTTGTGGTGATCTTTCTTGAGCAGTGGCTCAAAGATAAAAACCATATTCCCGCGCTTATGGGGCTTGGGCTTTCAGTGATCTGCCTTATAGCCTTCGGCAGTGAGAATTTTATGCTGCCGTCAATGTTTGCTATACTGGCAGTGCTGACGATGCTCAGAAGACCTTTGGAGAGGGGCGGTGAGCTGTCATGACGCTTACACAGCAGATAATAACTATTGCGGTTATCGTATTCGGTACCATGCTTACGCGCTTTTTGCCTTTCATTCTTTTCCCTGCGGGACGACCTACACCGAAGTACATACAGTATCTGGGTAAGGTGCTGCCGTCGGCAGTGTTCGGACTTCTTGTTATATATTGCCTGAAGGACGTAAGCATACTGTCCGGCAGCCACTGCCTGCCGGAGCTTATTTCTATTGCTGTTGTTGTCGTGCTTCATTTATGGAAGCGGCAAATGCTTTTGTCTATAGCCGGCGGCACGGTATGCTATATGCTGCTTGTACAGCTTGTGTTTTAGATAGTATAGTAAAATATTATATATAGTTTATTGAGAAAGATGTAAAAGCATGGTAAAATAGTGTTATTAAGTATTCGGAGGTCAGTTTGAATGGAAATTTGGGATCTGTATACGGAAGACCGCACGCTTACCGGCAAAACTCACGTGCGCGGCGAGGAGCTTCACGATGACCTTTATCATTTGGTAGTGCACGTATGGCTCAGAAACAGCAGGGGAGAGTATCTTATATCACAGCGTTCAGCCAATCGCCCCACATATCCGCTTATGTGGGAGACTGTAGGCGGCTCGGTACTCTCGGGCGAGACAAGCATGCAAGGTGCGCTTCGCGAGGTTCATGAGGAAGTCGGTGTTGATCTTTCGGGATGCATCGGCAAAACAGTTTTTTCAAAGGTGCGCAAAATTATCAATAACAGTAAATATAACAACAACATAGTGGATGTGTGGCTTTTCAAATATGACGGTGACGCCGACCTTGCTAAAGCCGATACCGATGAGGTGTGTGCAGTAAAATGGATGACGTGCGATGAGATCAAAGAGCTTTATGACGACAAAAAGTTTGTGGGGACACTGGATTACTTTTTTGATGCGATAAAGGATTTTGAAATATGAACGAAAACAATATTGTCAGATGCAATTTTGAAAGCGGACGGCGGATACTTGTCACAAGCGATATTCATGGGCAGCTTACATATCTTAAAGGAGCCCTGAAAAAGGCTGAGTTTTGCGACGACGATATCCTTGTGATCGTCGGTGATATAGTGGAAAAGGGTGATTACAGCCTTGAGACACTGCGTTATGTTATGGAGCTCAGCGAGCGGGACAATGTGTTTGTTTTGCAGGGAAATGTCGATATATGGCGCATATGGATGATAAACGGCATCTGCGAGGAAAGTGCGCCGGGATTTTTAGGCTACCTTGAAAGTATGAGAGGCTGGAGACGCGGTACAAGCCTTTATGATGAAATGACCTCGGAGCTTGGGTATTTATGCCGTACCCCTGAGGACGTTGTAAGATCGCGCGATGAGGTGATGATGCATTTTAAGCGTGAGATCGATTTTATTGTAAACCTGCCGACGATACTTGAGGTGCAGAACTACATTTTTGTACACGGCGGTCTCAGAGACAGAACTGTTTCGGAGAGCCTGAATCGGGACAGCTTTTCGCTTATGAAATATGACAGCTTTATGGATACCGAGCTTGAATTTGATAAATACGTTGTCGTCGGTCACTGGCCTGTAAACCTTTACGGAGAAAAGCATATAAGTCTGAATCCCGTTATAGATCACAGAAAAAAGATAATATCGATAGACGGGGGCTGCGGCATAAAAAGCTACGCCCAGCTTAATATGCTTATCATTCCCGATATCAACTGTTCCGCCGACGAAATATATCATATAAGCTATGACGAGCTCCCCGTTATCCGCGCCGCAGATGAGCAAAAGGCAGCGGAGGCTGACGTGTATATAAAGTGGACAAACAACAAGATCGAGGTGCTGAAGCGTGAGGCTGACCGCTCCTACATACGTCAGATATCCACGGGGCATGAGTTGTGGATACCGAATACTTTTTTGTATGGCGCGGATCAGTGCCGAGACTACGCCGATAATCTGCTAAGCGTGTCTGAGGGTGACAGCCTTTCACTTATTGAGCAGAGCTCAGATGGGTATTTTGTAAAAAAGGACGGCGTTGCGGGTTGGTATTTAGGCAGGGCTGAGGAAGTGTAATAAAACAAGGATGCAGAAATGCATCCTTGTTGAGCTTGTCGAAAAAGCCTATAGAAATAGCAAAAAGCACAATATGGGATTTCGGCACCTGCGGGTGCCGACCAGAGGTACCCTCTGGACTCCGTGACGGCATAGGCTTTTCGCCCTCTGCGGAGGGCGATTTAGGGCGTTGCCCTAAAAACCCACAAGCTTTTGAAAAAGCTTGACCAAAACTTTTAGTTATTTTGCTACAGCAATCTAGTTTTTCGACAGTCTGAAACAAGGATGCATTTCTGCATCCTTGTTTTCTATTCAAAAATTATTATACACATCCTCGCAGCTGCGCATGGCGAGGATGGTTCGCTCGATCAGTGTATCAAGCTCCCAGGAGAGCATTTCGGCTCCGCGCGCAATAACCTCTCTTGAACATCCGGCGGCGAAGTTCGCGGTCTTATATTTCTTCCTGACTGATTTAAGCTCAAGGTCGGACACGCTTTTTGACGGGCGCATAAGCGCTACGGCGCCGATAAGTCCCGTAAGCTCGTCCACCGCGTACAGCACCTTTTCCATTTCGTGCTCGGGTTTGATATCTACGGTCAGCGCGTATCCGTGGCTTGCTGTGGCGTGAATAATGCGTTCGTCAATGCCGCGCTCACGCATTATTTCCTGACTTTTGATACAGTGCTCATCGGGATACATTTCAAAATCAAGGTCATGCAAAAGACCGACAATACCCCAAAAATCCGCTTCGTCTGCGTATCCGAGCTCTACCGCAAAATATTTCATAACGCCCTCAACGGTCAAAGCGTGCTTCAGGTGAAAATGATCCTTGTTGAATTCGTTCTGCAGCTCCCACGCTGCGTCTCTTGTAAGTGTGTTTGACATCTGACTGACTCCTTGAATAAATTATGTTCTGTCTACTCGACTTCGACGTGTGAAATATAATACTGCTCCTGAAAACGCACCGCCGCGGCGATCTCCTCAGCGCTGAATTCCATTCCCTCGGGAGAAGCGCAAAGCTTGTCTTCAACATCGTTTTCGCGGTAGACGATACCGATGATCTTTGCGGTGTACTCTTTTACGGGGCGGTCAACACCTAAAAGATATACGTCAAGCTCCTCGCCGTCGCCGCCCATAACACCGGGGATAAAACCGTAGTTTATGGGATATATAATGGGGTCTTTATCATTTTTGCAATGTACATAGCCTATAGGGCGGTCTATCTCAATTCTTACGGTCTTTCCGAGGTATGATGTTACAAGAGCTTTTCTTTCTTCGGCAGTCATAGTTCAGTTTTCCTTTTCTGTCTTGTTTTCCAGCTTTTCTTTAGCGATATATATGGGGCGTGATTTTGACTCGGCGTAGATCTTTGCCATATACTGACCGATAACACCCATGAAAAACAGCTGCACGCCCGACAGCATCAGTATCAGCGACGCAAGAGTGGGGAAGCCCGCAACGGGATCGCCGAATACAAGGGTCTTTATCACAATAACCAGCATCATTATTGTAGATGCAAAAAACATAACAAGTCCCAGTATCGATGAAAGTATAAGAGGCTTATCGGAAAATGCAACAATGCCGTTTATCGCATAGGAAAACAGCTTCCAGAAGTTCCATTTGGACGTTCCGCTCAGGCGGTCTTCAACATCGTACGGCATATAGTATACATTAAAGCCTATCCATGAGAAAATACCTTTGGAAAATCTGCATTTTTCGGGCATAGACAATACTGCTTCCACCATCTTGCGGCTGAGAACTCTGAAATCGCTTGCAGAGCGGTAAAACTCCACCTCGGTAAGCTTGTTTATAAGCTTATAGAAGCAGTTCTTAAAGAAGGTCAGCACCTTGCTCTCGTTGCGTTCCTTTTGATATGCTGCAACACCGTCGTATTCGGGATTTTCTTTAATGATGTTCAGCATATCCAGAATGTATCTGGGATTTTGCTGAAGATCGGCGTCTATGATTGCCGTGTATTCGCCCTCTGTGCTTTCAAGTCCCGCATAAAGCGCCGCCTCTTTTCCGAAGTTTCTTGAAAAGTTGACGATCTTTATTTTGCAAAGAGTCTCGCCGAGCAGCGCTTTCAATTCGTCTATTGTTTTGTCGCGGCTGCCGTCATTTACAAATATAAGCTCCGTGTCTCCTATAATATCCTTAAGCTCTTCACAGATCTTATCGTAAAACGGTCTGATATTTTTTTCTTCGTTATAGCAGGGTACAACTACTGAAAGAAACATATTTTTATTTCCTTAATTAAAGTTATGTTATTATATAGTAAGAGTTAGTATATCACAATAGGTATTTTGTGTCAAGATTTCCGACAGCGTAAAATGCACGTGACTATTGACAAAAGGATAAAAGGGAAGTATACTTTCATTATAAGAAGTTCAGAAAAAGGACGGTTGAAAAAATGCTTGAGGTTGGAATGAAAGCTCCCGATTTTACTTTGCCCGATAAGGACGGCAATGCTGTATCGCTGTCAGATTATGCGGGCAGGAAGGTCGTTTTATATTTTTATCCTAAGGATAATACTCCCGGCTGCACGCGTCAGGCGTGTGCTTTTGCGGGACTTTACAAGGAATTTGAGGCAAAGGGCGCTGCGGTTATCGGTATCAGTAAGGACAGCACAGCGTCTCACGTTAAATTTGCCGAAAAATACTCTCTTCCCTTTGTTCTGCTTTCAGACACAGAGCTGTCTGCTATACAGGCTTACGGTGTTTGGCAGGAAAAGAAAATGTACGGCAAGGTCAGCATGGGTGTTGTAAGAACTACCTTTGTTATTGATGAGAGCGGTGTTATAACAAAAATCATGCCTAAGGTAAAGCCCGATACAAACGCTGCGGAAATACTTGCGGAGCTGTAAAGATAAATGATAAGAGAGCTTGTACACGATCCGCTTTTTCTTGCTATGCCGTCGGAGGCGGCAGGTGCTGACGATATTGATGCAGCCCGCGATCTGCTTGATACGCTTATGCATTATCGCGAAAGCTGCGTAGGCATGGCGGCGAATATGATAGGCGTCAGGCGGCGCATCATATGCTTTGCCGACGGTGACGGATATACTGTTATGCTTAATCCTGAGATCATAAAAAGATCAGAACAGTATGAAACAGAGGAGGGCTGCCTTTCTCTGCTTGGCGGCCCGCGCCCGACCGTGCGGTTTAAGCACATAAAGGTAAAGTATCAGACACTTGATCTTAAGGTGCGTATAAAAACCTATACTGGGTGGACGGCGCAGATAATCCAGCACGAGACAGATCACTGTAACGGCGTGCTTATATAGGGTTATTATTACGGGATCGGGGCAAGAGATCAGTAACGGAGCGGAGGACGCTACTATGCAGAATACGATCAACAATGCAGTCAGAGCTTTTTACAATACCTCGCCCAAAGAGGTGCGTGCGCTGGGCGGCGGATTTTACGGCAGGGCATTTCTCATATCCCTTGACAGAGAACCTTTTTCAGTTGTTCTGAAGCTGTATTTGTTTCCCGGTTTTGCTGCGGGAGAAGCCGAACAGCTTGAAACGCTGGCAAAATATGCACTGCTGAAAATGCCGAAGGTATATAAGGTAATAGAAAAAGAACAGGCGGAGCTTGACTTTGACGTGCTGTTTATGGAATACATCGAGGGTATAAACGCCGGCTGTGAGGACATTTCTCAAATGACTGAGGATGTCCGTGACGGTATATGCGAGAGCATCGTTGATAATCTTTTGGCGTATCACGGTGTTGTTAATCCCAAAGGCTTCGGCCCGCTGTCAGGTAAAGAATACTTTTCCACATGGCAGGAATATTACCGTCCGATCGCCGAAGCTGTGGTAGATAAAGCCAAGCTGTTAAAAGCTGCGGGGCAGATAACAGACTATACGCTTGACGTGTTTGAAAAGTCAATAGACAAATTCGACAGTGTTTTTTATCTCCCTATAACAGAAGCTCGGCTGATACACGGCGATTACAACACGTGGAATATCATGCTTGACAGAGATAAAAAGCGTGCCGTTGCCGCTATCGACCCGTTTAACTGCTGCTTTGCTGACAGCGAGTTTGATCTGTATCAGCTTGACAATGCAAACGGCAAGGGCTACGGACTTCTTGAACGGTATGCAGAGAAGGCCTTGCTGAGTGAAAATTTTGAAGCCAAAAGGCGCTTTTACGAGCTTTACACAGAGGTCAACCATTATTATGATTCAAAGGTGACGGTGAATACGGAAGCAGTGGAAAAGCTGGCAAGAAAGCTTGAAGAGATAATGTAAATTTTTTCGGAGGTCGGGTCAATGGCTACATGGGTTACACATTCAATGATAGCAGATGAAATATTGAAGAAGATCACCTGGCTTGACAGGCGATGCTTTTCTGTAGGAAATATTGCACCCGACTGTAATATTCCCAATGAGGATTGGTCCGTGCTTACTCCCTCGCGGGAGGTCACGCACTTTATGAGCGGAAAAACAAAGCAGTTTTCCGACAGTGAAAGATTTTGCGATAAATATATATACCCAAAGAGAAACGAAATGATCTCAAATGAGCAGTATTCATTTCTTCTCGGATATTATACGCATCTGATCGCCGACGCATCGTTTTTTGCAATGATACATAATGAAAAAAGATTAAGTGCCGCTTTGGGCAGAATAAAACCGGAAGGCTGTGTGTCGGAGCATACAGACAAATGGGCGCTGATAAAAAGTTTTGTACCGAAAGACAAGCGCATGAGGGAAATATTTGGTATGGAGGCGGAATATCTTCAAAAAAATCCGAATTCCGGATATATTACTGAAATACTTACTCTGAATGATTTTCCCGATTATATTGATATATTGCCGCATGGCAGTATTGCATATAAAGTGCGCCTGATGGGTTCCATGCCGGCTGCCGATGAAAATATCGCTGAGCCTGTTGCTATATCTCGGGAGGAGCACAGCGCGTATGTAAATGATACGGTCTTGCTTGCAATAGATAAATTCAAAGAAAAAGCTTTGATTTGAGTGAGTGACCGGATATGTATAGGTAAATATGAAAAATCAGCAGACAATGTAAAGCTTTGTCTGCTGATTTTTTTAATTGTTTCAATTAAATTTTGCGATAATAGCGTCGGCTATGCGCTCTGATGCGTGGCCGTCGCCGTAAGGGTTCTTGGCACTGCTCATTTTTTCGTATTCCACAGGGTCGGAAAGCAGCTCATCTATCATTGAGTAGATAACGTTCTCGTCTGTTCCGGCAAGCTTCAGCGTGCCTGCTTCTACACCCTCGGGGCGCTCTGTAGTATCACGAAGTACGATAACAGGCTTGTGCAGAGAGGGCGCTTCTTCCTGAATTCCGCCGCTGTCCGTAAGGATAATGTGCGATCTTGCCAGCAGATTGTGGAATTCAAACACCTCAAGGGGCTTTATAAGGCGCACTCTCTCAATACCGCCGAGAACCTCGTTTGCAGCGCTTACTACTGCGGGATTCAGGTGGACGGGGTAAACGACCTTGACATCGTCATGCTTTTCGAGAACGCGGCGGATAGCGCGGAACATACCTCTCATGGTGTCGCCTATGTTCTCTCTGCGGTGCGCAGTGAGAACGATAAGGCGGCTGTCCTTTGCCCATTCAACAGTTTCATCTGAATAGTCTTCACGGACAGTAAGACTCATAGCATCAATGGCGGTGTTTCCCGTTACATATATGGTTGAGGGGTCTTTGCCTTCGTTTATAAGGTTCTGGCGGCTTTTCTCCGTAGGCGAGAAGTTCATATCGGCGACAGTGCCGATAAACTGGCGGTTTATCTCCTCGGGATATGGCGAATATTTGTTGTAGGTGCGAAGTCCCGCTTCCACGTGACCTATAGGCACCCTGTTGTAAAATGCGGAAAGTGCTGCGGCGAAAGCTGTAGAAGTGTCGCCGTGTACAAGCACGATGTCGGGCCGGACCTCGGCTATTACTTTATTCATACCTTCAAGCACGCGAACGGTTATATCCGTAAGTGTCTGACCGTCACGCATGATATTAAGGTCAAAATCGGGGTGAATATCGAATGCTTCAAGCACCTGATCCAGCATTTGGCGGTGCTGTCCGGTAACGCATACAACACTGTCTATTTCCTCGCGGCTGTCGAGCTCCTTAACAAGGGGAGCCATTTTTATGGTTTCGGGTCTTGTCCCGAAAACAGATAAAACCTTTACAGACATAATGATCTCCGTTCCACCGTGATGCAGTGGCTAAAATAAATAAAATTTTGCGGTATAGCACAAACAGTATACCTGAGTGATCGTTATGACTATATTATACATTGTTACGGTGCTTTTGTCAATCATTACTATTTTTCGCAGGCAGCTTCGTATGAGGCGAAAATGGGACATTTGAAGAAGTAAAATAAAATAAAGCAAGCGGCAGCATAGCTGCCGCTTCAAAAAATATCATCAATAACGCAATGTATCGCACTTGACCGTGCCTGCTTTGTTATAGGAAGCAAAGATCTTCAGTGCCTTATTGGTACACTGGAAAAGAATAAGGCTTTTTGCGCCGTTTTCTTCAAACAGTGCAAAATACACGTCTTCGGTCTGCTTTGCACTCTTTCTGAAGTCGTAGACCTTTGAAGCGCTTTTGTATTTATCAGAGTATTCGGAGGTGTACGGCGCTATGATCTCCATATCCTTTATTTTGACGTCAAGAACAACTTTGCGGCGTTTTGATGCAACGATCTTTTCAAAGCGCCAGTCTCCGGATGATGTGGTGTATTCGTATTCAATATTTGTAAGCGGCCATGTAAAGAACCACGCAATAGCCACCAAAAGAGCGCTGATAGCGCCCAGCCACCATGCGGCAACCCATATGCCTACTACAATTGAAACATAAACGACGATAAGCAAAGCCCGTATCAGAACCGTTTTGGCATCTGAGCTTTTTTTAACGGTGAATTCAGTGTAGTTTGTAGAATTGGAAGAACGGTCTATTTCTTCTCCGCTGTGTGTTTTTGCCATGACATAAAAACGCGCTGTGCGCCCTCCTGTAAATATACCAGTGAGTATACCACATATATTTTTGCTTTTCAATATTAAATTGTGAATTTTGAAAAATGTCGACTATTGAATAAGCTTTGATATTTTGATATAATTGTATTCAGAAAACAATGTAATAATCACTTTTGGTAAGGAAATCAGTATGATAAGCGATATTTTTGAAAAACATAATATTTTATGCTTTGCAGCAGTAGACGCGGCAGTCTGCTCTCCCGCAAACCGCAGGCTGTATGACGGTCTGCCAAGCGGATGCAATGTTGTTTTCGTGCTGTTTCCGTATTATACCGATCCCGATCCTTATCCACTGTCACGCTTTGCCGCAGTGAGAGATTATCACAGTCTTGCCGAAATAGTTTTCGGTGAAGTGTGCAGTTATATTACAGAAAAATATTCCGGAGCCTTTGCACGCGGTTTTGCCGATCATTCACCTTTTTGCGAGCGCGACGGTGCTGCGGCGGCAGGACTTGGCATTGTGGGAAAAAACGGACTGCTTATAAATCCACGTTATTCGTCATTTGTATGCATAGGTGAGGTGGTGACCGATCTGAGTGCGGCACAGCTTGCAGACGAGGGAATAGGGTTTGGAGACGGAAAAATAATGTGCTGTGAAAGCTGCGGAGCGTGCACTGCTGCGTGTCCCGGAGGCTGTGCCGGAAGCAGTCGGCGCGATACCTGTGCTTCCGCCGTAAATCAGAAAAAAGGCGAGCTTGGAGACGGGGAGATCGCAGTTATGCGCCGCGGGGGATATATATGGGGGTGCGACGTGTGCCAAAATGTATGCCCTCATACAAAAAGTGCTGTCCGTGCGGGAACTATTGAAACACCTATAGAGTTCTTCAGGTCAGGAAGGCTTGACGGATCAGCGGAGTCCGTGCTTCTGCTGACAGATGAGGAATATAAAAGCTATCCTTTTTCGTGGCGAAAAAGAGAGATAATGAAGAGAAATATTGACTTGATGCGGAAAGGTGATAAGGTATGACAGAGTTTATATTCGGCAGAAGCGCTGCTGAAAAAACAGAATATTTGCTTGAAAAGATCAAAGAGCAGCTGAAGGACGGCAAAAAGATAATTATAATCGTACCTGAGCAGCAGGCGCTGTACTGGGACTCTCTTGCTGCCCGTATGCTGCCTGCAAGCGATGCTTTTCTTATTGAGACTGTCAGCTTTACAAGGCTTGCCGACATCGTTTTCCGCGAGTACGGCGGCGTTGCAAAGCATTACATAAGCGATGCGGAAAAGACGCTTATAATGTGGAACGCGATGACGAGCGTTGCACCGAGGCTTACTGTATACGGCGAGCTTCGCAGGGCAGAGCGCTACGTGCCTATGATGCGGCACGCGGTAAGCGAAATGAAGCTGTACGGTACTGCTCCGTCAGACCTTGAAGCGGCGGCTGACAAAATAGAAGCCGAGGGCGCCGCCTCACTTGCAGCAAGGCTCAGAGATCTGTCGCTTATTGCTGCGGCTTACGATGTTATGCTGCATAAATGCTATGACGATCCCGAGGAGATACCTGATGCTTTATGCGAGGCATTGGAGTACGGCAGCTTTTTTGAGGGCTCAGCCGTATTTATAGACTGTTTCTATACACTCACTCCTAAGGAAATGAAGGTAGTCGGTCATATATTCCGTCAGTGCCCCGATGTTTTTGTGACCTATGCTATGGCTCACGGCGACAGAGTGCGTGAGCATATGGAGCATATCTGGGCATATGTGCAGGATATGTCAAGGCTTGCAGCGGCAGCGGGCAGAGATATTAAAATCGTAAATTGCGTATCGTCTCTTCCTCATGTGATAAATTATCTTTCAGAAAGGCTGTGGGATTATTCCGCTCCCTCTGTGGACGGCGGTGCGGATTGCGTTAAAATAATAAAATGTGCAGACAGAGCCGACGAGGCTACATTATGTGCTGCAAGAATAAAAGAGCTGGTGCGCGGCGGAGCAAGCTATTCGGACATAGCCGTGGTGGCGGCGGATTTGCAGCGCCTTATCGGTATTACTGACGTGGAGCTTGAAAGAAACGGCATCCCGGTGTATGTATCTGGCAAGACTCCTGTTACAGACCAGCCTGCCATGCGTCTTTTGCTTACGGCGTCTTCAGTTGCAGCAGGCGGCTGGCGCAGGGATGACCTTATATCATGCGCCGCATCAGGTCTTTGCGGGCTCAGCCCCGATCAGAGCGATGCTTTTGAAAAGTATACGGGAATATGGAATATACGGGGCAAAAAAATGTTTTGTGCCGAGGACGGATGGAGCATGAACCCTCAAGGCTATGCTGAGACTATGAGCCCATGGTCAGGGGAGATGCTGCGGCTTGCCAATGAGGCAAGGGAGATACTTGTTCCGCCTGTAGATGCCTTTTGCCGGTCATTTGGCTCGACTGCCACTGAGATATGCCGTGCGGCGGTAAAGATGCTCACCGATTTTGACGTGTATGACAGGCTCAGAGCTGAGGCGGACGAGCTGTGGAAAAGGGGCGACTATGCTGCCGCTCAGAAAAAATCTCAGGTTTGGGGCGCGGTCTTGTCGGTACTTGATACTATTGCTCTTGCTGTGCCTGATGCGCATATGGACGCGGCAAGCTTTGCCGCTATGCTTCGACGTGCCGCTGACGAGTGCTCCATAGGCACTATTCCCGACGGCATTGAACGTGTGACGCTTGGCAGTGTGGGAAGCGTTCGCTTTGAATGTGCCAAGCATATTATAGTGTTGGGTGCCGCTGCGGGAGAGTTTCCGCGCATTCCTCAGGATAACGGATTTTTCAGCGATGCCGATAAGAAAAAGCTGAAAACGGCCGGTGTAGAGCTTTCTCCCTGTACTGAGGACAAGCTCAATGAGGAGATGTTTTTGTTCAGACATACTGTCTCCTCCGCATCGGAAACGCTTACCCTGATGGTGCCTTGCCTTGATGACGGGGCTTGCCGCCCGTCATCGGGAGCGCAAAGGGTAATGAAGCTTGTACGGGATGCAGAGGTGCTTGATTTTACAAAAAGCGACGGAATAGAGGCTGTGCGTCAGTACAGCTCGGCTTTGGCGGGCGACAGCTTTTCTTCCACTTCTATATCTGCTGACAGGGAACGCATACCGGGTGCGCTTGCAGACGATATATTCGGCAAAAAGCTGAATATGACGCAGTCAAGAATCGAATGCTTTAACGGCTGCGCATTCAAATACTACGCGGACTATGTTCTGCATTTGGATAGCGGCGAGACAGCGCAGTTTTCAGCGGCAGACGCAGGTAATTTTGTTCATAAGATCCTTGAAGATTTTATGAGAGAGTCAAAGGATGACGTTTTCCCTATAGACGACAGCGTTCTTATCAGCCGTTCTGACAGGCTTATAAGAGAATATATTGCGCGCGTGTGCCCAAATGGGGTGCAGGGCAGACCGGACTACCTGTTTTCGCGCATAAGCCGCAGTCTGCGGCTGTTCGTGCGCGCATTAAATGAAGAATTTGCTCAAAGCCGCTTTAAGCCGTATGGCTTTGAACTTCGCGTCGGCGATGAAGATCTGCCGTCAGCTCCCATAATGCTTGAAAACGGAAAGACCATGTCTATATACGGTGTAGTAGACCGAGTTGATAAATACAAAAAAGGTGACAGCATTTATTTAAGAGTGGTAGACTACAAAACAGGCGACAAGAAATTTTCTCTCGCTGATGTAGTGAAAGGCAAAAATGTTCAGCTTATGCTGTATCTGTTTTCACTTTGCGAAAGCCCTGAGGGATGCAATTTCAGACGTGAGCTTGCGCCCAACGGCGAAAAAATACTGCCTGCAGGCGCGGTGTATTTCAGCGCAAAGCCCGGCGAGGCCTCGTCTGCTAACTATGTAGACGCTGAGACTGCACAGGGTATAGCGATCAAGGGCATATCGAGAACCGGACTGGTTCTTCGTGACGATGACGTTTTAGATGCCATGGAAAAGGGAATCAACGGCATATATATACCTGCAAAGAAAAAAAATGGCGGTGATTATGACGCGCGCTGCAGCAGAACTGCAAGCGAGGAAGAATTCGGACAAATAAGAGAACAGATGATGTCATCCCTTGCTGAGATCGGAAACAGGCTGGCGGGCGGAGAGGCTTGCAGCATCCCCGAACAACCCGGGGAAAAAGGTACGTGCCAGTATTGTGCTGCAAGAGCCTTTTGCAGGCACAGCGACAAAGCAACTGCGGCTGACACTATAGCTGACACTAAAAAGGAGGAAAACGGCAATGGCTGAAAGAAACTGGACACCGGCACAGCAGCGTGCCATTGATTTTGACGGCAAAAATCTGTTGCTGTCCGCAGCTGCGGGAAGCGGTAAGACCGCCACCCTTACCCAGCGTATTATAAGACTGTTGAAGGATCCTGCCTGCAACGCAGAAATAAGCCGAATGCTTGTGGTTACCTTTACTAATGCGGCTGCAGGTGAGCTTAAGCAGAGAATAGGCGATGCATTGTCATCGGCAATTGCAGAAGATCCGGGAAACAAGCATATAATAAAGCAGCTTGCCGCTTTGGAGAATGCACATATTTCTACGATACACAGCTTTTTCAAATCAGAGCTTACTCCCTATGCCGTTTCTTTGGGGCTTCCCCCTGCGTTTGATATTATAGATGAGGCAGAGAGCACCGCTTTGCAGGCAGAAGCAATGCGAGAGACCTGCGACAGTTTTTTTGAGTCGGACGACGAGACTGTCCGTCAAAGGTTCGAGTCATTGGTGGATTGCATTTCAAAGGCAAGAAGCGAGAGCAATGTTGACGAATTTCTGCTTAAGGTAAGAAACGCCCTTGCGTCGGTTGGAATAGACGAAAAGAAAATTTATGCAAATGCCGAAATTCTCAGAGAGAATGCTCACAATATATGTGCGACCACATACTATGACGCCATAAAAAAGAAAACGGCTGACTGCGCTGAGTATTATAAGGAGTTGTTTTTGAACATAGCTGATGAGCTTGCCTCTTCCGAAATAACTGCCGACTGTGTGGATGAAGTACTCAGATGCGCTGATGTGGCTGACGGTATTTGCAAGATCGTTAATGAGAGCTATTTAAGTATCCGCAGCTTTTTTAACGGCATTATTAAATTTCCGAATCTGAAAGGCAAAAGGGGAGAAGACAGAACTGAAGAATATGTGAATTTTACAAAAATAAGAGACAAATTTAAGGAATTTACAAGAAAAACAGTTAGTTCCTATTTTGAGCTTGATGATGAGGAAATGTCACGCATATGTTATGCAACTGCCGAAAAAATAGAGATGCTGTCAGATGTTATCTCGAAGTTTAACAGTATCTTCACCGAAAAGAAGTGCTATTTTGGCAGTGTCGATTACAATGACCTTGAAAAATATGCGCTTCAGGTCTTTTGTACGGATAACGGCGAACCGACGCCTGCTGCAAAGGCTGTCGGCGAAAAGTTTGACTATATTTTTATAGACGAGTATCAGGATACCAACGCTGTTCAGGATATGGTGTTCAGTGCTGTTTCGTGTGGCTGCGGACGTTTCATGGTGGGAGATGTAAAGCAGTCGATATACACCTTCCGCGGTGCAAAGCCGGAGATATTTACGGAGTACCGCAAGAAGTACGAGAGGGGTGAAGACGGCGAGGCTGTCTTTATGAGTGAGAACTTCCGCAGCGACAGCGGAGTTATCAATTTTTCAAATCTTGTTTCGGAATATGTATTTGCAACAAAGGCCACTCCTTTTGAGGAAAGCGACCGACTGATCTTTGCAAAAAAGGAAGATAACGGCGCTCCTGCTGAAATATGTATTGTTGAGAAGACTGCAGGAGAAGAGGAGGATGCAGCAAATCCCGAGGCGGAGTATGTAGCCGAGAGAATAAAGTGTATGCTTGACGGCAGTGACGGATCACAAAATCTGCAGCCGCGCGATATAGCAATTTTGCTGCGCGGAAAAGCTGCCGCCGAAGACTATGTGCGCGCACTTGCAAAAAGAGGTGTGGCAGCCACCAGCGGCTCCCCCGAAAACTTCTTTGGTCTGGGAGAGGTGCTGTTGGTAATGTGCCTTCTGAATGCTGTTGACAATCCGCTTAGAGATGTGTATTTGGCGGGAGCCATGAAAAGTCCGCTGTGCGGCTTTGAGCTTTCAGAGCTGGTTCGGATTCGCAGACGGGATAAGGATCCGCTGTGGTATTCCGTGCGAAGATATGCTGATGACGGAAGCGATTCTGAACTGAAAGGTAAATGTTCGGCGTTTGTAGAAAAGCTGAACAAATGGAGAAATGCTGCAAAAGAGCTGCCGGCAGACGAGATGCTCAGACTTATTATAAGCGAGACGGGATTGCTCAGGTATGAGGGTGACGGCGTGCGGACTCAGTCGGATATTGCCCGCTCAGTAAAGACTCTTATATCCCATTCGTGTACTGTCAGCCGTAAGGGCGGGGGACTTCATGAGCTTGTTGTTTATTTGAACTCTTTAGCCGAATGTCGCGGAAAGGAAGAGTTTTTAGGTGACGAAAACAAAGTAACGATAATGACTGTTCACAGCTCTAAGGGTCTGGAGTTTCCCGTTTGCTTTATTTGCGAGTGTATGAAAGGGTTTAATACCACTGATAAGAAGGATCTGCTCATTATCGGAGCGAACGGAGAGATAGCATTGAGTTTGTACGACAGCGAGGGAATTGTAAGATGCGATACTGCCCTGCGCAGAGCACTCGGCGAAGGACTGGCAAGACAGTGCATTGAGGAAGAAGCAAGAGTTTTGTATGTTGCCATGACGAGAGCAAGAGAGAGGCTTATAATAACCTTTAAGTCGAAAGACATAGATAAAACTTTAACGACAGCTGCCGAAAATGCCCGCCGCAGCATCAGCGCCCACGTCATAAACAGTGCATCTGACTGGGCAACATGGATACTTGACGCGGCAATGCGAAACATCGGCAATGATTGTTTTGTTATAAACAAGGTAAGGGATATTAAGTCCGACACAGGTACAGTTGAGCTTGCAATAGAGAATACCGATGGCTGTGCAGCAGGACTTAAAGAGTTTTTAGGCGATACGTCAGGCTGTATAAACGGCAGAGAGTATCTGCATACTGTTCCGGCAAAGCTTACCGTTTCAAAGCTCAGACCCGATATTCTGAATTTAGGTGAAGAAGCCGTAAGCCTTGACTGCGGCGGCGTTACAAGAATGCCGAAAAAAATGCCGATGCCGCGGTTTATGAGCGGAGAAGCACACAGTGCCGCCGATGCGGGCGTGGCGACCCATATATTCATGCAGTTCTGCGATTGGAAGCGCCTGTATGACGAGGGCGCTGAGACAGAGCTTAAGCGTCTTCTGTCTCACGGCTTTATAAGCGAAGAAAATGCAGCTCTTGTCAGACTGGATGAGATCGAGCTGTTTCGGCGCAGCGATATAATAGCACGGCTTATATCTGCAAAAGAAGTGTTTCGTGAGAAGCGGTTTAACGCGTCGCTCCCTGCCGACAATTTTACGACCGATAAGGCGCTTGCCGAAAATCTGTGCCGCGATGGCATAAATATAACGGTGCAGGGCGTGGTAGACTGCATTTTTACCGATAGTGACGGCAAAACTGTCTTGCTTGACTATAAAACCGACAGGCTTACTCCGGAAGAGCTTGAAGACAGAAGCCTGGCAGAAAAAAAGCTTGTTGCGCGGCATCGGCGTCAGCTTTCCGTTTACCGTGACATATGCGAGGATATTCTCGGCAAGAAGTTTGACGGGGTATACATATATTCGCTGCCCTTAGGGGACATAATAGAGATAAAGAAAGACAAGGACTGAGAGGAGAAATTGTAAGAATGTACGAAGATATTAAAGAAGAAGCGCGTCTTGCCGCGATTGAACTGTGCGAGTCTGCGGGACTCCTTGAGGGTCAGACAGTAGTGGTCGGCTGCTCCACAAGTGAGGTATGCGGCGAAAAAATAGGCACAGCCTCTGTGCCTGAGGTGGCAGAGGCTTTATTCGAGGGGGTGGCTCAGGTGTTTTCTCCCAGAGGGATCTATATAGCGGCGCAGTGCTGCGAGCATCTTAACCGTGCTATAATTATTGAAGCGGACGCCGTACCGGGTGCGGACATTGTCAACGTCGTGCCGCAGCCAAAAGCCGGAGGTTCCTTTGCAACGGCGGCATATAAGGCATTCAGGCATCCTGTTGCGGTCGAAGAAATACGTGCCGACGCAGGGCTTGACATAGGACTTACGCTTATAGGTATGCATTTGAAGCGTGTAGCTGTTCCGCTGAGACTGAAGAATAATCGCATAGGTGAAGCACTTGTCAGCGCTGCGAGGGTCAGACCTAAGTTTATAGGAGGCTCCCGCGCACATTATAATGACGAGCTGCTGTAATGCGCGAAAGCTTTTAGTTATTTGCTGATCTGGTTTTCAGACAAGAGCAAAACCACCTTACGATACGCACAGCGTTCGTAAGGTGGTTTGCTTTTCAGATAGTTATATTAAAGACAAGCTCATGCTTTCTTCTGAAGCTTTTTGATAACAAACAGTGCTGCTACCATCAGAACAGCGATAACGGGAAGTACGATGTACCACTGTCTTACAGCTGCAAACATAATGTATCCTACAAATGATGCTGCTGCAACAGTCAGCGCGTAGGGAAGCTGAGTAGAAACGTGGCTTACGTGTTCGCACTGAGCTCCGGCAGAAGACATGATAGTTGTGTCGGAGATAGGTGAGCAGTGGTCGCCGCATACAGCACCTGCAAGGCACGCGGAAATTCCGATTATCAGAAGCTGGGGATCGCTTTCAAATATAGCGGAAACGATGGGGATAAGTATGCCGAAGGTACCCCATGATGTACCAGTTGCAAATGCAAGACCTACTGCTACAAGGAATATGATAGCGGGCAGGAAGGCTGCAAGACCGCTTGCCGCGCTGTCCATAAGACCTGCGACAAAGTATTTTGCGCCCAGAAGACCGGTCATGTTTTTCAGCGATGTTGCCATGGTCAGAATAAGGATAGCGGGAACCATTGCTATAAAGCCCTTGGGTACGCACTCCATAGATTCTTTGAAGGAAACGATTTTTCTGATCATAAGGTAAACAATAGTGAATACAAGGGCAACGATACCGCCGAGAGGCAGACCTACGGTCGCGTCAGTGTTACTGAATGCGCCTACAAAGTCCATATAGTATTCGCCGCCTGCTTCAAAGAAGCCGCCGTTGTATATAAGCGCCCAAACACAGGTGACTATAAGAACTGCAACCGGAAGAATAAGATCGATAACTCTTCCGCGGGGATTTGCCTCAGACTCATCGTCAACGGCATTTTCAAGCTTGCCGAGATCGCCGTTTACTGCGGCTGCCTCATGTGCTCTCATCGGACCGTAGTCGAATTTCATAAGCGTGATAGCTATAATAAATACGAATGAAAGCAGTGAATACAGATTGTAGGGAATTGCCTGTATGAACAGCTTTATTCCTTCGCCGTCAGCTGCATAGCTTGAAACTGCTGCTGCCCATGAAGAGATAGGCGCTATCATGCACACAGGCGCTGCGGTGGCATCGATGACATATGCCAGCTTTGCACGGGATACCTTGTGAGTATCTGTAACAGGGCGCATAACGCTGCCCACAGTAAGGCAATTGAAATAGTCGTCGATGAAAATAAGGACGCCGAGTATAAATGTGCAGATAACAGCGCCGATCTTTGACTTGATATGTACCTTAGCCCATCTTCCGAAGGCTGCGCTGCCGCCCGCCTTGTTTACAAGGGCGACCATAGTACCGAGAATTACGAGGAATGCGAAAATTCCGGCGGTATCGGAAACGGCGGATATAATGCCGTTCTGTACAACGTTGTCAACAGTTGAGACTATGTTGTACTTGGATGCAAGCAGGCCGCCCACTACTATACCGATGAACAGTGAGGAGTATACCTCCTTTGTTACAAGCGCCAGTACAATAGCGATAACAGGCGCAAGCAGCGCTGTCCATGTTGCGTAATACGGCGTAGATGCGGCGATCTCACCCGCACCCTCGCAAGCTTCGCAAACAGCGGCGTCGATTATGCCCTCGCCCTCACAGTCGGGGCACAGCTCCATGGCGTTTGCGTTGCCGCCCCAGAAGAACACAGCGCAAAGCACCGCTACGATGACTACAGCCATAATGACTGCAAGTAATGTACTTTTCTTCAAAGTAACACCTCCTGAAAAACAGAAAACCGTGATGCTGACGCACCACGGGATAATACGGCTGTTTTGCCGTATGCAGCCTGCCGACAGCGCCCCGCAAAAATGCGACAGTACAATGCATATTCTGCATTGTCCCAGCGGATATACCGCTTCGGCGTCATCCCCTTTTACGCCGACAAACGGCGCTACTCTTGTCAGACGCTCCTCTATCTAGGTTCTCTGCTGTTTATTTTAATCTAAATATAACACATAAACAAACTATTGTCAATAATATTTGAAATATTTGTTAATAATTATGAACAAAAACTCAAATAATGTTATCTGTTTGCAGGATTGCTTGCATTTTGTCGATAAGTGTGATATTATTTTAATTAGGTCATTAACCTATATGATATACATTTTTTTGAGAAGATAGTTTACAGGCTTAAACCTGAAGATCAGATATCCTGCAATTAAACCGAGCAGATTTAAGATAATATCGTCAATATCAAAGCTTCCCAACAATGAGAACAGCTGAATAAGTTCCACGCTCAGTATAATAACAAAGCCGACAAGGATCGCTTTCGGTAAATTCCTTATCTTTGATGTCAGGCAGGGAAGAAAAAAGCCCATGGGTAAGAATAAAAGGATATTTCCGATAATATTTTCAATAACGATCGATGTGTTTATTGTATTGTTTAGTATTCTTGAAACAAACTCTGATATGCTTTTCAGGGGGATTATGTTAAAGGACATTTTAATATGATCCCAATATGACCGATTGTAAAAATATATTGATCTTGTGCGAAAGAATAAAACGTATATCAAAACAATGCAGTATAAAATAAACAGCACTTTCAAAAGGGTTTTTGTTATTTTTTTGCTTGCATAATAATGTCATACCTTTCTTTAGCTTTTGTGCAAAGCACAAAAGCGCGCGTGAAAAAGGTTACTTTCGATTTGGTCTATCGAATTTTTCACGCTAACCTCCGTTCAGAATTATTCTTTTGTGCCGTTCAGCGCTGTCAGTGCTTCTTCAACAGCATTTTCCTCGCCGTTCCACGGCTCATTTGCATAGCGGTAATCAAATTTTCTTGCAAAGCCGTCTATGTGAGAGCGAATATTTTCCATATATTCCTCCTCCATAGCGTACAGAGAGCGGTAGAGCTCGCTGTATGGCTTCGATTTAAGAGTTTTTGACGCTGTCTGAAGAAAGCCTGCAAGGTGAGGCAGACACATAGGTGTGGCGCAAAGCTTTTCGCCGAATGCCGCGTCAGAGTCCCACAGCAGCGCGGCTGTTTCGTTCATACGTTCAAAATTGTAGTCTATTCTGCGGCAGATATAGCAGTCGTTCCCCATTTTCTGAAGCTTTTTTGCAGTGTCGGTTGCTGCGGCGGATGGCATAATACCGGGCTTTTTCAAAAGCTTGTCTACTTCAGCAAGGTGGCTTTGGATAATGAGCGTCAGGGGCAGCTTTTTGCCCATGGAATTCATCTTAGCCCAGTGAGTCTTGCAGAAGCCCTGCTCGTTTGTTTTCTTTCTGGTGTCGGGTTCCATCATAGATGCGCCCAGTATCAGCTCCAGCTCATTGTCGGACAGCTTTTTGTAAAGTCTGCAAAATGGGCAGCCGAGACTTTTGTCGCTTTTGCATTCCTCAAAGGTTTCGTTTACGGGTATTGTATATATTTGTTCCATAGTAATACTTCCTTGTATTTTATTTTTCAACTTTATTATACAACAGTCTACGGAGATAATCAATATGAAAAAGCCTTACATAATAAATGAAAGTAACGGATGGCTCACTGTCGGCGGTGTGGGCGATTTTTCTGTTTTCCGCACTTTCGATTGCGGACAGTGCTTTCGCTTTGATCCTGTTGCCGGCGGTAAATATAAAAATCAGGTAGAGGGTATAGCTCTGGGAAAATACGTGAGCTTTGCAGACACGGACAAAGATGGCGAAATATTGATATATTCAAGCGAAGAGGATTTTTGGAATAAATGGTACGGCTATCTTGCTCTTGATATGGATTATGATACTGTGAACCGCCGCATTTGTGAGGCGATGGACGGCGCCGACCGGGAGCATATGGAAAAAGCGGTTGAAGCGGGACGCGGTATCCGTATACTCAGGCAGGACAAATGGGAAGCTCTGTGCTCTTTTATCGTGTCGCAAAACAACAATATTCCGCGGATCAAAAAAATAATTGCGGAGATGTGCCGCCGATACGGAGAAAAGATCGACGGCGGCTACGCGTTCCCTACGGCAGAGGCTTTGTATTTGGCAGGAGAGGAAGCCATTTTTGATATGCGGACGGGATTTCGCGCAAAATACATATACGACGCGGCAAAAAAAGTTTCGTCAGGCGAGATTTCACTTGACGAAGTAAGTGCGGCGGCAAGCTATGACGAAGCGGCGTCAATGCTTGAAAAAATAAGCGGCGTCGGACCTAAGGTGGCTGCCTGCACCCTGCTTTTCGGATTTTCAAGGCTTGAGGCATTCCCCATAGATGTCTGGATGAAGCGCGTTGCCGAAAAACGCTTTCCGGGCGGGCTTGATCACACGGTATTCGGTCAGTGGGCGGGAATTGCCCAGCAATATCTCTTTTACTTTGAAAGATATATTGGAGATTGACAAACGGAGATAATAGAGTTATAATAATTAAGACTACTATTACCAATATTCCTCAGAAAGGTTTAGGATCGCCATGAATAAAAAAACGCAGAGAATACTTATTATCGTAGCTGCGGTTCTGATAGTCCTCGGTATTTGCGGTGTGGTTACAGCCCTGCTTTGCAAAGGATCATCGGGCGATAGCGGCAGTGATACTTCATCGGAGGCGACTGAAGTTCACGAGCCTGAGGAGTATCAATATAATTCCGACGGCAGTCTTAAGAGCATTATATATTATGATAACAATGTATACGCCGGCAGAACAGACTATTTTACCGACGTGTCCAAGGATATCGATTACGTTATGACCTTTGATGCTGATGATGTTGAGACCGAAAGCGAAAAAACAGAGCACAATTCTGACGGAACCGTTTCTTATTACGAAAAAAAAGAAATGGGAAAAACCGTACAGTCTATAGAATATGTCTATTACGCCGAGTCATCAATGCCTAAGAAAAAAACTACAAAGGATTATGATGAAAACGGCAATGAAAGCGTCGAAAAGCTGTATTATTATGAAAACGGTAAGGTTAGCCGCAGGTGCTATTTCACAAACGGTGAAATGACAAGTCAGACCTTCTATGACGAAAACGGCAACACCGTGGACGCGCCCTCGTCAGCTGAGGAATAATAAGAAAAAATACCCGTAAGGGTTCAAAAATAAAAATTTAATTTTAGGAGTAATACAATGGAAACACAGTTTAGAAGAATAGGTGTACTTACCTCAGGCGGAGATGCGCCCGGAATGAATAATGTAATTCGCGCGGTAACAAGAGCGGCACTTTCTCACGGCGTTGAGGTCATCGGTATAAACGGCGGCTACAGCGGACTTGTAAACGACAATGTCCGTCAGCTTACTGCACGCGACGTTTCTAACATTGTTACTAACGGCGGTACTATGCTGTATTCCGACAGATGCCTTGAGTTCAAGACCGAGGAGGGAATGGCAAAGGCTATTGCTACCTGCAAGAAATACAATATAGACGGTATTGTAGCCTGCGGCGGTGACGGTACCTTCCGCGGTGCAACCGACCTTTCCAACAGAGGTATTCCCACTATTGGTATTCCCGGAACTATAGATAACGACATTACTTCAACTGATTATTCTATCGGCTACGACACTGCTATGAACACTGTTGTTGAGATGATAGACAGACTGCGCGATACTTGCGAGAGCCATGCTCGCTGCAATGTTGTTGAAGTCATGGGCAACCATGCCGGCGGTATTGCTATACAGACAGCTATTGCCTGCGGCGCGGTAGACTGTGTTATTACCGAGACTGATTTTGATGAAGAGGCAATGTACGAGAAAATGATCCGTATGAAGAACGACGGAAAACGCGGCTTCATCGTAGTAGTTTCCGAGCTTATTCCCGGCTATGCAGATCCTGCATTTGCAAAGAAAATACAGGAGAGAACAGGTATCGAAACAAAGTTTGCACGTCTTGCGCACGTTGTACGCGGCGGCAATCCCACCCTGCGCGACAGAGTAACCGCTGCCAAAATGGGTTCTGTTGCAGTTGCAGAGCTGCTTGAGGGCAAGTCCAACCTCGTTATCTGCGAGCAGAACAACGAGATCGTATCTGTTGATATCAATTTTGCTCAGACTACCGACCGTCTGTACAAGGGCAAGGCTGATATGTCCGAGCTTGATAAGTACAGCGATGAGGAAAAGGCTGTTATTCTTGCAACCTGCGAGAAGAAGCGCAACTATTTCAAGGATATGACAGCATTGCTTCACGAGATCAGCGGCTGAGGCTTAGGTTGAGAATACTAAATACTGATTATGATAAAAACCGTCACTCGCGTGACGGTTTTTTTAGACTGTCGAAAAACTAAATGGCTGTAGCAAAGTAACAAAAAGTTTTCGCCCGCCTTTTGGGGAGGCGGGCGCAGTGGTAGGGCAGTACTTAGTCAGGCGACCCCAGGTGCCGAAAAGCTCTTTTGTATATTTTGCCATTTCTATGGCTATGGACTTTTTCGATAACCTCAAGCCATTTTTGACATCTGTCTTTGTGCCATGACAAGATCGTAATACAATCCTTTTTTCTTCATTAGCTCTTCGTGAGAACCGACCTCGGCTACTCTGCCGCGGTCGAGTACCACAAGGCGTGTGGCGTTTCGCAGTGTTGAAAGTCTATGCGCAATGGCTATAGTTGTTCGTCCTGCAATAAGCTTTTGCAGCGTGTCCTGTATGTCCTTTTCGGTCTCTGTGTCAAGAGCTGAAGTAGCTTCATCAAGAATAAGAATGCGGGGATCGTGCAGCAGCGCACGTGCGATTGCCACTCGCTGTCTTTCTCCTCCGGACAGGGTATAGCCCTTTTCTCCGATCACGGTGTTGTATCCGTCAGGCAGCTTTACCGCAAACTTATGCACACCTGAGACCTTTGCGGCGCTTATAATTTCCTCCGGTGTCGCATCCGGCTTTGAATAGGCAATGTTTTGATACAAAGTTCCGCTGAACAGCATTGTTTCCTGAAGAACTACACCCATTTGACGGCGCATGGACTCCTGCGTCATATCGCGTATGTCAGTGCCGCCTATCTTTATGGATCCTTCGTCGGGGTCATACAGACGCATTATAAGGTTTATAAGCGTAGACTTGCCGACTCCCGAACGTCCTACAATGCCTATCATTTCACCGGGATGAATGGTCAGATCAACGCCCTTCAGCACGTTAGCATTGCTTTCATAGCCGAAATTGAGATTTTCTATTTCGATAACGCCCGAAGCGTCGCCGTTTACGGCATTGGGGCGGTCTGCAACATCATTTTCCTCGTCTATAACGTCAAATACCTTGACCACTGAGGTCATTGTGCGGCTCAGTCGGCGGGGCAGGAATGACATCCATCTCAGCGGTGCGTACAGCATCGAAACGTAAGCGGAGAACTGCTGCATCTCACCGAGAGTCATAGTTCCGTCAAGTATCTTATTGCCAACGAAATAAAGCAGGAAAAATTCGCCGAGTCCCATCAGAAAGCTGGTTATAGGTGAGATCAGCGCGAAATACGTTTCGTTGTCCGCTCTGGTCTTTCGCTCTTCTTTAATAGCCACATCATAACGGCTGTGCTCCGCGTTCTCCATGCCGAAGGCTTTTACAACTCTTATGCCGGAGAAAATGTCGTGCAGTATAGTATCTGCCTTTGCGTTTACCATCCACTGCTTGTGATAACGTTTGCCCAAAAAGTTCCACATAAGGCGGTGTGACATCATTACGATCGGAGTGGGGAGGAGTATCATCAGTGCCAGCCGCCAGTCGTACCAGAACAGCATTGCAGATATGCCTACAAGCATAAGTGCGTTTTCTATGATCATACCTGTTTCGCTTGTTATGAACTGCTGTATCTGTCGCGTGTCGTCGGAAATTCTGTTTATAAGCTCGCCCGCTGTGCGCTTTGAAACCTTTGCCAGCGACATTTCTTCAACCTTTCTGAAGGTTATGCGCCGCATCATGACTATTATTTTGTTGGCAGATATTGTTTGCAAATAGGATCGCAGCATGGTAAGCAGGCGTGAGATCACCTGCAATAAAAGCAGCATTGCAACTACTATGGCGTACTGCCCTAAAGGCGGAATTGTCTCAGCCTTAATGTAGTCGTCAACAAGCACGCGGTTGACAACGGGAACTGTCATGTTTACAAGGGTTATTACAAAATATATAATGACCGATGCGTATATGTATTTGTGATAGGGTTTCGACATTTGCCAAAGACGGCGTATGTACATTCCTTTTTCGGCGCAGCGCGGACATTTTGACTGTCCCGGAGGAAGCGGACGGTGGCACTTCGGACATATTACGTCCGGATATTCCATCCATTCCTCTCGTATTTCTCCGTTTTGCAGATGCTTGTTCAGGCGTTTCTGACAAAGGCTGAACACCTGAGAATATTCCATACTGCCGCGGCAGATAAGAATATAACCGCTGTCAGTTTCCGCTTCGAGCATTATGCAGCCTATACCCGTTGTACATCTGTATTCCGTTATTTTGTCAGTGGTTACAGTGCGGTTGTCGGCTTCGCTGACGATCTCGATACGGTCTGCAAAAAACAGCACTTCGCCCTGTATTTTGTCGGTCTCGTCGTCCGGCTTCAAGTCAAAGCGTATTTTTGTTATAAGTTGATCTTTATTTTTCATTTTTACAGATATATCTCCAGCCGTCTCAGGCTTTTCTTGTCAAGGGCGGAAATAGACTCGATCTCAAATCTGTTGCCGCACGCGTCACTGATAAAAGCTCTGTCAGCACCGATTCTGGCAATGCTTCTGTAGGTGTCCTGTACGGTGAAGCTTATCTCACCTGCGTCGGTGGTGCATTTCCAAAAGGATGAGCCTCTTGTTTCTTTCAGTGAGAGTATTTTTAATATTTTCGGAGTATAGTATTTGCGGTTAAGCTCGCTGCAAATAAGCGACTTGCTTTCATCATCAAAGTCGTCAATATTGCGTATAAGGCCTAGCTCCTCGCCGTCCTTGTCCTGTACGGATATGTACATCCACGGCATATCATAGGGGAAAGAGCGGTGCAGCCACACTCTGCCTTGCTCTGTGTATTCGCCGTCTTTATTTGCAATTTTTGCAGCTATAAAGTCTCCGTTTTTTGTAATACGGCAATTTTCGCCCGTAAGATATACAATATTTGCAGCCTCGCTCAGCTTTGTCATTCTGTTTTCTTCTGTGTTTATCATATTATTCCTCAATTCCCGCGTTTTTCAGCGCCTCGTATTGCAGCGAATAAAGCTTAAAGTAGATACCCTTTTTAGCAATAAGCTCCTTATGCGTACCCTCTTCAGCTATTTTACCGTGCTCTATAACCATAAGTCTGTTTGCGTCGCGAAGCGTTGAAAGACGGTGGGCTATCATTATTGTGGTGCGTCCTTCGGTCAGCTTTTCAAGCGCCGCCTGAATGCTGCGCTCTGTTTTTGTATCCATTGCGCTGGTTGCTTCGTCAAGTATAAGTATTTTCGGGTTTCTCAGTATGGCGCGCGCAATAGACACACGCTGTCTCTCACCGCCGGAAAGATCCTTGTAGCCCCAGCCTATTCTGGTAGAATAGCCGTCCGGCAGCTTGCTTATGAAGTCGTGAGCACCTGATATTTTTGCTGCGGTAATAACCTCCTCCATAGTTGCGTCGGGCTTTGCATATCTTATATTGTCAAGTATGGTGCCCTGGAAGAGATATGTTTCCTGCGAGACAATTGCAATGCTTTCGCGAATGGATGCAAAGGACAGATCGCGTATGTTTCTGCCGTCGATCATAATATTGCCCTCATCGGGATCCCAAAGTCTTATAAGCAGATTAGCAATAGTAGATTTACCTGCACCGGTGTGGCCTACTATACCGATCTTTTCTCCGGCTGCAATGTCAAAGGATACGTTTTCAATAACCCTGCGCGACTTATCATATCCGAATGATACCTGCTCAAAGCAGACCTTGCCGTCGATCTTTTCGGGTGTTACAGCGTCGGGCTTTTCACTTACCTCAGGCTCTGCGTCCATTACCTCCATAAGTCGATATGTAGCATTAAAGCAGTCGGTTATGGATTGTGTAATGTTAACAAAGAATATAAGCGGACTGTAAAGCATGGAAGCGTAGGAAGAAAACGCCAAAAGGCTTCCGTATGTAAGATTGCCATACATTACAAATAGACCGCCGACGCCTGTTATGAGCACCGAGCTTACTACAAACAGAAAGGTAACGGAAGGGAATGCGACCATTTCAAAAATGAACGATTTCTTCTCCGCGTTGGCAAGCTCAGCGCTTTTTCTGTCGAATCTTTCGATCTCATCGCCTTCTCTTGCAAAGGCTTTAACTACGCGCACTCCGCCAAGTACATCCGCAAGCATTCCGGACATACTGCGCGATGCGGAATACCGTCTGGCGTGCAGCTTTTTCATAACGCCGAAAAGCCATCTGACCCCAAATACTGCCAGCGGACAGAAACACACTGCAATAAGCGACAGCCGCCAGTCGATGAAAAACATGACTACGGCTACAGCAATAGTTTGCACCGAATATATTACAAGATCGGGAAAGCCTTCCACAAAGAACCAGTATATAGTATTGGCATCGCCGTTTACCTGATTCATCAGCGCGCCCGTTTTTCTGTTTGTGAAGAAGCTGATGGACAGGCGTTCTATAGATGTGAAAATAGTTTGCTTCAGGTCGTAAACTACTTTCGGCACGACTCTCGCGGTTATAATGTTTGATACTGTCTGAATTATAAGCGACAGCACGCGAAGCGCGACGATCATAAATACAACTGTCAGCACCTGTGCGTACAGCTCTCCGCCCTCTGTCAGCACCTGATCATAGAAAAAGCCTGACGATATATAGGGGGAGATTATACCCAGTGCGCTTGAAAGCGCCATTGCTGCAAATATAAGAATAACGCTTATGCGATATTTTTTTGCAAAGGAAAGAAGTCTGCCCACAACGCTTGCCTTGTCGATGCAGCGGGGGCATATTTTGCTGTGAGGATTTGGATAACGTCTTCCGCACTTGGGACAGTATGCGTCGTCGTCATCGTCGTCCTTGTCGTTGCCTCCGAACGGGGGATGACCGCCGGGGCCTCCGGGTCCGGGAGGGGGACCGCCAGGGCCGGGACCCATTGGCATTTTTCTTCCCATGTCTGCCTTGCGCGGAGCTTTTTTATTGCAAGCTTCGTCGGATGTTCCGAACTTTTCGTTCAGCAGTCTGCAAAGCTTAATAAAACGGGTTTCTTTCTCACAGGTCAAATATGTAACAAGCACATAGCTTTCCGACTTGCTGCTGTAGGCTGTCATAATACAGCCGCTGATCTGCTTTTCGACCTTAAAATCAGAAAGTCCGTCTGTTTCGATCCTGTCCATCGATATTTTGCCGTATTTAACTGTAAGTTTTTTTGGGTCAAGCTTTCTGCGGTGTTCGTCCGGAACGACAAGATTTATGCCGCCGAGCATCAGTATTTCGTCCTCAGTCACCAGCACCCAGTTATCACAATACACGCCGTCGCGGTTTTTATCCGCTGCTGCCGAGAACAGAATATCTTTTTCAAATACTCCGTATTTCTCAGCTTCGGCGTATACTTCTCTTGGAATTCTGTCAAGCTCTTTCAATAATATATAGCCTCCGTATTCTGTCGATAGTAAAAAGCATAAAAATACCTCTGCGACGATAAAAGCGGTCAAAAAAGATCACCGCATTTTGTCGCAGAGGTATACGTACTCTAATGATTATTTTCTTTTAAGCTCGTCGGGCTTTTCACAGTCGTCCAAAGGAATGTCTATAGCGTCGGGGAAGGTGAAGCCGTTTGCCTTAAAGGTCTCGTAATCAAAGTTGTCAAGCTCGTTGTAAGCAAGCTCGTGGAATTCATAAAAGTTCGGCCACCACTCATATCCGTCGCCGAAATTATGATACAGGTACGCATCTGCGATCTCAATACCGAGATTTTTACCGATGTAATGGCCGCCCATTGCAAGAACATTTACGTTGTTGCCTGTGATAGCGCGAAGCGCTGCGTGGGGGCTTTCAATAACTGCTGCGTGAACGTGGGGGCACTTGCTTGCTGCAATGTGAATACCCATACCTGTGCCGCAGAATATCATTGCGCGCTCAAACTCGCCTTCAGCGATCTTTGCGCCGACTCTGAGGCCGATGCGGTGAAACATCTCGGGATTTTTCTCGTCAGTAGTTTTTACGCCGATATCAGTAACAGTCCAGCCGTTCTTTTCCAGATGGTCAACAATAGCGTTCTTAAGTTCAACACCTGCGAAGTCAGCAGCGACAAGGATCTGCTTGTCTTTTATCATTTTCATATTAAAATTCGTCCTTTCTGCCAAAATACAAAATTATTTTAGCATTTATGCAATAGATTGTCAAGATAAATAATGTTAATATTTGATATTTTGTGTAATTTACATTTCTCTTTCGCAGAGATCCTCGTAGGTCTCTCTCTTTACAGCCACATAATCCTCACTGTCAGCCTTTATCATAACTACAGGCGGGCGGGGAATTCTGTTGTAGTTAGATGCCATAGCGTAGTTGTATGCGCCTGTAACCAAAACAGCAATATTATCTCCGCGCTGCGGTCTTGCAAGCGCAACATCCTCCTGGATAATGTCGCCGCTTTCGCAGCAGCGTCCTGCAATAGTAGCAGTAAGATCAAGAGGTGCATTTGCGCGGTTGGCAGTAAGCACGGTGTACTGTGAGCCGTACAGGGTAAAGCGGGGATTGTCTGTCATACCGCCGTCAATAGATACATAGCTTTTGTAGCCTGTTATTGTCTTTACGCTGCCTACAGTGTAAAGTGTAACGCCGCTGTCGGCAACTATGCTGCGGCCGGGCTCCATAAGAATAGCGGGTTGGGGAATGTCAAGCTCTTTGCAAAGAGCCTTGATCTCTCCTGCAAGTCCCTTGATGTTTTCGCGGTAGTCGATTTCGGGATCGCTCTCAACGTATCTTACACCGAAGCCGCCGCCGAGATTAAGCATTTCTGCCGTATAGCCGCACTCGTCGCGAAGCTGCTTTATAAAGCGCAGCATGATCTCAGCCGCATCGCTGAAAGGCTTGTATTCAAATATCTGAGAGCCGATGTGGCAGTGGAAGCCCTTGAGGCTTACGCCTTCAAGGCCGAGAGTGTAGCGGCACAGCTCCATAGCCTGTCCTGTTTCGATAGCGGTACCGAACTTTGAGTCTACCTTTCCCGTTGATATTTTTGCCTGAGTGTGGGGGTCTATTCCGGGAGTCAGGCGAAGCAGAATAGGCTGAACCTTGCCGCGGCGAAGCGCTTCGGCGTTTACTGCGTCAAGCTCCTCGCGGTTATCAACGATAAAGTATCCGATGCCGCAGTCCATAGCATAAGCAATGTCAGCGTCAGTTTTGTTATTGCCGTGGAAGAAAGCATTTTCCATAGGAAATCCTGCGGCGTGAGCGGTGTACAGCTCACCGGGGGATACTATGTCGGTGCACATACCTTCTTCGGCGATGATGCGGTATATCTGCTTAAAGCAGCAGGATTTGCTGGCAAACAGGGGGCGGCTGCCCTCACCCATAAACTCTCTCATAGAATCTATATAGGTGCGGCAGTTCTCGCGAACGCGCGCCTCATCCATAAGCATAAGCGGTGTGCCGTATTTTTCGCAAAGCTCTACAGTGTCTCTGCCGGCAAGGGTAAGATGACCCTCTGCGTTAATTCCTAAATTTTTGTGAAGCATAATTTTCCTCTGTATTTTATATTATCTCGATAACTATAATCAAAGCAGTGAGTCAAGACGGCGTACAGCCTCTGCCGTTGCTTCTCTGGAGCCGAAGGATGTCAGGCGGAAATAGCCTTCTCCGCAGCTGCCGAAGCCTTCACCGGGAGTGCCGACCACCTGTACCTTGGTAAGCAGCATATCAAAGAACTCCCAGGACGACATTCCGTCGGGGCACTTCATCCATACGTAGGGAGACAGGGTGCCGCCGGTATAGAAAATGTTCTTTTTATCCATAAGCTCGGTAAGCATACGCGCGTTTTCCATATAGTATTCGATGTTCTCCATACACTGCTTCATACCTTCTTCAGACAGAGCAGCCTCTGCCGCTCTCTGAACTGGGTAGGAAACTCCGTTGAACTTTGTTGCCTGACGTCTCTGCCACATAGTGCGCAGGCTTATGCCGTCTGCATCAAGGGCGGAGGGGAATACGCTCCACGCGCAGCGTGTTCCCGTAAAGCCTGCCATCTTGGAGAAAGAGCATATTTCAACGGCGCAGGTCTCAGCACCGGGAATTGCGTATATGCTATGGGGATAGTCGCCTGCAACAAATGACTCGTATGCGGAGTCGAATATAATAAGCGAGCCTGTAGCGTTTGCAAAATCCACCCATACCTTGAGCTGTTCTGCGTTGTATACCGCACCTGTGGGGTTGTTGGGAGAGCAGAGGTAGAACACCGCGCCCTCGCACTCAATTCCGTCGGGCATAGGCAAAAATCCGTTTGCCTCGTTGCCCTCCATAAATACTACCTTTCTGCCGCTCATAATGTTGGTGTCAAGGTATACAGGGTATACAGGGTCGGGGATATATACGGTATTGTCTCCCAAAATATCAACAATATTACCTACGTCGCTTTTTGCGCCGTCGGACACGAAAATATCCTCAGCAGATACCGTAACGCCGAAATCTGCATAGTGAGCGGCGATAGCCTCTCTCAGAAAGTCGTGACCGTATTCCGGGGGATAACCGCGGAAGGTAGACGCGTCACCCATTTCGGCGGTTGCCTTGGTCATTGCCTCAACTACAACAGGCGCAAGGGGAAGTGTAACATCGCCGATGCCGAGACGGACTATCTTCTTTGCTTCTTCGGGATTGGCTGCGCTGTATTCGCGAACCTTGCGCGCTATTTCCGAAAACAGATAGCTTTGCTTTACATTCTGATAATTGTCGTTAATTCTGATTTTCATAATTATTCATGCCTTTCTTTGGATTTGTGTCGCTTTCGCCGCAGGCGAAATTTGCCCGTGCCTATATGGGCAAAAGACACAAATCGTGTCTGAAAACAGCATACATACGCCTGAGGCGAGCTTTGTTTTCAGACTAATATTCAAACACTCCGTCATAAACCTTTGCTGCCGGGCCCTTCATATAAATATGTCCGTCGTCTGCATAGGTGATCGTAAGATTTCCGCACTTAAGGCGCACTGTTATCGGTTCTCCCTTGGGGCAGTGTCCGTTAAGAACAGATGCTACCGTTGCGGCGCAGGCGCCTGTGCCACAGGCAAAGGTCTCGCCGCTGCCGCGCTCCCACACGCGCATTTCAAGAGTAGTTGAGTCAATTACCTTTATAAACTCGGTATTGACCTGCTCAGGGAAGATCTCATTTTTTTCAAACTTGGGGCCTATTGTCTCAAGGTCAAGCCCTGCCACATCGTCACAGAAGACCACTGCGTGAGGATTTCCCATAGAAACAGCAGTAATTCTGTATTCCTTGCCGAGGATCTCCAGCGGCTGGTCTATCATAATGTCACCGTCAAAAACTACGGGGACGTCGGAGGGCTTCAGAATAGGCTCGCCCATATCGACGGTGATCTCGGTGGCTTTGCCGCCCTCGGTCTCGATTGCAAGAGTTTTGATACCGCTGAGAGTGTCTACGGTTACAGTATCCTTTTTCGCAATACCTTCATCGTATATGTATTTGCCTACGCAGCGTATGCCGTTTCCGCACATTTTCGCCTCGCTGCCGTCAAGGTTGAATATACGCATTTTTGCGTCAGCCTTGTCGGAAGGGCAGATAAGTATGATGCCGTCGCTGCCGACACTGGTGCGGCGGGGAGACATTATTCTCGAAAGCTCTTCGGGATCGTCTATCTGTTCCTTAAAGCAGTTGATATAAATATAGTCGTTTCCGATGCCGTGCATCTTGGTAAAGTTTATCTTTTTCATCTTTGCTGCCCCATTATGCTCTGCATATCGTAAAGGCCGTTTGCTTTACCGAAAATGTATCTTGCAGCAGAAATAGCTCCTTCTGCAAATACTTCTCTGGAGTGTGCGTTGTGCTTCAGCGTTATGGTCTGGTAGTCGGTTGAGATAATGATCTCGTGCATACCTACCTCGTTGCCGTGGCGGAGAGAGTGTACACCGATCTCGTTCTTCTCGCGCTTTGCCATACCGTGTCTTCCGTATACAAGCTTCGCATCGGGGCGAGCCTGACAGAGTGCGTCGCAAAGCAGCTTTGCAGTGCCGCTGGGCGCGTCCAGCTTTCTGTTGTGATGTGCTTCCACAACTTCTATATCCGCATCGGGAAACAACTCTGCCGCGCGGCGGGCAAAGTCGTACATTACTGCAATACCCAGCGACATATTAGCGCTGAAAAATACGGGTACGCTTTTTGCAGCCTCGTGAATAAGGGCTATTTCTTCATCAGTCTGACCGGTGGTGCAGATAACGATAGGCAGTCCTCTGCCTACGGCATATGCAACAAGCTCCTTGGTGGCGCTGTGATGCGAGAAGTCGATAATAATATCAGCGTCTTCCTTGTAATCGGCAATGTTTTTCAGCACAACGTCGGGCGCGATCTTGTCGATCTCCGCGCAGATAACATCGCCGTTTTCTCCGTTTAGTACCTGCTCGCAGACAGCCTTGCCCATTCTGCCGCCGGCACCGTTAAGAATTATTTTCATATTATGACCAAGCCTTTCTTTGGATTTGTGCTTTCGTCCCAAAGCGGGACGAAAGCACAAATCGGGTCTGAAAACAATTTACTTTAGCTTTTTAATTTCTCTGTTTTCAGACTTATATCCTTTTATCCTTTGCTTTATTTTACTTGATTAAAGAATGTGCTCTCATTTCGGCATACATTTTCTCAGCTTTTGCTTCGTCCATAGTTGTAAGAGGCAGTCTGAGAGAATTTTCACACCAGCCCATAGCTGCCATTGCAGCCTTTACGGGAATGGGGTTTACTTCTGAGAACAGTGCGTTTATCAGCGCGTGATACTTGTACTGAAGAGCAGCGGCTCCCGCAATGTCGCCTGCAAAGAATTTTTTGCAGATGTCACAGGTCTCGCGGGGCATAATGTTTGAAAGCACAGATATAGCGCCTACACCGCCCAGGGACATAAGGGGAACTATCTGATCGTCGTTGCCTGAGTACAGGTCAAGCTTGTCGTGTACGTATGACATGGTCTCAACGATCTTGGAGATATTTCCGTTTGCCTCTTTAATGCCTACAATATTGTCGTGGTCCGCAAGAATGCGGTATGTGTCAGGCTCGATATTTACTCCTGTACGGGAGGGTACGTTGTAAAGAATAACAGGAGCGGTGCTTTTGTCTGCGATCTGTGTAAACATCTGCACAAGACCCTTCTGCGTCGCCTTGTTGTAGTAGGGGGTAACTACAAGTACGGCGTCAGCTCCCGCTTCACACGCGCAGCGGGTAAGATCAAGCGCATAGCCTGTGTCATTAGAGCCTGTGCCCGCAATGATCGGCACTCTGCCGGCGGAGCGCTTTGCCGCATAGGCGATAGCCTCGCGGTGCTCGTCATCTGTAAGTGTAGAAGCCTCGCCTGTTGTGCCGCAGATCACCAGCGCGTCAATACCGCTGTCTATCTGCCAGTCGATCACCTTACCGAACTGCTCGTAATCAATTCCTTCCTCATTAAAGGGGGTAATAAGTGCTGTAGCAATACCTTTGAATACAGTTTTTTTCATTTTTTTGTTTTTCCTTTTTTATTTTTATTCGGAACGCAAAAAACCGACCTCACGGTCGGCAAACATTGCAAAAAAGCTAAATTATCGTACTGATAGCTCTCCGCAAAAGCGACAGTCGGGACGATCTTATTCGCCCAAACCGGTACAGACCTGACAAGAGTCTGCCCTCGGCACCTGCCCCTTTCGATCGGACAACAGGCAGTCAACCCTCTTTGGTCCGAAATACTCTTGGCACAATGCACCTCTACCGTGTGAAAACATTGTAGCACAAGTTTATTTCTATGTCAACAGTTTTTAATAACAAATACTATATAATATGTAGAAAATGGAAGATGGCATATTATTCATATGCTTTATATTGATTTCATGGAATAAATTTGGTAATATATAGGCAGTCTTAATTAACATACTGTTGGAGAATGCTTATTTATGAATATATTATTGGTCCTGGCATATTTGTTTTTTATCGGTTCTATCGCCGGCTGGGTGCTGGAGCTGTTTTACAGGCGTTTTACAAATCCAGATCGGAAGTGGATAAACCCCGGATTCTGTACCGGTCCGTACCTTCCGATCTACGGCTGCGGTCTCTGCCTGCTGTTTCTTATCGCCGCTATTGAGGAGACGGACTTTATAAAAAATCCCGTACTTGAAAAGGCTGTAATATTTATCACTATGGCTGTCGGAATGACGCTTGTCGAGTACATAGCGGGTCTTATAAGCCTGCGCTTTTCAAGGGTCCGGCTTTGGGATTATTCCGATGAATGGGGAAATATACAGGGAATTATCTGTCCGAAATTTTCTTTGATGTGGGCAGCTTTGGGAGCCTTGTACTACTTTCTTATTCACAAAAGAATAATCAGCGGTCTTGTATGGCTGTCAAATAATCTGGCGTTCTCATTCTTTATAGGACTGTTTTTCGGATTTTTTATCATAGATGTGGTAAATTCCGCTCAGCTTGTTTCAAAACTGAAGAAGTACGCAGTGGAGAACGAGGTCATCGTCCGCTACGAGAGTATAAAGTCGCATATACGCCGTAGAAACGAAGAGCTGCGGCAGAAAACGCACTTTTTCCTGCCGTTTCGATCAGACAGACCCGTTACCGAGTATTTGAAGGAAATGTACGATTCCTTTGAAAGGAAGTTCAAGAAGAAAAAATAATGCGTTGGAACTTTTGCGACACGCTCAAGCCTTCCCGTTTGGAAGGCTTTTTGCATTACTGCAGATTTTTTCAAAAAACATCTTGACAAATGCAGTCTACATGGTGTAGAATGAACATGGTCTACAGAATGTAAAACAAGGAGGGACGTACTGTGAATGATTATCAAATGGGAGCGGTGGAAGCGCGCTTTGCCGATATTATATGGGAGAACGAGCCTATTTCCTCAGCCGAGCTGGCTCGGCGCAGTGAAGAACAGCTGAACTGGAAGAAATCAACTTCATATACCGTGTTGAAAAGGCTTTGTGACAAGGGCATTTTTCAGAACTGCGGCGGGGTCGTAACATCAACGATGTCAAAGCAGGATTTTTACGCATTGAAAAGTGAAAAGTTTGTAGAGGATACCTTTAAGGGGTCTCTGCCCGCGTTTTTGGCAGCGTTTACTGCGCGAAAAGAGCTTACTCCGAATGAGGTGACATATCTTCGCAAAATGATAGCCGAATATGAGGAGGAATAAGTCTGAAAATAAAGTTAAACATAAATCGACAGTATAGCGTTTTCAGACACGATTTGTGCCTTTCGCCCAAACAGCACGGGCGAATTCCGCTTACAGCGGAACCGACACAAACTCAAAGAAAGGTATGGTCATAATTATGACAAGCGTATTTCTAAAACTCTTAAACATGAGTATTTCGGCAACGTGGCTTGTGATTGCAACGATCATCGTGCGCCTTGTGCTGAAAAAGGCTCCGAAGTCAGTTGCAGTTGCTATATGGGCGTTGGTTGCCGTCAGACTTCTCTGTCCGTTTTCCATAGAAAGTGAATTAAGTCTTTTGCCGAGCGGAGAAACCGTGCCGACGGATATAATCTATACATCGACGCCTGAAATTCACACGGGAATTGATATTGTCAATTCTGCCGTTAATCCGATAATAGCAGAGTCGTTTTCTACCGATAATTACAGTGTTGGGAATAGTGCAAGTCCGATGCAGACACTTATCAGTGCAGCGTCGGCGGTATGGGTAGTCGGTGCGGCGCTGATGCTTGTGTATGCCGCCGTAAGCTATATACGCATACATCGCAGGGTGCGCGAGGCCGTTTTTACAGAGAATGGTATCGGACTGAGCGACCGTATTGAAACGCCATTTATATTCGGAATTGTCCGTCCGAGAATATATATCCCATCCGATCTCTCTGCGAGCGATATTGAATACGTGATCGCACATGAGCGGGCTCATCTTAAACGTTTCGATCATATTTGGAAGCCACTTGGATTTCTGCTGCTGTCGGTCTACTGGTTTAACCCCGCCGTATGGGTGGCGTATATCCTGCTATGCAGGGATATCGAGCTTGCCTGTGACGAAAAGGTCATAAAGAGCATGGGCACTGAGATAAAAAAGCCGTATTCAGAGGCTCTTATAAATTGCAGCGTATCGCGCAGAACTCTTGCTGCCTGCCCGCTTGCCTTCGGCGAGGTGGGAGTAAAGAAGAGAATAAAGTCGGTTCTGAATTATAAAAAGCCTGCATTTTGGGTGATAATCGCGGCGGCTGTTGCCTGCGCTCTGCTGACGGTTTGCTTTTTGACAGATCCTGTCACGGAGATCGATGTACAGTTAAATGCCGTTATCCGTGAGCAGATCTCAGAGCAATATAAGTCGCAAAGACCCGAAAGCGAGCAGTACGCGCAGTGCTATGATTATAAGCTGCTCGGCAAGAAGAAAAAAGGCGACGAAACGACAGTATATATGTGGGTGCTGTATGAGGAGTACAGTGATCCGGATACGATCGAGCAAAGCGCTCATACTCCCACGGCGATCACAGTCAGAAAGGAAGAGGGAAGATATATCCCCGTTGAATACTGGACGCCGGGCGACGGCTCAAAGTATGCCGAGGATATCAAGAGTAAATTCCCTTTACGGCTTCAATCAAAGGCGTTTGACAATCTTCGGTATATATCTGAGCAGCATGAAAATTGCAAGCGTAAGGCAGAGAAATTTTTCAAATTTATGTCCGGCATCGAAAGTGCTGCCAAAGATGAAATACCTACGGCAGCGGGAGATAAGCTGCTTCGGGAAAAGTACTCCGAATATTTTGACATCGACACCGAAAAGGGGCTCGCTGTCTATGTATGGCAATTGTCGGAAAATTCGTATTATTTCGGTCTGCTTCCCGATAAAGATTCCGAGTATATTTCTATTGAGGATCTTGTGGATCTTAAAGGCACTACGCTTGCCGAAATGCGCGCAATTCTTGCAACCTATGATATTCCGCGTACCCAGATAACGTATCATCCGATCAACCACCCGATCTCAAGTTACTTTTTCGAGCCGAACGAAGAATACGTGCCGATGATAGAAAAAATGATCTGGGAGGGATATTCGGGGTATGAAGCGAATAATTTCAATTCATTAGTCACAGGTATGAGCTTTGATATTGACGGCGACGGTATAAAGGAAGACTGCACCGTCAATTACGGCCCCACATCGGGAATATGTACATATACGGTGAGTGCATGGCAGGACGGTGTGCTTGAATACTCCAATGTGTTTGTGCTTGAAGCATACAATCTTCGCTTTGTAAAAGAGGACGACGGAAGAGTTACCCTGCACGGCAAGACGATAGGCGACGAAGAAAAAATTATTGATATAGGAGTGGAAGGCGTAAATATCTCTCTCACGTCAGAGGGCAGAAAGGTGTTCTATTGGGGCTGAGCTCTATATGTCAGACCAATGAAAAATAACCCAAGGGGGCGTCATGTAAGACGCCCCTTCGCATTTTCATAGATCGGGCAGTATTGTTTTCAAAAAAAGCTTGTGTCGATGACCACTATTATCTGAGTAGATTCATATACAACGACTTTTCAAAAAGTTAATATATTTCTGCATAAACCGAAATACATTTGGATTAGAATATATTTAGTTCAAATATATCTGGAGGTCAGCGTGAAAAATACGAAAATTCAAATCGTAAATACCCTTTTTCACGCGCGCTTTGTGCTTTGCACAAAGCCAAAGAAAGCATGGTGATTTTACATGAGATTTACAGATAGGCTGAGTTCTTTCTTCTGGGGACGCTACGGTATTGACGGTCTGTATTACGGACTGCTTACTGCTTTCTTTATTCTTTGGATAGCGCGGCTGTTTTGCAGAAATATGATCTCCGCTGTCATACTGGGAGTACTTGAGACTGCGGTATTTGTTTATATGTTTTTCCGCGTTCTTTCGCGCAATACTGTTGCAAGGCGGCGTGAAAACGAAGTGTTTATGGGCTTTTTCAGAAGAATAAAAGGATTTTTTTTGCTGACGAAAAACCGTGTTCGCGATATAAAAGGCTTCAGATACAGAAAATGTCCGCACTGCAAAGCTATGCTTCGCCTGCCCAAAAGAAAGGGTGAGCACGGCGTTGTATGTCCGAAATGTCACAATAGATTTGAAGTGAAAATAAAATTTTAGCGTATGACTGAGATGGATATTGATAACGAAAAAAATAAAAATCTGTGCCTTGAAACGGTAATGGAAATGCTGAAGCTGAGAAACAGCATCGAGCATACCGTATCTCCTGTAACTCAGCGATACGGTCTTACGCCTATACAAGCTGCCGCACTGTATTTTATTCATTCAAGCGGCGACGCTACGGTAGGCTCTGTTTTCAGGGCGTTTAAGCTTAATCAGGGCAATGCATCATCGATGTGCAAGCGGTTGGAGAGTGAAGGCTTTATACTTCGCCGCAGAAGTGAGGAGGACGAGAGAAAGGTAGTGCTTGCTCTGACAGAGCATGGACATCGGGTCATAGGCTCCATTGAGAAGGACGCAAGGATGATATTTCCGGGACCGGGCAGCATAGGGCATGAAGAAAAGCGGCAGCTCATAGACAGCCTTAACACTATTAAAAACTTTGCAGTAAGATTCAGAGAAACAATTATAAAGAACAACGAGGAAAGAGACACCAATGCTTGAATTAAAAAATATAAAAAAGAGCTACAGCATCGGAGACACTGTAACAGCGGCGCTTGACGATGTTTCAGTATCCTTCGGCGAGAGAGAATTCGTAGCAATACTCGGTACCAGCGGAAGCGGAAAAACAACAATGCTTAACGTTATAGGCGGACTTGACTGCTATGACAGCGGCGATCTTGTAATAAACGGCGTTTCCACAAAGCAGTACCGCAGCCGCGATTGGGACACCTACCGCAACCATTCAATCGGCTTTGTTTTTCAGAGCTATAACCTTATACCGCACCAGACCGTCCTCTCAAACGTAGAGCTTGCGCTCACTCTGTCAGGTGTTCCGAGAGCGGAGAGACGCCGCCGTGCAAAAGAGGCGCTGGAGCGTGTAGGACTGGGCAACCAGCTTAAGAAAAAGCCGTCGCAGATGTCCGGAGGTCAGATGCAGCGTGTTGCAATAGCGCGCGCACTTGTAAACGATCCCGATATACTGCTTGCAGACGAGCCGACCGGCGCTTTGGATACTGCCACAAGTATTCAGATAATGGAGCTGCTTCGTGAAATATCAAAGACAAAGCTTATTATAATGGTCACGCATAACCCTGCGCTGGCAGAGGATTATGCAACAAGAATAGTTCAGCTGTCAGACGGCAAGATAGTATCTGATGAGCCCAATACACCAAAAACGGCAAATGACGAAAATATTAAGGCAAATGCAGAAAATGTTGCTGCTGCGGTCGATCAGGCAGATAAAAAGAAGAAAAAAGGCAGGAAAGCAAAGACTTCAATGTCCTTCTTTACCGCGTTGTCACTGTCACTTAACAACCTTATGACTAAAAAGGCGCGAACGATACTTACGGCGTTTGCAGGGTCAATAGGTATAATAGGCATAGCGTTGATACTTGCGATCTCAAGCGGCGTTCAGGCATATATAAACCGTGTGCAGGAGGATACGCTGTCCGGATATCCTATATCCATTATGGAAGATAATATAGATATGGACGAAATGCTGTCTCTCTTTATGGGTAAAACAGACGCGGGCGACCATGACAATGATAAGGTGTACGCATCGTCTCAGATGTTTGATATGCTTAATTCATTTGTCAATATGGAAGTAAGCAAGAACAATTTGCATGACTTCAAGAAGTTTATTGAAGATCATGACTCTATTGATGATTATGTAAGTGCCATTTCATACGGATACGGTATGGATCTGCTGGTCTATGCCAACGATGAGGAAGGAAACCTTATTCAGATCAATCCTTCAACAGTTGAAACCGCTATGTATGAGGCGATGGGCGTAAGCGTTTCGGCAGAGGAAGGCTCTATGTATTCTGCAATGAGCTCAAGGAGAATGTCTGTGTGGTCGGAGATCATACCAGAAAGAGACGGCACCGGTGTAAACAAGCTGGTGCGCGAGCAATATGATCTGGTTGCAGGAGACTGGCCCGAAAGCTATAACGAGATCGTTCTGGCAGTCGATGAACATAATGAGATAAGTGACGTATATCTTTATTCTCTCGGATTTAAGGATCAGTCTGAAATATCCGATATAATGAATAAAGATCATAAGGACAGTGAGACTCAGGAAAGCTGGGAGTACAGCGAGCTTATAGGAAGAACTTTCTATGCAATACCGTCTTCGGCAAAATATGCAGATACCGACGGAGACGGTGTTTGGACAGATATGTCCGATAACGATGAGTATATGAAGATAACCGCTGAAAGCGGGATAGAGCTTCGGGTATGCGGTATAGTACGTCCCAATCCCGACGCGGCAAGCACATCTATACAGGGCGCTGTCGGATACACTGCCGACCTTACGAAAAAGCTTATTGACATCACCAACGAAAGTGCCGTTGCCACTCAGCAGAGAAATGATGAGACAACAGACGTGTTTACAGGTCTGCCCTTTGACGACGGACGCCCTGAGCCGACAGCTGATGAAAAAGCAGAGCTTCTGCGTGAATATATTTCAGAGCTTGATGAGGCAGACGGCGCAGAGCTGTATATAAAGATAGCCTCACAGATACCTGATGATATGCTTGCTGCTTCCGTTGAGGATGCAATGAAGCAGTATCCCGACAGAGCTGCAATGGAGGAGGCAATAATGTCTGCTTATATGCAGTCTTCAGGCGCCGACAGCGAAACTGTTAAAAAGTATATTTCCGAAATGTCAGATGAAGACGTGGAGAAAACTATACGCGATGCAGCGGCGGCAAAAGTATCTGCGGCATATGCGGAGAATATGTCTGCGCAGCTGTCCCCCGTACCGGATTCTCAGCTTTGCGAAATGCTTTCGGCGGAAATCGCAGATGCAGATACCGACACTCTCGCCGGATATTATGACAGCTATATGCCTGCCACAGTATCCTCGTCGACCTATGAGGAAAATATGAAAAAGCTGAGTGCGGTGGATCTTGATAATCCCTCTGTAATAAATATTTACGCATCAAGCTTTGAGGCGAAGGACAATATCGCTGATATTATTTCCGAGTATAATTCTACAGTGGATGAAGCTGATCAGATAAGCTATACCGATTACGTAGCAATACTTATGTCCTCTATAACTACAATAATCAACTCAATATCATATGTCCTTATAGCCTTTGTTTCGATCTCGCTTGTGGTTTCTTCAATTATGATAGGAATAATCACCTATATATCCGTGCTTGAGAGAACGAAGGAGATAGGTATTCTCCGCGCTATCGGCGCGTCAAAGAAGGACGTTGGCCGCGTGTTCAACGCTGAAACGCTTATTGTCGGACTGAGCGCCGGACTTATAGGCATCGGAGCAACAGAGCTGCTCTGCATTCCTGTTAATATAATAATCAAAAACCTTGCAGATATATCGAATATTGCAGCACTGCCGTGGCAGGCGGGCGTAATATTGGTAGCTATTAGCGTTATTCTTACAATGGTAGCAGGACTTTTGCCCTCAAAGCTCGCAGCGCGTAAGGATCCCGTTGTGGCTCTCAGAACTGAATAATATTAAAACAAAACCGTCACACTCTTTATCAGCGTGTGACGGTTTTGTTTTTGTCTTTTGTTGATGTGTAAATACCTTTTGTCTAATTTAATTTTTTGCCCATAAATCGTTCAGGCAATTTTGTGTAGTTAACGGCTTGTACCGCTTCGATTATTTCTTCTTTGCGGCTTTGGGCGTCAGGCAGATCACAGACTATGTCGTTAAGATCATACGGACCGTTACGGAAGTGTCCGACCGACGCTCCGTGAAATTCTCCGTCAATAAGAAGATACTGCAAAGGCTCGCAGTCATATTCAAGTCCAGCAGTCAGCTCTTTTATCCACGGCTTCAGCAGATGCTCATACGACTTATACAGAAAATCGTTTCTGTGAAGTGCAAAAATGCTTTTTGGCGGCTTCGCTTCATAGCTTTCAAGAATTTCAGCATCGCTTGTCAGCATTGCGCCGCCGTCACAGGGAACAAGTGCACCGTCCGCGGTCAGCTCAGCTATGGCAAGCCTTATGTCTTTTTCGGGCAGCCTGTAAAAAGACTTTGCCATTGCAGCGTCAAAAACCACATGGCGGTATGCAAAGCGTTGTAGTATGATCTTGAGTGCTTCGAGCCTTGTATATCTGTCGGTGCGGGCATCGGGAAACATTTCCGCAAAGGTGCACCAACCGCGATCCCATTCGCCGTCATATTGATCCTCGTATATCAGAAAGGCCTGCTGCAAGCGGTGGAGGGCAGGGGTTATCTGCTTGACGAGCAGACCTGTTTCCTCTTTAAGCTGCTGAATGTTGAAAGGACCTGCGCGCTCTATAAGCTCAAGAATTTGCAGCTGTTCCGAGGTAGGCTTTGTAAGCGGTTTGCAGTACAGCGACGCAAACAGTTCAAGGTCTTCGGGCATTATCCAACCTAAGTTTCCGCCGGCAAAGCGTCCCTTTATCAGCTTGCGGTCAAGTTGACGGCGGCGGTTAAATTCTGTGTCGTTGAAATCAGCACGGAAAGTGAGCGTCGGCGGTTCGCCGAACCCGTTCCAGTACACATTCTGTCCCGGCTGTGTGTCACGGTAAAGTTTTATATATTCTGCTTCATCAGCTTTGTCAATAAAGCATTGCCGTTCCATGCGCAGAGAGATTATTTTTGAGCCGTCCATATTTTTCTCCTATTCAAATACGCACCAGCATACGCCGAATTTGTCAGTAAGATAAAATTGGCATGGGCTGTAATCGCACTTTCCTATGGGCGAACAGGATATAGCGTCCTGTTTCAGCACCTCATATGCTGTTCTGACCTTCTCTTCACTGCCTTCTCCAAGGTCAAAGCAAAACTGCATCGTGTTTCCGGGTATCACTTCCTCTGTGATTTCGGATATTGCGATCACCTGTCCGTAGGCGCTGAGTTCAGAGTGCATATACCCTCCGTTATCATCCGGATATGTGCACAAAATCTCCGCATTAAAGGCTTTCCGATAAAGCTCCAATGCTTCTTTGCTTCCCTTAACATATACCTGCATCATTGATCGTCCCATATCTTAACCTATCCTTTTATAAATTTATCTATCTTTTTCTGTTCTGCATTTGGGTTCAGCGTCAAGATTTTTGCTCTGATCTTGTCATAGCTCTGCGCCGCATCGAGATCAGGCAGAGAAAGTCCGCGCTCAAGCCAAAAGTTTTCTACGGTAGTGAATACCGTACTGTTCCAACCGTAGCTATTTCCGTCCTTGCCGATTTTTTGCGCTCGTCCGCACATAGTAATGAACATCCGCATTTGCAGCTCAACTATGGCACGATCAAATTTTGCATTGTCTTCACGCCGAAAACCACCCGCCTGCTTTATCTCGTGAAAAGCGACCTCACCACAGGAGACAATATCGTAAATACGCTTTGCCATACCGCTTACTGTGCCGCTCTCATAGGCTTCTTCAAAGCTTTCGCCGTTTCTGCGTATGGCGTAAAAGTATGGATACCATTCTTTGGTGATATATCCGCTTGTACGGAAGAAAAGCTTTGAATAGGCGATGTCGTCACGCTCCTCCAGAACACGCATACGCCATTCCCACGGATCGGTTTCCGGATCGCCTGTATGCCATTTTATGGGTGAGTCGATATTCTCCTGATCCTGCCAACCGTGTGAAACTACGGCAAAAATACCTTTTGCATTGCCGCCACCCATAGAGAAACCGCATTCGGTGAGAGAGGTGCAAAAATCTGAAAAGTTATGTATCATTTGCAATTACCTGTTTTTGGATTTGAAATACAGTTTTATAATTATACAGAACAGTTACGTTATCTTCTTTTTCTGTACATTATTTCTGATGTTTTATTATACCCGTTTTTTTCATAGAAGGCTTGTGCCGAATAATTCTTGCCTCCTGTAAACAACTGAAAATTTTTTATACCGGTCTTTTCAAAATGCTGTTCGACAAAACTGAGCAGCTGCGCTCCTGTACCTTGATGCTGATAAGCGTCATCAACATAGATCTCTGTGATCTCTGCATAATCGACATCATAGCAGAAAGACTTAAATACTTGCACGCAGCAAAAACCGATAAGAGAGCCGTCCTGACAAGCTGTGAACACTTCCTCACGGTCGTTTTTCTCAATGGAATGTTTGATTTGCTCTACAGTAATATTACTTACTCCGTTGAATTTTTCGTTTAGTATAAAAAGCGCGGGTGCGTCAGACGGCACAGCTTTACGGATAGTTATACTCATAAATTATACATTTCCTTTCGCTTCGGCGTGCCAACGTTTACACTGCTCTATTCTCGCTCCAGGCGGGTTGTCGCCTTGCTCCGGATCGCATGAAAACTCAGTCAGAAGCTCGCAGGGAATATCAGGACATTCGCCGCAATGGGTAAAGCCTTTATTCTTACAGCATAATGCAACGGGACATTCGCCCCAAAAGATCTTACCATCCATTTTTTCGCACCCGTCGCAGCCGCCGGATTGCTTAAACTCACATTCGGTGCAGTGCAGTCCGCATCTTGACTCTATCATTGTCATGTCCTACTTTCCTTTCCTTATTTCCGTCTTTTATAAACAACTATCTCCGCATCTGATCCGCCTTCGCCGTATTCGCATACCAAAAGATAGTTTTCGTCGGCAGTCAGCCCGTAGCATCTTGAACTGTTTTTCTTGCATATCTGATTTCCCAGATATATTCTGTTATCATCCCAGAATTTTATCTTTTGCCCGCCGGGGAGCGTGTACTGAAGATTTATGTATGAGCCGTGGAGAGCGTAAAGGTTTGTTACTTCTTCCATATCCTCGATACCGAGATCATTGAACTCGGCAATAAGCTGGTCTTTCAGTCCGCATGGCGTTTCAAATGCTCTGCCGCAGTTTTTACAGCCTTTGTTCTCACAGCATACGGCGATCATACATGAGCCTCCGATTGGACGGCCGTTTGTTTCAGTGCATCCTTTGCAATTGTCTCGCAGTTCGCATTCACTGCAATCCAGTCCGCATATAGTTTTCATTATTGTGATGATTCCTTTCCTTTATTCTTTCTTTATTGGATGTCTGACTACCGTTTTAAGCCTGCTGACATCGCATCTTCTCGGGTCGGAAAGATAGATCTCGTGATGCTGCCGGGTATCGGTAATGTCAGGCACATATCCGTTCTGTGCCGCGTATTCATGCATAGCGGTGATCGTTGACGGCTCGTCATCATATGAGCCTATGTGCATACACTGTACACATTCGCCCTCATCGTATGTGAAAAATTCTACCGACGAAAAATCGGTTTTCTTTTTGTGTGCGGCTTCCGACACAGCCCAATCGAAGTCATCTTTTGTCACGAAGTCGGGCAAGCGGATAAGTGATATAAAATTAAAGCTGTCCTTACGTGTATAGTCGATACCGCTGACTCCGTCCTGATGCCAAAGTCCTTCAAGGGGAGGGACTACATATTCAAAGTATCCGTCTATTTTACGGTCACCCTTATAACTCATTTTAATTGTAAAGGCGATGCCGTAAAGAAGACCGATCGAATTCTTATATTCACCGTTTTCTTCGTTGGGATCGCCCTTGCCGCGAACCGCAATGTAATTCATAGGCGGTATCGTCACAATACTTGGTTTTTTCGGCGGCATATAGAATTCTTTATATTCTTTTTTGAAATCAAAGGGCATATAAACATCTCCTATTTTTTCTAAACTATATCATACGAAACACGACAGCTGTATGTCATGTTTCATATAGTTTTTTTATAGAATCAAGAGCATTTTTCATTTGTTCCACCATTTCGGGAGGGGAGAGCACTTTTACCTTATCGCCGAAGCCGAGAAACCACTCCACAGCGCCTTTTTGAGTAGTAAATCCCCACTCAGTATACAGTTTTCCGTCTTCCTGTTCTGTAAAACAGGTGTGTCCGTACTCTTCAACCAATCTGTATTTTACGGAAGCGTCATAGATTGCAGTTATCACATAGTCATCTGTTATATGAGTGCCGAAACGCTTTTTCTCTTCGGGAACTTCCCGTACAGTAAACGTTTCGTCAGTGACCGTTAAATTCCACATCCGACGCAGTTTATACATCCGAAAATCCTGTCGTTCCTTGCAGAAGCCGAACACATACCAGTCTGACCACTTAAAGACGATCAGATACGGCTCGATCAGCTTGTCCGCTTCTCCCTTGTCATAGCAGTAATGAAACTCTATGCACCGCGACCTTTCTATAGCGGCCTTTATGCATTCGATCTTCTCTGACAGGTCGTCTTTGTAAAAAGACGCAAGGTCTATAACCATATGGTCGGCAAGCCGCACCGCGGACTCTCCGCCGATTTTTTCTGCTATACGCTCGGCTGACGCTGAACCGGAAACACTGTCAAGAGATTTCAGCCCTGCAAATATAGCCGTCAGCTCGGATTTTGTAAACACGGTGGTGTCGAGAGAAAATCCCTCCATTATGGATATACCGCCGCCCGTTCCCTGAGATGTAACGACAGGAATGCCTGCTTTGCACAGGTCCTCAATATCTCTGCCGATAGTCCGGCGGGAGACCTCAAATTTTTCGGCAAGATACGGCGCGGTAACGGTCTTCTTTTGTTGCAATATTGTAATAATGCCCATAAGGCGGTCTATTTTCATAGCGTTTTAACTCCGTGGCAAACTCAATTGTTATCAACAGCTTTCTCTGCGTGCATCAGGAACTCATATACAGGCTTCATTTCAAGAAAAACAGTGCGAACTTTTTCAGGGAGAGCTTTGTCGAAAAGCTCGCTTATATCGGGACGGTATGAGCAGCATACGGTCTTTCTGTCCAGCCAGCTTCTGAGGTTTTCGGAATATTCGCCGTAGCGGCTTTTTTTATACATATCGCCCTCAAGGCTGAAATCACCGTGCTTTTCAAGCACCGCTTTTGCCGCTGTGAATTTTTTGTCGTTTTCCAAAATAAGACGGCGGAGCGCTTCCATTGAATCGGCTTTTGCCGAGTAATATCCGCAACCGTAGAAAAGCTCGCGCGGTGAGAAAACAAAGTAAAATTCGGGACGGCAGGGAAAAGCCTTTCTGTCATGCCTGAATGATATCCAAAGCATTTCGCGGTAAGGCGAGCCGCCTTTAGCGAAGCGCATATCGCGGTATATGCGCGCGACAGCTGATTTCGGATCGGTTATAAGAGCGCTGTCTATACTCTCTATCGTAGGTGCAATAGCTTCCGCCAGCTCGATCAGAGGCTTTTGCACAAATTCCGTGTATTCGTTTTTATGAGAGGAAAACCACTCTTTGTCGCCTCTCCAGTGGTTCTCAGCGATAAATTCAAGTGTTTTGGGAGTGAACATATATACCGAACCTTTCGTTTTTGTAAAATCGTTGATTTGTATAAACAGTATATTACTATAAAATGCCTTTGTAAATGCATTTTTGCATTTTATGAAAAAATTGTGCAAAAATTATTAAAATGCCTTGACATATGCAAATTCCTGTAGTAAAATCTTAACAGTTTAATTTTTAAGAAAGGAGAACCCAATATGACAACCATCGTTATTAAGGATTATAATTACGCTGTAAATATCATAGGTCGAGTATTCACCGGGCTGCTCCTTTTTTGTCCTCTCCTCAGAGAGTGCTGAATAATAGTCGCAGTTATACGCTTTGCGGTGTGGGTACGAGCCTGCACCGCATTTTTTTGCGCTGTTTTGGCTGGAATTTTAGTTATGAAAGGAACGGTATCGATGAAAATGAAGAAGAAAAATGAAAAGAACGAGAAGATAACAGCAAAGCGCTCTGAGGGAAAAAAGAAGGCGGCGCTTATTTGGTATTTCCTCCACGGATGTCTTGCAATGTTTGCTCTGAGCATACTGTCCGCGGCTCTTATGGTATTTGCGGATATGATAACTCCGCAGATAATACGCGCGGCGGTAGATAACGCCATCGGCGGTAAAGCAGCGGATTTTTCCCCTGTCATAATGCGCTTTGTGGACAGTCTCGGCGGATTTGAATATCTGGGACGCAATCTGTGGATAATGGCTCTCGCCATTCTCGCCGTAGAAATCGTGCGGGTGGCGGCGCAGTACTCCTTCCGAGTTACAAACACTATCGCATCGGAAAGGCTTGTTAAAAATATGCGAGACAGCCTTTTCTCACGCATTGAGCGGCTGCCCTTTTCGTGGCACATGAAAAACCGCACAGGCGATATAATCCAGCGCTGCACTTCGGATATCGATACTTTGAAAAACTTCGTTTCCGAACAGCTTACAAGCATATTCAGAATAGTAATACTGCTTGTTATGTCTATTGCGTTTATGTCATCAATGAACGTGCCGCTTACGCTTATATCCCTTGCGCCGACTCCTATTATCGTGCTGTACTCTCTGATGTTTCACAAGAATATCGGGCGCGGCTTTGCTCTGTGCGACGAAAACGAGGGCAAGCTGTCGGCAATGGCGCAGGAAAATCTGACAGGCGTGCGGGTAGTCCGCGCTTTCGGACGGGAACGCTATGAAAAAGAGCGCTTTGAAGCGCATAACGAGTATTATACGGGGTTGTGGGTCAGACTGGCAAAGGTAATGAGCCGATTCTGGAGCACTTCCGACGTTCTGTCAGGAACACAGATACTTCTTGTTGTCGTATTCGGCGCGGTCTTCTGCATAAACGGAAGCATGGAACCCGGCGAATACATAGCGTTTATCTCTTATAACGCGCTGCTTATGTGGCCTATACGTCAGCTTGGCAGAATGATATCGGAAATGAGCAAGGCGGGTGTTTCGATCGACCGTATCAGATACATTATGGAGTCTGAAATTGAGTGCGACAAGCCCAATGCCGTTTGCCCCGATATGAGTGGGGATATTGTTTTTGATCACGTTAATTTTGCGTACGAGGGCTGCCCCGAAATGCTTCACGATATAAGCTTTACTATGAAGGGCGGTACAACGCTGGGTATTCTCGGCGGCACGGGCAGCGGTAAATCTACAATGATGCTGCTTTTGGACAGGCTTTACGATCTGCCTGATAACAGCGGCAGGATCACTGTCGGCGGCGTTGATATCGCCGACATAAAGGCGGAGCACCTGAGAAAAAATATCGGCATCGTTCTGCAGGAGCCGTATCTGTTTTCGCGCACAATTGCGGAGAATATAGGAATTACAGACGACGGTATAACGCTGAGTGAAATACGCGAGGCGGCGCGCGCCGCTTGTCTTGACGAAACTGTTGAGGGCTTTACACAGGGCTACGACACCTTTGTAGGCGAGAGAGGAGTGACTCTTTCAGGCGGACAGAAGCAGAGGGCGGCTATTGCCAGAATACTTACGCAGAAAACGCCTGTTATGATATTTGACGACTCACTGTCAGCGGTGGATACCGAGACAGATGAAAAGATACGCCGCTCGCTGGAGGAGCGTTTCGGCACGTCAAGCATAATACTCATTTCGCACCGCATAACCACGCTGTCGGCGGCAGATCAGATACTGGTGCTTGACCGCGGCAGGATAGTGGAGCGCGGAACACATGAGGAGCTGAAGCGCGGCGGCGGGATCTATCAGAAAATATATGAGATCCAGTCAGGATCGCAGGATGATAAGAAAGGGGAGTGATACGGTATGACAGATTACAAAGAAATAAACGAGAAAAAGGCACTGCCGTTTTTCGGAGTCGGAAAAATACTGCCTTTTATGAAGAAGTACAAAAGTTTGATCGCGCTGATGATAATCTGCGGTCTGCTTGGAAGCGCGTTCGATACGGTAACGCCTCTGTACCAGCGATATGCGCTCAACCATTTTGTGGGTGAGAACACCCTTGACACACTGCCGTTTTTCATAGTTATCTACGCGCTGACCGTTATACTCACCGGCGTTGTAAACTATATTTCATGTGCCTTCGCTATGCGCGTTGAGGTCAGTATAAACAAGGACCTGAGAAACGCGGCATTCAATCATTTGCAGACGCTGTCGTTTTCGTACTACAATCAGAACAGCGTCGGCTATATTCACGCAAGAGTTATGAGCGATACAAGCCGCATCGGTTCGCTTGTATCGTGGTCCATGATGGACGGCGTCTGGCACATATCGTATCTGCTTTTTTCAATAATCGTAATGCTTGTTATCAACTATAAGCTGGCGTTAATGATAATGGCGATAATTCCGCTTATTACCGTGATATTTTCGCTGTTTCAGAAAAAGCTTATTCGCGTCAACCGCGAGGTGCGCGAGATAAACTCTAAGATAACGGGAAACTTTAACGAGGGCATTACCGGTGCAAAAACGGTAAAGACGCTTGTTATTGAGGACAAAATGACTGATCATTTTGTCAGCGATACAGATGCTATGCTGAAAAAGACAGTGCAGGGCGCGCGCATACGCAGTATGTTTGCTGTTACCATGAATCTGGCGTCATCTCTTGCGCTGGCGATAGTTTTGTGGCGCGGAGGATATATTGCAGCCGAAGAGGTGGGAACGTTTTCTATGTTTATGTCCTATGCGCAGGGAATGATGGAGCCGGTAAGATGGATAATCGACTGCATATCCGACCTTATTACCACGCAGGTAAATATAGAGCGTTTTTCTCGCCTTGTGGAGACAGAGTCTGACGTAAAGGACACTCCCGAAGTAATTGAGAAGTACGGCGACAGCTTCACTGCGAAGCGTGAAAACTGGGAGGCCATTCGCGGTGATATAGAGTTTCGCGACGTTAGCTTTAAGTATCCCGACGGCGATGAGTATGTGCTGGAGCACTTCAATCTGAAAATACCGTTCGGCACGAATATTGCCATAGTCGGCGAGACCGGAGCGGGTAAGTCTACCCTTGTCAATCTTGTGTGCAGATTTTTTGAGCCTACAGAGGGTCAGGTGCTTATCGACGGCAGAGACGCCAGAGAACGCTCGCAGCTTTGGCTGCACAGCGCTATCGGCTATGTGCTTCAAACGCCGCATCTGTTTTCGGGCACGGTTCGTGAAAATCTTCTGTACGGCAATCCGGGTGCGACTGAGGACGATATTGACCGTGCACTCAGCCTTGTGTCGGCACAGGGCGTGGTGGAGCATCTTGAAAACGGACTTGACAGTGATGTTGGAGAGGGCGGAGATCTTTTATCCACCGGAGAAAAGCAGCTTATATCCTTTGCAAGAGCGGTGCTTGCCGACCCGAAAATACTTGTGCTTGATGAGGCAACCGCGTCTGTTGACACTATAACCGAGCAGAAGATACAGTCCGCTATAGATACTATAATCAAGGGCAGAACATCGCTTGTTATAGCGCACAGACTGTCAACGGTCAGAAATGCGGACCTGATACTGGTCGTGCGCGACGGTAAGATCGTGGAGCAGGGAACCCACGAGGAGCTTATCGCCAAAGGCGGCTATTACTACGGACTGTACACCAGACAGTATGAGGACGAAGCTACAAATTCAGCTTTTGAGTAAATTTGTTTTACCGCTAAATATCCCACTTTCCTGTGTGCTTCCCTGCGGGAAGCACACGTTAGCTTCTGTCAAACAATATTGGGGCTATTGCCCCCTAAAGGTTTGCTGTAAATTTCGTTATGCTTCCTTCGGAAGCTGAAAGAAAGAATGGGATTTCAAAGGGAAAGGAATTCTTTCCGTTCCCTTTGAAGCATTTTTCTTTCTAACTTTCTTTTTTGCTCAAAAAAGAAAGTTAATATAAAATATAAGCTTGATTTTCAAACAACAGCCGCCGAGCGCGCAGAAAGGAGAACGCTTTCAACTATCTCAGAGTATATTCGGTTTGTTTAGTGAAGTAATATTGAAAGAAGGAGATCGTATGAAGTTATTCAAAAAGAGAGAGAAGAAAGAAAAAGAAATAACAGCAAAAGGGATCTTTGACAATTGCCTTTTTGCCGTAAAAGAGTATTTGAAATTTTATAAAAAGTATGCGGTTTTGTGGATCGTTATAATGCTGGCATGGGCCGTTTATATGGCGTATAATAATACATATTATGTTAAATTCCTTGTAAGCTTTATAGAATCCCGCAGCCCGTTTATAAATATTGTAATTCTTGTTTCAACTATGTTTGCCGCAATTTTAGTTGTTAAATTCTGTGAGACAAAGTATGTCTACGATATTGAAACAGTGGATGAGCGTTTCAGCAAACATATAAATAAGCTTATTTTTAAGAAAGCCGCCAATGTAGAGCTTGCGTGCTATGAGGATGCTGAATTTTACAATAAGTACACAAGAGCGCTGGACAATACGCCTGAGCGAATACAGAATGTGTTTTACGGAATTTTACAGATATTGAGTGCATTTGCCTTAGTTGTTTTTTATATGACAGTAATGATGAAAACCGATCCGTATATTGCTGTGTTTCTTGTTTTTCCCATAATAGGCAATTTCGTTTTCGGCAGGTGGCTTAACAGTATCGACCAAAAACGGTATAAAGAAAACACAAGAAATGCGCGTATCATAGATTACGTTTTGAGAGTACTGCATCTCGGTCAGTACGCAAAGGAAATGAGAATAACCGGCGTATACGATATGATGCAGAAAAAGCACTCTGATGCTGTAGGAAAAAATCTGCGTATCTGGGATCGCTTTGCACTTGGCAGCGGCGCGGTGTATTGGGGGCAGGTGCAGTTTAACTACCTGATGATCTTTGAAGGCATACTGCTGTATTGCAGCTATCGGGCACTTGTTTCGGGTACTATTGACCTTGCCGAAATGACTATTTTTACATCGGTAATGACGGCAGCGTCCTGGAGGATAATAGGTCTGTTTGAATATAGTATGGAACTGCATAACGATTGCATTTACATTCAGAATGTGCGCGAATTTTTGAATTACAAAGAAAGGATCCCCGAGGACGGCAAGGGACTAAGCGTGCCTGAGGCAATAGACACTATCGAGTTCAGAAACGTTACATTTAAGTATGACGGCAGCAGCGAGGCTGCTGTTAATGCTCTGTCATTCACCGTTCGCGGAGGGGAGAGGATCGCGCTGGTAGGCCATAACGGCGCGGGAAAGAGCACTATAGTAAAGCTTCTTCTCCGCCTTTACGACCCTGATGAGGGCGTGATACTTCTTAACGGCATCGATATCAGAGAATATGAGGTAAGATCATACCGCAAGCTGTTTTCCGCAGCTTTTCAGGACTACAAGGTGTTTGCTATGAGCGTGCTTGATAATATTACCATGGGCGCGGAGTGTGAGGACACCGAGGAGGCGGCGCGCACAGCTCTTGAAAAGGTAGGACTATGGGATAAGGTAGAGGGGCTTGAAAAATCCATGAATACTACCATGACAAGAGAGTTTGACGACAGCGGAGCGGTGTTCTCAGGCGGTCAGTATCAAAAGCTGGCGGTTGCAAGAGCACTGGTGCAAAACGGAAGATGCATGGTATTCGATGAGCCTTCCAGTGCTCTTGACCCTATAGCGGAGTACGATCTGTTCAATGCTATCATGGAGGCGACGGAGAATAAAACAGTTTTCCTCATTTCTCACAGACTGTCGTCTGTAAAGTCTGCTGATAAAATATTGATGTTTGAAAACGGCTGTCTTGTTGAGAGCGGTACGCACAGTGCCCTTATGTCAAAGGGCGGTGCATATGCCGATATGTTTATTCATCAGGCTAAGAGTTACCTTGCAGCAGGCGGAGAGGAGGAAGCTGTATGAAAAAGAAAAACATGGAATTTGCAGAGGCTCCGAAGCTTTCGGCAAAAAAGATAATTGCCGACAACTGGTTTTTAATAAAGCTTGTGTTTTCCGCAAGCCCCGTGGGCGTAGCGCTGTATGCACTGGAGCAGTTCAGGGTTCAGGTGTTTATATTTATTGAGCACACATGGCTTATCCAAACGGTGCTTGACTGTATACAGTACAACAAGCCGTTCACTTCGGCTTTTTATCCCATACTTGCAGTAGTGATTATGCTTATGGTGTCAAGCGTGCTCGGCTCGGTAGTAGGACAGTGGCTTTTGCCGAAAGCAAAGCTGAGAGCTGAAACAAAGATCAAAAATATGCTTTTTGAAAAGGCGCATGACGTTGATCTTGAATATTTTGACGATCCGACCTATTATAACGATTTCATAATGACTACTGAAAAGGCTGTAGGACTTGTGGATTATATTTTGAAAATAATTTCCGTAATTTCAATGTCACTGGGCACGGTTATAACTACGGGTGTATATTTTGCGGCGGTAAGTCCGGCAGCTTTCGCCGTTGTGGCGTTGTCCGCCGTGCTAACTATGGTGCTTCAGCTTACCCGAAGCAAGTATAACTACAGTAAATTTGCTCTGCGCGAGAAATACAGGCGCAGAACAGGATACATAAAGAGACTGTTTTACCTTTCAGACTACGCAAAGGAGCTGCGTTTGGGCAGCGAGGCGGGAGAGCGCGCGTTTGACGATTTTGATGAAGCCACCGAAAAGGTTTGCGAGGTCGTGGGCAGCCACAACAAAAGGCTTAATCTGCTCACATGGGCGCAGGACTTTTTTGATATTGCACTGTTTGACCTTTTGTTTGTTCTTGTTCTTGCCTATCAGGCAAGCGTGCTGGAGATCATAAGCTATGCTACCATGGTAGTTATGATGCGCTCGGTGTACCGTGTCCGTTGGGCTTTTACAAGCGTTATTCTGAGACTTTCAAACTCTGCTGAAAACTGTATGTATGTGGAGAAGGTGCGCGAGTTTCTCAGACGTGACGGCAAGATCAAATCAGAGGAAAACCTGCCTGTTTCCCATGAGCCGTGCTCATTGGAGATGAAAAACGTTTCGTTTAAGTATAACGACACAGACGGGTACGTTCTGAACAATGTTTCACTGTCACTTCGTCCCAAGGAGAAGATCGCTATTGTAGGCTATAACGGCGCAGGCAAGACCACTCTTACAAAGCTGCTGCTTCGCCTGTACGATCCCACCGAGGGCGAAATATATATGGACGGGCAGAGTATTAAAAGCTATGACGTAAAGGCGTACCGCCATAATATAGGTGTAGTTTTTCAGGATTTCAACCTGTACGGCGGAACGGTTAAGGAAAACGTAGTAATGGACGTGACAGATGGCAGCACTGATGACGAAAAGGTACGTTCGGCGCTCAGACACAGCGGCTTCGGCGAAAGGCTGGAGCGTTTGCCGCACGGTCTTGATACTGAGCTTACTGCGGAGTTTGACGATGAGGGAGTAAACCTGTCCGGCGGCGAGGCGCAGAAGATCGCCATAGCACGTGCGTTTTATAAAAATTCGGGACTTATTATACTGGACGAGCCGTCAAGTGCTCTTGACCCTATAGCGGAATACAATTTCAATATTTATATGCGCGAAGCGGCAAAAGACAGCACAGTTGTATTTATTTCCCACAGACTTTCCACTACTCGCCTTGCAGACAGAATAATCGTAATGGAAAACGGTGCAGTTTGTGAGGAGGGAGACCACGAAAGCCTGCTTCGCGCCGGCGGCAAGTACGCCGAAATGTGGCACACGCAGGCGGATAAGTATGTTATATAGCATTTCACGGGAGGTGATAAAATGAAATATTATAAGAAGCTGATTGGTGAACACATATACCTGTCGCCGATCAACGCAGATGAAATTGATAGTTACATAAAGTGGATGAATGATGAAGCTGTTGCGGTTAATTTTGGTCAATATTCATGTGTTGTCTCATCGAAAAGCGATTTGAAGTGGCTTTATGAGCCGCCTAAAAATATGCAGCGCTACGCTATAGTACTTCTTGACAACGATGAATTAATAGGCAGTATCAGTCTTCATAACATTGATCATATAAACCGTAGTGCTTATATTGGTATCTTTATTGGTGAGGAAGAGCAAAGAGGTAAAGGGAACGGTGCAGAGGCAATTCGGATGATCCTGAACTACGGATTTAATACAATTAATCTGCATAGCATAAATCTCACTGTCCATGCCGACAATTACGCAGGCATATCGTGCTATAAAAAAGTAGGATTTAGAGAGGTAGGGAGATTGCCTGAGGCGTATTTTGTCAATGGAAAGTATGTAGATAAGATTTTTATGAGTATACTGGAACATGAATTTAAGGTGATAAATAATGCTTGAAAAAATGGATGACTTTTTCAGAAAAAGAGTCGACGGTTATGACCAACATATGCTGACAAATATTGAGGGAGCATCTGAGTTTTACAAATTTACGGCAGAACAGCTTCCGATAAAAGAAAACAGTAATGTTCTTGATCTGGGCTGCGGTACAGGGCTTGAATTGGAAGAATATTTTCTCCTGAGTCCTGCGGCGCATGTTACCGGGATAGATCTGTCAGCGGATATGCTGAGGGCGCTTTCCGAAAAGTTCGGGGATAAAAGCTTACACCTGATAAACGGCTCTTATTTTGATGTGCCTTTTAAAGATAACGCATATGACGCCGCGGTGTCGGTTGAATCATTGCATCACTTCACTCCCGAACAAAAGCTGTATTTGTATGAAAAATTGTTCAATGCCCTAAAGCCTGGCGGATATTTCGTTTTAACGGATTACTTTGCATTGTCGGATGAAATGGAAACAGAAGGCTTTGAAAGCTTTGAAAAACTAAAGCAAGAGCAAGGTATCACGGATGAATCCTTTTATCATTTCGATACCCCTCTTACGGTCGCGCACGAAGCAGAGATTCTGAAAAAAGCAGGATTTTCAGAAGTCGCGGTTCTGAAAAACTGGGGTGTAACATATACGCTTACGGCAACGCGCGGAGCATGAATAAATAAGGTAATTATTGCAAATTTTTATATTTTTGGAGGAGGCGATGAACATGGATTACAGGAAAGTTTTCAATGACAAGGTACAGCCTAAGGATTTTGATGAGTTTAGGTTCAGGTATTGTAATGAGCTTTTTGCGGATGTTATTTCCCATGCAAAGCTTGATGAAACAAAAAGCGCACTTGAGATCGGTCCGGGTACCGGACAGGCAACAGAACCGATCTTAAAAACCGATTGTTCTTATTTCGCCGTTGAGCTCGGTGAGAATTTCACAAAGAACATGCAGGAGAAATTTAGCAAATATAAAAATTTCAGTATTGTTAATGCAGATTTTGAAACTTATCCCTTTGAAAAAAATACCTTTGACTTAGTTTATTCAGCAGCAACAATTCAATGGATACCGGAAGAAATCGCGTTTCCTAAGGTATATGATATTTTGAAAAGCCATGGTACTCTCGCCATGTTTATGACGCATACTGACTATAAAACTCCAAATGAAAAACTCTATGAAAAAATTCAGGAGGTTTATTCACAGTTCTTCAAACCCGAACTACCGTACAATACAAATTTTAATTACAATAATGCCGTAAACTATGGGTTTGTTGATTTTGAACGGCGTGAATATCATCAGGTTGTAGAATATACCGCAGATGAATATGTTACCTTTATCAGTATTTGCGCTCACCAATTAACAATATCAGAACCATACAAATCGAAGTTTTTAGACGGGATAAGAAATGCTATACTAAGCTTTGGCAACAAAATAACTCTTAATAATACAATAGTTCTTTATCTTGCAAGAAAGCCATAGCTTGATTTTTGTCTGATTTGCAGACGTACTGAATTTAACAGCATTTTACGCAGAGAAAGGACTGCTGTGATTCTTTTATTATTTGCAGCAGCCCCGTTTTTCAAAAGTAAGGAGTTGATGAAATGGATATTGAGAAAGAATTGTTTCTTTTGTACTATGATACTGTTCCCGAAAATATTGAAACACTTGATCTATGCCGAGGCGATAAGGATTTTCGCAAAGTATATATTACGGATGACGGAAACAGAAAGCTTGTTATAAAGCATGCTTCTAATGCTTTTACAAACGCAGAACGTATACGCGGTTGGCAAAGGCTGATAGCTGAGTACAATAAGCTGGGTATTTACTGTCCCGATATTATACCTAATAAAAACGGGGATGTTGTTTATCAATATACAGAAAACGGCAGAACTTTTTGTGTTCATGCCGAGGAATTTGCAAAATTTGATATTGCCGAGAGCTTGGAGAATGAACTTAAAAAGGATGAAACAGGTACACCTGTTTACGTTTATGACATGCTGCGCTCCTTGGGTAAGGTATCCGCAGCACACTTTGATTTCCTGCCGTTTGGCTCGGCTTATTGTCTGCTTGAACCTCACTCCGCTCCGGACACAACAGACGAAGCTACTGAATGTGCTGAGCAATTCTTTGATTTTGTAAAAAAGGAACTTCCGGAATATTGTTCACGTGCTGAAAAACTGCTTGATCTGTTCTATAAAAATCAAGAGGAGTTGCGTAAGATCTATGCATCGCTGCCTGTATCTTGTTTTCAGGGGGATCTCGGCAGTAATAATGTTTTGATCAACGCACAATATGGTTTTGAGGGCTTGATAGACTTTAATCTGTGCGGCATGGAACCTGTACTTAACTATTCTGTTCGTGCTGCTTTGTGGCAGATATGGGAAGAAAGACTTTTTGACAGCTCCGGAAGATGGTTGTTTTTGTATGATGAAGAGCTTGATAAAAGACGCATCGACGCTTTTCTCCGTAATCTCAGGTGTATTGAAGAATTCTATAACTACTCTGATGAGGAGCGTAAAGCTTTTCCTGTATTGTTCAGATATATGAACTCATTTTGGTGGCATCATGTGAGTGAAATAAAGCTGATAAAGGACGATGAAGCGAAGATCGAGCAGCTTTTTGCATGGCTTGAGCTTCAGATGACACGCGACGATATTCGCCTGCCTTGATAGGCACAGTAAAACAACAAAAAATCTGACAGGCGAAATTTGCCTGTCAGATTTTTTTCATTAACTATTACTTTTCTATCTTTGTAATATTCCCGATAAACTCCTGAAGAATGGAGAGATCGGAGGGCTTGCAGCTTTCCAGCCATGACGCGCTGTACTCTTTAAGCCACTCGTCAAATTCGGCTTGCAGTGCATCTCCGTCGCAGAAGCCCTCGGCTTTATTTACATAGAGGTATTCTCTGTTCATAAGCTCGATACCTTTGGCGCCGAGAATAAGGTCTTTTATTCTCTTATCTGCCACGTTCAGCGAGGCAAGCTCGTCTATCGCCTGTCTGCACAGCTCTGCGGAATTTATGTTGTCTTCGGGGTAATAGCCATCCTTGCCGTAGAGGCGCAGCATTTCGTCTTTTCCCTCAAGTGTGACGGCGCTGTGCCATACGACAAAATTATCCCATGAGCAGGTGTAAGCGGCTTCGCTGAGCTTTCGCAGTACGTTTGCTATGTTGAAATTCTCTGTGTCATACATAAGCAGCGTTGCGGCTTTTTCAAATTCCGTGTCGGTGGGCGCGTCAACATTCCAGCTTTTCTGAGCTCCGAAAAGCGCGCCGTACAGGTTGCAGTTAAAGGAGCAGATATGTCCGAAGTCACCCCAGTTGGTGTTGAGCATACCGAGAGCGCCGTATTTTTTAGCGTGTGCGGCAAAATCCGATATATTTCCAATGGATATGTCGATATTCTCAACAAAGTTATCCCAGCAGGAGGTGCCGGGGCATACGATCTGATTGAAACCGAGATCGTAGTAGAACTTAGGGATCCACTCGTTGACCTCCTTGTGATAGCACCAGTTGAGTATGACAGTATCGCCCGGTACGTGCTGCTTCGCCATTTCAGGCTTTGACATACATTCGTCTCCCCATATCATGGGGATTTTGCCGTGGGATTTTACTATTTCGATCAGCTTGTCAAGGTGATGGAAGTAGGCTTCGCCTTTGTCCTTGCCCTTGTTCTTTCCGCTGCACAGGTCAAGTGTCTCGTCGCAGCAGATATTGAAGTATTTTGAGCGGAACAGGGGGATGTACTGTTCAAGCATACTTCCTATTACCTGTATGGTACGGGGATTATAAACGTCAACGGTGTGATGCCACTGACGCTCAAGCCAGTAGTTTCTCGTGATTTTATGAGGACCAAGCTCGCATATATCGCTGTACTTTTCGCTTTGCAGCAGTGTGAACAGGTGACCGAAGGTGGAGAGGGAAGGGACCAGGTCAATAAATCTGTTGTAGCAGTATTCGTCAAGCTCCAGAATTTCTTCGGGTGTAAGGGCGTTTTCGTCTGTTGAGATACCCTCCAGCTCCTTAAAGGTAAAGGCTGCTTCCACATAAAGCTGCAAGGAATTCATTTTGAAGTAGGAGAGCATATCCGCTATTTTTTTGAGAGTCTCGAGACGGTTTACTCTGCCGCGTGATATGTCGTGGTAAAAGCCTCTGTAGGTAAGGTCGGGAGCGTCGTCTATCTGACAGCAGGGAACTGACAGACCGTCCGTCTTCAGAAGCTGACGCAGGGTCTGTATGCCGTAAAAAGCGCCGGCAGGTCCCTCACCGGATATGCAGATCCTGTCTTCATTCACACTGAGGGTGTATCCCTCGCCGCCCTCGCCGTGAGCTATTATTACATTGCAGCTTTCCGGAGATGATGAGATCAGCGGAATATACGAATGAGACAGAGCTCCGAGCTCTTTGCAAAGGGTCGCAGCGGCGGATATGACCCTTTTGTCAGCATCGGAATTGACGCATACAGAAATATCCTGCGCCTTAAAGCGGCCGTAGTCTTCTTTAATACTTTTGGGTGTTGGAATTACATTTATCATAATTAAATTCCGTTCCTTTCTTTGGCTTTTTTATAGGCAGATATGCCCTTATTCAGATCAGAGATATGATACCTGATCTGCCGCATTATATGTATGGGGCTCTTTTTCAGCAGCCTTATGCCCTATGGCAATTGCAATCTCGTATTCATTTCCGTCGGGAAAGCTCAGCGCCTTTTCAAAATATGTTCTTTTTTCTCCCCGCAGCGCATCGTAAATGCAGCCTATAATCAGGCTGCCGAGTCCGAGCCCTTCTGCTACAAGAGCTATGCTTTGAACTGCTATTCCCGCATCAACAGGGCTCCACTTGAATTCTCTGTCGGCACTGAGAATTATAACTGTCGGAGCATTGTAATAAAAGTTCTGTTTTGGTTCGGTAATGCCGCGCAAACGGTTCTTTTCGTCCTCGATCTCTTTCAACAAGGGATCATCGCCGTTTAATACGGAAAAATGTATCTCCTGCCGGTTTGTTGCAGTCGGTGCCTGCAAGCCGGCATTCAGCAGTGCCTGAATTTCATTATCGGTAACTGTCTGTGTTGTAAAGCTTCTTGTGGAGCTTCTTTTCTTGGTAGCTTCTGCAACTGTCATTGCTGTACTCCTTTTTCTTACGTGCGATCTGCGGATTATCATGAACGCATTATAACATATTCTTATTTGATAATCAATGTTTTGGTAAAAGTTATAGTCGCTCAAACTGCTGAAATATGTTTATGATCATTTCTGCCGATAATCTCGGAATTTTCAATCATTCTTCAATTTTTTATGGTATACTTAGTATCAAACGGAGGTGTCGTATGAGGATTTTACTTGTTGAAGATGAAAAGAGAATGGCGCAGGCGCTTTGCGAGCTCCTGCGGCTTGAAAAGTATGAAGTGGATCACTGCTCTAACGGCACAGACGGTCTGGCGGCATTGGAGAGCAATATTTTTGATGTTGCCGTCCTTGATGTGATGCTGCCGGGAATGAACGGCTTTGAGATAGTGAAAAAGGCGCGTATGAACGGTGTCAAAACTCCGGTTCTGATGCTGACGGCAAAGAGCGAGCTTGACGATAAGGTCGCAGGACTTGACAGCGGGGCAGATGATTACCTCATCAAGCCGTTTATGACAAAAGAGCTGCTTGCGCGGCTTCGCGCCCTGTGCAGGCGATCTATAAACACACCGGACGGAATGCTTGAGTACGGAGATATAGCGCTGGATACCAACACATCGTCCCTGTCCTGCGTTACAAATGCTAAAAGCGTAAGGCTCAGTGAAAAGGAATACCGGATCCTTGAATATCTTATTGCCAACAGCGGACAAATTCTGACCCGCGAACAGCTTGCCGTAAAGATATGGGGCTTTGACAGTGAGGCGGAATATAACAATGTAGAAGTCTATATGTCCTTTACCAGAAAAAAGCTTTCATTTGTAGAAGCAAAAGCTGAGATCAAGGCAGTTCGCGGTGTTGGATATGAATTGAGGTACAGGTCTGAAGGTGAAGACCTGTAGATTATCGGCACGGCTTTTGCCGACTGAAAACTGCCACAGATACGGAGAAAGGAGTGGTAATAAGAATGTTTAAGACGTCCAGAAGAAAGATCGTTGCCGCCATTATGACGGTGCTGGTGCTTTTGTGGGTGGGAACGCTTTCTGTTATCTATGCGTTCAGCTATTTTGATATGTCAGAGCAGAACAAGGAAATGCTGGCAGAGCACGCCGAGCGACATATTTTATCACAGCAGTTTTTTAATGCTCCGCCGCCTGCCGCAGCTGAGCCAAACAGGGGAAGACCGGGCTTTTCGGAGTCCCCTTCATTTCAGCTATCCACCTTTTATACAGTTGCCATGACTTATGACGGAGAGGTCATAGAGATCAGAAATCCGCAGCAAACGGTGCACAGCGACAGTGAGCTGGAGAGCCTCGCACGCGAGCTTATCAGTAAAAATAAAACAGCCGGTGTCAAAAACGATCTCGCTTATTACACTATGGATAAAGGCCGCTATATGCTGGTCGCCTTTAAGGACAACACTATAATCAACGAGAGCATGAATACTCTGTTTCGGTATACTCTGATCTTCGGAGGGCTGGCAATAGTTGCGCTGTTCCGTCTGGCAGTTTATCTTGCAAGACGGATCGTTCAGCCGCTTGAAGCAAGCTATGAGAAGCAAAAGCAGTTCATTTCCGATGCGGGGCATGAATTAAAAACGCCTATATCCGTTGTCAGCACCAATGCGGAGCTTTTAGCCAGAGAATTGGGTGATAACCGCTGGCTTGCCAATATTCAATATGAAAATGAGCGTATGGGAGTATTGGTAACGCAGCTGCTTGAGCTGTCCCGTGTTGAAAATGCTGCACCGCTGACTGAGCATATAGATCTCACTCAGATAGTCAACGGAGAAGCACTACCTTTTGAAAGCGTGGCATTTGAAAACGGGCTTCGGCTGAATTGCAGCATTGATGAAAATATTTTTATTGCAGGAAACAGCGTTCAGATAAAACAGCTTATCTCCATTTTGTTAGATAATGCAATAAGACACGGCAGCGGCGATGAGGTCAGACTTATTCTCAAAGCAGAACACGGATATGCAAAGCTGTCTGTAATAAATTCAGGCGCAGAGATCCCGGCGGAGCAGCAGGCAAAGCTGTTTGAGCGGTTTTACCGCATCGATACTGTCAGAAACGGTGACGATGGTCATTACGGCTTGGGGCTTGCCATTGCAAAGGCGATCGTTATTGCACACGGCGGAAAGATCAGTGTTCAATGTAATAACGGCTTGGTAGAATTTAAGGCTCAAATACCTATCAAAAATTTTTAATATCTTCAATCAAACTTCAATCTTCCTCCTGTACAATGACAGCAGTCAGGTACAGGAGCGCGTGAAAAATACATTAGATCAGACTTTTATACAATTATTTCACGCAAAAAATCTCCTGTGTGTAAACACAGGAGATTTTTTGAGCTTGTCGAAAAAGTCCATAGAAATAGCAAAATGCACAAAAAGGGAATTTCGCGGCTTGCGAGCCGCTGCCCAAGTACATTCCCGCCACGGCGGGAAGTACGACCCTCTGGACTCCGGTCAGTCTTAGGATTTCGATCGCTGCGGCGATCGATTTAGGGCGTTGCCCTAAAAACCCACAAGCTTTTGAAAAAGCTTGACCAAAACTTTTAGTTATTTTGCTACAGCAATCTAGTTTTTCGACAGCCTGATTTTTTATAATTTGTGCCGCCGCAGTGCGGCAAAATGGCGATCTCTATGTATAAAATCAAAGCAAAGGAAGTGAAAAAATGAAATACCGACATGAATGGAAGCACGAGATATGTTACGGCGATATGTCAGGATTAAGATCCAGACTTTCTGTTCTGACAGTCAGAGACGTCCATTCTGTAAACGGAAAATATGAAGTCCGAAGCCTCTATTTTGATACGCTGACAGATAAGGCGCTGAGAGAGAAGCTGGACGGTGTGAATATCCGTGAAAAATTCCGTATACGGTATTATAACGGCGATCTGTCCTTTATAAGACTGGAAAAGAAAAGCAAGGTGAACGGACTCTGCCTTAAAGAAAGTGAGCCTTTGACAGCAGAGCAGGTACAGGCGATCCTTGACGGTGATCTTAAATGGATGAGATCATGCGGAGCTTCGCTTATAACGGAGCTTTACAGCAAAATGACAAGTCAGGGGCTTCGCCCGAAAACGATCGTTGATTACACAAGAGAGGCGTTTGTTTTTGTACCGGGTAATGTTCGCGTTACTTTGGATTATAATATCAGAAGCGGAATGCAGACGGGCGGTTTCTTCGATTTCAGCAGCCCGACCGTCCCTGTTACCGGCGACCCCATAATTTTAGAAGTAAAGTGGGATGAATATTTGCCTGATATCATTCGGGACGCGGTGCAGCTTGAAGGCTGTCGGGTCGGTGTATTTTCCAAATATGCCGCTTGCAGAATATACGGTTAAAATTTAATGAGATCATTAAAGGAGTAAATAATTATGACTTTCAAGGACATTTTCAAATCAAGCTTTTTGGAGAATATTACAAGTGTAAGTATTCTTGATATGGTGCTGGCTCTTGTGCTGGCGTTCGGTATCGGTCTGTTTATTTTTCTGATATATAAAAAGACGTATCAGGGCGTTATGTATTCATCAAGCTTCGGAACGACCTTGGTTGCGCTTACAATGATAACAACAGTTGTTATTTTAGCCGTAACTTCAAATGTCGTTCTTTCTCTCGGTATGGTCGGTGCTTTGTCGATCGTCCGTTTCCGCACCGCGATCAAGGAGCCTCTTGAGATTGCTTTTCTGTTCTGGTCTATTGCGGTAGGTATTGTGCTGGCTGCCGGTATGCTTCCCCTTGCGGTGATAGGAAGTGTTATAATAGGTGTTATTCTGCTTGTTTTCGTAAATAAGAAATCCTACTGCAATCCCTATATTGTCGTTCTGGCGTGTGCCGATTCTGCCGCTGAGCAAAAGGCAAGGGATTATCTTGAAAAGCAGGTCGACAAATGTGTAGTAAAGAGCAAGACCGCACAAAAGGGCAGAATAGATCTTAATCTTGAAATACGTATGAAAAATGATAATACGGATTTTATCAATGCGCTGGCTGCTATTCCTAACATAGAGAGCGCGGTGCTTGTCAGCTACAACGGCGAGTATATGGGCTAAGGAGGCACGAGATGTCAACGCATAAGCATTTTGATCGTATCTGCTGTGTCGTTCTGGCTGTCACCATGCTTCTGACGATCCTTTTTGCCAACGCCGAGGTCTTCGGCGTTCAGAAGATTCCTGTTGTCTGGGAATATGAGAATAAATTATTTGATACCTCAACTGTTCATACCATTGATATTTTAATGGACGATTGGGACGGCTTCCTTGCAGAGTGCAAGAATGAGGAGTATGTTGCCTGTACTGTTGTGATCGACAATGAGGCATATAAAAATGTGGCGATCAGAGCTAAGGGCAACACCTCGCTTACGCAGGTAGAGTCGTACGGAAATGATCGGTACAGCTTCAAAATTGAATTCGATCATTATGACAGCACCAAAAGCTATTACGGACTGGATAAATTGTGTCTGAATAATATTATTCAGGACAATACGTATATGAAGGATTATCTGACATATCAGATGATGGCGCAGATGGGTGTTGCCGCGCCGCTTTGCAGCTATGTAAGCATTACTGTGAACGGTGAAGATTGGGGACTCTATCTGGCGGTCGAGGGTATTGAAGAAGCATTTCTGCAACGCAACTACGGCAAGGAATACGGAGAGCTTTATAAGCCAGACAGCTCAGGAATGGGCGGCGGCCGAGGCAACGGCGAAAAATTTGATATGAATGGCTTTTTCGGCAATTCGGACGATTCAAATTTTTCAAAAGAGAATAATGACGGTCAAACAGGTTTTGATTTTCCTCAAATGCCTGACGGCGCCGCAGCGGAATTTACCGGTTTCGGCAAAGGCGATATGCCGGGCAAAAACGGTTTTGATAAAAACAGTATGTTTGGAAACGGTAATGATATTCCTGAAGGTGACGGTCAAATTCCCGACGGAGACAGGATAGGCGATGAAGGCAGAGGGACAAACGGCAGTGACGACGTGCTGCTGAAATATATTGATGATGACGCTGACAGCTACGCCAACATCTTCAATAACGCAAAGACTGACGTGTCCGACAGTGATCAGCAGCGCCTTATTGAGGCTCTGAAAAAGCTGAGCAGCGGCGGGGACGCTGCCGATGCGGTGGATATTGAACGGGTCATCCGATACTTTGTCGTGCATAACTTTGTTTTGAATTTCGACAGCTACACGGGATCGATGATACACAACTACTATCTATACGAAAAAGACGGGCAGATGCAGATGATCCCCTGGGACTATAACCTTGCTTTCGGCGGCTTTCAATCTGCCGGCGGGGCTGAAAAGCTTGTTAATTATCCGATAGATTCTCCTGTTTCCGGCGGTAACGCCGAGGAAAGACCGATGATAGCATGGATCTTTGACGATGAAGAATATACAGAGCTGTACCATCAGTATTTTGCCGAGTTTATTTCGGAATGGTTTGATAATAACAGCTTTGAACAACTGATAGACGATACTTCGGCAATGATATCGCCTTATGTGGAGAAGGATCCGACCAAATTCTGCACATATGAAGAATTTGAAAAAGGTGTTGCCACTCTGAAGGAGTTCTGCCTTTTGCGTGCGGAAAGTATCAGCGGTCAGCTTGACGGTACTATCGGATCGACCTCGGATACACAAAGCGATGAAACGCTGGTGGATTCAGGGGATATTCAGATAAGCGATATGGGCTCAATGAATAACGCTATGGGCGGCGGAGCAGATAAACAGCACGGCGGCAATATGCAGATGCCGCAGCTGCCTCAGCTGACGCAGGGAGATGACGGTGACGCAAAAATGCCTGAGGCTTCAGGCGGCGAGGATATAGCGGATCGGGACGATGCCGCAGGCGGCAATCAAGCGCAAACTCTGCCTGAGCTCCCCGATATGGCGAACGGCAATCAGCCATTTGGCGGAGATGTTCCCGACTTTCCGAACGGAGGCTTCGGTCCGGGAGGTACTGATGGCGGTGATCCGTCCAGCGGAGGAGCCGCACAGAAACCTCCGAACGGCGCTATGCAAATGGAGCCCGGATCCGATAATAATATGAGAGAGCCGATGCAGAGACCGGATGAAGACGGTATGCGCGGTGAAATGGGAGAAATAGGCAAGACGGAACAGCCGACATCAAATTATGCTGCTTCGTCGTGGATATGGCTTGGGATCTCTGTCGGCGTGCTTGCGGCGGGACTGGCGATTGCTATAGTATTTAAGCGCCGCAGATCATATTGAGAGCTTGCCCGTAATATAAAATCAAAATCCGTCTGCAAATATTGCAGACGGATTTGTCTTATTTATGAGTTAATGTTAATGTGGGACACTACTCAGCTATCGGCTTTTTATTAAGCTTCAAAGTGATAACTGCAAGTATAACTATCGACACGACGCAAATGGCGGGTATCATCCAGCCTATCAGCGTTATGTCAAAAGAGGGCGATCCTTCGCTATATACTGTTGTCTTTGATACTGCTGCCACTCTGGTTATAAACTGGGAAAGATTCCATACATATGTTGCAGCAGGTATCAAAAGCATAAGGCGGGGAACTGCAGATTTCTTAATAACAAAGTAAAGCAGCACTATGTCAGTTAAAATACTTAAAAATATAATCAGAATAAAATTAAATCTGCTGTTGCCTACAAAGCAATCATACCAAGAAAGCTGTATATATACATTACTGCCGTAAACATTACTGCCGGAAATTGTAAAGACTTTGCAAAAGCAGGCAAATATAAATAAAACACTTAAAGCTATTTCGCACAGGCACATAATTGCAACGGCATCTTTGCCGTTGGCAGAGGTCTTTAGCTTTGAGAGCAATTCAGACAGCTTGTTATGCTTCCTTGTCAGAAGAGCACTGCAAACAGGGCAAAAAACATCGCTGTCGCTTACTTCATTTCCGCAATTTTTGCATTTCATAATAATTTATCCTCTTTTATCGTTTTGTCGTAGCTTTATCAGTTATCGTCATGCTTGCACATATCGACCTCACCGCAGGAAGGACATCTGAATTTTGCGCTGTTAGATGCGTATACGGTATAGTGCTTAAAATACAGCTGATACCATTTTACATAAAACTTGCAGCTGCAGTTGGGACATACAAACGGTTTATCAGCTAAGCTGATAAGCATTTCTTTGAAAGGTATCCATCTAATAAGAAACATTCCGAGAAAAATTGCTCCCGGTACTAAGCAAATAAAAACTATTCCCATATACGTTACTCCTTGTAAAAATTTTTTACTGTAAATATTGTAACATTGATTTAATTGTGATACAATGTAATATATACAATTTTTAACTATACTTTTTACAATTCGCTATCAAAAATAAACGAAACGGAGAATAACAATGCCTACGGCTGATAAACGCAGAGACAGAATAGTACCCATAGAGTTTTCAAGTGATGAGCGCTTTGAAAATCTGCCGATGACGGATAGGCTCTCTCTTATATTGATTTCAGACGGCAGTATAAATTTTGAGCTTAACGGAAAAGCGTTTTTTCTTCGTGCGCCGGCACTTGTGTTTCTTTCGCCGAGTGACGTGATAAATGTTCTTGACAAAAAGAATTTTTCCGCTATGTCTTTTTGCTTTAATCCGACCTTTATCAATTCATCTCTTACTTTTGAAGCCTTGGCAGCGAATAACTTTACCAATATTGAGGATGAGCACGACAGAATCGCGATAATTATGTTTTTGGCAAGAAACGACTATTATACAGGTATTTTAGAGCTTGAAAACATTGCCCATATTCAAATAATGCGCTGGCTCGGCTTTATGGGCGAGGAGATGGAGGTTCAAAGCGACTGTGCGTGGACGTGCAGAACACGCCGCTGGCTTTTGCAGACACTCTATCTCAGCGATGATGTAATGCGAATCGGCAAAAGATCCGAGCCTGAGGATGTTGCCGCCGAATATATGAATGCCAACTACCGCGAGGACATAACGCTTGATACGCTGTGCCACATTACCGGGATCAACCGAACAACACTCAGCAACAGATTTAAGACTAAATTCGGTGTGACTATGAGTGAGTATTTGCAAAATCAGCGGATAAAAATGGCGTGCGAGATACTGGCACACACAAATCTGTCACTCTCTGAGATAGCGGAGGAAACAGGCTTCAAATACGACACGTATTTTATTAAGCGTTTTACAAAGGCGAAGGGAATAAGTCCGACTGACTACAGAAACGACGTAAGAGAACGCGCCCCGGGACTGTCAAAGCCGAAAAGTGCTGAGAGGCATTGAATATTGTATAGACGAATAAAAGCCCGCCGTAAGATCGGCGGGCTTGAGCTTGTCGAAAAACCTAACGGTTTTTCCGACAGAAGGCTCCGTACGCTCGCGCCGTCGCGCCTCGAAGCTACGCTTCTCGACACTCGCGGAGCCGTAATGAGTGGGCTGGCGGCGGCAAAGCACGCCTTGCCCACGAAATTTTTATTTATAATAGTTTGCATATGTATTTTATATACCCATTACTTTATCGACAGACTGAAGCCCGCCGATAAGATCGGCGGGCTTGTCTGTTACTTATGTATTTGCGTTTTCTTCTCAAACGGATAATAAATCTTTTCTTGAGATTTTTCGAGTTCTCAGAACCTTTTTATCCAAAAAGGTTCTGAGTGGGGTGCGGGGCAACGCCCCGCTGATTTTTTTATCTTTTAATAATCTCTTTTTCTGAAATACTTAAGCATCAGAAGTGCTGCAAGAGAGACTGCTGCAAGCACCGAATACGCCGTAAAGGCAGTATCTCCCGTTTGCGGAATACTGTTCGGTACTTCTTCAATTGTCGCAATTTCCCCATCACAGGACAGGGAAATTGCGAAGCTTCCATCTGTATCCACATCCGTATCAGTGCTTTCAGGATCCCAGCGTACGGTGATATGAAGAAAGCATTCTTCACCGGGAGCAAGCACGGTGGTGCTGTCAGCGGTCAAAGCTCCGGAAACTTCTATTTGCAAGGGCGCTTCTTCCTTCAAAACCGAATCGGTCAGAGAAAGCTTTGCTGCGTCTCTCCCGTCGTTCACAACAGCTATGCACAGCACTCCGTTTGCGCCGGGACACAGCAGCGTACCGGCGCTTGCACTTAAGAAATCATCCGAAACTTCGACTGTAGGTGACCCGGATACATGGTCGAGATAGATCCATTCACCGAAGTCAAATCTAACGCAGTCCGCCGTATCGGCAGCCGACGCAAGACGGCACAAAACACTTGCTGTCAGCAGTACCGTCAGTGTCAACAGAGCACATTTTTTGAAAAAATGCATAGGTCATACTGACAGATCAGTGAGTGTGTGCGGCAGCAGGAGCTTCGTTTACCGCATCCTGCTCATAAGTCAGACTGATAGAGAAGGGATCAGCCTGTGCTTCAAAGTCGCCTTCCGCATTTACCTGAACTACAATATTGAATGTGCAGCTCTCACCGGGAGCAAGTGTATCGTCGTCCATATCCTCGGGAACGGAAACTGTAAAGATGTCGTCCAGCTCAGATGTTACAATTGTGTAGTCAGAAAGGTTTGCATTAACGCTGCCCTCGTTGGTGACAGTTACGCTGTAGCTTGCCCAAGCCTTGGGAAGTGAGAAATGTACACAAGCAAATTCTGCGTTGTTATCGTTGATCGTAACAGAGGGAAGTGCGGAGTTGCTTTCAAAATATTCCTTTGCGGCACCGTATGTAAGTGCTACAAGTCCGCTCTCATCTTTGGTATGTGTAAGCTGTCCCATGCATGCCCATGCAATTGCTTCGCCGACCTGAATGCCGTTTGCAGCGCCGCCGTCCTGTGCCTTTTCGGGTTTATAAACGCTGAAATTATCATTCGGCTTTATCATAAAGCTATGTATGGAGTCAGGCTTTGTACAGGATACGTAGTAATTAGCTCCGACGGGGATCATCACCTGGTTGCTGTATTCGCCAAATTCATCCGCCGTAACGGAAACAGTTTTAGGATCGGTATCGTCAATGGCATAGATATAGTAGCCGGTGGACTCGATATATCTCATCTGGATGGGATATACAACTACATCATAGCTCGTTTCTGTCAGAAGCTCGGCGCCTGCGCTGCTCAGCTCTACCTGTGCATCTGTGACCTTTACAGACCAGTTACCCTTTGCAGATACACTGCCATTTACAGTTATGTTGCTGCTCCACAGTGCGAATGCAGTAATCGCCATGCATACAGCAAGTGCTGCTGCGGCAATGGCAGTCAGACGTTTTATTTTTTTGCTTTTCATAATAGATAAGTATTTCCTTTCAATAGTTAGCATATGCTAACCCCGCGGTGGTTAGCAGGAGTTAGCAATCGCTAACTCCTGCTAATAGTATATCACCTTAGGTATTATTTGTCAATCTAAAAATATAAACAAATCGGGAAATGATGTTTTGTTGATTTTTTTGTAATAGTATACAGAATGGATTTAATGAATAAAAAAGCAGAACTGCCGTATGCGACAGCTCTGCTTCTGTTTTTATTTAAGTATAAATTACTCAGCCTTGCCGACAGAACCGAACAGCTCCATCTTTTCCTTAACTGTAGCCTTGATAGCTGCAGAACCGGGAGCGAGAAGCTTTCTGGGGTCGAAGCCCTTGCCTTCGAGATCCTTGCCTGCCTCGATGTACTCACGTACAGCAGCAGCGAAGGAGAGCTGGCACTCGGTGTTTACGTTGATCTTTGCAACGCCGAGAGAAATAGCCTTCTTTATCATATCAGCGGGGATACCTGTACCGCCGTGCAGAACGAGAGGCATATCGCCGGTCTTCTGCTGGATAGCGTCGAGAGTTTCGAAAGAAAGACCTGCCCAGTTTGCGGGATACTTACCGTGAATGTTGCCGATACCTGCTGCGAGCATGGTAACGCCGAGATCAGCAATCATCTTGCACTCATCGGGATCAGCGCACTCGCCCATACCTACAACGCCGTCTTCCTCGCCGCCGATAGAACCAACCTCTGCCTCAAGGGACATACCCTTTTCAGCGCATACGTTGATAAGCTCAGTGGTCTTTGCAATGTTCTCCTCGATGGGGTAGTGAGAGCCGTCGAACATGATTGAGGAGAAGCCTGCCTCGATGCACTTATAGCAGTCCTCATAGGTACCGTGGTCAAGGTGCAGAGCAACGGGAACAGTGATACCGAGAGACTCAACCATAGCATCAACCATAGCTGCAACGGTCTTAAAGCCGCACATATACTTGCCTGCGCCTGCGGAAACACCGAGAATAACAGGGCTCTTCAGCTCCTCAGCTGTCTCGAGAACAGCCTTTGTCCATTCAAGGTTGTTGATGTTGAACTGGCCTACTGCATATTTGCCTGCTTTTGCCTTTGTCAGCATATCTTTTGCGTTTACTAACATTTTTATGCTCCTTTGGAAATAATTATTTCTATCACCTTATTATATAACATCAGCAGAGCAAAAATCAAGTGTTTTGGCATATTATTTTTGATACTTCCGGGCGGCGCGGCTCTTTAATTTATTTTACTTTCAACCTATTGACCTTGACAGGGAAAAATTGTATAATAAAATCAGCTTAAACCGATACCTGCGGTATCGCGCTGATTTCATTGACGGTTAAAAGCCTCATTGCTGCGCAATTCGGTCGGCTCTCGCCGATTCCGAGCGCCTTGCGCTTGCTTTTATGGTATAATAAAATAAGAAAAATATTTGAAAGGGACAATTTACATATAATGAGAAGAACAAAAATTGTTTGCACACTGGGACCTGCCAGCAACAGCGAGGCTGTAATGGAAAAAATGCTGCGCGCTGGTATGAATGTTGCCCGTCTTAACTTTTCCCACGGTGCACATGAGGAGCATCAGAAAACTATAGAGAAGTTTCGCGCCGTCCGTGACCGTCTCGGTGTTTCTGCCGCAGTTATGCTGGACACTAAGGGACCAGAGATAAGAATAAAGACCTTTAAGGCTTCCTCTGCCGAGGTAAAAAAGGGTGACGAGTTTACCTTTACCACCGAGGACGTTGAGGGCGATGCGAATAGAGTTTCAATTACCTATAAGGATCTGCCCCGTCAGCTGGCTGCGGGCACACGCCTTTTGCTTGATGACGGAAAGCTTGCCTTTGTTGTAAAGGAAACTACCGAGACCGATATAATCTGCACCGTTGAGATCGGCGGCGTTATCAAGAACAGAAAGTCGATAAATATTCCCAATGTTCCTATCGATATGCCTTATATGAACGAGACTGACAAAGCCGACATCCTTTTCGGTATAAAAAACGATGTTGACTATGTCGCAGCTTCATTTGTCCGCAGCCGCGACGATGTTGTTACGCTGCGCAAGTTCCTTGACTATAACGGCGGTCACAGCATAAAGATAATTTCCAAGATCGAAAACGTTCAGGGCGTTGCGGATTTTGACGAGATACTCAAGGTCTCCGACGGCATTATGGTCGCAAGAGGCGATATGGGCGTTGAGGTGGCATTTGAAAAGCTGCCCGGCATACAGAAGCGTTTTATCCGCAGCTGCTATCAGGCGGGCAAGATAGTTATTACCGCAACTCAGATGCTTGAGTCTATGATAAACAGCCTTACTCCCACCCGTGCGGAGATATCCGACGTTGCAAATGCCGTTTTCGACGGTACCAGTGCTGTAATGCTGTCCGGCGAGACTGCTATGGGTATTGACCCCGCCAATGTTGTGTCTGTTATGTCACGCATAGCGGAGCAGGCGGAGGGCGATGCTATGGGTATGAGAGTCTACTCAGGCTTTGACTATGAGGTAGATGACGAGGACACGACAAACGCTATATGCGATGCTGCCTGTACCACTGCGAGAGACCTGAAGGCTAAAGCCGTTATAGCAGTGACTCAGTCGGGCTACACCGCGCGCCTTGTTTCAAAATTCAGACCTAATCAGATAATCGTAGCGGCAACACCAGAGGAAAAGACATTCCACCAGCTTTCAATGTCGTGGGGAGTTCTTCCCGTTCTGGCACTTGATCAGAACGATACAGACCATCTGTTCAGACACGCCATTGACTGCGCAAAGCAGATCGACGCAGTAAAGAAGGGCGATACTGTAGTTATTACCGGCGGCGTTCCTTTGAAAACAAACGGTACGACTAATACTCTGAAGGTTGAAGTTGTAGGCGCTAACCACTGAGAACAAATAATTAAAAGCTCAAATCCCTTAGCTGGAATTATGACAGCTAAGGGATTTGAGCTTTATTTACCGAATTTCAGTCTGTCGGGATTTATTCTGTCTTTCTTCCTGATCCTTTTTAAGTCTGGCTTTGGCTTCGTCAACGGTTTCGCCTTCTTTGACAAGAAATTGGCTGACAAACTTGTTTTCAATTTTTGTATAGCCTTCAACAGCTCCGTTTTCGACTTTTTTATATCCGTTTATGACTCCATTTTCTATTTTCTTAAATCCTGAAGTGATCTTATCAGATATTTTCTCCATTTTAACCTCCATTACTTCAACCCTTTTACGAGTAATATCAGTGTCAGCAGAACGATGATACCAACAATACCGATCACAGTGCCGAGAACTATATTCTCCCACACTAATACAAAGCACATTCCTACTCCGAAAGCGAGTGCGCCGACAATTCCGATTACAGCAATAAGTACAGCTTTGCCTGAAAGCTTAATAGGTTCCTTGTGCTCCATTTTTCGCCATATTATCGCTGTAATCAAACCGAGTATAAGTCCTACGCAGCCGAATACAATGCCGGGCTTAAAGGAATTCCACTCGGGAATAAGTGACATACACATTCCGATTGCAAATAACAGTCCGCTGATTACGCCCAGTACAAGTGCAACAAAACTACTTTTTTTCATAAAACGAATCCTCTCAAATTTTATTTTTTATTAAAACAACAGTTGTTTTTTTATTACACTTATAGTATAATGCAATTAAGCATTAAAATCAACCATCAATATCACGACAAGTGTTGCGTTAATGAAAATCGGAGGTGCGGTATTGAATACGAAGAACAACAAACGCCGACAGGAGACCAAACAGAATATAGAAAATGTGTTTTTGAATTTACTGCAAACAAAAGATCTTGGACAAATATCAGTCTCAGATATCTGCAAAAAAGCAGATATTAACCGCAGCACTTTTTATGCAAATTATTCCGACATATATGATCTTGCCGACAAGCTGAAGGATAAATTAGATGCTCAGGTTGCAAAGCTTTATTCGGAAGAGCATGAAGCACGTACTAATTCTAATGATTATTTGAAATTGTTTCGCCACATTTATGATAATCAAATTTTATACAGCACATATTTTAAGCTGGGATATGACGGCAACTATAAGGTTACCGTTTACGATTCCGAGCAGGCAAGCGCTTACTTCAACAACCGATTTATAGATTATCACATTGAATTTTTCATGCGGGGACTCAATGCGATCATAAAAAAGTGGTTGGCGGAGGGATGCAGAGAAACTCCGGAGGAAATGATGGAAATACTTGAGAGTGAATACAAAGGACGCGGTGAGATATGATGAAAAAGATATTATCGCTTGCCGGGAAGACTGCGGTCGGGGAAAAAGCAATCAGTGACCCGCGTTTTCGCACCGTGCTTTTTTCATGTATCAGTTTGGGCATAAATCTTTCCTACTCATTATATAACGGTATTGTCGGTATTATTTATTCTTCTTTTTGGTTCATTACATTATTTGCATATTATACGATTCTTTCCGCAATGCGTTTTTATGCGGTAACATATGAGTTGAGATCTACCGATAAACGAACTGAATATTCAGTTATGCGCTTTTGCGGTATATGTCTCTGTTTTCTTGCTATTGTGATATCGGGAATGGTGTGCCTTAATATTGCATCCGACCGAAATGCATCCAAGCATATGGTTCTGATGATAACAATAGCAACATACACTTTTTGGAAAGCATCTGTTGCTATTGTCAACAGTATTAAGGTAAGACGTAAGGGATCGCCTTTACTTATCACTCTTCGTAATATCAACTGCGCCGATGCTGCTGTTTCTATGCTGGCGCTGGAGCATTCAATGATAGCTACATTCGGAGACGGAGAATATAGGTTTGCGCTTGTTATGGATGCAGCTACAGGTGCTGCGGCATTTTTAACTATTATTTTGTTAGGTATCGGTATGGTGATAAAAAGTACAAAATGTGTTAGTGTAAATAGAACAACCCGTTAAGCTATGCTTAACGGGTTGTTTCAGTCTGTCGAAAAAGTCCATAGAAATATCAAAATGCACAAAAGGGGATTTCGACCGCTGCGGCGGTCGACCAGAGGTGACCCTCTGGACTCCGTGAAGTCAGCACTTCCGCATATCAGAAGTGCGAATTTCGCCCTTTGCGAAGGGCGATTTAGGGCTTTGCCCTAAAAACCCACAAGCTTTTGAAAAAGCTTGACCAAAACTTTTGGATATTTTGCTACCGCCATATAGTTTATCGACAGTCTGACAACCCGTTAAGCTATGCTTAACGGGTTGTTTCATTTTGTTTATTTTACTGAAGAACAGAGATTGCATCCTTAATAGTTTTTTCGCACGCTTCCATTCCGTATTTATCGACCTCAGCTTTATTTCTCTCGCCGTGGGTAAGGCAGCCCGCGCCGCCGATACAGCCGCCGATGCAAGCCATACCTTCAATAAAGTTTGCGTTAAGTGCTCCTTTTGACTTTTTGAGAAGCGCCATACGGCATTCCTCAATTCCGTCACAGGAGATAGCTTTAAGCTCAAAGTCGTTAATTCCGTCCTCTTTCAGCGCCTCTGCTACTGCATCGGAAAGACCGCCGCAGCGGGCAAATATTCTGCCGAAGTAGGAAGCGTTATCAAGCACGCCCTCGGCCAGCTCGGTAATATCTATATCCTTGCTGTCAAACAGTGCCTGCAATTCCTCAAAGGTCATGGCAGAGTCAACGTAATCTTTTACGGAGTCCTTTTGAACCTCAGCCTTTTTAGCGGTGCAGGGACCTATAAATACAATTTTGCAGGGAGCCTCATGCTCCTTTATGTACTTTGAAATAGTTGCCATAGGAGAAAGATTGTGAGACACAAAAGGCAACAGGTCGGGGAAGCTTTTTTCGATGTAGCTTACGAAGGCAGGGCAGCAAGAGCTTGTAAGGAAGCCTTTTTCCACCAGTTCCTTTGATTCGCTGTTAGCTACCATGTCAGCTCCGAGAGCAGCCTCGATAACTGTGTGGAAGCCAAGCTCCTTAAGGCCTGTAATCACCTGACCCAGCTTTGCATATTTGAACTGGCTGGATATTGCGGGGGCCACAACTGCATATACTTTATATCTTGTGTTGTTTTCGCTTTTCTTGATAATGTCGATAACGTCAAGGATAAAGGATTTATCGGATATCGCTCCGAAGGGGCACTGATATACGCACGCGCCGCAGGCAATACATTTGCTGTTGTCTATGGCGGCGCATTTGTGCTCATTCATAGAGATAGCCTTGATCTTGCAGGCGTTCTCGCAGGGACGCTTACGTCCCACTATAGCGGTGTAGGGGCATACCTTTGAACAGGCGCCGCAGTTTTTGCATTTTGACTTATCAATATGTGCAACGTGCTGATGATCAAAGGTAATGGCGCCGAACTTGCAGACATCCTCACATCTGTGTGCAAGGCAGCCGCGGCAGGCATTGGTAACCTCATATCCGCCCATGGGACATTCATCGCAGGCGGTTTCTATAACCTCAATAATATTGGGGTTATTTTTGTCGCCGCCCATGGCAAGCGCTATACGCTCACTGAGGATAGCACGCTCCTTATATACGCAGCAGCGCATCGTAGGTGTGTTGCCGGGAACGATAGTTTTTGGAATGTTCAGAATATTTTCTGTCAAAGTACCGTTCCACGCTTCTTTTGCGACCTCGCGCAATACCTTGTATTTAAGATGCTGAACCTTTGTATCAAATTTATGGATCTTAATTGCCATACCTTTCTCCTTATTATATGGATGCCTATATATGCAGTAATTATATCTTAAACTGCTGCCATCACGTTTTTGTCGAAAAATTCGCCTACGTTTTCGGGAGATACAGAGAAGACCTCGTCTCCTATTTTAACGCAGACGCCCCTCTGACATTCGCCCATGCAAAAGGTACCGGCAAGCTCCACCTTATCGCCGAGATCGTTGTCGTGAATAAGCTTCTGAAGCGCGTCAACCACCTGACGTGAGCCTTTTATATGGCAGGAGGAGCCGATACAAACAGTTATTTTCATGATTATGTCCATTCCTTATTTTTCAATGTCGTGTTACGGCTCAGATCTTTTTGTTCAAAAACGCAAGAGAGAGAGCCATATTTTCATACTGTACGGGGATGTTCTCAGGGACGCTGAGAATACACGGTGCGAAGCACCAGATCGCACGAACGCCGTTTTTTACAAAGCGGTCGCATATTTCCTGAGCACTTTGCGAGGGAACGGCGATCACTCCTATCCGTACCTTGTTTTCAGCGCAGAAGCTGTCAAACATATCCATAGAATAGATAGGCTTTCGGCTGTTTGAATACTGGGTCTCTGTTACTGCGGCGTCAAACGCGGCAGTGATCTCAAGACCGTAGTCCTTAAATCCACCGTAGTCAAGCAACGCTCTACCAAGCTTTCCTGCACCTACCAGTGCTACGCTGCAGGTGTGGTCAAAGCTTAAAAATGCTTCGAGAGAGGCGGTAAGCTCGCCTACGTTGTATCCGGTTCTCGGCTTTCCTGCTCCGCAAACGGCGGCAAGGTCTTTTCGCACCTGCACCTCACCGAGCCCCAGTTCCTTTGCGAGGGTAGTGGCTGAAATGTTTTCTGTATTGTGACAGGTATTCTTCAGATATTGAAGATAGGTGGGAACACGTCCCATAGTTGCACGCGATACTTCGAGCTGTTTCATGGAATAGCCACTCCTTTCGTTGCAGTTAAGTCTGATGACTCAGAGGCTGCCGAAAAACCTTACGGATCTTCGGCAGTCTCGTATATCTTTGTTCTGAAAAAGCTTCAGGCAGCGGTGCCGTTTGCAGCTGTTGCGTCAGCCAGAGCGTCAAGCTTCTTGTTTCTGAAGTAAAGAGCAACGTCGATCGATATCTCGATAAAGTTCAGAACGTAGAAGAAGAAGCTGAGGAGGAAAAGAAAATCAAGTGCTTTATCAGCATTGTTTACAATTTCCACTGTCTGTATTATCTTACGGGCAATACCGCAAGCATAGCCGATAAGAAGAAATACTTCGAAGAAAAGGCTTTTTCCCTTTGCAGTGCGGGAAACAAGCGATTTTCTTATGGAGATAGGCCAGGAAAGACCGAAGCAGAATATCGTAAGGGCTTCAAGAAGATCTGTAATCATAGTTTAATTATCCAACTTTCTGTTTTTTTGTAAAATTACTTTCTGCGGTAATCGGGCAGAAGCTTAGGAGATACAGCGTCAGTATCAATACCAGCCGCCTCTCGCTCTGCGTCGAATTTTGCAATGTGGTCAAGGGTAAGCTTGCCGACTGTTGCATCTTTTGCAACAGCGGCCGCGTTTTTACCTGCGCTTCTGCCGAATACTATAATATCAAGCAGAGAGTTACCCATAAGACGGTTGCGTCCGTGAATACCGCCTACAGCCTCACCTGCAACGAACAGGTTTTCAACGTTGGTGGTCATACCGTCAACGTTAATGTCAAGTCCGCCGTTCTGATAGTGAAGTGTGGGGTAAACAAGAATAGGCTCCTTGCGGATGTCTATGCCGTACTCAGCAAACATACGCATCATTGCAGGAATTCTTCTTTCGATAGTACCCTCACCGCCGATAGCCTCGATCATAGGTGTATCAAGCCATACAGCTTCGCCGTCACCGGTGTCAACGCCCTCGCCGTGTGTGGAGCACTCGCGGATAATTGATGCTGCTGCAACGTCACGTGTTTCAAGGGGATGCATAAATACCTTACCGTCACGGTTTACAAGCTTTGCGCCGAGAGAACGTACCTTCTCGGTAACAAGCGCGCCGAACACCTGCTGAGGGAATGCAGCGCCTGTTGGGTGATACTGAAGTGTTTCAGCATACAGAAGCTTTGCGCCGACTCTGTAGCCGAGCACAAGTCCGTCTGCGGTAGCGCCGTAGTGGTTGGAGGTGGGGAAGCCCTGATAGTGCATACGTCCTGCACCGCCGGTTGCTATAATAACAGTCTTTGCGCGTGCAACCATCAGCTCGTGAGTTTCCATATTCATAAGCACAGCGCCGGCAGCCTTACCGTTTTCGTCAAGGATAAGCTCGATAGCAGAGGTAAAGTCAACTACCTCAATGCCGCGGTTGATGACCTCATCGCGAAGAGTACGCATGATCTCTGCGCCGGAGTAGTCCTTTGCAGCGTGCATACGCTTTCTTGATGTACCTCCGCCGTGGGTGGTGATCATAGTACCGTCAGCTTCCTTATCAAACTCAACGCCCAGCTCGTTCAGCCACTGTATAGCCTCAGGCGCATCGCAAACAAGCTTTGCAAGCAGTTCGCGCTTTGCAGCGTAGTGACCGCCGCCGAAGGCGTCAACAAAGTGGATAGCGGGGGAGTCGTTAGGCTTATCTGCTGCCTGAATGCCGCCCTCTGCCATCATGGTATTGGCGTCGCCCATACGCAGCTTTGTAACGATCATAGTTTTTGCGCCGGCATTGTCTGCCTCAATAGCGGCAGATGTACCTGCTCCGCCGCCGCCGATGATAAGAACATCAACATCATATGTAACGTTGTCAAGATCAACGTCGGAAGCCTTTATGCGGCTGTGAGCCTCAAGCATTTCACAAAGCTCGTGGGGAACCTTTTCACCCTTGTTGGGACCGATCTTCAGTGTAGAAAACTCGCTCTGCTTATAGTCGGGGTGATATGCGGCAAGAAGGTCTTCTTTTTCCTTAGCTGTCATACGTGCGGGCTCGTAAGCAATATTTGCCTCACGTGCAGCCTCAACAGCCTTAAGTGATTTTTCAAATTCTTTAGCGTACACAGTAGTTCTCCCCCTTACTTCTCGATCTCTCTGTTGTTGTAAAGCTCCTTCAGCTCATCGATAGGCTTCTGCATAAGCGCCTCGATAAGCTCGACGAAGGTGCCGTCCTTGATCTCTTTTACGCGATCCTCAAGGTGCTCGGTCTTCGGTGCAAGGTACTTGCCGTTTATACGGCGGGCAAGCATTGCTACCTGAGGGTGAGAGATACCGGCGGGACAACGGGAGGAGCAAACGCCGCACATAACGCAGTCGAAGGACTCTTCTGCGCACTTATCAAACTCTCCGCGCTGAGCGTATGCGATGTACTGCATAACGTTCAGCTTCTGGGTGCAGCTCTTTGTGCAGGCGTTACAGCCTACGCAGGCATATATCTCAGGATAAAGCTGCATCATTATCTGCTCTGTGGGCTGTATCTTCTCTATATCGTATACCTGCTTAACAAGAGGGAAGAAGGGCAGTGTTGCGATGTACATACCCTCTTCTACCTTGGTCTGGCAGGCAAGGCAGGTCTTAAGCTCCTTGTCGCCCTTGATGCGGTATATAGTTGCACAGGCACCGCAGAAGCCGTTACGGCAGCCGCAGCCGCGTACCAGCTGATAACCTGCGTACTCCATGGCACGCATTATGGTAAGATCGTCCGGAACGCTGTACTGCTTACCGAAAAGGTATATATTAACCATATTTTCCATATTATTTTTTCTCCTTATCAGTATTATCAGTATTCGTCGGGAAGCTCGTCTACCTGGTCACAGCGGAACACGGGACCGTCCTTGCAGACGTACTTTGAGCCGATATTGCATCTGCCGCATTTGCCGACGCCGCATTTCATGCGAAGCTCCATGGTGGTGTATACCTGAGTCTTGTCAAAGCCGATCTCCTGAAGTCCCGCAAGAGTAAACTTGATCATTATAGGAGGACCGCAGAGAATAGCTATCTTGTTTGTATCAAAGCCAAGCTCCTTGACATAGTTGGGAACAAAGCCTACGTGACCGTCCCATTCGGGCTGCTCGCGGTCAATGGTAAGGTGTACGTTAATGCCTTCGTCCTTTGACCATTCTTCAATGATCTCATTGTAGTCAACGAGATCCTGCATACTGCGGGATCCGTATACTATGTCTATCTTTCCGTAGCGGTCGCGGTAGTGACGGCAGTAGTTGATAACGGAACGCAGAGGCGCAAGACCGATACCGCCTGCGATAAACAGCATATCATGACCTGCAAACTCGGTATCTACGGGAAATGCGTTGCCGTAAGGTCCGCGAATGGTGATCTGCTGACCTACCTCCATAGAATGGAGCCACTCTGTAACGCAGCCGCACTTTTTAATGGAAAACTCCATATATTCGGTGTTTGTAGGAGATGAGGTTATGGAGAACATAGCCTCGCCTACACCGGGGATAGAAAGCATAGCGCACTGACCGGGCTTGTGCTCGAAAGCCTTTTTGCCGTCGGGAGTTACAACGCGGAATGTCTTTACATCGGGAGTATCGATACGGATATCGGTAACGACACCGACGGAGGGAATAAGTGTTTCTTTCATATCAGTCATCGTTTTTACCTCCCAGCTCTTTCATTACTTTAACTATATTCATCTGAATGGGGCACTTTGCAAGACAGCGGCCGCAGCCAACGCAGGAGAACAGTCCGTTATTGTTGGTGGGGTAGTACACAAGCTTATGCATAAATCTCTGACGGAAGCGCTCCAGCTGAGTAAGTCTGGGGTTGCCGTGAGCCATCTTTGTAAAGTCGGAGTACATACAGGAGTCCCAGCAGCGGAAACGCTTTACGCCGTTGCCCGTGTTGAAGTCCTTAATGTCGTAGCACTGGCAGGTGGGGCATACAAATGTACAGGTGCCGCAGCCGAGGCATGACTGAGACAGCTCCTTCCACTGAGGAGCGTCAAAGAATTCAGAGGTCTTGCCGTCGCCGAAAGCATCGGTCTTAAGGTCAGCAAGGGGAAGACGTGCAAGTCTTTCCTTTGTAACCTCCTTCTGAGCGTCTACAGCTGCGCTGTCGGAGTCCTCGGTAACAGCTTCAAGAACCTTCATGAGTGCCTCGCCCTTTTCGGTCTTTGCGTCCATATAAAGAGCGTCCTCTGTCTTGTGGCATACAATGTCGCCCTCGGGGCTTGCGGCGTCTATGCCGAAGGTGCCGCAGAAGCACGTTTCAACGGGCTTTGTGCAGGCGAGGGACATAATAACACCGTGATCGCGGCGGTTTTTATAGTAGGTATCGACAGGATCTGCGAGAAATACGCGGTCAAGAATTTCAAAGCTCTTAACGTCGCAGGCACGGACACCGAATATAACGAAGTCCTCGCATTCGCTTCTGGGGTCGATGACCTCAATGGTCTTGCCCTCCATTTTGAAATCCACAAGGTTTTCTGTCTGGGGGAAGAAGAAGTCTTTGGCGCTTCTTACGGTGTTGAGGGCATCGGAGAGCTTTGCTCCCTCTGTCCATTTTTCAAATTTAGCTCCTGCCTTGGTGTCCTGAGGCATATAAAGCGTATTTGTTTCAGCGATCGCAGCAAAGAGTGTGTCAAGCTTGTCAAGTGATATTTTACGCATTTGTGTCACCTCTTTCTACAGCCTCACCGGGTTCAAGGTCTTCTGTGGTATAGTCAACTATGGGAGCGCGGCTGCCGACCTCAGCGCCTGCCTGATACTCGCCGTAAAAGCTGTCAATATCCTTGATAAATTTACGGTTGAGCAGGTGCAGGGGGATCTGCTGGGGACATACGCGTGAGCACTCGCCGCAGTCAGTGCAGCGGCCTACAACGTGGAACGCGCGGATAATGTGGAACATTTTCTCCTCGAAGGAGTTAGCCGCAGCCTTATTCTCAACACCGGAGTTGGGGTTGTCAAATACACACTTTTCGCAGGTGCACGCAGGGCATACATCGCGGCAGGCGTTGCAGCGGATGCATCTTGAAAGCTCGCCCTGCCAGAAAGCAAAGCGCTCATCGGGAGTCATTTTTTCAATAGCCTCTACCTCGTCAAAGCGGTCTGAGTCAATGATCCCGCCGTCCTCGCCCAGAAGCTCGTCGTATGCAACGTGCTTTTTAGACTTACAGTTTTTGCATCTCTCAGCCAGCACATCATTTGCACTGAGGGTGAGGGTGCCGTCGTAAAGAGTTTCAACAGTGATACCGTCCTCAGTCTCGTTTACGGATGAGATGCCCTCAGCCTTGTCCTTAATGCGGTTTACGCTGACCATACCGCCACATGGAATTCCGACAGCGTATACCTTTTCGCGGTCAAAGCGATGCTCAGTCAGAAGCTGGTTGAAGCTGTAAGTGTCGCAGGGCTTCAAAAATACAAGTATCTTTGCGTCGCTCTTTGCACATTCCTTTACAAGGTATTTTGAAAAGTTAGCGCCGCAGAAGCTGTTCCAGACAAAGCTCTTTTCAAGCTCTTCTGCAGTGGTGAAAACTGCGGGTGTTACATCGTAATCAAATTCTCCTGCCTTCCAGCCGAGCACGCGGTCAACAGTACCGGACGCCAGCAGCTCAGCGGCTTTGGATACGAGAATTTCGCGCTTTATTTCTTGCATCGTAAATCCTCCAGTCTCTTGTTTTCGCCGAGAGCAGCGACTTTTTCGGCAAAATCGTTCATAGTAGCGGCAAACTTTGCGCCTTCGGCGGCGCTGACCCATTCAACACGGGTACGCTCTTTCTCTATGCCCAAGTAGTCAAGCATGGAGAAAAGCAGAGCCATACGGCGGCGTGTATAGTAGTTGCCGGAGGTGTAGTGGCAGTCGCCGGGGTGACAGCCGCAGATGATAACGCCGTCAGCTCCGCGTTGGAACGCGCGCAGGATAAACATAGGATTTACTCTGCAAGAGCAGGGAACGCGTATGATCTTTACATCTGCCGGATAGTTAAGTCTGTTATTACCTGCGAGGTCGGCGCCGGCATATGAGCACCAGTTACAGCAGAATGCCACGATAAGGGGCTTATATTCTTTTACTTGCATATTGCGTCTACCTCCGCCATAATTTGTTTGCTTGTAAAGCCGCGCAGATCCATAGCGCCGGACATACAAGCGACGGTACAAGCACCGCAGCCCTGACATACCGCTTCATTGACAACGGCAATGCGGCGGATCTTTGTAGTTCTGTCGGGCATTCTGAATTCTTTATCCTGATATGTGATAGCGCCGTAGGGGCATACCTTTTCACAAGTGGAGCAGCCGTTACACATCAGTTCGTCTGAATGTGCAACGCAGGGGTTGCCTGTAAGCTTATCCTTGCAAAGCAGACCGATGACCTTAGAAGCGGCAGCGCCTGCCTGAGATACAGTTTCGGGAATATCCTTGGGTCCCTGGCACGCGCCTGAAAGGAACACGCCTGCTGTGGGGCTTTCTACGGGACGAAGCTTAGGATGCGCTTCCGTAAAGAAGTCGTTGGTGTCCATGCTTGCGGTAAGCATGGTTGCAAGTCCTCTTGCGCTCTTGTCAGGCTCGATAGCCGCGGCAAGAACTACAAGATCTGCGTCGATCTTTACCTGCTTGCCGTAGATAAGGTCAGAAGCCTGAACCTTCAGCTTGCCGTCCTCGGGAGAAACCTTGCCTACCATGCCCTTTATGTAGTGCACGCCGTATTCCTCAACAGCACGGCGGTAGAACTCGTCGAAGTTTTTACCGGGGGTTCGCACGTCGATATAGAATACGTAAACATCGGTGTCGGGGTATTTATCGCGGATAAGCATTGCGTGCTTTGCAGTGTACATACAGCAGATCTTAGAGCAGTATTCCTTGCCCTTTTCTGCACAGGCGGAGCAGCGTGAGCCTACGCACTGTACAAATACGATGGTGTGGGGATGCTCGCCGTCGGAGGGACGGAGAAGTGTACCGCCTGTAGGACCTGCGGCGTTCATAAGACGCTCAAGCTCAAGAGAGGTGATAACGTCCTTGGACTCGGAGTATGCGAACTCATCGAATTTTTCCATGGAGATGGGGTTAAAGCCGGTAGCGGCAACGATAGCGCCGTACTTTTCTGTGATAAATTCGTCTTTTGCATTATAGTCGATAGCGCCCGCGGTGCAGACCTTGGAGCATACTCCGCACTTGCCGGTCTTCAGCATGGTACAGTAGTCGGGGTCAATAGTTGCGACCTTCGGTACAGCCTGTGCAAAGGGAATATAGATAGCTCTGCGGTTGTCCATACCCAGGTTGAATTCGTTGGGAACCTTCTTCTGGGGACACTTTTCAGTGCAAAGTCCGCAGCCTGTACAAACGTCTTCCTTAACATATCTTGCTTTGCGCTTAATAGTTACGTCAAAGTTTCCTACGAAGCCCTTGATATCTGTGACCTCGGAGTATGAGAAGATGCGGATCTTATCGTTCTGAGCCACGTCAACCATTTTAGGTGTAAGAATGCAGGCTGCGCAGTCGAGGGTAGGGAATGTCTTGTCAAGCTGAGCTATTTTACCGCCGATAGTAGGCTTTGTTTCAACAATGTCAACAGGGAAGCCTGCATCGGCAATATCAAGAGCTGTCTGTATACCTGCGATACCGCCGCCGATGACCAGCGCTCTTTTGGTAACAGGGCTTTCTCCGGGGGTAAGGGGAGCGTTAAGATTTACCTTTGCAACAGCCGCCTTGGCAAGGATAATTGCCTTTGCAGTGCCGATCTCCTTTTCTTTATGTACCCATGAGCACTGCTCGCGGATGTTGGCGATCTCAACCATATAGGGGTTGAGTCCCGCTGCCGCAGCGGTCTTACGGAAGGTCGCCTCATGCATACGGGGAGAGCAGGAGCAGACCACGATGCCTGAAAGCTTATGCTCTGCAACGGCAGCCTTGATCATATCCTGACCTGCCTGAGAGCACATATACTGATAATCAGTGGAGAAAACAACGCCGGGTTCGTTTTCAAGTGCTTTTGCTACTGCTTTTACGTCGACAGTACCTGCAATGTTGGTACCGCAGTGGCAGACGAATACGCCTATTCTTTGCATTGTAAATCTCCTTTCTTATTTAGAATATTTGCGCATGGCGCTCATAAGAGCCTGCTGCGGCATTTCGTCGTCAATAAGATCGGGAATGTCGTTTGCGGTCAAATGATTTGCGCCTTTTTTGCGGATAACCGAAAGTCTTACAGCCTCTACCAGCTTCGCGGGCTCAACACCTCTGGGGCATCTGTCCACGCAGGCAAAGCAGGAAAGACATTTGTATATCGAATCGGACTTCATAAGAGTCTCGATATCTCCGATCTCCACCATATAAACAAACTGATGGGGATGATATTCCATTTCGTCATATGAGGGGCAAGTGCCTGAGCATTTTCCGCAGCGCATACATTTCAGAGGGTTAACTCCGCTCATGAGAAGCAGCTGCTCCTTTTGACGTTCTGTTTTACTGTGCATAAGTATCCTCCTTTACACCGAGAGCTTCGGCAAGCAGCTCGGTAAAGTATATTACGGGAATGCTGCTGCCGTTTTTAGTAAGATTGTACTTGCAGAGAGGGCAGGCGGTGACGATCATTTCCGCACCGTGTCCGATCGCGCTGTCACTTACTTTGTTTGATTTTTTCTTTGCCGACTCTGCGTCCTCGAGAACCACGTATCCGCCGCAGCACTCGTTTCTCTGCGGGTATATAACAGGCTCAGCGCCGATCGCTCTGATGAAATCCTCCATAATGCGCGGATTTTCAACGTCGTCAAATGCCATTACCTTTCCGGGGCGAAGAAGCAGGCAGCCGTAATATGCCGCGATCTTCTTGCCGGTAAGGGGATTTTTTACAGCCTCGCGTATTTTGTCAAAGCCGACAACATCGCGGAGCAGCTCAAGATAGTGATACACTTCAGTTTCGCCGCTGTACGGATCGGAGGGATCTCTGTCCTGCGACATATAAAGATTTACCTTTTTTGCAAAGTTTTCATCTGTCTGTATTGCGTGATTTGTCTGCTTTATTACGTTATGGCAGGCTGAACATACAGTAACCAAAGGCATTTTAGCGTCTCTTGCAGCAGCGAGAGCGCGAACGGAGGGCAGCTTTGACACAGCTTCGTTCTTGGCGCTTACAAATACGCCGCCGCAGCACTGCCAGTTTTCAAGCTCGCAAAGCTCAACGCCAAGCACTTCGGCGCAGCGGCGTGCATAGCGGTCAAGCTCCTTTGCTTTGGTACGGAGGGTACAGCCGGGAAAATAACTTACTTTCATTGCTGTTAGCGATCCTTTCCGAAATCAAACCATCTGCTCGGGGTGGAAGACTTCATCAAACTTTTCCTCAGTCAGGAAGCCCAGCTCAATGCATGCCTCTTTCAGAGAAATGTTATCCTTGTATGCCTTCTTTGCGGTTTTTGCAGCGTTCTCGTAACCGATGTAGGGGTTGAGAGCTGTTACCAGCATAAGAGAGTTGTGCAGGTTGTGGTGCATTTTTTCGCGGTTTGCGGTTATGCCCACAGCACAGTTATTGTTGAAGGAAACTATAGCCTCAGCCAACAGGCGTGCCGACTGAAGGAAGTTGTATATAGCTACGGGCATAAATACGTTAAGCTCGAAGTTGCCCTGAGAAGCAGCCATGCCGACTGCAACATCATTGCCCATTACCTGAACTGCTACCATGGTAACCGCCTCGCACTGGGTGGGGTTTACCTTGCCGGGCATAATTGAAGAGCCGGGCTCGTTTTCGGGAATATGTATCTCTCCCAGACCGTCGCGGGGACCGCTTGCCAGCCAGCGGACATCGTTTGCGATCTTCATCATATCGCACGCGGTCGCCTTTATTGCGCCGTGAGCAAATACAAGCTCGTCTTTGGATGTAAGAGCGTGGAACTTGTTCTTTGCAGTAACGAAAGGCTTTTCTGTAAGCTCGGCTACCTTAGCTGCAACAAGCTCGGAGAAGCCTGCGGGAGCGTTAAGGCCTGTGCCTACAGCCGTGCCGCCGAGAGCAAGCTCCAACAGGGGACCTACTGCAAGGCGAAGAAGCTCTGCGTCTCTTTCAAGGCTGCTTCTCCAGCCGGAGATCTCCTGGCTGAACTTAATGGGAGTAGCATCCTGAAGATGTGTACGGCCTGATTTAACGATGCCCTCATTCTCCTCTTCAAGGCGCTTGAAGGTGTCAATAAGCAGCTCGATCGCGGGCAGAAGCTTATCTTCAATGGCGCTTACTGCGGCAATATGCATTGCGGTGGGGAATGTGTCATTGGAGGACTGGCTCATATTTATATCGTCGTTGGGATGGCACAGCTTATCTCCTGCGATCTGATTAGCTCGGTTAGCTATAACCTCGTTGGCGTTCATGTTGGACTGTGTGCCTGAGCCTGTCTGCCATACTACGAGAGGGAAGTGAGAATTAAGCTCACCGGATATGACCTCGTCGCAGGCAGCGGTAATTGCAGCAAGCTTTTCTGCTGTCATTTTTTCGGGGCGCAGCTCGACGTTTGCCATAGCAGCAGCTTTTTTCAGAATTCCGAAAGCGTGGGTTATTTCACGGGGCATAGTTTCAATATCTACGCCTATCTTAAAGTTTTCGTGGCTTCTCTGGGTCTGAGCAGCCCAAAGGCGGTCTGCGGGAACCTGCATCTCGCCCATGGAGTCATGTTCAATACGGTATTCCATTTTATTCTGACCTTTCATTTAATCATTTAAGTTGTATTAAGTTATATGTCGAGATTTTTGATAACTTCCTTAAGCGTATCGGCACTGCGGTGCAGCTTTGCGATCTCCTCGTCGGTAAGGGCTACGTTTACCTTACCGCGTATGCCGCTGTGACCGATCATATTAAGGGTACTGAAGCATATGTCATTGATACCGTACTCGCCGTGCATCATTGTAGAAACTGTCATAGTTGTGTCGATGCCGCCGAGAATACATTTGCAGATGTGGCATACGGAAACGGATACCGCATAGAAAGTAGCGCCCTTGCGTGCGATAACGCGTCCGCCGGACTTTCTTACATACTGCTCTATCTCTTCAAAGTCAAGCTCGGGGTTGGTTATGCCGGGAGTTGTGATAAGCTTCTGGCATTCGCTGATCGGAACATTGGAGATGTTTGCAACAGACCAGGGAATAAAGGAGGAGTCGCCGTGCTCGCCGAATACATACGCGTGTACATTGCTCTGGTTGATGTTGAAATACTCGGAGAGTCTTGCACGCAGACGTGCCGTGTCAAGAATAGTACCGGAACCGATAATTCTGTTTTCAGGTATATCGGAGAACTTATTAAAGGTATATGTAAGAATATCAACAGGATTGCTTACAATAATATATATGGCGTTGGGTGCGTACCTGGTGATTTCAGGAATAATTGACTTTATGATGTTTACATTGGTCTGAGCCAGCTCAAGACGTGTCTGACCGGGTTTTCTTGCAACACCGGAGGTCAGAATTACGATGTCGGAATTTACCGCATCGCGGTAGTCGCCTGCGTAAATGGAGCAAGCTCCGCAGAAGGGGGTGCCCTGTCTGATGTCGAGCGCTTCGCCCAGCGCCTTTTCGTTGTTGATGTCGATCATTACGATCTCAGAAGCGATGCCCATAACTGTAAGAGTGTAGGCAATGGTGGAGCCGACGCTGCCGGATCCGACGATGGATATTTTGTTCATAAATACACCTTTCCCATGTTACATGATTTTACTTATTATAACACTCTTCGCGCCTGTTGGGAATTGCCAGTTTTGCATATCGGTATTGTATTTATCGATATATCTTGTTTTGATTGAAAAAACAGTGAAAAATCACCGAAAAAATCATACCGTTTCGGCGATTTTTTCGGTGATCTGCAGAAATTAAAAATTATTTGAAGATATTTCGTTTTGCGCGTATAAGCGCCTCTATAAACATATTGTCAAGCTTTGTAAGAGATAGATCTTTTTTGTATATAAGGACGTCTTTATAAACGCTTTTGTTTAAGCTGCAGGTTCGCTGCATAAGTCCGTAGCGCTCAAGCATTTGATTTGACATCGGGACAGACCACATATATGCGTTTTTGTTTGCAGACAGAACTTCAAGCAGACTTTGACGCTCAAATACAAATATTTTTTGAGCCTGTACGGCGGTGTCTGACTTTTTTAACTCGGAAATTGGAGCAGTGGGCGCATTCGGGTCAGCCAGCACCAGCTCCGTGCACCCGGCAAGTGCGCTGTCGGTGATGCTCTCGCATAGGGCAGGGCAGTCCTTGCCGGTTATCAGAACAGGTGTGAATTCCGCTATCATTTCATAGTTTAAGCCTTTTTCTTCAAGGGTGGATTTATAGTAATTGTCATGATCCTCTGCGTAGCGTATTATACCCAGCCTGCATTCGTCCTGAAGAACGCAGCTTATAACATGAGAAGAGCTTGTTTCTTTGTATATCAGCTCGGCGTCGGGCTTATCGGATAAAGACATGGAAAAGCTTGCAAAGGCTTCGGATATATAGCCTGAGGGATGTGCTGCCGCGGAAAAGCGCTGTTTTACGTAAAGTCCTTTTGTAAATGTCGCTTCCAATGCGTCTACCTGTCCCAGTATACTCTTGGCATAGCTCATAAATGTCTCGCCCTCAGGAGTAAGGGTCATACCCTTTGCGCTTCTGTCAAAGATCTTTATTCCCAGTGAGCATTCAAGCTCTTTTACAGCGCGGCTGAGGTTAGGCTGGCCTATAAGAAGCCTTTCGGCGGCCTTGTTTATGGAACCTGTTTCGGCGACTTCAACGGCGTATTTAATGTGCAGCAAGTTCATATGCGCGTTCCTTCTGTCTGTGTGAGATCTGTTACCTACTTATACTTATATACATTGTAGCATATATTTTACCTTACTTCAACAGCAAAGGCTCAAATTTTTCTGTTCTGAGATCAAAACAGTGAAGTCTGTATTCCGTAAAAAGCAATTCAGTCCAAAAGCCTCAGCTTTTCCTTCCATCTGAGAATGCGCAGTACAGATGAACGGATCGTTTCGCGCTGTATCTGACCGTTTTTCGCTGCATTCAGGACAGCATTGTATTGGGTCTTGTACTCTGTGCAGCACAAAAGATCGTTTCCCGCAAGCACTGCCAGGATCGCGGCGTCTCCTGCACCGTATATGCTTGCAACCGCCTGCATTGAAAGATCGTCGGTAACGATAACACCGCCAAAGCCCATTTCGCTCCGAAGCATATCGTGTACGGGGGCTGAAAGGGTCGCGGGCATTGCAGGATCGACGGCGGTGATAAATGTATGGCTTACAAGTATGGCGTCGGCTCCTGCGTTTATACCTGCCTGGAACGGTATAAGATCGCCGTGTATAAGCTCTTCTTTTGTTCTTGTGTCCGTAGCGATGCCCACGTGGGTATCTGTGTTGTTGCCGTAGCCCGGAAAGTGCTTCATAACGCAGCCGATCTTTTGAGCTGCTGCCTCAGCAAGTACTGTTCTGACAAAATCAGATGTGACCTGGGCGTTTTGCCCCAGCGAACGCTTGTACATAAAGGCATTCGGGTCTGTGGTCATATCGCATACGGGAGCTACGTTTACATTAAGACCGATGCTTCGCAAAAGACGGTCTTTTTCGCGTTCTGTCTGCTGTATACTGTTTATCCCTCCGGCAGCGTACAGCTCTCTGGGGGAGAGAAAGGGTGAAGATCTGAATGCGGTAAAACGGCTCACTCTCGTAACCGTTCCGCCCTCCTCATCAACTGCAAAAAGCATAGGTATCTTTGCTGCTGACTGATATCCGTCAAGCTTTGCTTTTATGCTTGCGGGAGTTTCGTATTCAAAATCTCTTGCAAACAGAATATATCCGCCGAGATGATAGGTTTCGATGTCGCCTGCAGCACCCGACGACGGATGACGTGCGAGAAACATCTGACCTACCATTTCTTCAAGTGTCATGGAGTTCAGAATATCTTCGGGGGATCTCGGAGCCGCCGGTTCCGGCTGCTGGGGCTCTGTCTGAGGCTCGGACGGAATGATGACGGTGTCAGGCTGACGAACCGTGCTGTCCTGCGGCTCAGCATTCGGCGCAGGTGCTTCTGTTTCGGTATCGGGTGCCGTTGTCTCTGCTTTTGTTTCAGCGGCGGCCGTCTGTGCATCGGTAGTTTCTTCTGCACTTGTTTCATCAGGCCTTTTTATATGATCTACCTGCCTTGGGGGACGGGTGTCATCAGACGTGTCAGTGCTGTCGGATGCAGTGCAGGATACACAGCCGCCCAGTATAAGAATACACAGTAGGATCGAAATAACCTTTTTCATGGTTGTGGCCATGCCTTTCTGCGAATTTGTGTCGACTTCGCCGTAGGCGAAATGCGCCGGCATTTCTTTGAGCATTTTTATTTTCTATAACATATTATAACATTATTTTGCGGAAAGTAAAGATGTTTTCAACTGAAAAAGCCTGTCCGCACGGTTGGGTGCGGACAGGCGCAGAAAAATAAAATATCAGTTTTATGCAGGAAGTATTATAGTCGTAAGAGACCGGCGCTGTTTTTCGGTAGGTTTCCTCAGCTTTCCGTTTTCCAGAAGCTCTGTGATGCAATGCAGCAGAAACCATCCGTCGGAACGGAAGATGAATTGCAGCTCATATTCCCTTACCTTTCTCAAATGCGGGGGAACAGCTTCAAGCACAGCTTTGATGTAAGGTGTTTTCAGTGCTTCGAATTCTACGCTGTATTTTTCTCTGATACGGTCTCCGATATCAATCAGCTTTGCTTTTATCTCACTGCTGCCGAGAATAACGACCTGCCATGACGCTTTGAACAGTCCGTCATAGTCTCCGTTTGTCTTCACAAATCCGCGTTCTGCCAGCCACGCATATTCATCTTTTGAAAGAACATCTTCTCTTTCAAACAGCGAGAGCGTGCGCAGTGCATCTTCTGAATATCTGCGATCAAGAGCGGTGCTTCTGTCGCACCACTCACTGTTTATCTGCCAGAGAATGTGATCTTTGCTGCCGTTCCACATAGGCCCGCACCAATTTCTCATATGAACGTGTTCGTCGGGGAGCACTATGTTATCGTCGGCAACTGACGCGTGGATAATGTTCTGCGCTCCGTCGGGGCGTATGGTTGCCGCTTCTTCAAATGAAATGCTCTCGTCCGTAAGCTTTTCGCCTGAGCACGCAGCAACGTACGGAATAAGCGACCACAGAATGAAATTTCTGTCAGCGCGTTTTGATTCAGTCAGCGATACGGGATCATCTGTCTGATTGCATATGATATCCGGATCGTCAAGTATACCGGAGGCTGTAAGCTCATCGTACAGCTCGTTGGCAAACAGCTTTGCTGCCTGCTTGTACATATTGTCTTGCATTGTCAGCAGCTCGGCTGTCGGCTCGTCTATAATAAAGTTTGTGATGTACCTGTCTTTTTCTTCGTTGAGAAATCCGTATTTTTCAAGCATTTCAACTTCTGTCTCAACGTATACGGGGGAAACGCCCAGATCGTCGGCTATCTCGTTTACCGTTCTTGCGGTATCGCGCACACAGTAGCATATATTCTGTGTCAGGGTAGAACGGAAAAATTCATTGGGGTCTTTTGTGCCGACAGAACCGTTGATGCCGAAAGTGCTGAATTTAATAGGGTTGAATTTAAGATTGCTGTTTTCTCTCATTGTGTCCATACCTCTTTTCAGTTCTTTTTTAGCTTCAAACAAGTGCCATTTTACAGTGCCGAGCGGAATACCCAGTGCGTGTGATATGTCCGACTGCCTGCGGTTTTCAAAATAGTACGCAATAACTATTCTGCGCTGGATCTTTGAAAGATAGGCTATCTCACTTTGAAGACGGGCTGTCACGTCGTCGTCCGTTTCAAAAAAGTATGTGTCCCTCTCGCCCCACTGCTGCTCGATATCGTCGATCGCGCAGCCAACTGCATTTCGCGAGCCGGAGCGGTAATAATTTGACAGCATATTGTGCGCCACTGCCCATATGAACTTTTCCGGGGATACGATGTCATCGCGCTTGCACAGAGTGTCAAATACCTTCAGAACTATCTCCTGAGACAGATCCTCTGCGTCCTGCGGGCTTTTGCACCGCTTCAGCGTAAAACCGAAGATCGGTTTTACGTATTCAGTTGTAATAGCTTCTGCTTCCTGCCGTGTCACTTGTTTGCTCCTTTCGATAAGTGCTGAGTGTTTTGAAAGCTTTCGCATATACAGACACCGTGCGAATAAAAAGGTTGGAAAAATGTCAGAAAAAACTTTTTTCGAAAAATGTTGCTTTTTTGTATTTTCTTGTTCGTTGTTCAAAAAACACATCAATTACGGTAACAGTATATCATAAAAGCGCAGTCGGTGTCAAAAAAACATAATTTTTATAAACAATAAAATCAGAAATGGTTAAAACAGAGAAAACATCGTTATGTTTTTTAGCATTTTACCGGATAAGACAAAATATAATGGTAATTTTTGACTTAAATACTATTGAAAATACATAATATTTGTAGTATAATAAATATACTAAAAAGACCGGAGGATACTATGGCGTCTCAAAATAAGGGAAGTACAGCCGCGTATTTGTTTCACGAGGGTACCAATTACAATGCGTATGACTACCTCGGAGCACACTTAGAAGACGGTGAATATGTTTTCAGAGTGTGGGCTCCCAACGCGGAGAGGGCTTTTGTTTGCGGACTGTTTAACGGATGGTCGGAAGATGATCCTATGGAAAAAACAGAGGATGGCGGTATATGGGAGTGCCGCATCTCGAAAGACAGAATGGGAGATGGTTTTGCTTATAAATACAAGTTCAAAACTCCGCACGGAGATATTTATAAGGCAGACCCCTATGCGTTTTACAGCGAACTGCCGCCCGAAACATCTTCAAGAGTTTACGATATAGAGGGCTTTAAGTGGAACGATGAAGCATGGCTTGCACGCAGAAAAGGCAAGTATACAAGAGAGTCTGTGTCGTCGCAGCCGATAAATATTTATGAGCTGCACGCAGGCTCGTGGAAGCTGCACGAGGACGGCAGTATGCTGTCCTACAAGGAACTTGCTGAAGAGCTGGTACCGTATGTGCTGCAGATGGGCTATACTCACATAGAGCTTATGCCCGTTACGGAATTTCCGTTTGACGGTTCATGGGGCTATCAGGTTACCGGATATTTCGCGCCGACTTCCCGTTTCGGCGACCCTCACGGATTTATGGAATTCGTGAATATAATGCACCGCGCGGGAATAGGAGTTATTCTCGACTGGGTACCTGCACATTTCCCGAAGGACGCACACGGACTTTGTGAGTTCGACGGCGGATATCTGTACGAATATCAGGGCAAGGACAGAATGGAACAGGCGGACTGGGGCACGCGCCGCTTTGACGTAGGTCGTCCCGAAATACAGTCGTTCCTTATCTCCAACGCTGTATATTGGGCTAAGAAATACCACATTGACGGACTTCGCGTTGACGCTGTAGCGTCTATGCTGTATCTGGACTACGGAAAGAGAGACGGCGAGTGGGTGCCGAATATATACGGCGACGCACGTTGCCTTGAGGCGATCGCGTTTTTCCAGAAGCTTAATTCCATAATGTTAAATTATTATCCCGACGTTATGATGATAGCTGAGGAGTCTACGGCGTGGCCTGACGTTACATCCTTTGAGCGCGACGGTCTGGGCTTTACAATGAAGTGGAACATGGGATGGATGAACGATACTCTCAGCTATGCTAAGGAGGATCCGCTGTTCAGAAAGTATAATCATGATAAGATCACCTTCCCCATGATGTATGCGTATGCTGAGCGGTTTGTACTGCCTATATCTCACGATGAGGTAGTGCACGGTAAGGGCTCATTTCTTAACAAGATGCCCGGAGACTATGATACGAAATTCTCGGGTGCAAAGCTGTTTCAGACATATATGATGACTCAGCCAGGAAAAAAACTGACCTTTATGGGAAGTGAAATAGGTCAGTTTACGGAGTGGAATTATAAGGAAAGCCTCGAGTGGTTCTTGCTTGACTACGATAAGCACGCGCGCTATCAGTTGTTTGTAGCAGAGCTTAATAAGCTTTATCTTGATACTCCCGCCCTGTGGGAGCAGGATGACAGCTGGGCAGGCTATTCGTGGATAGACGCAGATAACAGAGACCTCAGCGTTATATCTTATCAACGCTATGACAAGCATGGCGGCTCTGTGATCGTGGTGCTGAATTTTACTCCCGTAGAGCGGAGCGATTTCAGAGTGGGCGTACGGGAGCCCGGCGAGTATACAGTAATACTTAATTCAGACAGTAAGCGCTTCGGCGGAAATACAAGCGATGCACCGTGTGTTATAAAAAGCGATGAGATCGAGTGGAACGGCATTGACGATTCCGTAGCTGTTACCCTGCCTCCCATGGGTGCGCTGGTATTAAAGTGTACAAAAAAATCCCCCAAAAAACAAATTAAGGAAAAAGCAAAAGACAATAAAGAAAATAAAGTGAATACCCCGGCAAAGCCCCCGGTAAAGACCTCAGCAAAGACCCCGGCAAAAACCTCGGCAAAGACTCATACTAAATAAATTTATTATTTATTAAAAATGTTCTATAAATTCTGGAGGATCTTGACGTGTTCAAAAAGAAAGAGTGCGTTGCTATGCTGCTCGCAGGCGGGCAGGGAAGCCGTTTATATGCACTGACTCAAAAGGTAGCAAAGCCTGCTGTTCCCTTTGGCGGTAAATACCGCATTATCGATTTCCCCCTTTCCAACTGTACCAATTCAGGTATAGATACGGTTGGTGTGCTTACTCAGTATCAGCCGCTTGTGCTTAACGATTACATCGGCAACGGATTGCCGTGGGATCTTGACCGCACGTGGGGCGGTGTAAAGATACTTCCCCCGTATCAGGGTACGCATTCCGCTGACTGGTACAAGGGTACCGCTAATGCTATTTATCAGAACCTGCAGTTTATCGATCAGTATGACGCTGAATATGTGCTTATACTGTCAGGCGACCATATCTACAAGATGGACTATGCTAAAATGCTTCAGTTCCATAAGCAGAATGGTGCAGACTGCACTATCGCCGTTATCGATGTGCCGATTGAAGAGGCAAGCCGCTTCGGTATCATGTCGGTAGACGACGAGTCAAGAATATACAAGTTTGCTGAAAAGCCCAAGAATCCCGAGTCTACACTGGCTTCAATGGGTATATACATCTTCACAAAGAAGAAGCTGTTTGACTATCTTATAGCAGACGCTGCCGATCCTGAGTCCTCAAACGACTTCGGCAAGAACATAATTCCCGCAATGCTTGAAGCAAAGGAGAATATGTTCGCATACCGTTTTGACGGATATTGGAAGGATGTCGGTACCATCTCCAGTCTTTGGGAAGCTAATATGGATCTTTTGGGTGACAAGCCCGTATTCTCTCTTCAGGATAAGAAAAGCAGAGTATTTACCCGTCATTCTGCTTTGGCGCCTCAGTACATAGGCGAGGGCGCTACTGTCAAAAACTCCATAGTCAGCGAAGGCTGTGAAATATACGGTACAGTTGAAAATTCCGTTTTGTTCGCAGGCGTAAAGGTAATGCCCGGTGCAGTTGTCCGCGACTCTGTAGTTATGGGCGATACTGTTATCGGCCGCGGCGCACAGGTAAGCTATTCTATTGTTGACACAGACGTAAAGATCGGTGCCGGCGCTTCTGTCGGCGGCGAAGTAGGCTGCGCAGGCGGTATATCCGTAATAGGCGCGGGCGAGAGCATCAAAGACGGTGTAAAGGTAGCGGCAGGGGATATGATCCCTGACGTAAGATAAGGGGGTAGTGAAAATGAAAGCAGCAGGACTTATTTTTTCCAACATTCACGATAAAAACCTGCCGGAGATGACGGCAAAGCGCACCATGGCGTCTCTGCCCTTCGGCGGAAGATACCGCCTTGTAGACTTCACACTTTCCAATATGGTAAACTCCGGTGTTACCAAGATAGGTATTATAACTCATAATAACTATCGCTCACTGGTAGACCATATCGGCACCGGTAAGGACTGGGATCTGGCTCGCCGCAGCGGCGGTGTAATGATACTTCCTCCGTTTATTACCACATTTGACAATCCCAAAGCCGGAAAGCTGTATGCCACCAGACTTGAAGCGCTTATGGGAGCTCTGGATTTTATAACTCACTGCGACGAGGATGTTATCATTCTTTCAGACTGTGACAGCGTTTGCAATATCAATTTCTCCGATATTCTTAAGTATCATGAGGCGAACGGCGCTGACGCTACTATAGTTACTAAGAAAATGAACGTCAACACCGATAAGATCTGCACAGAGACCGCCGTTGTTTTTTCAAATGAGGACGGAACTGCCAAAGAGTTTATTGAGTACACACGTCAGATAACCGGAGAACAGGATATAAGCACTAATATAGTTGTGCTCAACAAGGAATATCTGCTGTCACTTATCAATACATCTATTGCATACGGATATACTGAGTTCTATCATCAGGCTCTTACCAGTACGATGGACTCTGCAAAAATAATAGTATATCACTGCGACGAATACTATAACGAGATCGGCAGCATACAGCAGTACTTCAAGGCTAATATGGATCTTTTGAAGGCTGATGTACGCGAGCAGCTCTTCGGAGAGTCCAAGCCTCCTATTTATACAAAGGTACGCAACTCTGCGCCTACAAAGATCGGCAAGGACGCTGTTGTTAAAAACTCACTTATTGCAGACGGCTGCGTTATCGAGGGTACGGTTGAAAATTCCATACTGTTCAGAGGAGTACGCGTCCGCAAAAACACAGTCGTTAAAAACTGCGTTCTTCTTCAGGATACCAGCGTAGGTGAAAATGTAAAGCTCAACTGCGTTATCTCAGACAAGAACGCCAATATAAATGACGAAAGAATCCTGTCGGGTCACGAGACCCATCCCTTCTATATTGCAAAGGGTAAAACTATCTGAATTTTGTAGTTTGTACGCGACATAATATTATAATCAGGCTGTCGGAAGACCGATAGGTCTTCCGACAGTACTTTATCATTAACGAGAGGCGCAATTCAAATGAAAAAAATATTATTTGTAGGCAGCGAGTGTATGCCCTTTGCCGCAACAGGAGGTCTGGGCGACGTAATGGGAAGTCTTCCCGCAGCTCTTAAAGCGAAAGGTAAAGAGGCTATCGACGTTCGTGCTGTAATGCCGCTGTATGATGCTGTAAGCGACGAGTGGCGTGCTCAGATGAAGTGCGAGGCGGTGTTTGAACTGAGCCTCGGCTGGCGCCGCCAGTATTGCGGTATACACAGCCTTGTAAAGGACGGCGTTACATTCTATTTTATAGATAACGAATATTATTTCAAGCGCGGCAGCCTCTACGGTCATTACGATGACGGAGAGAGATATGCATATTTTTGTATGGCAGTGCTTGAAATGCTGTGGAGAGTAGACTTCCTGCCGGACATAATTCACGCAAATGACTGGCAGAGTGCTCTGGTTGTAGTCTACTATCATCTGAAATACAAGCTTCGCGAGGGATACCATAACATAAAAACGGTATTTACGATCCATAATATTGAATATCAGGGCAAGTATTCTATGGAGATACTTAAGGATGTATTTGACATAGAATGGAATGAGGTAGCTCTTATGGAGTACGGCGGATGTATGAACCTTATGAAGGCGGCTATAATGTGCGCTGACAGAGTTTCTACAGTAAGCCCCAGGTATGCGGGAGAGATACAAAATCCCGAATTTGCTCACGGACTTGATGCACTTTTAAGAGAACAAAGCTACAAGCTTTGCGGAATTCTCAACGGCATCGATTACAGCTACTACGATCCTGAAGCTGATAAAGAGCTGGCAGAGAATTTCACAGTAGAAAAGCTTGACGGAAAAAAAGCAGATAAAACTGCGCTTCAGGAAGAGCTTGGACTGCCCGTAAGCGACGCGCCTATGTTTTCCATAATCTCACGTCTTGTTTCTCACAAGGGAACAGATCTTGTTCGTGATATGGTATACAGAATGATGGGTGAAAACGACGCTCAGCTGGTTATCCTCGGTACCGGAGAATGGCATTATGAGGAATTCTTCAGAGAGCTGGAGCGTAACTTCCCCGGCAAGGTACGCGCGCTTATAAAATATGACAGAGCTCTGTCAAAGCGCATATACGCAGCCTCCGACTTCTTTATCATGCCGTCAAAGAGCGAGCCCTGCGGACTTTCTCAGATGATAGCATCGCGCTACGGCGCTGTGCCTATAGTAAGAGAGACCGGCGGACTTTATGACTCTATAAAGGGCTACTGGGTTTGCGAAGGCGAGGTTATGGGCAATGGATTTACCTTTGCAAACTACTCGGCAGACGAGCTTTATGACAGAGTGCGTGCCGCACTTTGGCTGTATTCACAGCCTGAAGAAATGGCAGCACTTCGCGAGAAGGTAATGAATACAGACTTCTCATGGGCAGCGTCAGCCGCTTCGTATATCAATCTATACGAATATATTTAATTGTCAATTGCCAAGTCGCTTCTAAGAGGAGGCGGCTTGTGCCATTATAAAGTTGAAAATCGAAAGGACTCTTTACTAATGAATTATACACCTAGCGCCGCCGAAGTATCGGCAAATCTCACGTCAAAACTTTCAAGATACTTCGGTACTAATCCCGATGAGGCAACCAAAGAGCAGATGTACAAGGCAGCTGCACTTACCGTAAAAGATATTCTTGCACAAAAAAGACAGGATTTCAGAAACAAAGTCAATGAAACAGGAGCAAAAAGAGTGTACTATATGTGCATGGAGTTCCTTGTAGGACGTTCTCTGAAAAACAATCTTTGCAATCTTTCTCTTGTAGATTCTTATGCTAAAGCACTCGGCGAAATGGGTTGGAAGCTTGATGATCTCTACGATTGCGAGCCCGATGCAGGACTGGGTAACGGAGGTCTCGGCAGACTTGCAGCCTGCTTTATGGATTCTCTGTCTTCACTTGACTATCCCGCTTCCGGCTTCTCCATTTGCTATGAGTACGGACTTTTTAAGCAGAAGATAATCGATGGTATGCAGGTTGAGCTGCCTGATAACTGGTTGCCCGGCGGCGATGTTTGGTTGGTTCCGAGAAATGACAGAACATTCCGTGTTCGTTTCGGCGGCAAGGTGAGAGAACAGTGGCAGAATGACAGGCTGGAGATAGTTTACGATAACTGCGAGGAGATAGAGGCTGTTCCCTACGATATGATGATGAGCGGCGCTGACAGCGACGCTGTCAGCAGACTTCGTCTGTGGAAGGCGAAGGATATAAGCGAATTCAATATGAGCCTGTTTTCACAGGGCGAGTATTCAAGAGCACTTGAGTCCTCCGTAAATGCAGAGATAATCTGCAAGGTTCTGTATCCCTCCGATAACCATTACGAGGGTAAGCTGCTCCGTCTTACACAGCAGTATTTTATGGTATCTGCATCATGTCAGAACATTGTGCGTGACCATATAGCTGTTTACGGCGACATCAGAACTCTTCCCGATAAGGTAGCTATCCATATTAACGATACTCATCCTGCGCTCTGCGTGCCTGAGCTTATGCGTATATTTATGGACGATTACTGCCTCGGCTGGGACGAAGCATGGAGTATGGTAACAAGAACTGTTTCTTATACAAACCACACGGTTCTTCCCGAAGCTCTTGAGACATGGAACGAGGATCTGTTCAAGATCCGTCTGCCCAGAATTTATATGATAGTTAAGGAGATCAACGAGCGCTTCTGCCGCGAGGTGTGGGAGAAGTATCCCGGCAACTGGAGCCGCATTTCAGAAATGTCACCCCTTGCAAACGGTGTCGTAAGAATGGCAAATCTTGCAATTATCGGCTCCAATCATGTAAACGGCGTTTCCAGAATTCACTCTGATATTCTTAAGGATATGACCTTTAAGAATTTCTACAGAATGCATCCTGAGCGATTTGATAACGTAACAAACGGTGTAGCGCACCGCCGCTGGCTGTGCTACTCAAACCCCGGACTTACCAAGCTTATTACAGACTGCATCGGCGACGGCTTTAAGAAAGAGCCTGAGCAGCTGAAAGGTCTGCGTGAATTTGCAGACGATAAGGCAGTACTGAAAAAGCTGGAGAAAATTAAGCGTCAGAACAAAGAGACCTTTGCAAAGCTCGTCCTTGATAAAACCGGCATAGCGCTTAACTGCGACAGCGTGTTTGATGTACAGATCAAGCGTCTGCACGAGTATAAGCGTCAGCTGCTTAATGCTATGAATATCATCGGTCTGTATCTTGACCTGAAGGATAATCCTAACGCCGATATCCGTCCTCAGACCTTCATATTCGGCGCAAAGGCTGCTCCCGGCTACAGAATGGCTAAGGAGATCATCAGACTTATCTGGTGTCTTGGTGAGGAGATAAACAAGGATAAGCGCATCAGCGAAAAGCTGAGAGTGCTGTTTATGGAGGACTATAATGTCACCATGGCAGAAACTCTTGTGCCCGCGGCTGAGATATCCGAGCAGATCTCTCTTGCAGGTAAAGAGGCAAGCGGCACAGGCTGTATGAAGCTCATGCTCAACGGCGCTATTACTGTCGGTACGGCTGACGGCGCTAACATCGAGATGATGGAGGAGTGCGGCGAGGAGAATATGTTTATGTTCGGTCTTTCCGCTCCCGAGGCTGAAGAGCTTTGGTCGATGTGCTATCACAGCGCGGATTTCTATAACAGAAACGAAAGACTTCAGCGCATCGTCAACAGCTTCAGCGCAGGCTTCAACGGTCAGTCTTTCTCACATATTTCCGAGTATCTGCTGGTCAGCGATCCCTTTATGTGCATGGCTGATTTTGATTCATATAACAGCGTTCACAGCGAAATCATGAAGGTGTACGATGACCGCGAAAAGTGGAACAGAATGTCCCTTATGAATATTGCAGGCGCGGGCAAATTTGCAGCAGACCGCAGCATCGGAGAGTACGCAGACAGAATTTGGCACATTAAGAGAATGACCAAATAAGCCGAACTGGAGACCTATAATGCTTGTAAAGCTTTACAACGAGCTTGGCACAAAAGATGTCGGGCTCAAAATAAATAAGTACGTAAACGGTGAAAACGCTTCGCTTCGCGGAGCGTTTTCGGCGTATGACAAAATAACGTTTACGATAGAAAACAGACGAGAAGCCGGAATCGGTGATGCCGCGCTCTATATTGCAGCTGATGGTGAAGATGAACAGAGAATCCCCTTTGAAATAGGGGAGAGAAATGAATTTTCTGCGGTTGTAGAAAACCTTCCTGAGGGCCTGTACTGGTACAGAGTGGAATTCAGTCGCGGATGGGATATACTGCATAGCGACAGCACTGACAATGTGGATTTTAGACTTTTGCATAATATGGGCAATAAATTCAGATTGCTCATATGCGAAAAAGATTTTTCAACTCCCGATTGGTTCAAGGGCGGCGTAATGTATCAGATATTTGTGGATCGCTTTTCAAAAAGCGGACGTGCAGAGCTGAGAGACGACGTCTGTAATGAACCTGATTGGAATGCACCTGTATCTCAGTATGCAGACAGACCTGGCGGACATCTGAAAAATGACCTGTTTTTCGGCGGCGATCTTTGGGGAGTTGCAGAAAAGCTGCCGTATCTCAAGAAGTTGGGCGTTACGGTTATTTATCTTAACCCCATTTTCAAGGCGGCTTCAAATCACAAGTACGATACAGGCGACTATACTGCTGTAGATCCTGCCTTCGGCGGAAATAAGGCTCTTGATGACCTCATAAAAGCGGCAAGTGCCGAAAATATAAAGATCATACTTGACGGCGTGTTTAACCATACGGGGGATGATAGTCTGTATTTCAACAAGTACGGAAATTATCCCACAAAGGGTGCGTATAAAAATCCCGATTCACCGTGGAGAGATTGGTTCGCTTTCGGAGAAAATGACGATGAGTACGAAAGCTGGTGGGGTATAAAGATACATCCCAGACTTCGCCACTCAAATGAAAACTGCCGCCGATATTTTACAGGTGATGACGGCATAGGCGCTTCCTATATCAAAAAAGGCTGCGGCGGTTGGAGACTTGATGTTGCTGACGAGCTGCCGGATGTGTTTCTTGATGAGTTCAGAGCAGGCGTTAAAGAAGCCGATCCCGATGCGCTGATTATAGGCGAGGTATGGGAGAACGCCGCTGATAAAATAGCCTACGGCGAGCGCCGCCGCTATCTCAGAGGGCGTCAGCTTGACAGCGTTATGAATTATCCGTTCAGAAACGCTCTGCTTGAGTTTTTGAAAAATAAAAACGGAGAGTTTTTAGCGGCAACCTTAACTGAGCTGTATTCCTCATATCCTAAATGCGTGTGCGACTGCCTTATGAATATAATCGGCACTCACGATACGGAGCGCATTATCACGGTGCTGGGCGATACAAGATATATGCACCTTCAAAACAGAGAGCTGTCTATGCATAAGATGAATGAGGTCGATCTTGCAAACGGTATAGCACTTTTGAAGATAGCATCAGCCGTGCAGTATACGGTCTACGGTGTGCCGTCAGTTTTCTACGGAGACGAAGCAGGAATTGAGGGCGGACGCGACCCGTTCTGCCGCGCGAGCTTCCCGTGGGGCAGAGAAAACACCGAGCTTGAATCATGGTACACGCGCCTCGGCGAGATAAGAAAAAAGCCCGTTTTTGTTGACGGTGATTTCAAGGTGCTGTCATACGGCGAGGGATATATTGTATTTGAGCGAACAAGCGGTTCTGAGCGCATTGTCGTAGCTGCCAATGTGGACGAAAAGGCTGTGAGAATTGACGTACAAGGCACAGAGCTTATGACAAATGCTGCCTTTGACGGTACAGTACCGCCGAAAAGCGCGGTAATTGTAACTGTTAAATAGTAATATGTAATCCTAAGCTGAATTTAACAGAGTTTTGCGTGTTCTTATATGGAAATGACAATCTGTATTGGTATTGCAGTAAGGAAGTGCTATGAAAGATCTGGAATTTATTACTGATATTAAATCATATAAAGTAATTGAAAAAATAACAGAGGGTTACTCGGGCGATGAAAAATACAAGCTCGAAAAAAATGGTGACTACTTCCTATTGCGAATAGGAGATATAGCAAAATCGTATGAAAAGAAAAAAGAATATGACAAACTTAAAGCATATGCAGACAAGGATATAAATACTCATAAGCCTGTTATATTTGATACAACGGCTGATAAATTCTATTCTATTGTATCATGGGTCAACGGAACACCGATAATGAATATTATAAAAGAAGATGTTACAAAGAATTATTATCAGTTGGGAAAGAAAGTTGGTATTGAACTTAAAAAACTTCATTTGTCTTACAAAAACAATTCAAATATAGACTGGCAAAATGTTATTGAAACAAGGGCGAATTTATTTTTACAGAATTATCATAACATGAATATTGAATTCTCTTGTAGCAAATATGCGGAGCAGTATATTACAAAAAATATCTGCTTAATGTCAGATAGACCGCAAGTTACTTTACACGGAGATTTTCATTGGAATAACTGTGTTGTGGATGAAATGGGTAATGTTGGTATAATAGATTTCTCAGGAAACGATATGGGCGATCCATGGTATGAGTTTGGCGGATTGCTGTGGGCATTGGAGTACAGTGATAGCTTTGCAAACGGTCAGATCGACGGTTATTTTGGTACGCCGCCAAACGGTTTTTGGAAAGTCTTTAAGTTTTATGTTGCACTATATGCATTTGAGCATCTAATGTACAATAACGATACTCACGAGGATATAGAAAAACGTATTTATAGTGCAAGCAGAATGCTGAAAGTTTTCGGAAAAGATTTTTGCGCGGAAATACCGCTTTTCAGGAATAAATACAGTGAGTTTGTGTGTTGATTTTGCCATATTCTCTCAGAAATCAATGAGGAAGTGTAAATAATAAAATTGGAGAGCATTCAACTGTCGGTTGAATGCTCTTGTCAAATTCACTTACTGATGCAGCAGATGCGCACTGCGCGGATTGATTATGATTGACATATTATTTGTACTTTGTTATAATGATTTAACACTACTGAAAGGAAGTAATATTTTGAATTTAATTGAAACGGAAAGGCTTATACTTGAACCGCTCGGAACAAAGTATCTGAATACGGTACACGAGTATGCCTCCGACATAGAAAATACAAAATACATGATGTATTTGCCCAATGAAACTGTTAAGGAAACTATAGATTTTCTTCAAAGTGTGGATAGGGAATGGCTGAGCGATGCGCCGTCCTTTTACGAGTATGCCGTAATTTATGACGGTCATCATATCGGTGCTGTGTCCTTAACTATAGAGGATGAGCTGTCCGGAGAGCTGGGCTGGATCATAAACAAGAAATATCAGAAGCGCGGCTTTGCATATGAGGCGGCGCAGGCTTTAGTTGGGCATTCTGTAAAGGAGCTTGGAATCAAGCATTTTATTGCCCACTGCGATGCGGAGAATATTGCGTCATATAAGACCATGGAAAAGCTGGGCATGATCCGGACAGGGGAGTACGGCGGAAGAAAAAACAAGTCGTCGGACGAAGAAAGAACAGAATATCGGTACGAATTATGTGTATGAAAATACAAAAGCCGGCTGCCCGAAACGGGCAGCCGGCTTCTGTATACAGCGTATTGTATTTTCAGTCAAATGATTTTAAGCTAAACAATCTCGTAGCCTTTGGCAGTCAAAGCGCATATGGCATTGTCAAAATTCTCCTCTTTTACAAGGATATAATCAGTGTTGAAGGTAGATACGGCAAAAATTCCGATATTATAATCTGCAAGAATTTTTGATATTTTCGACAGTATTCCGATCAATGAAAAATCCAAAATACCTTCTATCCGAAAGCTCCGCCAGCCATCCTCTCTCGCGACCGTATCGACGGGTGTGTTTTCTGTTTTGCATACAAGTGATATTTCCGCATCGGTCTTTCCGATAAAGAAAAATTCCTTATTCAGATCAATATTTTCAATTGAACTAACTTTACATACCGTCAGCTCATATGGCAACCTTTTAAGCTTCATTTTTCACTCCTGTTTTACTGCCGGACAATAACCATCCCTGCGGTCGGGACGTTTACTTTGATCAGGTCAGCGTCTGCGATACCCTTTTCCAGTTCATGTCCCATGCAGTCAAAAATAGTATAGCGTTTATTTTTTGCGTTTGTCAAAATCAACGTATCTGACATTGTTGAATTTACGGCGATTGTTTTTTCGGAAGTAAAGCATATTACAGGATCAGTATAGGCGGTATATACTGAAATTCCGTCTTTTTCAGCCCAAACAAGACTGTAATTGCTTTCGGGATTATTGGCATACAACCGTCCGTTCAACAGTATGTCACGGTACTCTGTCCAGAAATCGAGGTAGAACTTTATCATGTCCCTATGTTCGGGGGACAGCTTGTCCATTCGCATAGATATCTGAGGTACACCGTACAATACACAGCACAGCTGAAGCGCAGCGGTTTCCACTGACGCGTTATTGTCCCACATCAGCATATCCGAATGAACGGCGGTGTTTCCTGATGTGAGCCGCAGATTTATTATATCGCCTCTGTTTTTCTGGGCGTCCATGGGGCAGTCGGTTACACGAATTATGTTTCCGTACTGACGCATTGCGGGGCCTATGTATGAGTGTCTGAACTCTATGAGAATATCCGGCTTTATTTTTCGCACTCTGTCGATTATTTCACTTACCAGCATATCAATGCCTTTCTCAAGTGACTCTGTGTCTCTTGCGGCGTCAGGCTGCCTTGACTTGTCGGTAAGGTAAAAGCAATCTAAAAAGTCAAGTTTAAGTCCGTCCAGATCCCACTCCGTGACGGCTTTTTCATATATGTCGGTAAGATAGCTTCTCACTTTTGAATATCTTGGGTCAAGTAAAAATACGGTTTCCTCATCAGAGGGGCCGTTCAGCAGCATATTTGAAAAAGCACTGTAGGCTTTTGAGTGAATTCCCACATACGGTACGGAAAACCACAGCATGAGCTTCATATCAAGATCATGTACTTTATCGGCAAGCTCCCGCATATCGCTTATCTTGCTTTTCGCAACCTCCCAGTCCCCGCAATATGCATAGCCGCGGCTGTTGTCGTCAGTCTGCCAACCGTCGTCG
>CAZBAR010000002.1:0-157249 GCA_964490165.1 uncultured Lachnospiraceae bacterium | reverse complement strand
CCTAATGAATTTCTTTCTAATTTGTTGCACTTGGCTTGACAATCTAAGGAGCCTTAGCATGGAGCTTCTTACTCTTCACTTTACAGACATTTAACTTCCTATTTCTCTATACTTTGATTTATTTGTAGACCTTTTAATTTCATTTATTTTGATTCATCAATTTAGTTTTTCAACAGACTGGACCGGAAGGCATAATGCCTTCCGGTTTTACATAACATTATAAACTTTCTGCTTCTTCAAGCCACAGAGCGGCAGAAGCGTCACTGGGCATTCGCCAATCTCCGCGTGGAGACAGACAAAGACTGCCTATCTTTACTCCGTCAGGCAGACAACTGCGCTTAAACTGCTGTGTAAAGAAGCGGCGATAAAATGTTTTAAGCCATTTTTTTACAGTCTCAGCATCAAAGTCATCTGCAAATGCCCTGCAGGCAAGGCGGTATATTTTAGTCGGTGAAAAGCCAAAACGCAGCGCATTATAAAGGAAGAAATCGTGCAGCGCATACGGACCTACTATACTTTCCGTCTCCTGAACTATATTTCCCTTCTCATCAGGCGGCAAAAGCTCAGGACTTATGGGAGTATCGATTATATCCTTAAGAACATCTGTACATGATGCAAATAGATCATAATCGATCATACTGTCGATAAGCCAGCGCACAAGTGTTTTCGGCACTCCGCAGTTTACACCGTACATACTCATATGGTCGGCATTATACGTACACCAGCCAAGCGCAAGCTCGCTGAGATCGCCTGTTCCTACAACAAATCCGCCGATCTTGCATGCATAGTCCATAAGCACCTGCGTGCGCTCTCTTGCCTGTACGTTTTCATACGTTACATCAAACTGATCTATGGGGTGGCCTATATCCTTACAGTGTAGCGTACACGCCTCTTTTATAGGTATTTCCAGTGATGTTACGCCCAGCTGCTTCATAAGCTCAAGTGCATTTGTATATGTCCTGTCTGTAGTGCCGAAGCACGGCATTGTAATAGCGTGAACGTCAGAGGCAGGTCTGCCCAAACGGTGTATCGCCTCACAGCACACAAGCAGCGCGAGGGTCGAATCCAGTCCCCCTGAAACGCCGATGACCGGCTTTGCTCCCGGTACTGCAGAAAGCCTTTTCTTAAGACCTGATACCTGCATTTCAAAAATGTTCCGGCATCTGTCCAGTCTGTCCTTTTTGGATGACGGAACAAAGGGCAGCTTGTTTATCTTATATATTTTACCGTCACTGTCGGCGCTGATATTCAATCTTACCTTGCGGCATGACTGAAGCTTTCCGTACAGCGATACGCTGTCTGCAAAGGATTTGATCTTAATACGCTCGTTTTCAAGCTTTTCCGTATCAATATCAGCAACTATGATATAGCCGCCGTCAATATGCTTTTCGTTCTCAGCAAGAATAGCGCCGTTCTCCGCAATGATACTGTTGCCTGAAAAAACGAGATCCTGTGTAGATTCGTCTTCTCCCGCCGAAGAATACACATATGCTGCAAGAAGCGACGCGCTTGTAGAGCGAACAAGCTCCTCGCGGTACTCCCTTTTGGCAGCTGTTTCATTGCTGGCAGAAAGATTTACTATAATATGCGCCCCTCCGAGAGCCAAAAATCTTGAAGGAGCAATAGGCGTCCAGAGATCCTCGCAAAGCTCTGCCCCAAAGCCGATTCCGCTGCTGAGACAGAACACCAGATCGCGCCCTACGGGAATATCATAGTCTCTCTCACATACAAAACCCATTCCCGAAGCAGAAACAACACCTGTGTTAAGTGTTTCGGAAGAGGAAAACCAGCGTTTTTCGTAAAACTCATTATAATTCGGCAAAAATGTCTTTGGAGCTATTCCTGCCACCTTGCCGTTTGCTATAACAACAGCACAGCTGTAAAGAGCTGATCCGACAACAAGGGGGGCGCCTATAACGACAGCAAAATCCTCACCGTAGGTCTTTTCTGCAATGATATTCACGGCGTCAACAGCCGCTGCTCTCATTGTGCCCTGAAAGAACAGATCCTGACAGGTATAGCCTGTCAGACAAAGCTCAGGAAAAACAATAATTCCGGCTTTCTTTGCTCTTGCCTCATCTATCTGCTTTATTATTTCCGCACAATTATACTTAACATCGCCTACGCGAAGGCGCGGCACAGCCGCAGCACATCTGACATAACCGAACATAGTTATGACCATCTCTTTCTTTGAATCTGTTTTGTTTTTCTTCTGCCCTGAGGCAGAAGAAAATTTTGTTCCTCAGAACAAAAATAAACAAATTGGGTCTGAAAACACCGGACATACGTCCCCAACGCACTTTGTTTTCAGACATATGACCTCCTACATGGCTATTCCGGCAAAGCCGAGCAAGCCGCTTGCAATGGTGAAATACAGAAGCAACGCCAAAACGTCAACAATAGTAGTAATAAAGGGACTCGCCATAACTGCAGGGTCAAAGCCTATACGTTTTGCCAGAATAGGCAGCATACTGCCCACTATCTTTGCTATAACAACGGCAAGTGCAATAGTTATACAGACGATGAAGCTTATTATAAGTGACGTAGTAAGACCGAATTCACTGCGGCTTACATCATTAAGGATAAACATTTTTATAAAATTGACAATTCCCAGCGACGCACCGCACAGAAGTGCAACGCGGATCTCTTTCCAAAGAACCTTTGCAAAATCACCGAGCTCAATATCTCCGAGAGACAGTGCACGTATAATAGATACGGAAGACTGACCGCCTGCGTTTCCGCCCGTGTCCATAAGCTGCGGCACAAATGCCATCAGAATGGGCAGCGATGCAAGCGCATCTTCAAAATGCTGAATGATCTTTCCCGTAAAGGTTGCAGAGACCATGAGCAGGAGAAGCCACGGAATACGGCTGCGCCATGTTTCAAACACGCCTGTTTTAAGATACGGCTTGTCTGACGGCGTAATAGCCGCCATGATCTCAATATCCTCTGTATCCTCTTCCTGCAGGACGTCCATAGCGTCATCGATAGTTACGATACCTACAAGTCTGCCCTCTTTGTCAACGACAGGCATTGCAAGGAAGTCATACTTGGTCATAGCCTTCATTACGTCTTCCTTGTCATCGTCTGTATGGACAAAAATAGGCTTTTTCTCCATTATATCGTCGATAACCGCGTCATCGCCTGCCATCAGCATCGCTTTTACAGTAGCAACACCGATAAGAATACGCTTTTCGTCCGTGACATAGCAGGTATATACGGTTTCCTTCTCAAGGCCTGTTCGTCTTATAGACTTAAACGCGTCCTCAACATTCATGTGAGCCTTCAGCTCCACAAATTCGGTGGTCATTATCGTACCGGCAGAGTCGTCGGGATAATGGAGCAGCTGGTTGATCTGCGCGCGTTTTTCGGCATCGGCGTGAGTGAGAATTCGTTTTACAACGTTGGCAGGCATTTCTTCTATAATGTCTACAGTGTCGTCCAAAAACAAGTCGTCAACTATATACTCAAGCTCTTTGTCCGTAAATCCCTCAATAAGAGCCTGCTGCATATCAGACTGCATTTCGACAAAAACGTCAGTTGCAAAATCCTTGTGAAGAATTCTGAACATGAGCGGAAGCTCATCCTCAGGAAACTGTTCAAATATAAGCGCAATATCCGCCGGTTCCTCTGCGCAAAGAAGATCACGCAGTTCAAGATACTTCTTCTCATCAAGAAGCTTTCTTACCTCGGTAATCACGTCACTCACCTCCTGTGCCGCTCACGGCAAAAAATAATAGTATCAATCCGGATTTGCACACGTTGCCGCGCTTTTGATCGCGCCAAGTGCGTCCTTCATAGATGCAGCCCCGTAAGAGCTGCTGCCAACAACAAATACATTTGCACCGCTTGCAGCGCAAATTGCCGCGGTTTCGGCATTAATGCCTCCGTCCACCTCTATACTTACAGAGTCCTTGCCGATATATTCACGTATCATACGTATTTTATCTGACATATCCATAAACTTCTGACCGCTGAAGCCGGGATTTACCGTCATAACGAGGATCATATCTACGCAGTCAAGGAAAGGCAGAACTGCATCTGCGCTGACTTCAGGTTTCAGGGCAAGAGCTGACATCATACCGTAGGAATGGATATCGTTAAGTATGTTTCTTACAGTTTCAACATCTGCAATATCGTTGTGAACGCTGACTATATCAGCACCGCACTGAGACAGGCGCTCAAGATAATCCTGAGGACGTACAGTCATCATATGTACATCGATAGGCAGCTGTGTTATACCGCGCACAGCTTTAAGCACCTCAAATCCAATGCTTATATTTGGCACGTAAACGCCGTCCATAACGTCAAAGTGGATAATATCCGCTCCCGCTTCTTCAGTTCTTTTAACCTCGTCGGCTATGTGCAGAAGATCAGCCGCAAACAGGCTCGGTGCAGTAAGTATGTTCATCTTTATGGTTATTCCTTTCTTTGCAAATGCAGATACTCTGTTCCCAAGCATATTTTTCAATACACAAAAAAATTTTTTACCGTGATAGCATTGCTTTTTATCGCCGAAAGCGGCGGTAATTTCATTTCATGCATTTTAACGGTACATTCGCCCCCGTGCAATGCTTTTTGCAAGGTGGCGCAGAGAATTTCCACACCATATTATAGTAGTGGCAGCAAGAGCTGCCGAAAACAGTTCTCCCGACCAGCCGCGCACAAAGAAGTTAAAAATCAAGGACGTGTGCAGCTGTGCCCTGCTGATCGGTTAATATACAGCCGATGACGCTGCGTTTACCTCCGACGCAGCATCATCGGTATTTATATTTCTCTTAAAATGCAAACAGCGTGAGCCGAGATACCCTCCAGTCTGCCGGTAAATCCCATTTTTTCCTCAGTTGTAGCCTTTACATTATATTTATTCACGTCAATGCCTGCGTGCTCTGCAACACATTTACGCATAGCATCGATATAAGGCTTCATCTTCGGTTTTTGGGCAATTACCGTTGAGTCGATATATTCGATCTCAAATCCGCTCTCGCGTATTTTCGCACAAACACGCTCTAAGAGCAGCATACTGTATATACCTGCATAGCTGTCGTCAGTATCGGGAAAAAGTGAGCCGATATCTCCGAGACCGGCAGCGCCCAGCAGTGCGTCCATAACAGCGTGACAGAGCACATCTCCGTCAGAATGAGCCATAAGCCCGTATTCATACTCTATCTCCACGCCGCCGATTATCAGCTTTTTACCTGCTTCAAATCTGTGGGCATCGTAACCGTGACCGATCCTCATAGCTATTGCCTTTCCATTTGCACAAATTTTATTTTGACTTAAGCAGTGCTTCGCACAGCCTGAGGTCGGCAGGAGATGTAAGCTTTATATTCTCTCTGCCGCACTCGACCATTTTTACTTTGAAGCCTAATCTCTCACACAGCATACAGTCGTCGGTAACTGTCGCACCGTCCCGTATAGCCATATATGCCGCAACACGGTAAACATCAGCGTCAAACACCTGCGGTGTCTGAACCGTCCATATTTTGTCGCGGTCTATAGTTTTTTCTACAATACCGTCCTTATCGCACTGTTTAACGGTATCCTCGCAGGCGTGCGCAGCAGCGGCAGCCCTGTATTTGTATGCGGCACGCACCACAGCTTCGATAATATCCGGTGTTATAAGGCACCGCGCAGCATCGTGCAGCGCTACATGGGAGCACTTTTTATTTACGGCGTCAAATCCCCGTGCGGCGGACTCCTGCCTGGTTGCTCCGCCTGATACCACAGCGCTGACCTTTGAAATACCGTATGCCTCCACAAGTGAGGTCAATACTTCACTATCGCCCACCAAGATGATCTCGTTTATAAAGGGCGACGATTCAAAAGCACGCAGCGAATGCACAACGCAGGGCACTCCGAGAACCTCGGCGTACTGCTTTTTAACATCGCCGCCGAAACGTGTACCGTTTCCCGCTGCAAGAATTACAGCTGATGTAAACTTTCCCATACAGCGACTTCCTTTTTTATTTTTAACCCATTACGACTTCAACAGTGTGAACTTTTCCGTCGCCGACAGGCGTGATCACGCTGCCGACCACAGCCGCACCGTCAACAGTAACAGTCTTTACTCCCTTACAAACAGCAGCAGAATTGTCTACGTGAATAACGTAGGTATCGCCTCTGAATTTTCTTGTTACGGTAAAGTCTGTCATAGTATCGGGAACGCAGGGATCAACGCGGAGTCCGTCATATTCGGGCATTATTCCGAGAATATATCTTGAAACATTATAGAATGTCCACGCTGCAGTGCCCGTGAGCCATGAGTTTTTAGCCTCTCCGTGACGAACAGCGTCCTTACCTGCTATCATCTGAGAATACACATAAGGCTCGGTACGGTGTATCTCGCTTATATCCTCAAGATAAGCGGGACAAGTCTTGCGGTATACCTCAAAGGCTCTGTTTCCGCGTCCGATAACTGTCTCCGCAATAGATATCCAGGGATTGTTATGGCAGAAGATACCTGCGTTTTCCTTGTATCCCGGAGGATATGAGGATATCTCGCCAAGCTCGACATGATATCTAGTATAAGGAGGATTATTAAGAACTATACCGTACTTTGTATCAAGGCGTTCCTTTACAGAATCAAGAGCAACTTCCGCCTTGCCCTCCTTAACGCCGATGCCGCCCATAATGCAGAAGCCCTGAGGCTCGATAAATATCTGTCCCTCTTCGCACTCATGGCTGCCTATCTTATTACCGAAGGCGTCGTATGCACGAATGAACCATTCACCGTCCCAGCCGTCCTTCATAACGGCTTTGTACATAGCATCAACAGCGGCTCTTGCAGCCTCTGCCTCATCGTGAAGACCCTTCTTCTCGCAAAGTGTGATATAGTCGGGACCTACTGCTACAAACATACCTGCAATAAATACGCTCTCTGCAATGCCTGACTCAAAGTTTGCGCAAGTCTGGAATGACTCTCCGGGAGTCTCCGAGAAGCAGTTAAGGTTGAGGCAGTCGTTCCAGTCAGCACGGCCGATAAGAGGCAGTCCGTGAGGTCCGAGATTGTTAGTAACATGGTTAAATGAGCGCTTCAGATGCTCCATCATAGGCGCAGCCTTGCTCTCGTCATTATCAAAGGGCACACTGTCGTCAAGAATTGACCAGTCACCGGTCTCCTTAATATAAGCGGCTACGCCGAAAATGAGCCACAGAGGGTCATCATTAAAGCCTGAACCGATATCGGAGTTACCCTTTTTAGTAAGGGGCTGATACTGATGATATGCGCTTCCGTCCTCCATCTGAGTTGCAGCGATGTCGTATATACGCTCTCTTGCGCGTTCGGGAATAAGATGCACAAAGCCGAGAAGGTCCTGTGTAGAGTCTCTGAAGCCCATACCGCGGCCGATACCTGACTCAAAGTAAGACGCAGAACGGGACATATTGAAGGTGACCATACACTGGTACTGGTTCCATGTGTTGACCATTCTGTCAAGCTTCTCGTCATTTGAACTGACTGTATACGTGGACAAAAGCTTTTCCCAGTAGTTGTGAAGCTCGCTGAGCGCTGCGTCAACCTGCTCGTCAGTCTTAAAGGCTGCAAGCATTTTGTAAGCGGGAGCTTTATTGATAACATCCTGGGATTCCCACTTATCGTCCTTTGCATTTTCACAGTAACCGAGAACGAAGATAAATGACTTTTCCTCACCTGCTTCAAGACAGGCATTTATCATATGAGAGCCGACAGGCGCCCAGCCTGAGGCTACTGAATTACGCGCCTTGCCCTCAAACACAGCATCAGGTCGGTCAAAACCGTTATACAGACCTATAAAGGTCTCGCGGTCGGTATCAAAGCCGTCGATATCGCAGTTCACGGAGAATACCGCGTAATGGTTGCGACGCTCTCTGTACTCTGTCTTATGATAAATAGTGCTGCCGATGACCTCGACCTCACCGATAGAATAGTTGCGCTGGAAGTTTGTCTGATCGTCCCATGCGTTCCAAAGGCAAAATTCAACAAATGAGAAAAGCTTAACGTTCTTCTTCTCACTGCCCTCGTTTTTCAGAACAAGACGGTGAACCTCGCAGGAATGACCGAGAGGAACAAATGTTGTCTGCTCAGCCTTAAGTCCGTCAACAGACGATGCGATCTTAGTATATCCCATACCGTGACGGCACTCATAAGAGTCGTAAGGTGTCTTTACGGGCATCCAACCGGGAGTCCAGACCTTTCCGCCGTCATTTATATAGAAATAGCGTCCGCCTGCATCAGTGGGTACGTTGTTGTAGCGGTAGCGTGTAAGGCGCAGCATACGCGCGTCACGGTAGAAGCAGTATCCGCCGGATGTGTTGGATACAAGAGAGAAAAAGTCTTCACTGCCGAGATAGTTTATCCAAGGATACGGAGTGTCCGGACGAGTAATAACATATTCTCTGTCAGCGTCGTTGAAATAGCCGTATTTCATTAAAAAGCTCCATTCTGCCGGCTCTGCGGCATTTATTATATAATTTTATTATTTGAAAAGCAGTGATGTGTCAAGCTCTTCAAAGCTGTCTACATAAATATCGCAAATCGCCTTGATCTCCTCCACATGGTCCGCCTCTGTGGCGTCATATACGCCGCAGACCTTGTAGCCGCAATTCTTTGCGGTAGTCATCGCGTGCATTGCGTCCTCAAATACCCAAATATCGTCCCTGTCCACACCGAGATTTTTCTCAGCCGCAAGGAAAACATCAGGCTTGTCCTTGCCGGCTCCTACCTCGGCGCAGGTTATTATACCGTCAAACATACTGTAAACACCCAGATTTTCAAGAGCAGGCACGATAAGAGAGCGAAAGGTCGCTGTGGCTATATGCATTTTCACACCGCTTGCGTGAAGCGTTGCCAAAAGCTCCGCAACACCGGGCTTCAGCTTTACTTCATTTCTGTAAAAATTTGCTGTCCGCTCCATACAAAGCTTTTCGACATCCTCAGGCGTTCCAAGCGCCGGATATTGCTTTGATAAGTATTCAAAGGTCTGATGAAGGTTAAAATACCTGATCTTATAATCCAGCCTTTCTTCAGGCTCAATACCGGCAGATCTTACAGTGCCGCTTGCAAAATTCATCCACATCGGCATTGAGTCTATCAGCGTTCCGTCAGCATCAAATACAGCGCCCTTTATCATTGTCTTATCCTCTTAACGACGCTCTCGGCGTCCTCATTCCACATAACCATAAGAGTTCCGTCGGCAGCGGTAATACTGCTTTCAACTCCCATAAACTGATTGCTCACACCGAGAGGCACTGTGCTGGTAAGGCAAACATCATTAAGAGGATATTTAAGCCCTTTGATAGTAACACCTGACGCTCTGTCGGCTGCAAACACCGAAACCATACCCTCTTTTTCTTTTTCAAATTCAAGTACGGCACCGTCACCGAAGGTGCAAACAGCGTTACCCTCGCCCCAAAGCCAGCAAACAGCACCGTGATCTGCCGCGCCGGCACAATTCTGGAGATTTGCCACAGTATGGTCAAGTCTGCCGCCGAGGCCGCCGTATATAACAAAATTACGAAAACCTCTCTTCATTCCCTCTGCAAGAGACAATGCAGTATCCGTATCGTCCTTTTCTTTGGGATGGCAGATAATACGCTCAAAATTCGGTATATGGCCGAGAGAGTCGAAGTCCCCAACAGCAAGGTCAGGAGTTATGCCTAAAGCTTCAAGAGCGGCAAGTCCCGCGTCGGCGGCTATGATATAGTCACCGTCTCTGCGGTCAATATACATACCGCTTGTATCAGACGCGCCGATTATATAACAAATATTATTCATAGTTAAAGCATTTCCTTTCAGTCTGTACCGCAGATCAGCAGCTTAGCATACGACATATATTCGCGTACCAAAGTCGGATATATGGTATACCAGTTAGGATCCTTTGCAAGCACAAAGTCACTGTCAACACCGAGACGGGAGCATATCAGCTCTATGCGCGGTATGTGGAAAGCATTTGAAACAGACACTATATGCCTGTCCTCCATACCCTCGCGTTCCAAAAGCTCTAAAGACAGCTTCACATTCTGTATGGTATTTCTCGCCTTGTCCTCAACAAGCACCCTGCTCTCATCTATGCCGTTTCTTACGAGGTAATTTTTCATTACCTCAGCCTCGGGACATATCTCATCGTTTCCCTGTCCCCCTGACACCACGCAAACGCTGTCGGGAAGCTCGGACATATACTCAAGCGTTTTATCAAGACGCTTTTTCATAACGCTGCTGGGCTGATCGCCGTTGATCTTTGATCCGAACACTATAAACGCCGTATCGTCGGGCAGCTCGTCCACATTAGACTGCAAGCCGCCGGCACTGAAAATGTATATGACCAAAGAAAGAAATGTTACCGTATAGAAAAGCATACACCAAGCGAAAATATTCTCCAGCACCTTAAAAAGACGGTGCGGCAGCTTCTTTTCGAAAAATCTTCTAAAAAATACAGGCACGCCTGCTATAAGGCAGCCGAGAACTGCTACCGTAATAGGCAAAACGCCCTCAGGCCATATAAACTGCTTTGTAAAGTAAAAGAAATATGAGAAAAAGCCTACAAGACCGCCTACTATATAAATAACTTTAAGAAACTTGTTATATCTTCTTTTTGCCGTTTCCATTATCTTGCCTCCCCTTTAGCTTTTGCCAAAAGTGCAATAAGGTCGTAAACACCCGATATAGGTATGATGTCAGCGCCGTCAATGCACACAGGCTTTTTAGCAACAGTTCTCTTCGGCAAGGCTATCTTAGTAAAGCCTATTCTTGCAGCCTCGCGCGCTCTCTGCTCGGAAGAAGACACTGCGCGGACCTCTCCCGACAGGCCTACCTCTCCGGACACTATAAAATCTACAGGTACGGGAATATCCTTTATAGTCGAGCACAAGGCTAGAGCAATAGCGGCATCTGCCGCAGGCTCGTCTATTCTGAGTCCTCCTACAACATTAAGATACACGTCGCAGGCGGAAAATTTAAGACCCAGTCTTTTTTCAAGCACGGCAAGCAAGAGACACATTCTGTTGTAATCAATGCCGTCCGCCATTCTTTTCGGCGCAGCATATACGCTGGGGGTAACAAGAGCCTGTATTTCGGCGATAATAGGGCGGGTGCCCTCCATAACGCACACGGCGCAGCTTCCCGAAACGCCTTCGGGACGACCGGCAAGAAGCATAGCGGAGGGGTTGTCCACCTCTTCAAGCCCCTCATCTGTCATTTCAAAAACGCCGATCTCGTTAGTAGAGCCGAAACGGTTTTTTATAGCACGCACTATTCGGTGGCTTTGGCTGCGGTCGCCCTCAAAGGACAGCACTGCGTCCACTATGTGTTCCAGCACCTTAGGACCTGCAATGCCGCCCTCTTTATTGACATGACCGACTATTATAACAGCAGCGCCGTCAGCCTTTGCCTGACCTATAAGCCTTCCCGAACATTCTCTTACCTGAGAAACACTGCCCGCAGATGACTCAACAGAGGCTGACGTCATAGTTTGGATAGAGTCAACGATAACCACATCGGGCGATACTCTGTCATACTCGCTGAGCACTGCGTCAAGATCGTTTTCCGTCAGAACGAGAACATCGCTGCCGTCGCAGCCGAGACGTTTTGCACGAAGTCTGAGCTGCCCCTTAGACTCCTCGCCTGATACGTATAAAATTTTATATTCCCTGCCGCATTTACCGCATAACTGCATAAGAAGCGTTGATTTACCGATACCCGGCTCACCTGCAAGAAGCACGGCGCTGCCGAGAACAAGTCCGCCGCCGAGAACGCGATCCAGCTCAGATATTCCCGTCTTCATTCTGACGGAGTCACTCTCATCCATATCCTCAAAGCGTGACGCCTTCTCGTGCACTACAGCACGTGCCGCGCTTATTTTAGATCCGGAGACCTTGGGCGCTGCATATGTTTCCTCATTGAGAGAGTTCCATGAGCCGCAGGAGGGACACTGCCCCAACCAACGCGGCGTCTGATAGTCGCATTCGCTGCAAACATATACTTTTTTCGGTGCCTTCACGCTCTCACCCCGCTTTGTAATAACCTGATTTCATAAGTATTTACAGTATACCACAAAACGGTCATTTTTGCAAGATTTTTCTACTTAGCCGACGCTTCTGAAGCACTCTTTTTCTCCACTTGGTCGATTATTGCCGAAGCTATGCAAAGCGACAGCTTTTTTCTGTACTCAGGATCCTTCAGACTCTCGCATTCACCGTCATTTGAAAGAAACCCGCACTCAACCAAAACCGCAGTTTTTTCACATCTGTTGAGAAGATATATTTTGCTTGTTGCAGCCTTTGTCAGCCTGTCGTTGCCCGTCTGCAAATACTTTTCCGTGTAATTTTGTATTCTGTCTGCCAGAGACACCGACTCACCGCTTCCCTTTGAATAATACACCTGCAAGCCGCTGTATTTCTTATCGGGAAACTTGTTCATATGAATGCTCACCAGCATCTGCGCGCCGCTTTCCTCAAAAAAGCGCAGTCTGTTTCTAAGATCATATACTTTTTTCTTGCCTGTGTAATCATTAAGATCGCCGTACAGATCATAAAGCAGCGTGTCCTCAGTTCGTGTCATGACTGCGGGATATCCAGCAGCATTGAGAATATTTCTCACATTTTCGCTTATGTATAAATTCAGCTCCTTCTCCATAGTACCGTCATCGGCGCTGCACCCGCCGTCCTCACCGCCGTGCCCCGGATCAAGGACAACAATAGGCACTACACTGTTATTTACCGATGCCGGAACCACATTATCGGACATTATTTTTCCTATTCCCACGGGTATAAGGGCGCACAACCCAAATATGATCGAAAGAGCGACAAAACCGCACAGCCACAAGGTATTCTTTTTCATTCTAAGCAACCTTTCAAATAGAGATACGGTATTTTATGCAGACAACGCAAAAAATAGACGAAAACAGCAAAACGGACCGTGCCGCAAAGCACAGTCCGTCACAGTTAATAATGATTTATATTGTTTTTAATTCTGAGGCGCATCATTGAACGTGCCAGCGCCGCCTGACTTTCTTTATATTCGAAAATACTCAGTTTTTGGCGCATAGCCTCTTCTGCCATTCTTTTTGTTTCCTCAGCCTTGGCACTATCGATATCCTCAGGCCATTCGCACGCCTGAACAAATATCAGTGTTTCGTCAGGTCGTACCTCCACAAAGCCGTCAGAAGCAAACGCATTTTTCCACCCCTCGGCAGTCTTGATCCTCAATTCACCTATCTTAAGCGCTGCCAGCATAGGCTCATGTGTGGCAAGAACGGTCATCTCACCGTCCTCAAGCAGGAAGGTTACGGCTTCCACCTCGCCGCTGTAAAACTCACGTCTCGGTGTGAGCACTTCAAGCTTAAACGTATTCACCATATCCTCTCCTCCTTAAAAATTACAGATTGCGCGCCTTTTCTCTTGCATCGTCTATTCCGCCCACATTCAAAAATGCAGTTTCGGGAATATCATCGGCTTCGCCGTCTATTATCTGTCTGAAGCTTTCGACAGTCACATCAACAGGAACATATACTCCCTCCTGTCCTGTAAATGCCTTTGCAACACTCATTGGCTGTGACAGGAAATTTCTGATCTTTCTCGCTCTGTAAACTGTCATTTTATCGGCAGCAGACAACTCGTCCATACCCAGTATTGCGATTATGTCCTTAAGCTCTGCATATCTTTGCAGGCACTCCTGAACGCCGTGGGCAACTCTGTAATGCTTTTCGCCGACTATATGCGGTTCAAGCATACGGCTTGCACTGGCGAGAGGATCGACCGCAGGATATATACCCAGCTCTGCAATGCTTCTTGACAAAACAGTTGTTGCATCGAGATGTGTAAATATTGTTGCGGGTGCCGGGTCGGTCAGGTCATCCGCAGGGACATATATCGCCTGCACAGATGTAATAGAACCGCTCCTTGTAGACGCAATGCGCTCCTCAAGGTCGCCGAGCTCACCTGCAAGGGTAGGCTGATAGCCGACCGCAGACGGCAGTCTTCCAAGCAGTGCAGAAACCTCGCTGCCCGCCTGAACGTATCGGTAAATATTATCTATAAACAAAAGCACGTCCTGATTTTTTTCGTCTCTCAGGTATTCCGCCATTGTAAGACCTGTAAGAGCGACCCTCATACGGGAGCCTGAAGGCTCGTTCATCTGACCGAAGGCGAGAATGGCCTTGTTTATAACGCCGCTGTCCTCCATATCCTTGATAAGCTCGTTGCCCTCACGGCTTCGCTCTCCGACGCCGGTGAAAACAGAATATCCGCCGTGGCTTGTCGCCACGTTATGGATCATTTCCATTATAAGCACGGTCTTACCAACGCCCGCGCCGCCGAAAAGTCCGATCTTACCGCCCTTAGCATACGGTGCAAGCAGGTCAATTACCTTTATACCTGTTTCCAGAAGCTCGCTTACAGGCTTTTGGTCGTTAAACTCCGGAGGACGGCGGTGGATAGGCATTTTTATATCAGAGCATATCTCGCCCTTGCCGTCTATAGGTCTGCCCAGCACGTCCACTACTCTGCCGATGACTCCGTCGCCTACGGGAACCTTTATAGGCTCGCCGTCACTCTCGACAGCTGCGCCGCACAGAAGTCCGTCGGTAGACTCAAGAGCGATACAGCGCACAGTATCCTCAGACACCTGCGCCGCTACCTCCATATGATGTCCTGTTTCAGGGCATACGATGAGCGCCTTTATTTTCGGCATTCTGCCCTCGGTAATTCTTATATCGAGCACCGAGCCGCGAATTTTTGAAATTATTCCGCTTGAGATCTCACTCATCGGTTATCCTTTCCATAGTATGATCAGCCGCTCAGCCGTCTGTAACGGTACCGGTAGTTGCAGCGATCTCTATTATTTCATTTGTAATATCAAGCTGTCTTGTACGGTTATACTCTGATCGCAGCTCCTCCAGCATTTCATCCGCATTGGCAGTGGAGGTCTGCATAGCGTTCATTCTTGCTGCATACTCGCTTGTAGAGGATTGAACCAGCATATTGAAAATAAGCGCTATGAGATACTGAGGTACAAGATTTGCAAATACAGCCTTCGGCGACGGCTCAAAGGTGATCTGTGAAGCGTTGGCATACTCAACGCCCACGTCCTCGTAGTCCTCAAGCTCAATGGGCAAAAGCTGCATTATATCTGCGCTCTGATTGACAGAGTTGTTATATTTGGTATACACCATATATATCTCGTCAGCTCTTCCACTGTCATATTCATCTATAACAGCATAGGCTATCTGACGTGCGCTGAACATGGTCGGATCCTGAACAACGCCTCTCCAGCGGAATTCCGGCGGTGTTCCGAGCCCTTCAAGATGCTCTTCACCCACGATACCGACAGCGCCGTATCTGATACCCTTACCCTCGAATTCGGATCTTATCTGTGACAGCGCAGTAAAGGTATTGAGATTATACCCTCCGCACATACCCTTGTCACCCGTGACAAGTATAAGCAGCACGTTCTTGGTCTGCTTGCGCCGGCGTATAAAGTGGTAGCCTGACAGGTCGTCTGTATGAAGAAGAATATCCTTCATGGTAGAGCGCAGGCGCGACATATACTTAACGTTATAGTCGATCTTCTTGATCGTGCTGCGCATTTTAGACGCAGATATAAGATACATCGCGTTAGTTATCTGCCTTGTTTGCTCAATGGCACCTATATGCCCTTTTATCTCTCCGAGATTACTCATGGCGTGCCTCTCTGCGAGCCTTCCACTCCTTCATGACTATCTGCAGGTCACTCTCGGCAGCTTCTGAAAGATCGCCTGTATTTGTAACAGACATGATCGCTCCCTGAGCAACTGCCGCAATATATTCCGTAAGGCTTGTTTTGCCGGCAGGAAGTTCAGATACGGGAATACCGTCGAAAATACCGTCTCTGTAAGCCATAAGCAGCACTACCTGCTCCCAAAGAGCATACGGAGCGCCCTGCGGCTGCTTCAAAAGTGTGGTAAGACATTCACCGCGCTCAAGCACTCTCTTTGTAGATGAGTCTGCATCTGAGCCAAAGCGTGCAAACACTGCCATTTCCTTGTATTGCGCAAGCTCTATACGAAGCAGTCCCGAAACACGGCGCATCGCCTTGAACTGCGCGCTTCTGCCCACTCTGGAAACCGAAAGTCCCGTGTTTACGGCAGGTCGGATACCGCTGTGGAACAGCTCTGTTTCAAGATATATCTGTCCGTCAGTGATGGAAATTACGTTAGTTGGAATATATGATGAAATATTTCCGCCTACAGTCTCGATTATAGGCAGCGCGGTTATAGAGCCGCCGCCCAAAGCCTTTGAAAGACAGGCGCTGCGCTCCAAAAGTCTTGAATGAAGATAGAAAACGTCACCGGGGTATGCTTCACGTCCCGGCGGTCTGTGAAGCAGAAGGGACATTGCTCTGTAAGCTACGGCGTGCTTGGACAGGTCGTCGTAAACGACCAAAACATCGCAGCCGCTGTTCATAAATTCCTCTGCCACCGAGCAAGCCGCGTACGGTGCAAGATACTGCATAGCAGGCATATCGGACGCAGTTGCAGCTATCACCGTAGTGTAGTCCATAGCGCCGGCGTCAGTAAGCTGCTTTACTACCGTTGCGATAGTCGAAGCCTTCTGACCGATAGCACAATAGACGCATATAACGCCCTTGCCCTTTTGGTTGATTATAGTATCTATGGCTATAGTAGTTTTACCTGTCTGTCTGTCACCGATTATAAGCTCTCTCTGTCCGCGTCCTACGGGGATCATACTGTCTATGGCAAGAATGCCCGTCTCCATAGGGGTGTCTACGGGACGGCGGCTGTTTATAGGGGGAGCTGCCTTCTCCATAGGAGCAAATTTTTTTGCCGCAAATGGATGTCCATCCAACGGCAGACCGAGAGGGGAAAGCACGCGTCCTATAACCTCTTCCGAAACTGGGACGTCTACAGGATGCCCTGTACCGCTCACAGCGTCGCCGACAGATACATCTGCATCGTGGGTAAGCAATACCGCGCCTACTCCGTCCTCGTCAAGGTCCATAGCTATGCCCCATGTGTTCTTGCCGAAGCGCAGCAGCTCTCCGTTACAGCGTCCCGGAAGATTTGCGACCTGCACTACGCCGTCGGATATACTGACGACCTTACCGCTGGCATATACCGAAGAGGTTTCGGTAAAGCTCTGGACACGTGACATCAGCAGCTCATTTATTTCTTCTGTTCTGAAATCCATAAGGAAAACGACCTTAGCTGAAACCAGTCTAAAGGTACTCCTTTCTCCGCAGCAGACTGCCGCGGCATATACTCTACTTTTTAAGCAGATGCTTTCTCATTCTCTGCAGGCTCTCCTTGACAGAATTGTCATAGGTAGTACCGTCTATCTTTGCGACAAAGCCGCCGATAAGCTCTTTCTTTTCCTCAACGGAAAAAGCTATCTGTGTATCAAGCTTTTTTTCAAAGGACGAGCATATAAGCTCAACAGTTTCACGGCTTACACCGACGGGAACCAGAAGCTTAGCATTTATCATCTTCACCGCCCCTTTACTGTTCATTCGCTTTCATTTCGTCAAAGAATTTTTCTGCAAGATGTCTGTTATCCTCATCTGTCATATTCTTATCGATAACTTTAGAGGCAATAGACAGGGACAGGTCAACTACATTCTCGCGTATGTTTTCCATAGTCTCAGCTTCTTTAACAAGTATAGCCTGTCTCGCATCGCTCATTATACGCTCTGCATCACGGCGCGCACCTGTAACCAGCTCGTCTGCACGCTGCTGACCCTCTTTTTCCGCCTTTTTCAAGGTTTCGCGTCGCTCGCTTTCTACAGCGGCAAGCTTTTCCTCATACTCCGCGCGCATTGCCTCGGCTCTTTCTGCGGCAGCCGCTATTTCAGCCTTTTCGCTTTCTGTTTTTCTGTGCTTTTCTTCTATAAACTTTTTCACGGGCTTATATGCCAGCGCTCTGACAATGACAAAAAGAATAAGGATATTCAATATATTCATTATCAGATCCATAGGGATCTTTGAAATATCAAGACCTTCCATCTAGTGATAATTCCTTTCTTTACAATTTTGCCCAAATACCCGGCAAAATTATTTTACTGCCAAAATAAGCGCTACAACGAACGCATATATAGCCGTAGACTCTGCCAAAGCACAACCCAAAAGAAGAATTGTGTTTATCTTACCTGATGCCTCAGGCTGTCTTGCCACTGCCTCACACGCCTTACCTGTTGCAATACCCATACCGAGACCTGCGCCAAGCACTGCCAAAATTGCTATTCCTGCTCCGATTGCTGTCATTTTAATTACCTATCCTTTCTATTCCTCGATGGCCTCGTTTATGAATGTCATCGAAAGTATTATGAAAATGTATATTTGTATAAACGGGTGGAAGAGATTGAAATACAGTCCCGCCACAGGTATAACGCCTATTCTGTAGCCGCCTAAAACGCCTTTCAGAAGGTCGATTACTATCATACCGCCAAGCATATTACCGAAAAGTCGGCACGCCAGGGATACCGGCACGGCAACATCGCTTATGATCTTCAGAGGGAACATTACTGGATTTGGCTTGCACATAGAGCCCAGTCTTCCGCCTATTCCCTTTTTGCGTATGCCGTAAAGGTTTATCATTACAAAGGTAATGATACCCATTGCAAAGGTCACTATAAGATCAGAGGTAGGAGCGCGAAGCCCGAACAGCTCGCAAAACGCCGCGCCGAGCATAAACAGTGCCAGCGAAAACATATACGGAGCTATCTCTCCGGAGTAGTCCATCAGGTTTTCTCTCGCGAAATTTTCCGTAAACTCCACCGCGGTTTCCATAATGTTCTGAATTCCCTTTGACTCCTCTGTTGAAAAACGGGGAAAAATAAACAGTCTGAATATAAGGCACAGCACAGTAATTATTGCTGTTATTGCCCACATATAAACTGAGGTTTTTGCAACAGACAGGCCGAAAATATTCATTCGTTCGGAGAACAGGTCAAATTCGACCTCAATGCCGCGGCTGCCGCCTATGATAATATTGAATATACTTCCTACAAACACCCACGAAAACAGAATAAGCAGCATAAACATCCGCTTTTTTGTTTTCTTTCTGCGGCTGTCAGGCTCGCTCTGGTATTTCAGCTTTGCCGCATAATAAAGTATAAACGATATTACCGACAGTGCACCTGAAGCGCCAAGCAGCACTATATCTTTAACATTCAAGCTATCATCTCCATTATTTATTCTTTTTTTATATTCAACGCTGCCCCGATAACAGCGGCAATAAGTATACCGCCGCCTATCCCCGCACCCAGCGGGATCAGATAATCGAAAAACAGCAATACGGTAACGGTAAATATCAACGCATATACCATGGTCTTAAAAGCAATAGGCATGACGGCAGCAGCATAGTTTTTTGCCGTTACCGACGAAAGAAGGCGAAACAACAGCCATACCTGAAGCACGCCGACTGATACACCGATCGCAGAAAACAAAACAACAAGCCAAGTCTGCACCTTTACGCCCCCCATCCTGCATTTTTAAGCGGTAGCATAATATGACATTTCCATACATTAACTGTTATTATAATACTGTCTTTATAATAAGTCAAGCACAATTATTCACTGATTTCCAATAAGATCAAATGCTGTCATAGCTTTTGAATTTATCCGCAATTCAATACTCTCTTCTTTTGTTATTCGCCGATCTGTATGAAAATATGAGTCAAATTGACTCAGGATACTTGAAAAAAGCACAAATGGGTTGTATAATAAAGAAAAAAAGCGCAAGACGCTGAAAGAGGAACGTATGAGCACACTTCATGTTATCGATCATCCTATGATCACGCACAAGCTGACCCTTATGAGACAAAAGGATACAGGTGCAAAGGACTTCCGTCAGCTACTGAATGAAATATCTATGCTTATGGGATATGAGATCACCAGAGATCTTCCTATGGAAGAAGTCGAGATAGAAACTCCTGTAGCCACCATGACCGCGCGCCGTGTATCCGGTAAAAAGCTTGCGATCGTACCTATTCTCAGAGCAGGACTCGGAATGGTAGACGGTCTTCTCAGCCTTGTACCCGTTGCAAAGGTAGGTCACATAGGTCTGTACCGCGACCCCGAAACGCACACTCCCGTTGAATATTACTGCAAGATGCCCCCCGATATAGACGAGCGTATCGTTATCGTAGTTGACCCCATGCTTGCTACCGGCGGAAGCGCATCTGACGCTATTACGATGCTGAAAAAGCGCGGATGCACAAATATTAAGCTTATGTGCCTTGTAGGTGCACCTGAGGGCGCTGAAAAGGTAATGTCCGATCATCCCGATGTTGATATCTATATTGCAGGTATGGACGAAAAGCTTAACGATCATAAGTATATCGTCCCCGGTCTCGGCGATGCAGGCGACAGACTGTTCGGAACAAAATAAGGAGATATTGCCGGGGCTTTGCCCGCACTTTCGCGTAGCGAAATGTGCTCTTCCGCGTCGCGGAATGTGCTTGCCCCATTCAGGGTTCTTTTTGAAAAAAGAACCCTGAAAACCCGCAAAAACTTTGAAAAAAGTGTAAACACTTTGTATTCGATCTTAAATCGGCACTTCTGTGCCGATTTTCACTGTATATTGTTTTTTGGAGAACATATGCTTCGTATAGAGCTTAATAAAAACGACGGAGGTCAGCGTCTTGACAAATTTTTGTCAAAAACCATGAAAGGTATGCCGCCGTCGCTTATGTACAAATATATCCGCAAAAAAAGAATAAAGGTAAACGGCAAACGGGCAAAGGAAAACACCATGCTGTCTGCCGGTGACGTTATAGAGCTGTATATACCTGATGAATTTGCCAAAGAGGACGCTGACGTTTCCGAATACGACAGAATACGTATTACGCCTGACATCGTTTACGAGGACGATAACATTCTGATATGTGCAAAGCGCGCGGGAATGCTTTCTCACACAGGCGACGCAGGTGAAAACGGCGCTGCCGCAATACCTGAGCGGGACACGCTTATTTTTATAATCCGTGCATATTTATATAAAAAAGGCGAGTACCGTCCCGATAACGAAGCCTCCTTTGCCCCTGCCCTTTGCAACAGGATCGACCGCAACACGGGCGGTCTTGTGATCGCCGCAAAAAACGCCGAAGCCCTCAGGGAAATGAACAGGCTGATCCGCGACGGAATGGTAGACAAAAGATATCTATGTGCGGTGCACGGCAAGCCCTCTCCGTCTTCATGTACAAAAAGCGCATATCTCTTCAAAAACTCAAAGACCAAGACCGTAACGGTTTTCGAGCATGAGACCAAAGGAGCAAAGAAAATAGTTACGTCATATAAAACACTGAAGTACAACGCCGAAAAAGATCTTGCGCTGCTTGAGGTGCATCTGGAGACAGGACGCACACATCAGATAAGGGCGCATATGGCGTACTTATCTCATCCTCTGCTGGGTGAAGGAAAATACGCCCAAAACAAAGCCGACCGCGCTATGGGTTATAAATATCAGGCACTTTATTCCTATAAAGTAACGTTTTCGCCAGACGGCGGCGCGCTTAAATACCTTGACAAAAAAACCTTTGAAGCTGACAGAAAAAATATCCGCTTCCTTGAATTCTTCAAATAAACCAATTAAACCGATATATACAGAAAGGCACCTATACTATGCCGACTCTATCTGCCGAAAATAAGAGAAGCAACGAACCGAAAAAATTCAAAGCAATGCTGCACTGCATTCTTTTAGCAGTGTGCGGTGCCGCTTTTGCGCTTCCGCTTGTTTTCGGCAGTATTTGGTTTATTACGTGGATCGCCCTTGTGCCTGTTGTTATTACCGAACTCAGAATGGCACCTACACGTCATACGCTCATATCCTCATATTTTCACGGAATGTGCTTTTTTATGGCGTTCGGCCTTGTGACCTTCAGCTGGTTTTGGCAGCTGTACCCTTTAGACTATATGGGCTTTACCAAAGGTGAAGCAATAACAGTTGTGTTGGCAGCGCATATAGGACTGTCACTAATTCAGGCTGTTGTGTCCTCCTTTATATTTGTTTTATGGGGATTTTGCCGCAAAAAGGATCTCATTTTGCGTCATCCCCTTATGTTTTGCGTATATACGGGATGCGCGTGGGTCATAGGAGAATGGCTGCAAACCGTCAGCTGGGCAGGGGTACCGTGGGGCAGGCTTTCGCTTACTCAGATATCCTTTCTTCCCGCTGTACAAAGCGCTTCTCTTCTCGGATCGTATCTCGTTACCTTTATAATAATTTTTGTAAACTGCGCCGTGGCAGCGGCGGTCATGTCAAGAGGCGGCGTGCGCCGCATTCTGGCTGTCAGCGCTGCAACGGTATTTGCTGCAAACCTTATCTTCGGAGCTGTGCGCATATCCGTAGTTGAAAGCGCACTGGCTGACAGTACAAAGGTATCGGTTGCCGCCGTACAGGGAAACATAAGCTCAAGTGAAAAATGGCACTTGAGGCTTGACGATATACTGGGTCGGTACCGGGAACTTTCCGTCAGTGCAGCAGCTGACGGCGCAGAGCTTATTCTTTGGCCCGAGACCGCAATAAACTACGATATAACCGCAAGCCCAAGGATCGCACAGGACCTTGAAAAGACTGCAAGTCTCAGCGGCGCTGAGCTTTTGTGCGGCGTGTTTATGACAGAAGACGATAAGCTGTATAATACCGTAAGATATGTAAGCCCTGACAGCGGAATCAACAGCGATACTATATATATAAAGCAGCATCTTGTTCCATTCGGAGAATACGTACCCGGAGAAGAGCTTATTCAGATAATATGCCCTCCTTTGGCGGCGCTGTCTCCAATTGATTATCCCGTAAGTGCAGGTAATGACAGCGCAATTATAGAGACTGAGCACGGCAAGGTAGCCTGTCTTATTTGCTTTGACTCCATATACAGCTCGCTTGCCCTGAACGGCGTCAACGACGGCGGAGAGCTTATATGCATTTCCACTAACGACTCGTGGTTTGACGGCAGCGCGGCTCAATGGCAGCACAACGCTCACGCAGCTTTGCGTGCTATAGAGTGCTCGCGGTATGTCCTTCGCGCGGCGAACACTGGTATATCCTCGATCATTACGCCCACAGGAAAGATCACCGAAACATTGGGATGTGGGGAAACCGGATACATTACAGGCGAGGTATGCTTTACAGACAGCAGAACTCCCTATTCTGTCCTCGGCAGCGTTGCCGTTCCGGTATCTGCCTTAGCCGTGGCACTTATTACTATCCATATGTTTAAGACCTACAGAAAGAAAGACGATAATGACAGAAATACTGATAGATAAACGCCTTGACGGTAAAACTATAAAGGAATATCTGAAAAATGACCTTGCTCTTTCTTCGGGAATGATGAAACGGCTCAAATTCCGCGACGGCGGAATTACCGTAAACGGAGAACACAAGACCGTGCGATATGTGCTGAGGGAAAACGATGTACTGCGTCTCTCCGACGAGGATAAGGCGGAAGATACCTGCCCGTATATGATACCTGTAGAGCTTCCTGTCGGTATCGCTTTTGAAGACGAATATCTCTGCGCTGTTGACAAGCCGCCGTTTATGCCGGCTCATCCGTCTCAGAGTCACAGGCTGGACACGGTAGCCAATGCGCTTGCCTACCGTTACCGTGGAGCGCCGTATGTTTTTCGTCCGGTAAACAGGCTTGACCGCGATACGAGCGGAATAATGCTTACAGCAAACACACGGCTTGCCGCATCGCGTATGTATAAAGCAATGGTCAGCGGCAATATAGTAAAGCTGTATATTGCCGTGCTTGAAAACGCGCCCGATCCCGCTTGGGGCATTATTGACAAATATATGTGCAGGGTTGAAGGCAGCGTTATAGAACGGCGCATAGCAAGCGCCGATGAACCGAACGCAAAATCTGCTCTGACAGCCTATAAAACTCTGTACACCGATAAAAACGGGCGCACGTCTGTTCTCTGCGCTCCCGTAACAGGACGCACGCATCAGCTCCGTGTTCATTTTGCTTCTATCGGCTGTACTATATGCGGAGACACACTGTACGGCTCCAAGGATACCGCGATCTCAAGGCAGGCACTGCACGCGGCGTATCTATCTTTTCCACATCCCGCAGACGGTAAAGTCTGCACGGTCACATCTCATCTTCCGGCAGATATAAAAGAGCTGCTGGAAGATGACGCAGAAACTGTGGAAAAGCTTTTTTTGAATGCAGCAACTCCCGAATTTGAGGAATACATAAAAGAGCTGAAACGGTAAAGGTGCGAAGTCTGAAAAATAAAGTGAGCGTGGAGCAAACGTGCACTGTTTCCAGATACGATTTGTGCCTTCCGCCGATGGCGAACCGACACAAATCCGAAGAAAGGCATGGTCATAACTATGAAAAAAGTGCGTCGTTATTTTAATATTTTCTCTATAGCAGCACTGGCGCTTTGCATAGCTTGCGTAGTATTGCAGACTGCGTTTAACCACAGCCCAGCCTTTGCCGACGCTTTTAATATGAGCGTCGGCCGCGGGGTTCGTTTCATTTTTGCAAAAATAACGGATCCCATTCCCTTTTCCCTCGGCGAATTTATTCTCCTGTCCTCGCCGCTGCTGATATTTATAATATGCCGCGAGGGCGCAGCAGAGGCAAGAAAAAGCGCCGCCAGCGCGTGGCGCTTTATTATATCAACTGTTCTTGCAGCGGCTATGGTGTGGTGCGTCTTTATACTGAGCTTTGCCTCAGGCTATCGCGGTTCTTCCCTCGCCGATAAGCTTGATCTGACGGATGAGCCGGTGTCGGCTGAAGAGCTTTACCGAACTACCGATATTATTATCGATGAGCTGAACAGGCTATGCGAAAATGTAGACTATCTGGCTGACGGAAGCAGCCTTATGCCGTTTTCCGTGTCTGAGCTATCCCAAAATCTCTGCTCGGCATATAATGACATATGCGACGAATACACTTTTATCGATAACTACAGCACAAGAGTAAAACCGCTTGTTATCAGCCGATATATGACATATACTCATATATCTGGTATATACTCGTTTTTTACCGGCGAAGCAAATCTTAATACCAATTTTCCCGACTACCTGTGCACCTTCACTGCCGCCCACGAAATGGCACATCAGCGCGGCATTTCCAAAGAAGATGAAGCAAACTTTGTAGCTTTTTTGGTATGCGACAGCTCTGATGACAACTATATCCGCTACAGCGGGTATCTGAATATGTATGAATATCTTTCCTCCGCGCTGTACAAAGCGTCTCACGAACTATATAATAAGGCTGCAAAAAAGCTCTCGTCCGGTGCGAGGGGCGAGCTTGAAGCTTACAGTAAATTTTTCGACCAATATCGGGATAATACAGTGGCGGACGTATCAGATAAGGTCAACAATGCATACCTTGAAAGCCAGGGAACAGCAGGAGTCGCAAGCTACGGAATGGTAGTCGATCTTGCTGTGGCATATTTCGGCAGGTAGCGTTTTAGTCCATGGCAGAATATTATATATATTGAAAAAAGGCTTTCTGTCGGACTAATTTACATATTTTGCTCAATATATATTAGTTAGATAATACATTTTGCACAACAATGCGTTTATAATATAAAAAAGGGGAAAAAACTCTTTATTTTCTGTAAAAATTGTGCTATAATGGTAACGTGTATGATTGTCTCTTACAAAAGCATTGACTTTTTAGCCGCAGTGCGGCGTCTTATATATTCGTACGGCAGAGCTTGCCGATCAATGACCCTACGGGTCAAACGAAAGGATATTAACCTTCATGGATAAAATAGTCATAAACGGAGGATCTCCCCTGCGCGGCAGCGTAGAGATAAGCGGTATGAAAAATGCCGCTATGCCTATCCTCTACGCCTGTGTTATGGTAGAGGACAAGTGCATTATTGAGAATGTTCCGAACGTTCGTGATGTTGCCCTTTCTCTTGATATTTTACGCGGTATGGGCGCAAAGATCAGAACGCTTGGCAAAAATACTGTTGAAATAGATTGCACCGATGTCCGCCAGGGTTCTTCCCGACCTGAGCTTGCACGCAGAATTCGCGGATCTTATTATCTTCTCGGCGCTGAGTTCGGACGTTTCGGGAAAGCGAAAGCCGCATATCCCGGCGGCTGCGATTTCGGCGGAAGACCTATTGACCAGCACGTCAGAGGCTTTGAAGCACTTGGCGCTACCGTCACTACAGACAGCAGCTCCTGCGTTGAAGTTGACTCCGAAAACGGTCCTGTTGGTGCAAACATCTTTTTTGACTTTGTTACAGTAGGCGCTACGATCAATGTAATGATGGCTGCAGTTCTGGCAGAAGGTACTACTGTCATAGAAAACGCTGCAAGAGAGCCTCACATCGTTGACCTTGCAAACTTTCTTAATACCTGCGGTGCTAGAATAAGCGGCGCAGGAACTGATGTTATTAAGATCAAGGGCGTTGACAGACTTCACGGCTGTACCTACGCTATCATACCCGATATGATCGAGGCAGGAACCTACATGGTCGCTGCGGCGGCTACAGGCGGCTGTGTCCGTGTAACAAACGTTATTCCCAAGCACCTTGAATCTGTTTCTGCAAAGCTTGAGGAAGCAGGCGCTATTGTTGATGAGTTTGACGACGCTGTTATAGTTACCGGCAGGGATAAGCTTCGCAAGGCTAATATCAAGACGCACCCCTACCCCGGATTTCCCACTGATATGCAGCCTCAGATGGCAGTTCTGCTGTGCATTGCAGGCGGTGTGAGCTATGTATCTGAGGGCGTATATGAAAAGCGTTTCCGCTATGTTGAAGAGCTTTTGAAGATGGGAGCAGTTATAAAGGTGGACGGCAGGACCGCTGTTATTGAGGGTGGCAGACCTCTGCACGGTGCAGAGGTTCAGGCAGTCGATCTGAGAGGCGGAGTTGCCATGGTCATTGCCGGTCTTATTGCACAAGGTACTACAGAGATATCCGACATCTATCTTATAGAGCGCGGCTATGATGATATCGTAGGCAAGCTGAGAGCACTGGGCGCGGATATAAAGAAGATATCCTACCCTGATCCGGATGAGGAACCCCTGAAAAAAGCAAACTAATTTCACAAAACAAAAAGGAGATATAAAACAATGGAAGTTACAAGAGAAACAGTTATCGGAGATATTCTTGACTATGACGTTGAGACTGCTCAGTTCTTTTTTGAGATAGGTATGCACTGTCTCGGCTGCCCCCATTCAAGAGGCGAGAGCATTGAAGACGCGTGTGAGGTACACGGTACCGATGCCGACGAGCTTTGCGAAAAGATCAACGCTTTTTTGAAGTCTAAAGAGTAATCCGCAGCGGCAGACACAGTCTGCCGCGCTTTATTTTATTTGAACAAATGGAGAACTTAAATATACCAAAGCTTGACGCCCGCCTTATGAGCGCAGCGTCTATGGTTACAGGAGATACGGTGGCGGATATCGGAACCGATCACGCATATATCCCCATTTACCTTTTGAATACCGGGAAATGCAGCAGAGCCGTTGCCGCTGACATTAACAAAGGTCCTCTTGACAATGCCAAAGAAAACGCCGCAGCCTTCGGCGCGGCAGATAAAATTTCCTTTTACCTTGCAGACGGTACAAGGGGCGTTGACCTTACAGGCGTTACCGATATAGTTATATGCGGTATGGGCGGTGAGCTTGAGACAAGGATAGTTTCGGAGTGCGCGAGAGCGCGCGACGGCGTCAGATTTGTGCTGCAACCTATGTCGGCAGTGCATAAGCTGCGCGAATTTCTGTACAGCGAGGGATATGAAATAACCGACGGTGCTGTTTCTATATCAGGCGGCAAGGTTTATCAGTGCATTGCCTGCCGCTTTACCGGATGCGCACCGCGAACACTTACACCGACAGAAGCGCTTGTAGGAACTGCGGACGAGCCGCTGCGCGGTCATCCTCTCTATCCAAGACTTCTTGAAAAGTACATAAAAAAGGCTGAAAAAGAGCTTGCGGGCAGGCGCGCAGGCGGTCTTGACACTGATGCAGCGGAAAAGCTGCTCACAGAGCTTATGAATATATACGACACCTGCAAATAAAAGGATAATAAAAATGACAGTAAAAGAATTCTATAACAACCTTTCCGAGCTGTATCCCACTTCCCTGTCAAGCCCATGGGACAACGACGGACTTATGTGCTGCGCCGATGAAAACAAAGAGGTGCGCCGCGTTCTCGTAGCGCTGGACGCATCAATGGCGGCGATCAACTACGCGGCAGAAAACGGTTTTGATACACTTCTCACACATCACCCTATGATATTTCATGGACTGAAAAGCATAACAGACAGTGAGGTCGTAAGCCGCAGGGTCATTTCCGCTCTCAGCGCAGGTATATCAGTAATTTCACTGCACACACGGCTTGACGCCGGAGTGGGCGGAGTGAACGATGCCCTGTGCGATGCTCTTGGTCTTTATGATGTGGCAGTCTTCGGTGATGAGGAAAGTCCAACCCTTGGCAGAATAGGAACAACAGATGTGAAAACCGTATCCGAGCTTGCCGAGGTGATAAAAAAAGCTCTTGGTATTTCGGCTGTTCTGACATACGGCGATCTTCCTACCCGCCGCATTGCAGTAGTTGGCGGCAGCGGAGGCGACTTTGCCGCGGCTGCAAAAAAATACGGAGCCGATACTCTCATAACAGGTGAAGTAAAACACGACGAAGGTATGGACTTTTCCGAGAACGGAATAAACATTATAGGTGCGGGACACTATCATACAGAGTTTCCCGTTTGCGCACAGCTTGAAAAGCTTGCAAAAGCAATGACAGGCGCGTATGTTGAGATATACAGCACCGCGCCGGTGGTTATATATTGAGATCCATATAGCCAAGCAGACCAAAAGAAAGGCTCAGTTATAAAGATGACATATTTCATTGCAGATACTCATTTCGGACATTGCAACATCATTGAAATGTGCCGCCGCCCTTTCGGCGATATTCAGGAAATGAACGAGGCTCTTATAAATAACTGGAATCGCAAGGTTCGAGGAAACGATACCGTATATGTACTCGGAGATATGTTTTACCGATGCGAAGCGTCAAGCGTAGAAAGCATTCTATCACGCTTAAAGGGAAAAAAATATCTTATTCGGGGAAACCACGACAAAAGCTGGCTTGACAACTGCCATGATGCAAAATACCGTTTTAACGGTATTGAGACGCTTCTTGAAACTTCAATTTCGGGGCACGGAATGACATTGTGCCATTATCCTCTGGTGACATACAAGCACAAGGCGACGCATTACCATATTCACGGTCATATTCACAATGACACTACGGCTGATTATTGGCCGCTCTTAAAAATACGCCCGCTCGTATTGAATGCCGGTGTGGACATAAATCATTTTGAACCTGTAACTCTTGAGGAGTTGATTGAAAACAATCGGGTGTGGAAGGAAACGCATTAGCATTTTTCAGGTACACTGCCCTCGTAGAACCGATTGTATAAAATTTATCTGTAAATAAAGGAGACATTACCATGGCAGGAACGGCTACACATTTAGCAATTGCCGATAGGATCTATGAGCTTATCGGAAACAGAATTACAGATCCGGCTTTGTTTTACTCGGGAAATATAGCTCCTGACGCAATTCATGCAAAACCCGGCTATCAGCGTTCGGATAAAAAAAGAACGCACCTTACCGAGAATATCTCCGGAGGCGATTTTCAAGATCCCGAAAAGCTTTCGATCTTCCATGAAAGAGTAAATTCATTCATTGACACTTATTACGACCCGAACGATAAATTTTCCGATCTGTATTTAGGTTATATTATCCATCTGATAACCGATGAATTGTTCAACATTCATATTCGTAAGCAGTTATCAAAATGCATGGAAAGGGACGGTATCAAAGAAGGTGATCCTCTTTTTGCAAGGGGCATCCTCAGTGATATAGAAAGTGTAGATCATATGGTTGTTAAAAAGTATCCGTTCAAAGAAGAAGCTAAACAACTGCTTAACGCTGTGTGGGATTATGAAATAAAAGATTATATTTCATCTGCGGAAATAAACAGCAGCAAATGGTGGACCATTAACACTTTTCTGAATGGAAATGCTGCTGAAGACACAGCTATGTACTATGATTACAATACAGCGTATGATTTTATTATATTTGCAGCGGATAATATTATTGATCGGCTTACTAACGGAATAGATTACAGAGCAATACTATAAAAATCACATGTTTGTCAGGAATGACAAACATGTGATTTTTCTGCTTCAAATCTAAGTTCATATATTATTCTCAGCCAGCTCGGCTGACAGCTGACAGTCGCCTTGAGCCTCTCAAGTCTTCTCTTTCCCACGCGCCTGTCAAGAACCGCAAACATTCTCACTATCGGGTCGCTTGAGCGAATACTGTCACCGATATCGCTCTCCCTGTATATTTTCAGCGCTTCGCAAAACTCCTCGTCAGTATACTCTTCCCTTTGATGCATAGGCGTGTTTTTATATATCTGCCAGTACCCGTCCCAGTATTCAGCTCTGCCGCGCGGTTCATTATTTTCTTTCATCCCGTGGTTTATGAAATAAGAATTAAGCGTCTCATGGGAAAAGCGCTTTACACACTTACCGTCAATAAACAGCTCAAAAACGCGGCAGCCGTCCATTCCAACATACTCAGTACAGTTGTACCTGACCCTACTGCGAAGACTGTCCGCCAGCATTTCATCTTCAAGATATTTGCGCATAGCGCTCCATGACCCAAGTATTTTACTCATATTTATTTTCACCGTATTGAAAAAGATATGGAGCATTGTGCCCCATATCTTTTTAATTTATCTCTCTTCTCTGAAATACGAAAGTCCCAAGCTCTGCGGAGGTTGATTTTCTCTCTTTTTGCGGAGACTGGTAATAATAAGTACCACGATAGTTACGATATACGGAAGCATTTTGATTATTTCCTTTGTACTTGAGGACAGTCCGGGGATATACACACAGATAATGTACAAGCCTCCGAAAAGATACGACGCAGGAATCGCCATTTTAGGCTTCCACAGAGCGAATATTACGATAGCAATAGCAAGCCAGCCGCGGTCTCCGAAGCCGTTATTCGTCCACGCGCCCGCTGTATAGTCCATAACGAAGAACAGACCGCCCAGACCTGCAATATCACCGCCGATTATAGTTGCAAGGTACTTATATCTTGTAACGTTAATTCCGGCTGCATCTGCAGTCGCGGGGTTTTCACCTACGGCGCGCAGATTCAAGCCTACACGTGTACGCATAAGCACCCACTGCGCAAGTATTGCAATAACAAGCGCAAGATATACAAGAAATCCGAAAGACAGAAAAGTTTCGCCGAACAGTCCGAGATCGGCGGCAAATGGCAGCTTTGCCTTATACGCGCTGCCGCACGCATGAAGCGCAATAGAACCGCTCTCACCAAAAAAGCTGAGGAGCGAACCGCCGAAGAAGTTTCCGATACCCACACCGAAGGTTGTAAGCGCAAGACCGGTAACATTCTGATTTGCACGCAGTGTTATAGTAAGAAAGCTATATATCAGCGCAAGAAGTCCCGAACCTATAAGAGTTGACAACAGCGGAATTAAGATGCAAAGAGCAGCTACAGGTTCTTCGGTATAATGCTCATACAAATAGCCGCCGATAATGCCTGAAATGCCGCCCATGTACATAATACCCGGAATACCCAGATTCAGGTTGCCGCTTTTTTCAGTTACGATCTCACCGACAGAGCCGAACAGCAGCGGTGTGCCCTGAATTATTGTAGCGGAGATAAATGAAGCAATAGTACCTATCATCTTATTTTACCTCCTTATGCTTTGATCTGAAATTGATCTTATAGTTAATAAAGAACTCACATCCGATAATAAAGAACAGAATAATACCCGTAACTATATCAGAAACGCTGTTATTGAGTCTGAATGCAGTTGCGATCTCTCCTGCACCCTTTTGCAGGAACACGATGAGGAAAGAGGTAAGCACCATAAACAGCGGATTGAACTTAGCCAGCCATGACACCATTACAGCCGTAAAGCCCATACCGCCGGCAATATCCTTTGATACCGTGTGGTTTGTTCCGGCCACAAGCAAAAATCCGGCGATACCGCACACAGCGCCTGAGAGCACCAGCGTTCTGATAATTACTTTCTTCACGTTGATGCCGATGTATCTTGCAGTATTTTCACTCTCACCGACTACGGATATTTCATATCCGTGCTTTGAGAACTTCAAGTAAATGTACATTGCAACAGTAAGCACTGCAACTATTACTATATTAAGCAAATATTTCTGACCGAAGATATCGGGCAGCCATCCGCCGTGATTTGTTCTGTTGATAACGCCCATTACGCTTGAGCCGCTGGGAACCCATTTCATGATATAGAAGCAAACAAGCTGTATTGCAACATAGTTCATCATAAGGGTGAAAAGAGTTTCATTAGTATTCCATTTTGCTTTGAACAAGGCAGGAATTACAGCCCAGACTATACCTGATGCCAGGCTTACTGCAAGCATAAGCAGTATCATAAGCGGTGCAGGAAGGCTGTCCTTTAAGTAGAACATACACGCAGCAGTAGCAAGCGCACCTACAAGCACCTGTCCCTCTGCGCCAAGGTTCCAAAATCGCATCTTAAACGCAGGAGTTACTGCAAGAGATATACAAAGCAGCATTGCTAAATTCTGAAACAGTACCAGCGTTTTTCTGGAGGTTCCGAAGCTGCCCTCAAACATAGCTTTATACACTGCAAGAGGGTTAAGCCCTGTAAGCATTACTATAACAGCGGAGCACACTACAAGTGCCAGAAGTATTGCTACAGCGCGCACCAGTATTGATTTCCATACGGGCATTGCATCGCGCTTTGTTATATGGACAAGCGGTTCATGCACGTGCTTTTCCGTTTTATTCATCTGACTTTCCTCCCTCCGTTTTAGTTGCCTTAGTCATAAGCAGACCTATCTGCTCCTTAGTAGCAGTTCTTGCGTCAACAACACCGGTAACCTTGCCTGAGCTGATAACCATAATGCGGTCGCAAAGCTCAAGAAGAACGTCCAGATCCTCGCCCACAAAAATAACAGCCACTCCGCTCTTCTTCTGCTGATTTAAGAGATCGTATATAGCGTATGATGAGTTGATATCAAGTCCGCGAACAGGATATGCAGCCATAAGCACTGTAGGAGATGCTGAAATTTCACGTCCCACAAGCACCTTCTGAACGTTACCACCGGAAAGGCGGCGAACGGGAGTGCTTGCACTGGGGGTAACGACCTCCAGATCGTGTATGATCGTTTCGGCAAGATCTCTTGAAGGCTTACGGTGCAAAAATGCCGATCTTCCCTTTTTATAGGAACGCAGCATCATGTTATCGACGATGTCCATATTGCCCACAAGTCCCATACCCAGTCTGTCCTCAGGGACAAATGACAGGCGCACTCCGAGATCTCTGATCTGAGAAGGTGTCTTATCGCGCAGGCTGTCTGCCTTACCTGTTTTGGGGTTGTTATATACTATATCTCCGCTGTCAATATGCTGAAGTCCTGCAATAGCCTCAAGCAGCTCGCGCTGACCACTGCCGGCGATACCTGCAACACCCAGTATTTCCCCGCTTCTCGCAGTAAACGAAACATTGTCAAGAAGCTTTACACCTTCATGGCTTATGCAATTTACACCGTCTACTATAAGTCTGTCACGCGGGAATTCAGCTTCTCCGCGCTCAATGTTAAGGGTGATCTTTTTACCCACCATCATTTCAGTAAGCTGGCTTTCATCAGTTTCAGATGTATTTACCGTTCCTATGTATTCACCTTTTCTGAGAACAGACACTCTGTCGGAAAGCGAAAGTACCTCATGCAGCTTATGCGTAATTATAATTATAGCCTTTCCGTCATCTCTCATACGGCGAAGAACAGCAAACAGCTTGTCAGTTTCCTGCGGAGTCAAGACTGCCGTAGGCTCGTCCAATATAAGGATATCTGCGCCGCGGAAAAGCACCTTGATTATCTCCACAGTCTGCTTTTCGGATACGGACATTTCATATACCTTTTTATCGGCATCGATCTCAAAGCCGTATTTCTCGCATATCTCACGTACGCGAGCAGCTGCGGATTTCAAATTAAACGCCTTTTTATCGTCCAGTCCGAGAATAATATTTTCAGTTGCGCTGAAAACGTCTACCAGCTTAAAATGCTGATGTATCATACCTATTTTATAGTCAAAAGCATCCTTAGGCGAACGTATTACAACGGGCTCTCCGTTAATAAATATTTCACCCTCATCGGGATAATAAATACCCGATATCATATTCATTAGGGTAGTTTTACCGCTTCCGTTCTCGCCGAGAAGTGACAGTATTTCGCCTTTATTTACCGAAAGACTGACATTATTATTGGCTACAACATTTCCGAAGCGTTTAGTTATGCTTTTCAGCTCTATTGCAGAATTTGTCACCCGTCAAAAACCTCCGTTTCTAATTCTCAAAAGAAAGCATATGGACGCAGCATATATTTTCTTTTCAAAATTAAAAAGCAGTTTAGGCGGAGCATTTTTCAGCTCCGCCCAAAACCTAAAAGTTTACTCAGCAGCGTTTACGCCGTCGATTATAATATCAAAGTAAGGAGCACTTCTGAATTCGTCTCCGGACTCCTTGAACTCGCCGTCAACAATAACGTTTGTCTCGCCGGTAAAGTCGCCGTCAACGTCAGCAAGGTACTCTGTAAGAGTCTTACCGTCAACAGTGAATGTAGAGGTATCAAATACCTTCAGCTCGCCTGCCTCGATCTTAGCCTGTGCTTCTTCGATAGCTTCCTTTGTACCCTCGGCAGCAACAGCATCGTTAAGCTCAGTAAGAACAACAGAGCCGGTTGCAATAGTACCGCACCAGTCGGTAGGAATCGCCTCGCCGTCCAGAACAGCGTTTATGATAAGCTCAAAGTAAGGCTCCCAGTTGATCTTGGAAGAAATAAGCGCGGTTGTGGGACCCATGGAGATAGTGCTGATATTGTAAGCAACGTTAGGAACGCCCTTTTCCTCACAAGCCTTAGGCGCACCCTCGGAGTCAGCGTGCTGGCTGATAAGAACGCATCCGTCGTTGATAAGCTTCAAAGCAGCCTCTCTCTCAAGTCCGATATCGAACCATGAGTTGGTGTAGGTTACGTCCATTGTAGCAGTTTCGCAAACAGAACGAGCGCCGAGGAAGAAGGATGTGTATCCGGACTTAACCTCTGCATAAGGCCATGCACCTACATAACCGATCTTAGCCTCTTCGGGCTTGATAGTTCCGTTCTCGATCATCTCATTAAGCTTCATACCAGCAGCAATACCTGCAAGGTATCTGCCCTCGTAGATAGAAGCGAATGCGTTATGATAGTTGTCAAGCTTTACCTGTCTTGACTGAGTACCTGTAGCGTGGCAGAACTCAACATCGGGGAATTCTTCAGCAGCCTGGATCATGTAGCTTTCATGACCGAAAGAGTCTGCAAAAACGATATTGCAGCCTGAGTCTGCAAGCTCAGCAGCAGCGTTGTAGCAATCCTCGCCTTCAGGAACGCCGGTTCTGATAACAACCTGATCATCAGTAAGTCCGAGCTTTTTCTGAGCAGCCTTAGCAGCTTCGATAAAGTTGTTGTCATAGGTAGAGTTCTCGTCATGCAGGCAAATGAAGCCGATCTTAAAGTCTTCCTTTGCTACACCGGTCTTGCTGTCGTTGTCAGCAGTATCCTTAGTGTCCACATCCTTGCCCTCATCTGTGGTATTTGCACAGGATGCAAAAGCGCACATACAGAAAACAGTTGCAACAACAAGAAGCAATGCAAGAATTTTTCTGTTCATTGGTTGTTCCTCCAATAAAATAATTTTTATTTTTAGAGAGTTAGCCTCTCATAAAATACACTCAGCAGAATTCCACTCCGCCCGCAACGCTCATTGTTTTGATCCTTGCCAGAGACTCTACTCTGACTCCTGTAGATCTGATAAGCTCGCCGCCGGGCTGATATGCCTTTTCAATAGCAATTCCGCAGCCTACTACCTCAGCACCCGCATCGTTCACCAGGGATATAAGCGCCGTAAGCGCACTTCCCTTTGCAAGAAAATCGTCTATGATCAAAACCTTGTCGTCAGGAGAAATGAACTCTTTGGAAACGACTATATCGTATGTAGTCTTATGAGTATAGGAGTCTACCTTTGATGTATACACATCGGCGTATATATTATTTGTCTTAGTCTTTTTGGCAAATACAACAGGCACACCAAAATACTGTGCAGTAAGGCAGGCAATGCCGATACCGGACGCTTCAATAGTAAGCACCTTAGTAACGCCCTCACCTTCATAAAGACGGTGAAACTCACGGCCAAGCTCGCATATAAAGCCGACATCTATCTGATGATTAAGAAAGCTGTCTACCTTAAGGACTTCACCCTCGCCGATCTTGCCGTCTTTTCTTATTCTGTCTTCTAAAAGCTTCATTCCTGTTAAATCTCCGATTTCATATATATCTCTGTGATATAATCAAGTTAAAAAAGAAAACACTGATTAAATTATACATATTTTTTTAATAATTTGCAACAGTTTTATAGACAAAACCTTAATTTTAGCTATTTTGATAAATTATCGACGGCATTTTTCAACATAATGTAAAAATGACGCAAAACTGCGTATTTTTTGCAGTTTTGCGTCTTGTTTTATTTGTGAGAAGAATGTATTTTACTGTGCAGAAGCTTTCTCAGCATATCTGCGGGGATAACCGTGGCTGCAATAAGAGCGGTAGCTGCCAAATGCTCTGATGCAAGCGGAGTGCATCTGAACATTTCGCCGCCGAAGTAGATTATTAAAAGCTGTACCGTAGCAACAAGAGTCATTATAAGTATAAAGCCCTTATTGCCTGCAAGGTGAGACAGAATGTTCACACTCGGTGTTCTTGCATTGAATGAATTGAATATTCCGCAGAAAATAAACATTGCAAAGAACGCAGTCAGAAAATACACATCGTCACCGCCGAAATAGCTTTGCAAAAACGAGCTTTTCAAGAAAAAGATACTCAGTGCAAGCATATATAGCCCGGTACATATGATCTGAGCCATCATATCAGACGATATAAGCGGTGCATCCCTCTTTATACTCGGGCGGCGCATATACTTTCTGAGCGCCGGCTCACCCGCGAAGGCAAGCCCTCCAAGAGTATCCATTATAATGTTGACCCACAGCATCTGAATGACTGTTACGGGGCTGTCAATACCTATGAATGGACCTATAAGAGACACGCCCATAGCTGACAAATTCATCATAAGCTGAAAAACGATAAATTTTCTTATGCTTTCGAATATAGTTCTGCCGTAAAGCACCGCATTTGTAACGGACGCAAAGCTGTCGTTGGTTATAACGATATCTCCCGCCTCCTTAGCGATATCAGTGCCGCTGCCCATCACAAAGCCGACATCAGCCGCCTTAAGCGCAGGAGCGTCATTTACACCGTCTCCCGTCATACCTGCAACAAGCCCCATCTCCTGAGAAATGCGTACAAGCCGCAGCTTATCCGTTGGCAAAGCGCGCGACACCACTGCTACACGGTCAAGCTCCGACTTGACCTCATCATCAGTCATAGCGTGAAGCCGCGACGCCTCCAACACCACAGAATGCGCATCGCACAGTATGCCTGCCTCCTTTGCAATGGCAGCAGCAGTATGAGGATTATCGCCTGTGATCATAACCACGTGTATGCCTGCGGACTGCGCTTCGGCAACGCTGGCAGCAGCATCGGATCTCAGCGGGTCACGTATTGCTGCAAGACATATGAATGAAAGAGCCGATGCAATATCCCTGCCCTTTTCCGCGCTGTCGTATTCACTTTTTCCACCTGCGGCAAGACACACTACACGGCAGGCGTCGTCGCCCAGAGCCGTCAGTCTGCGCATTATCTCGCTTCTGCGTCCTGCGTCCAGAACGCGCTCCCGTCCGCTTTCATCATAGTATGAGGAACACGCCGCAATAAGCCTTTCAGGCGCTCCAACAAAATATGATCTTTCTTTAGTGAGCGCAGCCGACATTTTTATATCCGAATTAAAAGGCAGCTTTTGAATCGCATGCTTGCCCGTCCTTCCCCGTGCAAAAGCGCACAACGCTTTTTCAGTTGCACCGCCGCCTTCACTGCACGCAAGATTAATTGCATCCGTTACTGCGGCGTACAGAGCTTTACTGTGCCGCAGTTCTTTATACTCTTTACTGCTCCATCCGCAGCCGAATACGCCGCAAACGGACATTCTGCCGCCTGTAAGTGTACCTGTCTTATCAGTGAAAAGGATGTTCATATTGCCTGCGGTCTCTATCCCTACCAGCCTGCGGACCAACACTCCGCTTTTCAGCATACGCTTCATATTAGAGGACAAGACCACCGTTATCATCATAGGCAGCCCCTCAGGAACAGCTACCACAATGACAGACACAGCCACGGTAACAGCGCGCAGTATCTCACCGATAACAAATTGCTTATCAGCAAGGCGTTCCGCAGCAATAGCCATATTCATACCGCTGTCAATTATAAAGGAATTGAACAGATAAGCAAAAGCGATCATCGCCGCGCCCACGTATCCGAGATAGCTTATACTGTGTGCCAGCTCTGAAAGACGGTGCTTCAGAGGGCTGGGGCGTCCCGAATTCTGAAGGCTGCCTGCAACTTCACCAATAAATGTGGCGTCGCCCACGCGAAGCACTGCCATTTCTCCTTCGCCGCGACAAACGGCGCTTCCGCGAAAGACCTGATTTTTTGAACCGGGAGACCAAATCATCGTTTCAGGGCACACCGTCATTTGCCCCATAGGAGCTTTTTCGCAAGGCATCCCCTCACCTGTAAGTGCGGCCTGATCGCATTGTACTGACCCACTGACAAGCACACCGTCTGCAGGAACCTTCATTCCTGCTGATATCAATACAATATCGCCTACAACGATATCGCTTACCAATACCTTTTCAAGCCTTCCGTTTCGTCTGACGCGGCAGGTAGTTGACGATGATCCCCTCTTCAGCTTTTCAAAAGCAAGAGACGAGCTGTATTCGGAAACTGTCGAAACGAGCGTTGCTATGAGAATTGCAGCTGCAATTCCGAGAGTTTCGGGAATATTGATGTTCCCCAGACTTACTATAGCATTTATTGCAAGAGCACCGAGGAGGATCTTTATTATAGGATCATTGAAGCTATGTAAAAGCTGCCGCAAAAATCCGTCCTTTTTCTTCTCGCTTAGATCATTGGCTCCGAATTTATCGCGCATTTTCGAAACAGTTCTATCATCAAGACCACGCAAATTTATATCGATCTGATTACCCACCTCACGACGTTTGTCCTGCATTTTTGCCCTATCCCGTCCAAACGCCGTATTAACACTGTTATCTATACGATCACCCCCAAATATTCTGATAAAGTATATGAGGGTCTCTGTAATTTTATTATAAGCTTTTTTCGCAATATAAAAGCGGCACAGAGGCGTATAAGGCCTGCTGTGCCGTATAAATATTCAGCAACCGGGTTTTACTCGGCTACTTCTTCAAAATCACCTTTTTCAACACCGCAAAGGGGGCAAACAAAGCTATCAGGAATATCCTCCCACAGTGTACCGGGCTCAATTCCGTTATCGGGATCGCCAAGCTCCTCATCGTAAACATATCCGCAAATGCTGCATTCGTATTTCATCTTTAATTCACCTTTCTGTTTTTTAGCAGAAGTGATTATAGCACGAGAGAGGCTATTATGCAATAGTTTTTTATGATTTTTTTCATATTAGTGCACATATTTAATTATCGTACAAATTTTCTTAAAAAAATAATAATTTTTTAGCCCTTAAGCACACCATATATCGCTTAATATCGACAACTCAAAGGAAAAAGCGAGCCGCAAAAGCGGCTCGCTTTACTATTAGCATTTATATACGTACAATAGGTCAATCATCAGTGTCGTATTTGCCTGCCATGATACCATCAAGAAGTGCGTATACATCGTCAAAGTTTATAACGCCGTCAGGCTCAAAATCAAGACTTGCATCATAGTCCTCATCAGCGTCAAATTCACCAGCCATGATCGCATCCAACAGAGCATAGACATCATCAAAATTGATAACGCCGTCTTTATTTACGTCGCCGGGCGCAAATTCCAGAGCAGGAATAACTACGGTTCTTACGACCTCACCGCAAGTGATACATCTGTAGATCTCAGCACCTTCCGAATCTACAGTAGGCTCAACGATCTCAGGTTCCTCGCATTCAAGATGTCCCATTGCAGGATTTACAAGCACGATCATCTCGTGACAGGTATTACATGCAATACGTGTGATACCGTCAGTTGTACAGGTAGCATAAGACTCAATAATAGGAGTATTGCCGGTTGTATCGTGAGGATCCATAGGAATTACTTCACGTGAAAGCTCTTCACCACAGACAGTACAATGAACTACGATCAAGCCCTCTTCTGTACAGGACTGTACTTTGATCTCGGGTTCACCGGGAGTATGAGAACCTATTACAGGAAGAATTTCCTGACTAAGTATCTCACCGCAAACCTCACACAGAACAACACTTACACCATCGCACAGGCAAGGATAAACAACTATAACAGACTCGCCGTGAACATGATCGACCAGATCTGTATAATCGCGCTTTTCCTCAGTGCCGCAGGTTTCGCAGATATAGAGTGTATAGCCGTGGTCAACACAAGTAGAAGGAACTACTTCAACTTCAGTCCAGCTATGACCGGTAGCAGGGATAACATCATAGGAAACAAGCTCACCGCAAACGGTACATCTCTCACCGACATAACCGTCAGCTTCGCAAGTAGCATCAACTGTCTCTTTTACAAGAGTATGAGTGCTGTGAGCGTGCATTACGATCGCGCCGTCATTAGTGATAAATGTTACCTCATCGCCTTCAACATTGATAGTGCTGTCTGCAATGATATTAGCTTCCAATGCGTATTCAGCATCAGCTTCGTTCTTAGCAGTAAAGTTAAGATAGAAAGCAACACCATTGTCAGTCATATCTGCAATTGCGCTGTTCTCAACGAATACTGTAATAACGCCGTCCTTAGCAGAAGCGTTTGTATCATCAGCGTTAAACAGACCGCTGTCAACACCTACAAATTCAAGAGATGCTGCATCATACTTGATCTCCATTCTGACAGAGATCACGCCGGGGTTAAGAGTTACAGTTACAGGAACTTTAACAGTTGTGCCGGTATAACCGTCAACCTTACCTACAGAAATTGCAGGCATAGGTGTGATATCAATAACACCGTTAACGCCTCTGAACTCTACGTCCTCTGAGTCAACTGTGATAGCCTCAATAACCTTAGCCTCAACAGTTGTCTCGCCTATAACCTTCTTAGCAGTAAACTGAAGTGTATAAAGAACAACATCACCTGCTACATCAGCAACATCAGTGCCTTCAGCAAATACGGTGATAACGCCATTGTTTTCGCTGTAGTTCACCTTGTCTTCAGCAGCAAATGCACCGGACTTGATGCCCTTAAAAGTAAGCTTTGTTGCATCGTACTTATACTCAGCACGAACAGCCCAAACACCGTCGTTAAGGTTGAAGCTTACAGGTACTTCAACATCTCCGCACTGCTGAACAGATGCGTTAGCTACATTGACAGTAGCACCGAGAATAATATCAACTGTGCCATTAACAGGATATACATAGATGTCATCTTCTGCAAGATTTACAGCATCTTCAACATTAACAGCGATCTCTGTCTCACCTGCTGCTGCATTATCATCAACAACAGTGAACTTGAGATTAGCGAGAACACCGTTAGCTGTTACATCTTCATTGCCGTCAGCCTCAAAGTAGAGAGTAAGATTACCGTCAGCTACCTTTGTAAATATAACATTAGCAGCGGCGAATACTTCTCCGTTTTCAGCACCGACATATACAAGCTTATCAGCGTCATAAGCAACGTTAAGTCTGATAATAAACATACCCTCGTTGCCGTCAAGAACTACGGGAACTGTCAGATCCTTACCGCACTTAACAGTCGCATCACCGACAGTTACGGTTATAGTTGAAAGCATGGGAATTACACCGCTTTCAACAACCTCATCACATACAGTACAGTGTATCTCGTATGTACCGTCAGCCTCGTATGTAGGCTCTGCTACAACGACCTTGTCGCCCGCAGTGTGACCGTTTACCTTATCTATGGGAAGGAAGTCATCATTCTTCTCTTCTCCGCAGCCGTTAGCACAGACATATGCAGTATAACCTTCAGCTACACAGGTGGGCGCTACGGTCTCTACTGCGGTCCAATCGTGACCGGTTGCCTTGATCTTAGTTTCACGGATAGGTCTTCCGCAAACTGCACAGTTAACTCTGACATAACCGTCTTCAGTACAAGTAGCCTCTACTGTAACAGGAGCTGCTTCAGTATGACCGGTAGCAGGAATAACATCGATAGGTTCCTTTACATCCTCACAGATGCTGCAAATATCAGCAATGTATCCGTCCTCTGTACAAGTAGGATCAACAGCGACAGTCTCATAGTTGTGTTCATGAGCCTTAACGGTAATAGCACCGCTTTCGCCGAGGAATTTAACCTCATCGCCGTTTACATTGATAGTGCTGTCGGCAATTACTGTAGCAACGAGATCGTAAACAGCATCCTCATTCTTAAGAGTAGTGAATACGAGGTTGAACAGCACGCCGTCCTTTGCCATATCTGCTACTTCATCGTTTTCAACAAAAACAGTAACGATGCCGTTTGAAGCAGAAGCATTTGTATCATCAGCAGCGAACAGACCGCCTGTAACGCCCTCAAACTTAAGGCCTTCTACGTCATAAGCAACTTCCAGTCTTGCAGAAACAATTCCTGAGTTTTTGGAAATAGTTACGGGGATCTCAACTGTCTTGTCCGCAAAGGTTTCAAGTGAACCAACGGAAATTGCAGGAGCAGCAATAATTTCTACTGATCCGTCTTCGGTAATAACATCCAGATCAACACTGTTAGTATTGACTACATCAAGCAGCTTGATGGTTACAGGAGAATTACCTGCTTTTGCATTGGCAGTAAACAGAAGAGTAAACAGTGCGCCGTCTTCAACTGTATCAGCAACCTCAGTTCCCTCAACAAAAACCGTAATAACGCCGTCACTCACACTGTAGTTTACGCCATCCTCTACCGCGAAGATGCCGGATTTGATACCGTTAAAGGTAAGAAGTGCAGGATCGTATGCAAGCTCAGCACGCATAGCCCAGATACCTGCATTGGAAGAAACCTCAACGGGAACCTCAACATCGTATGTAGCAGTAACGGATGCATCGGCAACAGTTACTGTGCTGACAGTGCTGTAGTTAGCGGTTACTGAACCGTTATCAAGTGAGAAAGGAATGTCGACATAATCGATCACGGTCTTTCCGTCATCATCAACACGTGTTGTACCGCAATCGCAAACATCACCCTTGCCTGCTACAACACCTATAGTCCATGTGTCTCCCTTAACAACATTCGTGGGAATCTGAATCGTTACAACAAAGAGCACGCCGTTCTCAAGAACACCGCCGGCGTAGTCTGCTTCTTCAGCAACAAACTTTCCGAATTTATAGTCTTTACCGTCAACATCGATCTCATTCTCCTCCAGAGCACTCTGTGTGCTATCGTCAGGAGTAGTTGTATTCCACTTTTCAAGGTCATATACAACTTCAGAGTCGGGGAAAAGATCTCCGTTTTTAATATCAACTACTTCCAGTTCACTGGGATAATAAAGGCTTATAGCAGCCCCCCAGATGCCTGTCTTGCAGTTATGCTCGCCGTTACCGGCAACTCTGACAGCTACATCAACAGTATTTTCGCCGTCTTCAAGAACAACGTCGTCAACTGTAAATGTAAGCGTGTCAAATTCCTTTACCTCTGCGCCGGCAGCGGCAAATGACGGACAGATCATTGTCACAAGCATTGCTGCCAGAACAATTACAGAAAGTAATTTTTTCATGAGCTTACCTCCTAAAATACTAGTAACTACATTATACGTTTTCGTTCACTCATTGTCAATAGTTTGCAAAAAAATAAATGTATTTTTGCACTCTTTTCTCCATTTTTCACAACAAATATAACAAGAATGGCAAATCAGGATCTCGCGGCGAGGCAATTATTTTACAGCTGCAGCAAAATATCCGTCAGTGTTTTTTACAATTCAAACAAATTAAAACGTCCTTTCCAAAAAGAAAAAGAACGGCATCAGGCAGTGAGCACCGTTCTTTTTATAATGTAACAATTTATGACAACCGTAAATTATACAATTTCTCTCGCCTCAAGATAATATCTCTTGCTTTTTGCTTCTCCCATTGAAAAGGTCTTGCGCGGGAGTGCTCCGTGATCCGTAACATATCCAAACAGCTCAGATTTATCAATACCGTTAAACAAAAAGCCTATAACGCCCTTCTCTCCCGACAGGGCTTCAAGGGAATCAACACCGTGAATATAATCACAGCTGCACTGCGGGTGATCCTTTATATAAGCATCAATAAACATTTGCAGACTGCCTACCGTAAGGGGATGCAGCGCAGGAATATCAACAACTTCACGCTTTCCGTCAAAAATGCACTCCGTCTTACCTCCGCCGACTCCCGCAGTCTTAAGGCTTGTCAGGACATCGCATGGGTCACAGTTTTTCAAAATACGGTATATGGGCTCAAAAACTATGGAGCTGTCACCGAGATCGACTATCTCGGCAAGAGCATACCGTGCAGGATGCTCAGCCGCTTTTTCGCCGAGACTCTTTTTGATATTCTCATAATGCGCCTTTGCGCTTGCGAGAGAATGATTACCGTCGCCGACAGCATACACGACCGTTCCGGCACGCTTTTCTTCATATTTATGTATACCGCAGCATACAGCTTCAAGTGCAGCGCCGTCCAGCTTATAACCGCAGACATGACCGCCGCCGAGCATAAGCTCAAAATCATAAATTTTTTCAAGGGTGTCTTTGATATTGAAAGCAGGAGCAAAAATATCTCCGTCCCTGTCGTCGGCAAACACCATAATATGCGGCAGCTCGACCGTTGCAGACTCGCGAACAGCCACACGCGGGGGAATTCGCTCTATTACAGTCTCCTCAGTAGCTCTGACAGCAGACGATGAGTCAGCGGTAAAATCATACTCTTCAAGATCTATCTTACCGACTATTCCGCGTCTGATCGCCCCGTTCGGGAGCGTTCTTTCAAGAAGGATCATGCAATTGCTATGCTTGTCCAGCTTAGTGGTAATATCCGTCATAGCAGCTGCAATGCGTGCTTTGCCCTCAGCCTCTTTTTCGCTCTCAAGATATGCCTCGGGAAGTACAAGGTCAAGAGCAGACAACTGACCTGCGCTGAGCTTTTCAGCCTCCGCCCAATACTCCGGCTCACTGGTAAACTGATCGCAGGCGATCACAGACCATCCGCCCCAAAGGCTGCTGCCTTTCTCAAATCTCGGCAGCAATATATCCGCCGCAGAAAATACAGACTTACTCATCGTCAAATTCCTCCATTTCGGCAATCTTCAACATTATTGCACACTCTATGCGTTTTTTGAAAAGCTTACAGCCGTATTCATATACACCACCGATAGATCCGGTAGCGTGATATGCATTGGCAGCACAGCCGCCGGAGCAATACAACTTGGCCCAGCAGTCGCGGCATTCGGGACGCGAATACGCGTTGCAGGTCTTAAACTCGTCGCGAAGCTCAGTATTTGTAACACCGTCCCAAACGTTACCCATACTGTACTTTTCGTCACCTACAAACTGGTGACACGGGAACAGCTCTCCCCACGGAGTTACCGCAAGATATTCAGTTCCGCTTCCGCATCCGGCTATACGCTTGTATATACAGGGACCGTGACCGAGATCTATCATATAATGGTAGAATTCAAAGGGTCTGCCCTCGCGGCGGCGCTTCAGCATCTCGCCGGCAAGAAGTTCGTACTGTTCAAACAATACAGGCAGATCATCCTCTGTCAGTGCGCAGGGATCATCGGGAGAACACACAACGGGCTCCATAGAGAGCTGCGTAAATCCCAGATCCGCCATATGAATGATATCGTTTACGAAATCGGTATTGTGATGTGTATAGGTGCCGCGCATATAATAGTTTTTATCACCGCGGGCTGCTGCAAACTTTTTGAACTTAGGTACGATCGTCTCGTAGCTACCCCTGCCCGCCGCGTCAACTCTGAAACGGTCGTTTACCTCAGGTCTGCCGTCCAGCGACAGTACAACATTGTGCATTTCGCGGTTAGCAAATTCAATAACCTCATCATCAACAAGCACACCGTTTGTTGTAAGGGTAAAGCGGAAGTTTTTCTTCTTTTCTTTTTCTATGCTTCTGGCATACGCCACAAGATCCTTGACGACCTGCCAGTTGCACAAAGGCTCGCCGCCGAAAAAGTCTACTTCGAGATTGCGGTGACTGCCTGAATTAGCTACAAGAAAGTCAAGAGCCGCCTTGCCTACTTCAAAGCTCATTACGGCACGCTCGCCGTGATATTTACCCTGAGACGCAAAGCAATAGGAACAGCTCAGGTTACAGGTGTGGGCCACATGCAGGCACAGTGCCTTTATATCGGTGCGGCGCAGCTTTACGTCAAATGCCATGTCCTTATACGCATCCTCGGTAAAGAGCTTGCCCGCAGCCTTCAGGGATTCAATATCGTCAATGCACTCGGAAACGTCAGCATCCGTAATATTTTCGATTTCGCCGTATTTTTTTATAATATCAGCCGTTATAGCTTCTCTGCTGTCACCATTTGCCATAGCGGCAATAATATCATAAGCAATGTCGTCAACGCTATGCACACTGCCGCTGTATGTATCGAGAACGATATTGTAGCCGTTTAATTTATATTGATGTATCATTTCGTCAAATTTCGCCTTTGATTTTTTACAATAAAATTGCCGCTTGAGCGTGTCAGGCGGCAATCAGCTTTTATCCTAAGAGCTTAGTTCTTCTTCTCGCAGGGCTGGTTAGCAACACCGCAGGAGGTCTTGCAAGCAGACTGGCAAGAGGTCTGGCACTCGCCGCAACCGCCGTCTTTCTTGCTCTCAGCAAGATTTCTTGTCTCGTAGGTCTTAATTCTCTTCATGATATTTCTCCTTAAAAGAATAAGTGATTTTATAAGTTGATTATACACGTAATGAAAGGCTTTGTCAATAGTTTTTCACGTTTTGTCAAAACACATAAATTTATGAGGAGCCATTCCGCCTGTACTTTTGATGCTTGCGCCGAAGCTCTCAAGAGCACTGACATAGTCTACCACTTCTCTGCTGAAGATCTCTCCGGGTACAATAACCGGTATTCCCGGCGGATAAGCCATTATATACTCAGCAGAGACCTTTCCGATGCAAAACTCTGCGCATAAAGGCTCACAGGTGCCCGAAACAGCTTCACATATACGCATCGCCGATAAAGGGATCGGCGGCACATCGGGATAGACAATACCGGACCCATCAAAAAGCGCGTTTCTGCGGTCAATGTCAAGAAGTGCATCGGCAAACCGCACAAGACTCTCGGGCGTATCTCCCATACCGCTCATGGCGACAATATATCCGGCAGATGCCATCTCGATCTCAATTTTATAATCCCTGCGAAGCACCTCCGCCAGCTCAAAACCGCTTAGCTTGCCGTTGGTCAACACTGTGAACTTGGAGATATCTGCACCAAAAGCAATTGGAGCCGAACTCATATTATGCAATTGCAGATTATTCATTTTTTCAAGTTTTTCTGCAATTGCAAAAGCTGCATTATGCCACTCAGCAATGCCCTCGTTACAAACTTCACTTATGCATTTGTCAACGGAAGCCATAAGCAGATATGAGGGACTGCTAGTCTCGAAAACATCCAGCGAATGGGAGATAGCAGCGTCGCTTACCCGCGAGCTGCAAATATGAATTACAGCCGTTTGCGTAAGGCATGACAGAGTTTTGTGAAGACTTTGCACAACAATATCCGCTCCGTTCTTCACTGCCCCGTCGGCAAATCCGCCCATGCCAAGATGCGCCCCATGCGCTTCATCTACCATAAGCGGAATATTAGCTTCATGTGTAAAACGGGCAATTTCGGCAATATCTGAAATTATTCCTTCATAGGTCGGACTTGTAACTATTACAAGAGCCGCATCCGGATTTTCTGCAATTGCTGTTTTTATATCCGCAGGAGAAATTGAACCTGATATCCACGTTTTTTTATCAACAGGTGACGAAACATAAATGACTTCAAGTCCGCAAAGTTCTACAGCGTGATAAACGCTTTTATGGCAGCCGCGCGCCATAATGATCTTATCCCCTCTGTGAGTCATGGCATAAACGGCAGCAAGAATTCCGCAGGTACTGCCGCCTACAAGAATATGGCTTCGTTTTGCCCCCCACAAAAGAGCAGCTCTGTCCTCAAGTGCCTTGATGATGCCGTGAGGATCATGCAGATCGTCAAATCCGTTTATCTCTGTAATGTCAAAGGCAGAACCGAGCTCGGCATATCTCTCAGACCTTTTGTGACCCGGCATATGCATGGGCAGCACATCGCTGCTGGCAAGAGCCCTCAGGGCCTTATATAAAACGGCGTCACTGCTTGACATATGATGAGAGCGATTCTTCCACTTCAGCCTTGCTCATTCTGTAATACTTACCGTACTTTTCACTGGTAAGTGTAGGAGAATATGTGACATATTTTCCGTCTATATTCAGATTTGAATATTCCCCGCTTTCAACCAGCGCTTGACCGCTGCCTGTTACATACTCAACAGCAGCGTCAGAGGTGCCGAAATCTTTGACAACAGTTATGGATGAAGGGCCTGTATCACCTAAGACCAGCACAAGATATGTTCCCGCATCTATTAAATACACCTGTCTGTACTCTGATGATGTAAGTATCAGATTGCCACCATCATCGCGGTCACGTACATCGTGTTCCTCGTAAATAGTATCAAGAGTTTCTACCGCATTATTTTCCGGTTCACCGTTCCGGCAGCCGGTCAGAAAAAGAGCAGCCAGAGCACAGCAAATAACCGCAGTTAAAACAGATTTTTTTCTCATAATAATTACCTCAATTTTTTCAAAAAATTTGAAAATATTTTATATTGCCTCTTTATTTTATCATAAAAATCTGCTATAATCAATACGAAATTAACGGCACTGCCGAATTTTGAAAGGAGATATGTTACTATGAAAAAATGGAAATGTACAGTTTGCGGTGAGATCGTAGAAAGCGAGACCGCTCCTGAGGCTTGCCCTCTTTGCAAGGCTCCTGCTGAAAAGTTTGTTCTTGTTGAGGATGAAGACAACAGCTGGGCTTGTGAGCATGAGGTAGGCATTATAGAAGGTGTTCCCGCTGAGATCGTTGAGGGTCTGCGCGCAAACTTTAACGGTGAGTGCAGCGAAGTAGGTATGTACCTTGCTATGTCCAGAGTTGCATTCCGCGAAGGCTATCCTGAGATCGGTCTGTACTGGGAAAAGGCTGCTTACGAAGAGGCTGAGCACGCTGCTAAGTTTGCAGAGATGCTGGGCGAAGTTGTAACTCCCTGCACAAAGACAAACCTTGAGATGAGAGTTGCTGCTGAGCGCGGTGCTACCGCAGGCAAGTTTGAGCTTGCTAAAATGGCAAAGGCTGCAAATCTTGACGCTATCCACGACACTGTTCACGAAATGGCTAAAGACGAAGCTCGACACGGTAAGGCTTTCGAGGGTCTTTTGAACAGATATTTTAAGTAATCCTAAAAAATCCGTAAAGGGCATCACCGTTCAAGTGTATGCCCTTTATATTTACCTTATTAAAATCAAAACGGAGACACGCAATAAAATGAAAGCAACCGAAGCCGCGCACGCTAAGATCAATCTGTATCTCGATGTTTTTCCGCCGCGGGAGGACGGATATCACAATATAAAAAGCATTATGCACACGGTTTCTCTCGCCGATACGGTAACGGTGGACACCGACAGCAACGGCATTGTGCTGACCTGTACTGACACTTCTTTACCGACAGACTCAAAAAACCTTGCATACCGCGCGGCAGAGCTTTTTTTCAGAGAAACGGGAATCTCCGGAGGGGCGCGTATACATATTGAAAAGAACATTCCCATAGCCGGAGGTCTTGCAGGCGGAAGCGCAGACGCAGCGGCGGTTTTAAGGGCTCTTAACACAGCATTCGGAACTCATATAGATATAAATTCTCTCGCAGCTATGGGTGCTCAGCTCGGCGCTGACATCCCTTTTTGCACTATAGGAGGATGCGCGCTTTGCACAGGCGTTGGCGAGATAATGACGCCTATGCCTCCCCTGCCTGAGACCGTTTGCGTCATCGCCAACGGCGGCGAGGGTGTTTCAACACCTGCCGCATACAGGCGTCTTGACGAGATGTACGGAGATAAATTGGCAGAAGATATGGGAAATATAGAGAACGTTGTCGAGGCACTGCAAAACGGCGACAAAAATGCGGTGACGGCAAATGCATTCAACATTTTTGAGAGTGCCGTGCTTCCCACTCATTCTGTTGCCGCACGGCTGAAAGAAATAATAAAGGATCATGGAGCGATGCTTTCCATGATGAGCGGCAGCGGACCGTCAGTATTCGGTCTTTTCGGTGATGAAGCATCAGCAGCTTTGGCGGCTGAGAGAATCAAAGAATTCGGAGCTGCGGCACATATGTGCCGTACAATGTGAAATATATAAAAAGCACTTCCGACGTAAGTCGGAAGTGCTTTTACGTTTAGTATGATATAATCATTCAGGCTTAAAGCTATCCTTCAGGGAAACGACACGGTTATACGTGCCGGGGTGCTTTGAATCCTTTACAAAGTAGCCTGTACGTACAAACTGGAAGTGATCCGCCTCTCCGCTCTCCAGCGCTTTTTCAGCTTTACAGCCCGTAAGGGTCTTTACTGAGTCGGGATTGAGGAATGCGGCATAATTTTTATCGGGAATCGAGCCTGTATCTGCAACAGTAAAGAGATGGTCATACAGATTTACGGTAATATCGTCGCACTCGTCAGCACTTACCCAGTGGATAGTTCCCTTTATCTTTCTGCCGTCAGCAGGCATTCCGTTGCCTGTTTCAAGGTCAGCTGTGCAATGAATTTCAACTACGTTTCCGTCAGCGTCGCACTTAAACTCGCCGCAGCGAACGATATATGCGCCCATAAGTCTGACCTCTCCGTCAGGCTTCATTCTGAAGAACTTCGGCGGGGGAACAGCCGCAAAATCGGCTCTGTCTATCCAAAGCTCCTTAGTAAAGGGCACTTTTCTTGTACCCATATCAGGATTTCCCGGGTGATTAGGCACATCGAAATACTCTTTTTTATCCTCGGGGTAGTTATCGACAATAACCTTTACGGGATCAAGCACCGCGATACGTCTGGGTGCCTCTGCGTTAAGCTGCTCGCGCACGCAGTATTCAAGCAGCGCATAATCTATAAGCGAATCTGTTTTGGCTATACCCGCACGGCTGAGAAATTCTTTAATCGCCTCGGGGGTATATCCTCTGCGTCTCAGACCGCAAAGTGTAGGCATTCTGGGGTCGTCCCAACCGTCTACCAATCCACCCTCAACAAGTGAACGAAGATAGCGCTTTGAAAGCACGGTATAGGTAATGTTAAGAGGTGCAAACTCTATCTGACGGGGCTTGTGCTCAAATCCGCACGCATCAACAACCCAGTTATAAAGGGGTCTGTGCGCTTCATACTCTATAGTACAAAGCGAATGGGTAATGCCCTCAATAGCGTCCTGAATGGGGTGCGCAAAGTCATACATAGGATAGATACACCAGTCATTGCCTGTCTGATGATGGCTTACACTCTTGATTATACGGTATATAACGGGATCGCGCATATTAAGGTTAGGACTCGACATATCGATCTTAGCTCTCAGCGTATGAGTACCCTCGTCAAACTCGCCGTTCTTCATGCGCTCAAACAGCTCAAGGTTTTCTTCAACACTGCGGTCTCTCCACGGACTGTTTTTTCCGGGCTCGGTAAGTGTACCGCGGTATTCGGTCATTTGCTCGCGATCAAGCTCGCATACAAACGCTTTGCCGTCACGGATAAGCTTTACAGCCAGCTCGTAGCACATATCAAAATAGGATGAACCGTAGCAGCATTTTTCCCAGTCAAAGCCAAGCCAGTGGATATCGTGCTGAATAGCATCCACATACTCAGTATCTTCCTTTGCAGGGTTAGTGTCATCAAAGCGCAGATTGCACTTTCCGCCATATTTTTCAGCGGTGGAAAAGTCGATATACAGCGCCTTTGCGTGACCTATATGCAAATATCCGTTAGGCTCAGGAGGAAATCTGGTCATAATATCCCCGTGAGAATACTTTCCCTCCTCGATCTCCTCGTCAATAAAGCCGTGAATAAAATTGCTTGCCATTACTTTATCTCCTCCATCATCTTCTCTATTCTCTCTCTTACCTTATCCTCGCCGAGAATATTCATTACCTCAAACATATCGGGAGAATTCATTTTACCTGTAACCGCAACGCGCAAAAACATACTTACATCTGCAACGCTGCCCTTGTACTTCTCAGGCTCTGCCTTATATGCCTTCATATCAGTGCAAAAGCCTATTTTCTCTGCAACAGCCTTGATCTTGTCAAACCAAACCTGCTGCTCATCAGCCGGATCGTAGCCTGCAAGAAACTCTGCCAGCGCTGCCTTAATATCCTCACCGGCAAAGGTGTCGGGATAAGAGTCTTCTATGCCAAAGCACTCATCAAAGAAAAATCCCATGTAGCTCTTAGCGTCTGCCCACAGGGTCAGATCCTTACGGGGCTTTTTGCCGCCTCTGCCGATACTGAACGCGCGAAGCGCGGTGTCTCTGCCATTTTCAAGCACAGCCGCAAAATCCTTGTCATATTCGCCTGCCCATTCCAAAACTCTTGCATACACCTTTTCGGCGCCCATTTTGGATATTACGTTTTTAGAAACATCGCAAAGCTTTGCGAAGTCGAAAAGGCTGCCTGCGGGGTTCATTTTCTTATGAGAGAACTTGAACTCGCGGGGATCTGCATCGGGATTTGCGCGTCTCCAATCTTCAAAATTGGAATTGAGAATACCTAAAATATACTCGTACAGCGACTCTGCCGGAAATCCCTGCTCTTTATAGTATGCAAGTGCCAGCTCGGGGTCCTTACGTTTTGAAAGCTTGCGCTTAGAGTTTCCGTCCATTTTCATCAGCGTGCCGATATGCAGATATTTCGGCTGCTTAAAGCCCAGCGCGCGGAACAGCTGCAAATGGAACGGAAGGGACGGAAGCCACTCGTCACCGCGAACAACATGAGTTGTACGCATAAGATGATCGTCAACTGCGTGTGCAAAATGATATGTGGGAATACCGTCGGATTTCAGAAGCACGTGGTCAATATCGTTTTCCGTAACCTGCAAGTCGCCCTTTATAAGGTCTGTGACCTTCACTTTATTTTCAATACTTCCCGTAGAACGGAAGCGCAGTACCCACTCGTGACCTGCATCAAGCTCTGCCTTTATGTCCTCCATGCTGCGGTCGCGCCATGTTGCCCACTTGCCGTAGTAGCCAAAGTTCAGCTTTTCTGCCTGCTGTGCCTCACGCATAGCGGAAAGCTCGTCCTCCGTGCAGAAGCAGGGATACGCCTTACCCTCTGCTACAAGTCGCTTTGCATAGACATGATATATATCCTTACGTGCACGCTGCTTGTACGGACCGTATGCTCCGTTCTCTCCTTCAAGGGTCACGCCCTCGTCAAACTCTATGTTATAATACTTCAGCGCATCAATAAGAACTTCAACTGCGCCCTTTACTTCGCGCTTTGCGTCTGTGTCCTCAACTCTGAGATACATAACGCCGCCTGACTGGTGAGAAAGACGCTCGCTTGTAAGTCCCTGCATAATATTGCCGAGATGAACGAAGCCTGTAGGACTGGGCGCCATTCTGGAAACGACAGCACCCTCAGGCAGGTCTCTGGCCGGATATTTTGCTTCAAGCTCCTCTTCGGTCATAGTAACATCGGGAAAAAGAAGCTCTGATAATGCAACGTAGTCGATATTCATATTAAAGTCCTTTCAGATAGGGATTAAATTCAAGTTGTTTTTTCAGTGTTGAAATTGAGCCGTGCCCGGGATACAGCTTATAGTCACAGTCTCCGAAAATATTTACCAGCATTCTGATACTGCTCCGAAGCTCGCCGATGCTTCCGCCCGTAAGATCGGTACGTCCTATAGACATATCGAAAAGAGTATCGCCTGAATATATCGCGTTATCGGTAATATAGCAAACACTTCCCTTAGTATGTCCCGAAGTGTGCAACACCTTTATTACCGATCCGCCTACTTCAAGCATATCGCCGTCATGAAGAATTATCTCGGCAGGGCGGCATATAAGACTTCTGCGAAAGAAGTATTTGTATTCATTTGCATCAGTATTAAGGCAGGCGGCATCCGCTTCGTGCACGCACAGGGGTGCACCGCATATGTCTCTTATACTGTCAGCGCCTGTAATATGGTCAAAATGACCGTGAGTGAGCAGTATATACTTCAGATTCTTAAGGTCAAGCCCTCTTTGCTGTATACGCGCCGATATCACCTCGCCGTCGGGTGACGGATCGATCAGCGCAAATTCTCCGCTGTCCTCGTCGATTGCCAGCCAACAGTTGGAAGAGTATCCCTGAGACGGTATCTTTATTGTCTTCATTTAATTACTACCCCGATTTTATGGGTCCTTCCGTCACGCGGGTTGGGTACGACCGACGTACATACCTTGCCGTCAAATGTATATACCGTATTGGCATCGGGTCTTGCAAAGCCTTTTTTCTTTTCGACGGTTATATCAAACACAGTTCCGTCTACCTTTACACTGTAACGGGCTTTTTCAAGCTCAAAAGGCAGCACGGGGACAATATTGATGCCGCCGTCAACATGAGATATTCCGAGGAATTCAAAGGTGCAAAGCGCCAGCCAGCTTGCCGTACCGGACAGCATGGGGCCGATAGCCTCGCCCGTCTCACTGTTGTTATACTGAGTACAGAACCGCGGGTTACCCTTAGTAACAAAAGGCGTATCCATAGCCTTAAACGGAAATACGAAGTCAAGCATCCAGAATGCCAGTCCCGCCAACTTTTCTGCAAGAGCGCTGCTCTTTACTGTCTTTACAGCCTTGAACATCGCTGCACAAGCCATCATAGCAGCGTGCTTGAACACCGCACCGTTTTCGCGGTCACCGTGGAAATAGTGATCCATAGCAGTGCGATTTGATATTTTATCAAGGGCGCACGGCGATGTAAGGGTGAGGCCGAAGGGCGTTTTAATATACTTAATGACCGCATCAGTCATTTTATCGATCTGTTCTTCGCTTGCACAGTCAGAAAGTATAGACCATGAGAAAGAGTTAAGCCAATACGAACCGGGGAACTCAGGCTCTGCAGAAAGTCCGTCGCCTGCGCCTCCGAGGTATTCAAATCCCTTTGCGGGATTATTTATAAGGCAGCGTGCAAAGAAATCGCCTTTCCATGCGTGCTCTTGAATATTGTCAAAAAGATTCTTACTATCAGCTGCAAGAGACGCGCTGAGCTCATCTCTGCCTGTTATTGCGCACAGCTCAGACAGCTCGTCAAGCGCCAGCTTCAAAAGAAACGCGTTCATAACGCTCTCTGTAATATGGTTTTCCCACGGTGCGCCGTATTCCTGCCCTTTTTCTTCAAGCTGTATTCTGTACAGTCTCATTTTTTCAACTGCGTTTACACAGTCATCGTCCAGGCAAAGGCAGTCATTCCAGTCACATCCGTCAAGAAGCGGAAGTCCGTGGCGGCCGACAGATATTTTTCCGCTGTAGAAAACGGCGGAAAGCATAGTATCAAGAATACTGCGCTTTTTCTCGCTTCCGTATATAGGATAATTCTCGTCAAGGAAACCGACGTCTCCCGTCAGCATTATATATCTGTACACAGCCTGTACAAGCCAAAGCTGGTCGTCAGACGCGCTTCCGACACCGTTACCAGTCCAATAGAAATTGTGGTTAGCATATCCGTCCTCCCACACATTGGCAGCCCACTGGGTTATCATATCCTTTGCCAGAGCTGAATTACCCATAGCGCTCATATAATACATGGAAGCATACATATCCTGTATTTCGCGGAAGCCTACCTGTCTGCCTCCCTTTTGCGTCCACGCAAAGGCTCTTGTAACAAAGGACTGATAAAGCACCTGCATCGGCAGATTTTTGCTGATATATGAATTCAGCCTTTTATCATCAGTGTGCAGATCAACATAGGATGAATAATCATCAACAAAGTCGATCATATTTTTGTATGACTTTTCAAGAGATGCAGGATCCTTATATTTTGCAATAAAGTTATCAAGCGCAGCTATCAGCACGGGCACTGCGGTAACGGGATCGGTCGATATACCTGCGTATGAGTCAGCTCCGGCAGTACTGCCGGAAGCTATTGTCAGATTTTTTGCCATGGCAAAAAAAGGTGCTGCCTTTCTGTTCTGACGGCTTGACAAATGCGCAACATTTTCAGGATGCATTATATCCCCTGCACCGAGGAACTCAGCGTAGTTTACGCAGTATTCATCAAAGAATTCGCCGTTTGCAAGAAGAAGTGCAAATCTTGCCTGTCGCTTACCGCCGGCAGGATGAAAGCACGGTGTTATCGCTACAGGACGTCCGTTTCCTTCTGTGATCAAGCCGGACTCATGCACGATATTGACATAAACGATATCGCCGGAAACTCCTGAAGCATCAAATATTCCGAACATACCCGTGAACACTATCTTCACATTGCGAGCGCTGTCTGTAAGATTTTCTATCTCCACGCGCTGTGCTTCAACAGCCTCGGGCATTCCTTTTTCAGCAGGAAGAATAAATATCGTGCGTGTTATTTTCAGTCCGCACTCTGTTTCATATGTGATAACGGTTCTGTTCTGCATATGTCTGCAAAAAGCAGATTTAACGTTGCGGCTTACATCTGCGCTGTAAAATATCTGTTTTCCGTTTTCAACAAGATAAAACTGTCTGTTGGCAGGCTCTCCGTTTTCCTCCATACGCAGAACGTAACGGGTTGCAAGGACCTGATCTTCAGCAGCGCCGCGGAATGAACCGCGTCCGAAAGAGTCGAGTGCCGATTTCGGAGTTGTAAGAAGAGGATTATTAAAGCCTACTCTGTTGCCGAGCAAAAGGTTTACGTCAAAATGACTTCCTACGGGGTACGCTTTCAGATCGATAACATGAGACCCGTCTGTATCTATATAGCCGGCACTGTTTTCAAGCCTTGAATATACCTCTTTGATAACCTCTTTCACATCAGAGGGGGTATTCTGCTCCCCGTCGCCTGTAAAATGCCTGATCTCCGAACCGAGCAAAAACATATGGTCAGCCTTACCGAAGGACGCCATATAGTCGCAGACACGGCTGTTATTTATAAGCTGAAGACATATGGGCATATTGAAAGGAAGCCCCGCAGCGGCTATTATGTGCTCGCCGCACGCATCAAGGAATTCAGCGTCACATATGCCTGACGTAACGCCGCCGAAAACTGTTTTCAGATTGTCATACGGAGACGGTGCGACGTCTCTCGATTTCACGCAGTTGTAATTCATAAAAATGTCTGTACCTTTCTTCAATCTACAGTAAAATTATTATACATAGAGTTTGTAAAGCTGTCCGCCCAATACCCTACGGCGTTTTCAACCGACTGGGTGCCATAGGTATTACTTCTGATAGCGCCGTAGGTTGCACACCACACCGCGTCGTTTCTGTCGGCAAAGGTATAAGCGCCGTCATATACCGGGTTTGACATAATAATACCCATCATCTCGGCAGACGAATTATCGCGCAGATAATAATACATAGCATCCGTAACATAGGCGTCTGCGGTATACCCGTACGACATGATGCTGACAGCATTTATAACGTCGCCTGACATAGTATAGTCCGGTGCACCTGTGGGAAGCGCAAAAAACATCGCGCTGTCGCTGACTGCAAGAGATGAATAGCTTTGCTGATCTGCACTGTATTTCGGCAGCGGAAGCAGTCCCCAATTGCACGCAGCATCGGCAAGAGTTTTCACACAGGACAGCTTTTCGATAAGGAATAAAGACTTACCGCCTGCAAAGCTGTCTACAGCGCCCTCAAATACTGCGGGACCTGTATTTACAACAGATGAAGCAGATCTTGCTATATTAAGTGACTGTTCTCCACCTATCAGAAGAGTAGGAAATTGACCGATCTGATAATCGATAAGCCTGCCGCCCTGCGAAAAGTAAAACAGATCGGTAAGATATTCCGAGGTGCTCTCTGCACCGTATACCGCATATCCGGCGGCGCTTGCCGCCGCAGCGTATTCCTTATATTTTTCAACTGTCCATTCTCCCTTTTTAACCAAAGCATAGGGAGACTCAAGCCCCAGCGAGGACAGAATATCTTTGTTGAAATATATCCCGCACAGTGAGTCCGGCTCAAGAGACGCATAGCTGGCAACGCCGTAAACTGCATCGCCACCGCCGCCGGCGGCTACAGAGGTTGAAAACAAAAACCGTGCGCTGTAGTCAAACGACGGCATACTGCGCAAATTTCTGATAACGCCCAATGCGGCAAAACCGCTTATTTTATTCTGCGGTATCATTACAATATCGGCAAAATATGACTCTGACAGCATCGACTGCCTTAACTGCTCATACATAGTGTCGATATCCACAGTCTCGCTTACAATGCTCAGATTAAGCACCTTGCCAACGGCAGCATTTCTGTTGCTGAATTCCTCAGACATAACGGTAGATGTTGTTTCGTCAGGCGTAATAACATCCCGCCCTGACGTTACTATTTTGCAGGCGCCGCCGGAATAATCTTTATTCAAGGTATATTTTTCAAATTCAATAAAGGCTTCGTTATAATCGGCATCGTATTTTCTGAAATCGGTGATATCATTTTTATGGTCAGCCGTTGTTTCTTCGCTCCTGCTGTTCTCCGGTATACGGTTAAGTGAAAAAACTCCGCAGCCTGAAAAAGCAAAAATGCTTATTGCCAAAAGCAGGGACAGCAGGCAGGTATTTACTTTTTTTCGTTTATTGTAAGTCATACTCTCCTCCGTACTGCCAAGTTATAAAAAATTTTTTACTTCGCTGTCATACTTTCAATAACACATACATATATATAATACTACAACGCGCCGAAAAAATCAATTGCCTTGCACTATTTTTTACAGCCGCACTAATTCCGTTTTTATACAGTGCTTCCAAGGAAAAAACTGTTCGTTGATTACTGAGGCGCGGGGTGATAAAATTTATAACGCAGAGCTGAAAAGAAAGTGACAAACCTACAGCGTCTGTGCGGCTGAGACATCACCGCAGGCGCCGCAAAAACAAAATCTGCGGCAGCCTAAAACGCAACACCGCCTGTCGGCGGCACGAAAGGAGTCTTTATGATTAAGCTTATGAGGAAGAAAAGAATTCGACGATGCGCAATACTTATTTTGTGTGCAATGCTTGTCTCACCGTTCAGCGCGGGGATAAGCGCAGCAAATATCGGAGAAGGACAAGCAGAAGAGACCTCGGGGATATACGAGTCTCTGAGGAGCGCGGGTGCACCGAGGATCTATATTAACGGTCAGGAATACTTAGGCAAAGCATTTCTCAAAGATTCAACAACATACGTCGGAATACGCGAATATGCGATGTTTATGGGGGCGAGCAGCGTTGACTGGAGCTCCGCTGAAAAAACTGCCGTAATCACTGCGGACAACCTTACCATAAGAGCAAAATACCTTGACACATATATTACTGCTAACGGCAGATACTTATGGATAAAGGACGGAATACAAATAATTGACGGAACGATGTACGTCCCCATAAGAACGATCGCAAAAGCATTTAACAGCACCGTTGAATGGAACGGTACCGAATTCTCTGTTTATGTTAACGGAGACGGAGCAATAAGCCCTGCCGAGAGCTATTATGACGCTGACTGCGTATTGTGGCTTGCAAGAATTATCAACGCAGAAGCGTGCGGAGAGCCGCTGCTCGGAAAAATAGCGGTAGGCAATGTTGTTCTTAACCGAACTCAAAGCAGCCTGTTTCCCTCGACAATATACGGAGTTATCTTTGACAAAAACTGCGGTATTCAGTTTACCCCCGCTGCAAACGGAACAGTATACAACACACCAAATGAAGAAAGCATTATTGCCGCCAAGCTCTGCCTTGACGGAGCAAGCGTTTCCGACTCGGTATTGTTCTTCGTAAATCAGGAAATTGCCACAAACACATGGGTAGCGGAAAACAGACCCTATGCAATGACAATCGGAAATCACACATTTTTTTCATAAAAATCTCAGTCCCGACCGCCGAAAGGCGGTCGGTTTTTTATTAAAGCTACGGTATTCGCGTTAATTTGAACGCACTGACAGATTTCGCACATAAAGCATCATAAAAATATAACAATATCCTTGAAAAATCTGTTTTTTGTGATATAATACAATTACTAACAAAAACACAGTAAGGAGAAACAACAAATGAAATGCAATAATTGCGATTTCGAAAGCCAGAACAATTTCGCATTTTGCCCGCAATGCGGTGCTGCTCAGGGCAATATGCCCCAAAATGAGCCTGAGATGACACAAGCTCCCGCTCCCGCTCCCGAGGCTCAGATCTTCTACACACCTACACCGCAAAACACAGCAGCGAATACAGGTACAGTTTCCGAACGTATTCTGACAGCACTGAAGGATAACCTGTTCTTAACCTTGTGCATCCTTTTCAGCGTCAGCACTGCTTTTTCCATTTTCAGCGGCAGTATATCTGTTATCAACATACTGTTCACTGTATTTTTGTGGCTCACATATTCTAAAGCATACAACGGAATAGCAAGCAAGGAATACCTCAGATTTACCAGCGGCACTGTATTTGCTTCATACATAGTAAATTATGTCATCGCCGGAGCGCTCGCTTTTGTCGGACTTCTGGTAATGATATTCGGCGCAAGCAGCAGCGGATTGATGGCAAAAATAATGCAGTACATATCCTACGAGTCCGGATTTGGATACGGCAATCTGGCAGGCGGTTTAATGACAGCCGCCGCTATACTGATAGGCGTTGTATTCATCATAGCGGCTGCGGCTGTAGCAGTAGTAAACTTCTTTGCAACACACAATATACACCTCTTCACTCAGTCGGTATATAAGAGCCTGGAAAAAGGTGAGCCTTGCTTTGTAAAAACCAATACAGCACAGATCTGGCTTATGGTACTCGGTATCTTAAGTGCTCTGGGTGCTGTATCTTCACTGTTCAGCGGAAACCTGATTTCTTTCATCGCATCCGGTTCAGGCGCTGCGGCAGAGATAATCGCAAGCATTATGATCAAAAAGTATTTTTCATAAGATCCATTACAAAACATTAAATTTCAGTCGCTTGCGGCTGATCCGATAAAACGTAAAAAGGACAGATGCATTTCGCATCTGTCCTTTGTCTTTGCACATTTATCCTTCAAACTCTACCTCAGCTACTCTTACGACATAATTACAGCCGTAAGGGAAGCCGGTTGCATTGAACCAAAGATTATCGCCGTGCTGAACAAAATCAAGTATCTCACCGGTATCTGTCCAGCGGATAGTCCTGACCTTGCGGTCAACATTTCTGAAATACTTAAAGCCGCGTCCGCCGCCCTCTACGATAACGTGTGCATCACCGGCAACGTTAAGGTCGTGGATATAAAGATACGCCTTACCGTCAGCCTCCAGTGCAAAGTTCTTATAGTCGCCGTTTATCTTTGAAGGTCTGCCGCGATACAGGCTCTGACCGCAGATATCCATCCACTTACCTATAGACTCAAGCATGACCTGCTGCATGGGAACTATATTTCCGTCTCCGTCAGGTCCGACATTCAAGAGATAGTTAGCGCCAACCTTGCGGCAAGCGCAAAGTGTTTCGATCATTTCGGGCAGACTCTTATAGTTAAAGTCACCGCTGCCGAAGCCCCAGTGGTCATTCATTGTGTGGCACATTTCGGCTGCAAGATACTTCGGCATACCCTCGCGGTTCATAGGAGTAGGTCTTCCCTGCTCAAATGTAACGCTGTCAAGCTCAGGATGTCCTGCCGCGCCTCTTGCGGAAAGTCCCGTATTATCTATAATAAGTGCGTCAGGCTGATGCTTTCTTATAGTAGCATACAGAGTATCAGGATCCCAGTCGGAAGCGGGACGGGACCAGTTGCCATCAAACCACAGACCGCCGATCTTGCCGTACTCAGTACAAAGAACCTCAACGCTGTCATTCAGGTATTTAAGATATGACTTGAAATCATTATTGAATGAGGGCTGATACCAGTCAAGGGTGGTATGGTAGAACATAGGCATAATATCCTCTGCCCGGCACGCGTCTACAAACTCACGCACAAGGTCGCGTCCCGCAGGGGAATGAGGCGCGTCGTAGTCGCAAAGTCCCTTTGTATCATACAGTGAGAAGCCGTCGTGGTGGCGTGTTGTCAGTGTGATATACTTCATACCGGCAGCTTTTGCTGTTCTTGCTATCTTCTCAGCATCAAAATCCTTTGCAGTGAAGGTGTCAAACAGCTTTTTGTATTCTTCAACGGGAATATTTGCAATATTCATTACCCATTCGCCACAGCCCATCTGCGAATACAATCCGTAATGGATAAACATACCGAAGCCCATATTTTCAAAATCGGCTACTCTTTTTTCTGCTATCGGAATTGACATAATAGTTATAACCTTTCTTTAGTGCAATTACTGAAAATGTCTGACGGCAAAGACGATCTTACACATATGCCGTCAGACATTCTTACTTATGAATTTTTGACGCCTATCCAAAGCTCCTCATAATATTTAACGGTATCAGCGTCAATATCGTGGAACCACTGGGTCTCAGGCATATTCTCCTCGGAAGGATAGAGTATCTCGTTCTGGTAATATGTGTACTCTTCATTGTTTACAACAGCCGTATTGGGGCTTGCATAGCAAATGGTTTCTGCATTTGCAAGAGCGACCTCAGGCTCCATAAGGAAGTTGATATACATCATTGCCGCATCATAATTCTGACAGCCCTTGGGTATGCAGACAGCGTCGGCAAAGATATTTACGCCCTCTTTAGGATATACGAAAGCCAGATTATCGTTATTCTCCTTCATTGCCAGATAGTCGCCGGCATAATAAGGAGCAATAGCGGCATTTGCGCCCTCCATTTTATTGAATACCTCATCCATAACATAGGACTGGAGAACACCGTTCTGCGCCTTTAGAAGCTCGGCAGCAGCATCCCAGTCAGCCTTGTTATCGGTATTCAGATCCTGACCGAGACGGAACTGAGCAATTGCGAAAGCATCGCGGGGATTGTTGAACATAAGAATATTTCCGGAATATTTTTCATTCCACATAATATCCCAGCTATCGGGCACCTCGTCTACCATAGTGGTATTATAAATAAGTCCCACCATACCCACGTTATACGCAACGGAATACTCGTTATTCGGGTCAAAATAGAGACCCTTATAAGCATCATCTATATAGTGATAATTTGAAAGCTTATCTACATCGATCTTTTCCAGCATATCCTCTCTGATAAGGCGCTGTATCATATAATCCGAGGGGATAATGATGTCGTAGTAGGTAGCGCCCGCTGCGAGAGTGGAATACATAGTCTCGTTGTCATCGTACATACTGTACTTTACCTTTATTCCGGTAAGAGATTCAAAAGCACGGTTTACATCAAGAGAGCCGTCGCTGCCGTCGGAAATATATTCGCCCCAGTTGTAAACCTTAAGTGTAGTTCCCTCAAGCTCTCTTGTATATTCAGCTGACAGCTTAGCAGCGTCGATCTGCGGCTCATTTGCACAGGAAGAAAGCATAAATACGGAAGCTACAGTCATTACTGCAAGAATAATAGATATGATCTTTTTCAATTGATATGTTACCTTTCAATTCAATTTATTTCATTATTTCGTGTTTTTCATTTTTTTCGCCTGCTTCAGCTGCATTATATTCATAACAAGCAAAAGCACAAGCACCGCCACAAATATGCAGGTACAAACCGCATACATCTCAGGTGTGACACGTTTTTTCGTCATGGAGTATATTAGCAAAGGCAAGGTAGTGTAGCTGCCGCTTACGTAGTGGCTGATAACGAAGTCGTCAATAGAAAGCGTGAACGCCATGAGCGCGCCGGATACGATACCGGGCATTATTGACGGAAATACTACCTTAAAAAACGCTTGAAGCGGAGTGCTGCCGAGATCCTGAGCAGCCTCGGCGAGGTGCGGATCCGTCTGATTCAGTTTAGGCAGCACATTAAGCACAACATAAGGCAGGCTGAATGTCACGTGTGCTATAAGCATAGTACCGAATCCAAGCGACTCGGGACTTGCCATAAGTCTTCCCACAAAGGCAAACAAAAGCATAAGCGAAACGCCCGTTACAATTTCGGGGTTCATCATGGGAATATTTGTTACTGACAGTATTCCTGATCTGAACCATTTATTTTTCATTCCGAAAATTCCCACCGCAGCCATAGTACCCAGCACTGTAGCCACGACAGCATTTACAGCCGCCAGAATAATAGTATTTTTCAGCGCGTTCATAGCCGCACTGTCTCTCAGCATCTCCTCATACCAATGCAGCGAAAATCCCGTAAAATTCGAGGTGCTGTTAGCGGCATTAAAGGAAAACGCCACCATTACAAGGAGCGGAAGATACATAATGATAAATATGACAGCTATATATATGCCGCCGACTTTTTTCATATTATTCCTCATACGATCATACTCCCTTCACTGTCATCGGAGAAATGATTCATAAGCATAATACAAACAAGTATTACGACCATAAGCACCAGGGACAGCATTGCGCCCAGATGTATGGTTGACGGCTTTTTTACCAGCTCTTCTATTCTGTCGCCTATAAGATTTACATTTGCGCCGCCAAGCTTCTGTGCAATGTAGAAGGTAGATACAGAGGGCACGAACACCATGGTAAAGCCTGATATTATGCCGGGCACGCTGAGCGGAAGCACTATACGCATAAAGCTTGAAACCGCGCCGGAGCCGAGATCGGCAGACGCCTCAAGCAGCGAATTATCGATTTTTGAAAGAACAGACACCAGCGGAAGAACCATATACGGAAAATAGTTATACACCATTCCGAATACCACAGCACCGGGTGTATTTATCATTTGCAGCTTTTCAAGACCGAATGAAACAAGCACAGTATTTATAATACCGTTAGTCTCTATGATATTCATTATAGAATATGTCATAATAAGCATATTCATCCACATAGGGAGCATAACGAGCATCATTATTATTTTCTGCGTGCTCTCGCTCTTCTTTGAAACAAAGTATGCAAAGGGGTACGCCAGAAGCAGCGTGACAACAGTCGCAATAAGCGCATAGACAAAGGAATCTATAATATTATCCTTATAAAGAGGAAGCTGGCGGAAATTGTCGAGAGTAAAAGCGCCTGCCTCATCGGTAAAAGCGTATATAGCCACTATAAACATAGGTATGATTATAAACAGCGCCGCCCATACGATATAAGGAACATTCAAAAATCTTGCGCCGTGAGTGCCGGAGGCTCTTACGTGAGCAGCTTTTTTCTTACTCATCGTCCTCTCCTCCGTCCACATCGCTCATTGTGTCGATCTCCTCGGAGAAGGAGCTGTAATCGCCGTAGCGTCCGGAATACTCGGACTTCTTCATTATATGTATTGCGTCAGGATCGATGGAAAGCCCAACTGTCTCGCCTTCGCTGCAATAATCCGTAGTCTGTATCATCCATTTGAAGCCGCATATATCGACAATTATCTCATAATGCACACCAAGGAAGGTAACAGAGGTAACAGTACCTGTCAGCATTCCGCGCGCAGGAGGAACGATATCAACGTCCTCAGGTCTGATAACAACGTCAACGCTCTCATCTTTTTCAAACCCGAAATCAAGACAATCAAAGGTATGCCCTGCAAATCTTGCCCTGTAGTTTTCGGGCATAGTGCCGTCTATAATGTTAGATTCACCTATAAAGTCGGCAACAAATGCGTTGACAGGCTCATTATATATATCTGTAGGCGAGCCGATCTGCTGTATCTTACCGTTATCCATTACCACAACCGTATCGGACATGGAAAGAGCCTCTTCCTGATCGTGAGTTACGAAAATAAACGTGATTCCAAGCTGCTTCTGAATATTTTTAAGCTCTTTTTGCATATCCTTGCGAAGCTTCAGGTCAAGCGCAGCCAGCGGCTCGTCAAGAAGCAGCACACGCGGATGATTGATAACAGCGCGTGCAATGGCAACTCTCTGCTGCTGTCCGCCGGAGAGCTTAGACACTCTGCGGTGCTCAAAGCCCTCAAGGTTGACCATTTTCAGCATCGCCGAAACGCGCTCTTTGATCTCGTTTTTCGGCACGTGGCGCACCTTAAGACCGTATGCAATGTTATCAAAAACATTGTAATGCGGAAAAAGCGCGTAACGCTGAAAAATGGTGTTCACCTGTCTTTTATGAGGCGGAACACCATTGATACGCTGACCGTCAAAACATACATCGCCGCAGTCGGGCTCTAAAAAACCCGCGATAATGCGAAGCGTAGTGGTTTTTCCGCAACCCGATGGTCCGAGAAGTGTGACAAATTCTCCGTCCTCAATAGACAGAGAAATATCGTCCAGTACCTTCTCACCGTCAAAAGAAACAGAAATACCGTCGAGCGTAATTAACTTATTGTTTTTTTTCATTTTTTGCATCCCCCTTTGCGGCCAAGACCGCGAAAGCCGTATTACAGCTCTGCGCGAACTCATTCATGCCTAACCGCAGCCCCCGCAAAGAGTGTGTTACAAACTGCCGTAAAGGCAGATGCAGCGTACGGTTTCTCATAGCACAAAGTGCTACCGGTTCTGTAAAGAACTGACACAAATGAACATTCCCGACGTAAAAAGCGTCTGAGCGGCAGCGTACCGCTGCCCTTGCCGGAATGTTTGAGGAGCGCCGCCGATACTTTGCCCTCGACGGCGTTGTCAGCACAGATGCAAAAATCGTGCATATTAAATTTTGTTAAATTCATTATACAGATTTTCAAAGAAAAGTCAATATTATTTTACAAATAGCGTCAAATATTTTTGCTTGCTCTAATGCGTTAAAGCGGTTTCGGAGCACGAATGGTAATACTTACCCGAAATTACTTTGTTTTTTTGGTTAAAAAACGCTGCTATCTCTCTAAAATGATGTATCTTTCCGGCTCTGATTTTTCATGAAAAACAGAGCACAAAAATAAGTTGATTTTTTCGAAAAAAGATCACAAAAAGCAATTGACAACAATTCACAATAATGATATATTTACCAATACAGAACAGTTCTGCATTATCATTGTCAAACCGCAAATGACCCATAAATTAAATAACGTCATAAGGAGAAAAATTATGAAACCTTTAGACAATGTAAAAATGAGAGAGAGTCAGATACTTGATCCGGATTATACTAAAGTGCTGTTCCCTGAGGAGGCAGCTATTCTGAACGGTATGACTGATTCGGAAAAGCAGAAATATATCCGTGCCCTACTCTGTGAGCCTGTACTGTTTGAAAATCCGGAGATCATATACAACTGGCATTTCAGAAACAAATGGGACGATGCCGTAAAGGCTGTTCACAACGGTCGGAATGTAAAGGTTCTTGAGGTGGGCGCAGGCTGCTGTGATATGATCCCTAAGACACTGGCAAGGCTTTACAGCGGCTCTGAAACCAAGTATACAACAATGAATTTGAACAAAGAACTGACAGCGGAGTTCAAGCGCAAGGTACACGGTCTCAATATAAGCATCGATGTCATTGAAGACGATGCAAAAAACATTGCCGAATATACTAATGAAGCTGAAGCTAATGAAGCTTTTGACATTATAGCATTTGAACACAGTGCAAATGATGTTATAGAAACTATCATCGCTGAGAAAAACGGTATAGATACGATCAATTCCAACTGGCTTCAGATACTTCCCCCCATAACAGAGATCGTAAATGACGCATTTCGAAACGGCGCGTTTGAAGAACTGGTAAAAATAGAGTTTTTACAGCTCATATCAGCGTGCACAGACGTACTTAGACCCGGAGGCTGCCTCATATTCGCCCACTACCCATTCCAATACAATCTGGATATCGGCTTGATACCGGAATTTAACGAATTTCTGCTGCCAGCGGTGAGCAAATGGATAACGGAAGCAGGTTTGGGTAAAGAAATTACCGTTGAAGGCTTTGACTCCCCGTGGTGGCTGTTTATAAAAATTTGAATATTTTAACTTTTTATAAAAAAAGTATTGCAATATACCGGGTATTGTGATAGAATATCAAATGTATGCGGCATATGCCGCCGGAATGGTCCAATGCGGCTCCGTAAGAACATTCCAGATATCAAAAGAAAAAAGGAGAGTCATAAAATGACCAAACTCGAAGCTTTTGCAAGCGAGCAGCTGAGAGAAGATGTTCCTCAGTTCAACGTGGGCGACACTGTCAAGGTCCACAACCTCATCAAAGAGGGTACAAGAGAAAGAATTCAGATTTTTGAAGGCACTGTTATCGCACGCCACGGCGGCGGTATCTCCGAAACCTTCACCGTACGCAGAGTTGCTTACGGCTGCGGCGTTGAGAAGACCTTCCCCCTTCACTCACCTCATGTACAGAAGGTAGAAGTAGTTCGTCTCGGTAAGGTAAGACGTTCTAAGCTCTACTATCTGCGTGACAGAGTAGGTAAGGCAGCTAAGGTTAAGGAGCAGCTTCAGTAAGTCTGTGCCTATACTTAGTATTTGACAGTCAAATCAATAGAGAAAGACGGCTTTGTGTCGTCTTTCTTTGTTAGTTAAACATTTACAACATTAACAAGACCTTAACAAGAATGAAATATGAATATTAAATCGATATACTGTAACAAGCCGTTTTGGAAGGCGGTAATACCTCTTGCGCTGCCTATAGCCATACAAAATCTCCTTGCCGCATCCTTTGCTATGGTAGATACCTTTATGGTTGCAGGTCTGGGAGATACTGTTCTCTCATCTGTAGGTATGGCGTCTCAGTTCAGCTGGCTGATGAACGCGCTTATCTTCGGTCTCGGTTCAGCTACAGCGCTGTTTGTCTCCCAGTATTGGGGCACAGAAGACAAAAGAGCCATACATAAGACTCAGGGCATCTCTATGGTAATGGCAGTAGCTGTAGGACTTTTATTCTGTCTTATCGCATTTTTTGCCGCACCGTTTATACTCAGAATATATTCAAAGACCCCCGAAGTAATTAAGATCGGCAGCAGCTATCTCCGCTTCGTGTGCTGGTCGTATATTCCCAACGCCCTGACTTATACGCTTTCAACAGTGCTGCGAAGTACGGAAAAAGTAAAGCTGCCAGTGGTTATTGCTGTTATAACAGCAGTTCTGAATATGACATTCAACTACTGCCTTATATACGGAAACTTCGGTTTTCCCGAAATGGGCGCGTCAGGTGCAGCCCTTGCCACTTCCCTTTCCAACTGGATAAGCTTTTTAGTTCTACTTATAATATCCTTCGCCAAGAAAAACATTCTCATTGCCCCTCTCTCCGAGCTGTTCGGATTCGAAATGCGTGATGTTGCCGTATATCTGAGAAAAGCAGTTCCCGTTATATGCAACGAGGCAACATGGGCGCTGGGAACCGTTACCATGAACGCGATACTCTCCAACCTCGGCGACGAATATTACGCGGGAGTTACTATACTTCGTACTGTAGAAAACCTTGCTTTTGTATTTATAGTCGGCCTTTGCAACGCGTGCAGCATTATCGTAGGCAAGCAGATAGGCGCAGGTCACGTAAAGGAAGCAAAGGAAAATACCGTGCGCTTCAGCTTTGTTATGCCTGTGTTCAGCCTTATTACAGGCGCAGTACTTATTCTGCTGCGAGGTCCCATAGTCACTTTGTTTACATCAAACGGCGAATACTCGGCGCTGTCGGTTTCAACGGCGATAATGTGCATCACCACCTACGCCTGCATACTTGTTTTCAGAAATATGCCATATCTTTATATCGTAGGCATTTTCAGACCGGGCGGCGACCCGAAAACAGGACTTCTCTGCGATATGATCCCGCTGTGGCTCATATCCATCCCCATAACAGCCGCACTCGCCTACGTTGTAAAGCTGCCGTTCAGTCTTGTATTTTTGTTTATGTACCTGTGTGAGGATATCCCTAAAGCAACGATCTGCATATGCTACTATCTTACAGGTAAATGGATAAGACCCGTTACTGAGGAAGGACGCCTCGCCCTTGAAAAAATGAATAATAAATAATACCAACTAAAAATTTCCCGCATAGCTTTTAGCTTATGCGGGAAATTTTTCATTATTATTTCAGTTCATTAAGCTTTTCCTGAACATTATCAGGCAGATCTCGGTCAGTATCAAAGAATATTATACTTTCCGTACCGTGATTCATTATAGGCAGCAGCGTATTCTCTGTTTCCCTTTCACTTGTGATGCTGTCAAAATCATACACTTCTCCGCTATTCATCTCAAAGACATATGATCCTCTGTTGATCCTGTCTCCGTATATGTTGTATCGCGCGTCAATGTGATAAATCTTCTCAACATCGCAATAATATATTTCTTCAAAAATCATATCACCGTCAATATCCGATCTGATATGATCGTCATATACAACAGCAGTCCCAAAAAATGCAAGCACAGCGGTCAATATAAAAGATACAATGCTGACAGCGGCAAAGGCGACTTTTGCTATCTTGTCTGAACCGCCGCTTAATATATCATAAAAATCAAGATACTTTTTGAGGTCCTTTCTTTTGAACAAAAAAGAAAACCTCTTGCCAAAAGCCATAACACAAAAAATCGCCGGCAATGCTGCAAATATTAAGGAAATATACCACGGAAAACCAAAAACGGCTTCAGCACCGATAGATATAACCGCTCGTATAATCAGGCATAAAGCAGCAAATGCAGCGCCGATACCTAAATAAGACAATATGAATGACTTAAACAAATATATAAATTTATCACCGTTCAAGTAAAGCTTAGCATCGGCAGCGGCAAAGCATTCCCTGCTTATCCCCTTGTATGAAGCATTTTTATCATCACAGATAAATTCGTAAAGCCTTTTATCGTACTCAGATGCTTTGCCTGTAGAAATACGCTTTTCATAAAACTTTTTGGCTTTTCCGAAGTTGCCGGAAAGAAATGAATGATAGCCGCCGTCAATATATGTAAAATCGGGCAAAATGCAAAGATCTTCATAGTCTATCGCACAGCAAAAGAAAGCCTTCTCCGAATCACCGTCTGTCATTGCCACATCATCGTCAATATTAAACTTTTCTCCAAGCTTTGCATATTGCATATCGTAAAATCGCTTACTGTCAACGGCAGATATTTTATTTATCAGGGGCAAATATTCATCAATTGTACTTGCCAGCGCGTCAAAGCAGGCATTCATGCGATCTTCGTTTTCAATATACGAAAAATAGCACTGGCGGAAATCGTCGATACCGCTGTATACTAATAATTCCGGAAGATGAAAAAATATATGGTCGTTTTTGTTAATATATATACGGCAGAACAGTGTGCTTTGAGGGATCAATGTAGAGGCACGCTGCAAATATACAAATTCAATTTTAACTGTGTTCAGAGTCACCGCGCACTGAGAAAACTTCTTGTTTTCAACCGTTTCAAGATCTAAAGCACCGTGAGCGTCGGAAAAGCCCTTGCAGCGTTCAACAAAAATATTCTTCAGATTTTTAATTTTCAAAGCTTTACAGTCTGCCCTGCAGGTATCAGCACAGGCTCCGTATCAACATCTATCCACAGATCCATGCAGGTAGGATTGTACACGCTTGTGCACTGCTCCGCAAAGCGCAGCGAGCGAAGCGCGTGCATATAATCAACTATCTCAATGTTTGTGGCATACCATACATCGTCCCGGCCTGATATCTCACGGCAGAAATTCTCCATCGCCTGCCACTTTTCTTCATTATAAAATTCAAAGCTGTGTCCCCAAACGTACAAAAGGCGCATACGGTCGTAAAGCATAGGCCGCATAAACCGCTCAACAAGCGCACTGTCAGCCTCTGAATGATGACAGGTCGGATGCCAGCGCATAAAATCCTCAGGCAATTTGAATTTTCCCGTTTCCTCAACGGTGCGTGCATATTCCATACCGCAGCTCTTGCATATGGAAATAACTCTGTCGTCATAGCTGCCGAAGGGATATGACATTCCCCTTACGGGATATCCGCAAAGCCCCTCCAAAAACCGTCTGTTTTCATATATCTCCGCACGCACAGCCTCATCAGGCATAGATGCGGGAAAAGAATGATGCACGGAATGGCAGGATATCTCATGCCCGCGGTACAGCTCTGCGTATTTGTCAGCGCCGAGCAGCGGCCCGTTGGCAAGCTTCGCCAGCTCCTCAGGCTGACACAGATGAAATGATGCTTTGAGCCCGTATTTATTAAATATTTCAACAAGGCGGACATCCTCTACTCTGCCGTCGTCATAGCTGAAAGTAACGGCACGCGATTTTTTTCCGTACCAGTACGGCGTATCTATACGTTTCATAACTTATCCTCACACTTTCGTTATACGCGTTTTTTCAATATTATCACAGTTCTTTGCATAAATCAACTATTTATTTGACAAACAGGCAAATAAACCGTATAATAAGGTATAAAAATAATTAAGGACAAAGTTATGTCAGACAATAAAACATTTACAGCAAAAATAGAAGAAATGAACACCCTCGGCAACGGCATTACAAAGCAGGACGGCTGCGTAGTGTTCTGCCTCGAAGCGGTTGACGGCGACACAGTTACTGCAGAGATCACCGAAGAAAAGAAGAATTTCAAAATAGCCGCCGTAAGATCAATAAATTCGCCCTCCGAGCACAGATGCGAGGCTGACTGCCCCGCATACGGTGAGTGCGGAGGATGCACTCTCCGACACATTACATATGAGCATGAAGCCGAAATAAAGCTTCAAAGTGTAAAAGCGGCGCTGCGCCGCGGCGGACTCGGAGAAGTTGAAGTTAAAGAAATACTTACAGCATCTCCTGAGCGCTACAGAAACAAAGCCGTTTTCCGTTTCAGAAACGCTGAGTTCGGCTACACAGAAGAAAAAGGCGCTGCCTTTGTGCCCATAACAGACTGCCACCTTTGCCCCGAAATATTTTCCGAAATAGCAGCATTTTCAGCCGATGCACTAAAAAACAGAGAAATTACATATCTGTTTCTGAGGTGTACAAAGAGCTGCAGCGAGATAACCGCAGTAGTCGGCACAAAGAACGAAGACAAAGCAGGACTTCGGGAGTTTGCCGAAGCACTGTGTAAAAAATTCCCCGCCGTAATCGGTGTTCTTACAAAAAGCGGAAATCATCCCGAGTACGGAAAGCGCGCCGAGGTCGTTTTAGGCAAGGAGAGCGTTACTGAGGACTTTCTCGGTATGAGCCTGAAGGTTTCGCCTGACTCATTTTTTCAGGTAAACCACGACGCCGCCGAAAAGCTGTGCCGCCTTGCAGGTGAATATGCGTGTGCAGAGGATGGCTCGTACGGTGCTGATCTGTACTGCGGCACGGGAATAATGGGACTTTCCGCCGCTGCCCTTCACCCCGACTGCTTTATTACGGGAGTTGAGATAAACAGCGCCGCCGTAGCCGACGCAAAGGAAAACGCCGCCGCAAACGGACTTTCAAACATAGGATTTTTCTGCGGAGACAGCGCAGATTTTGCAAAGAGCATTTACGGAAGTCTCGATTTTGCAATTATCGACCCGCCCCGCAGCGGCTGCTCCGATAAAATGATAAAGGAGCTTATAAGAATCGCACCAAAGCGTCTTGTCTACGTGTCCTGCGACCCTTCAAGCCTTTCAAGAGACTTAAAAAAGCTGTGCGAGAGCAAATTTACTATCGAAGAAGTCACAGCCTGCGACCTTTTCCCGCGGACAAAGCACGTGGAAACTGTAGTTCTTCTGAAAAGTACAAAGCACAAATAAATCATGAAAACACTGTACATATCAGACCTTGACGGTACTCTGCTGCAAAGCGACCAGCGGCTTTCCGGGTATACCGTACAGGCTATAAACAAGCTGATATCTAATGGTATGCTTTTTTCATACGCCACGGCAAGATCAGCTGTTACAGCGTCAAAAATTACGAAAGATCTGAATATTTCTCTCCCCGTTATAGTGTACAACGGTGCTTCAATAATACGTACAGACCCGTACAAAGTCGTACTAAAAAACTCGTTCGGCAAAGCAAAAAACGAAATAATTGACGCTATGACATATGCCGGTGTCAGCCCCATAGTCTATTCATATATATCGGAAATAGAAAAATTTTCATATATCCCCGAGAAATGCAGCACAGGCGCCGCTGAATTTATTTTGACCCGTAAGGGGGATATAAGAGAAAACCCGGTCAGCTCCGAGGATGAGCTTATATCCGGCGATGTGTTCTATTTCACCTGTATAGACAGCTATGAAAAGCTTGAACCGTTGTATACACGTTTCAAGTGCGAGCATCACTGTATTTTTCACAATGATATATACAGCAAAGAATGGTGGCTTGAAATTATGCCGACAGACGTTTCAAAAGCAAATGCAGTTTTGCGGCTGAAAGAGTATGTACAAGCTGACCGTGTTGTTGTATTCGGTGATGCAAAAAACGACATAGAGATGTTCAAAATTGCTGATGAAGCATACGCCATGGAAAACGCCGTAGACGAATTAAAAGCTATTGCAACGGGAGTTATCGGAAGCAATAACAATGACGGCGTTGCAAAATGGCTTGAGGACAGAGGTAATTCGCAGTGAAGACATTGATATTTAACGGTTCACCAAGAACAACAGGAGACACTTCAATGCTTGTAAAAGAGGTTACAAGAAATCTTGTCGGTGACTATATGATTGTAGATGCATATAGGTGTAATGTTTCACCATGTATTGATTGCAGATATTGTTGGAAAAACCAAGGATGTGCAATTGATGATGAAATGATGCAAATATATCAGTACATTCAAAAATGTGATAATATCCTAATTGCTTCACCGATTTATTTTTCAGAGTTGACCGGAAAACTGTTGGATGTAGGAAGCAGACTTCAAACCTATTACTGTGCAAGACATTTTCAAAAAACAGAACCTATTAAAAAATCAAAAAAAGGAGCAATTATTTTGGTTGGCGGTGGAGACGGCAGTATTGATAAACCCTATAATACAGCTTGTACTCTTATGCATCATATGAATTGCTATAATATTCATGACGCGGTCTATAGTCATAATACAAATAAACATCCTGCAATCAAAGATAAGACAATGTTATCGGGAATAAATAGCATTATAGAATTTTTCAACAATAAAACATAGGAGAACAAATTGCAAGTTAACGGGGTGTACAATGCCTAAAAAAATATCGGAAATGAGTTTAGAAGAACTTTGGCAGTTATTTCCTATCTTTTTAACAGAACATCAGGACTGTTGGAAAAATTGGTACGCTGATGAAAGCGCCGCTTTGAAAAAGATCATTCCCCAAGCTGTCAGAATAGATCATATAGGCTCAACAGCGGTAAATTCCATATGGGCAAAACCGATTGTTGATATTCTTGTGGAAGTTCCAAAGGAATGCGATTTGGCAGATATCAAAGATCTGCTGGTAAAAAACGGCTACAATTGTATGAGTCACAGTGCAGACAGATATTCTTTCAACAAAGGATATACGGAAAACGGATTTTCCGAAAAGGTATTTCACCTGCACTTAAGATATATTGGCGACAATGACGAATTGTATTTCCGTGATTATCTAATCGAACATCCTGATATTGCTCATGAATACGAAAAACTGAAGCTGATGTTGTGGAAACAATTCGAGCATAACAGAGATGGATATACCTATGCAAAAACGGAGTTCATCCGAAAATACACGAATGAAGCCAAAGTAAAGTACGGAAAAAGATACTAACAAATTACGATTTGTCAGGCTTATCCGTAACGGCAACTGCAACCGGCATTATAGAAATTCTCAGTAATAAAGCACAGGAGACGATCTATGAACAAATCAACATTTTCACTTTTTGAAAGCTATATGCTCTCTTGTATGGAAGACAGCGCGCACGACAAAGAGCACATATATCGCGTGTTGTATAACGCACTGGATATAGCCAACTCCGAAGAAAACGTAGATTATAATGTTTTGATATGTGCCTGTCTGCTTCATGATATCGGTCGAAAAGAGCAATTTGAAGATCCCTCGCTTTGTCACGCGGAGGTCGGCAGCAACAAAGCATACAAATTTCTTACCGATAACGGTTTTTCGAACGATTTTTCAGCTAAAGTGCGCGACTGTATAAGAACGCACCGATTCAGAAAAAGTGATCCGCCGTCAAGCACTGAGGCAAAAATTCTGTTTGATGCTGACAAGATCGACGTAGCAGGCGCTCTAGGAATAGCACGGACACTGATATATAAAGGAAAAATGGGTCAACCCATATATTCTCTTTCACCGGACGGCAGCATATCCGACGGTACAAACGATCAGGCGTTCTCTTTCTTTCAGGAATACAAATATAAGCTGGAAAACCTGTACTCGCATTTTTATACAAAGCGCGGTCATGATATAGCCCAAAGCCGCCGGTCTGCTGCAAAAAGCTTTTATGAAAGCATATTCAAAGAAGTTGAAACTGCGCATGACCTTGGCGTGAAATACTTGAAAAATATTATTGACAACTGATTTTCAGTAACACTTCAAAATTATGAAAATTGCATTTTTTGACCGAGACGGAACTATCGCACAGGATTACGCAGACAAGGATTGGGCAAACGTAAAAACGCCTGTATTTATGCCGTATGCTATTCAGGTATTAAGTTATTTGAACCGCATAGGATATCAAATCATTATCGTTACAAACCAATACCTGATAGGTGAAGAATTTATAACGCAAAAACAGTATGAAGCGTATAATGACCTGATGCTGAAAGAGCTGAAAAAAGCCGGTGTATGCATTTTAGATGTATTCTACTGTCCTCACGCACGAACAGATAACTGCAGCTGTATAAAGCCTAAAACAGGTCTGATATTACAAGCTTTAAGTAAATATCCTGAAATTGAACTGCCAAATTCCTTTATTGTCGGTGATTCTCTTTGCGATATACAACTGGCAGAAAACATGAATATTCCGGCATACGGTATCAATGTTGAATATAACTATAAAAAGTTTACCAAAATAGGCAGTTTAGAAGAATTGTTGAGCTTATCTAAATAACCTATGTAATATTATAATACTCAAAAATTTTTTCCTTTTACGGGAAGCTGAGCATCAGCTTCCCGTTTTTTATCAGTCGAGCGTTATTTTATCCAATAACTGTCTTACGTCATCGCTGAAATTATCCGTATCAAGGCTCTCAAACATAACACCGAGCAGCTCATACAATTCGTACAGCCATGCCGACATTGCTTCAAGTCCCGCTTCGGAGGGCGGCGGATTTGATATTGAAAATTTCATATTTACAGTCTCGCTTTCTGATACGGGCTGCATTTTTCAAGTCTGCGGGTAAGGCTGTAAAGCCGCATACCGCCGCTTCCCTTCAGGCGCAGTCTGAAATATGAGCACCGCCTCGGGCGTACCGTCAAGGTAACAGTGCCGTCGCCGACGGAATGCACCACTTTTTCCGTGCGCCACACGCCCTCTCCGTCGTAAGATATCTGAACCTCTGCCGACGCGCCTATGTCAAGCGCCATACAAATAAGCACCCTTGACACATATTTGTGCCACGGCACGGCAAAGCTCATATTTGCGCTCTCCAGCATCCATTTAGGCTCAGCTTCAAGCTGTCCTGCATTGTCTGCGTCGCTGTTGAATGTACCGCCGACGCTGTACACCTCGCTTACTCCGTCCCTCTCGCACAGAATAAACAACTCTGACGAGCAACGGCAAAACTCTATCACGCCCGGATCGTTCTCAATATGCCACATATTCCTTTTTGTGTCATATACATAAATATACCGCTCCCCTGCACTGTTTTCCATAGAGGCATAATAGCAGCCGTTAAGACTGCCTGCCACGGCATTCTTCAACTTCCCGCCGCCGAGAGCTTCATCAACACTGCGCGGCAGGCTTCCGTCATAGCGAACTACACCGTTATAAGATTTATAATAAAGCTCATTGCCTACTGAGGCAATGCTTCCGCTGCTGCCTGACTCTACACCGGGCGCGCTGACTTCGGAAAGTGAGAAGTCCGACGGACGGCTGCCGAAGACCTTTATTATAGCATCTTCCTTGAAGAATACAGGCCGTCCACCATAGCATACCGCGCCCGTAAACTTACCCCTGGAGCCTACGTTTGCCATCCATGACCCATCGCTTGACCTATCAAGCCTGTACCAGTTTGAGGGATCGTCCTCTGCCGAGGCGTATATAGCATTTACGCTGTTACCGTCAGCGTCAACCCCGTAGCGACATCCCCACAGTCTGCCGCCGCAGGCAATAACATAGTCCATAACAGGTATTCTGCGGCGCATAAGAAACTCTCCAACACTGCAAGTATCATTCGCGGGGCATTTTATTATGACATAACGCCGCCCTGCATCGATATCACAAATATTATAATACCCCTCAAGAGATTTGTCTGAAAATCCCTTTATCTCAACAGTATCGTTTTTAGAAAACGAGGAGTTTACCGCCACGCTGTCCGTGTAAACGCCCTTTGTTCCGTCTGACTTCAGCATATAGCATTTGCATTCAAGCCTGCCGTACTCACCCTCACTGTCATCGTTGCCGTCGGCATCGCTCCTGGTAAGACACAGCTCGTAAAAATGCGCTCCGTCACTGCCCAGTGCCTGTGATCTTGAATATCCCAACTTTTTGTAGTCAGACATATTCATAAGGTTTATATATATGCCGTCGGGAAATATAAACATCCGCGTGCCCGACAGCACTATCTGCTTCTTGCCCGCACTCAGAATTCCCGATGTAAACATAAGACGGTGAGAGCAAAAGCCGTCGCCGTCATCGTAAAATGCTCTCAGTGCGCTTCCGGTCAGCACTACAAACGCATTGCTGACCACTTTATCGCCTCTCAGAATATCAAGAGACGCCATATTGTATACAGCTTCGCCGTTAAAATCAAGTATTCCGCGTCTTTGGCGGGTAGATACGGCACTGCTGTCGCTATGTGTAACGTTCAGCATATCGGCGAATACATTTTCATCCGCGTCACTCCGTCTGTCTATGCCGCCGAATTCACTTATGCAAAGTTCCTCGTTACTTACCTTTTTTAATACAGGAAGCTTCATATATCAAAGCCTCCTCACAGGCAAATGCCGCAGCCGCGGCCGGGCATATGCTCTCTGTTGTATTTATCGGCAAAAGCAGCATATGCGGCTTCAAATGCAGCCTTTGAATTTGCATATTGCTCTGTATCTCTGAGGTAAAGATCATTTTTCATTATAAGATACAAAACATAAAGACTTGAACTCGGATCGGGCACAAACAATTCTCTGTTCCCGTCTGTTTCCGATGTTATCAGAGAAAGATCGGGATTCGCCCCTTCATGGGTCAGTGCGATCTCAGAGCATACAGTGTTTTCTATTTCACTGAGCCACTCTGTAAATCTCGTTCGGTCCGATATCTCTCCGATAATATCCGATGCTTTGCCTAAAGCTTCGTTTACAGTCATTTTTACATCTACCTTTCTTTTTAATAAGACAGCGCCCTGCGGCAAACAGCCGCAGGGCGCACTTTGTTATCTGCCTGTGGAAACAGCTTCGATAAACGCCTCGGCAGCGGCATCATCTGCCTGAGAATTTTCGATGACCTCTGCAAATCTCACAGGCACCTCTACCTGCTTACCGGTCTGTATAAGCATATTTTCACCGTTTACGGCAACATACCTCTCGGTATCGTTTTTGTTTTTTCTGGGTATAAACACAGTCCTTGTTTCGGTCTGCGCCTTTACTTTTTCTCTACCGTTCATTTCGTCTGCACCTCAATTTTTCAGTTTGCTTCAAGCACGGATCTTGAAAAGGAAGAGCCGGACTCAACTCTCAGCATATATTCCTCAACAAGACGCACTGCGACCTTTGTAGCCTTCCAGCCTACAGACGAACGCTGATTAAGAGGATCGTTTCCGTAGCCCTTCTGCTTGACAATGTGCTCAATACCGCCACCGCCAACCTCGGTAGTACCGTAAGCGTTTGCTCCGAGGAACAGAGTAGCAAATACGGCTTCTCCGTTTTTGCCGCCCTCTCCGGGATAGAGCTTATCGCCCGCCGCATACTGCACGCCGATTGCTTCTTCAACATAAATGTATCTGGACTCAGTATTTACACCGCAAACCTTTGCTTTGACAGCCTTATCTCCTGCTGCATTGCAATACTGAATGCTTCTGCCGATAAGAGATGCATCAATATCCTCGCTTACGGTAATTCTGTAAGCTGTAGCCTCGCCTGTGCACTTCGTGTCAGCAGCGGCAGCAGCGCTGTACGCACTGACAGTAAGCTCTCTGGAGCTCTCGCTGAGATCTTCGCCTGTATAGATCTTTGCCTCGCTTGACTGAACAAAGCGAACACCGCCCAGTGTACCTATCTCACCGTTAAGAATTCCCGCGGGATCAGTGTATTTCTGAATATCCAGCCACTGACCCTGAGCGTCCTGCATAAGATCGTATGCAACATAGGGATGTATTACCGCCACATATGAGCCGCCGATCATGGGAGCATTCATAGCTTTGAGCTGAGCTGCCGCCTTAAATACGTCCTTAACGCGAAGTCTCGCCTCTGATGTAAGCTCACTGCGTGAGGTCACCTCGGTCTCATTGCCGCTTGCGTCAACAACGGGGCAGTAGTTTACATTAGTGCCGCCGATTATCTGGTTGCGCACTACAGTGTCTATAGTGCGTCCGGCCTGATCCGCAAGCTGACGTGTTGCCTCTATTACAATAGGGTCAACGCTTGTCATCTCTATCATATCAGTAAGCTCCACATAGTCGCCGTACTGATCTACAGTTGCCGTAACAGGTACGACCGTAAGCTTTGAGCCTGTAGGAGTTACGCCCTCGGTTATAGACTTCAGGGCCTTGGGCAGCGCATTGAATTTTCTGAATTCAATAGTCTTACCGCCGTTTCTGGGAATTGGACGCTTCTGCGCAAACTGGTCAAATACCAGTGCAGGACCTGCAAGCTCAATAAGTGTTTTGTCATAAAAGGTCTTCATTTCGGCGCTGAGTCCGCCGCCCTGTCCCTCAGAGTCGTAAGGTACACTCATTTCTGCATCAGCAGCATTTACATACGCATCCGTACCGTGAACGACCTCTCCTGCAGCAAACAGCTGCAGCTCTACTGTTTTAGTAGTATTATTTGTCATATAATTCCTTTCTTTCGCAAAGATATCAGAATTTCACCTTCGCACCGTTTTCTACGCGGCGCAATATTTCTCTTATACCTCGCCCCGTAAGATTATCAACTCCTGCGCGGCTTTGTATTGCCGCCTGAGAGACCGCCCCGTTTTCACTTGGTCTGTCAGGCATATTTCTTATTTTTGCCAGAGCCTCGCACAATGCTTCCTCGCGTGCCTCCTGCACAGCTGCGTCAAGCAGCTGATCAAAGTGCACGGCTTTCCACGCTGTCTCCACAGGCACACCGTTTTTAACCATTGCAGCAAAGCTGCTGTCTGCCATTTCTTTTTGCAGATCGAAGCCGCTGACTTTTTCAGAAAGCAGGTCCGCTTCTAAAAGAATTCTTGCTGTTCTTTCAAGCTCCTCTGCTTCTCTGTTAATATCACTTTCCGAGCGATCGCTCTCAGCCGTGCCGTCCCCGACACTGACCGTAACCTCCGCAGCTTCATCCTGTACTGCTGTATCTTCTGCCGCTGTCTCTGCGGTATCCGAAATGCCGCCAGTGCTGTTGCCGTCACCCATAGCAGCTGCACTGTCGGTAATTTCGGTACCGTCCGAGAAAAGCTGAAGATCAAAAAAGCTTTTTTTCATATAAGACCTGCTTTCTGTATATAAATTAACCTCATGAAGTCTGACGGCATTATATCGCTTTATACAGATGCTTGTCTCCCCTGCTTTTTCATAATTGCATATTTGCAGCATACAGAAAAACGGCTGACCGTACGGTCAGCCGTTGAGATTTATATTATTCAGACAAATCAACAGTCGCAGGGTCATATACAACGCAAGCCTGTTCATATACGTAGCTTCTGCACTCTTTAACATCGGACTTTTGATATGCCACTATACCCTCACGCAGCGGATCGCAGAACAAATACGTATTTGTTGTATATCCGACCAGCACAAGGCAGTGCGAATATGCTCTCCATATTACCTCTTTGCCGTCAAAATTATCTTTTCTGAACAGCATAGGATCACAGTTCATATAAGTAGTGCCCCAAAGAATTACAGGCACACCCCGGTCTATCCATTTCTCAAGTTCATCATCAGTTGCCCCGCTTATGTTCAATGCACTGAAATTATCGTTCATAAGCTTAAAATAGTTATAAGCGGTATTAACAATGCACGGCGCATAGCAACCCATACCGTTGGATTTAGGGTCACCTACATATGTATAGAAAGCATCCGCTTCACCGTACTCACCCTGCGGCATACAGTGGTCGCTAAGCCAGACGGGATTAACATAATATCCCATATAATTCAATGCAATAGCAAGACTGACCACTTCGCAGCCGTTGGGAAGGCGCGGAAGCTGTAAAATGTTTTCAACGTCGAGAACAACTTTATGATCCTTTTCCGGCAATCGCTCGACTACCCTGAACTGCTGCAGCCTGCATATTGAGCAGTAATGCACCTCTTTGCCGTCATGCTCTACAGATGGAAATTGAATAAGTATCCACTCTCCCCAGTCATGAAGACAGCCTTCATATTCTGTTGTTTCCTCTTCCGTGGTATCTTCCTCAGTTGTGGCCGCCTCAGTCGTTACCGGTGCCGCTTCATCTGCGCTCTTTTCCGTTTTATTCTCACCGCAAGCTGTAAAAGCAAATATTTGCAATACAAAAATGATAGCGGCAATGATCTGTCGTATTTTCAATGTACTTATTCCCCAATATGTAATATATTACATTATACGACAAAACACGGATTAAATCAACAAAAAATTAAATTATTGCTTATTGTTTTTCGCAGATATAATGTCGAAAACACTGTTCAGGGCACCGCAAAGTACAGCAGCAACAGGCCAGATGATCCAGGTTCTGCCCCAGTTATCGGTTAAAAAGCTTATCAAAAGATAGACTGCGGTGACAGCAAGCCAGTACGTACCCGTAACGGCTGATTTCAGCGCGTCCTCCTTATTCTCGCCGCTTGTTTTCTTATATTCCTTGTTAAGCCGCTGAAGCGCCCCCCATTGAACTCCCGATGAGACGAAAAACATAACGCCGATGCCCGCGAGAATTATCGTGACGCAGAGCATAATGATGCACATCAGCTCATTTTCTTCAAAAAGCGCACCGGAAATGAGGGGAATAGGCGACAAAACACATATTAAGGTGCCTATAATATTGCATTTGGTATAGGTTGGCGCAAATTCTTTTTTTGCCTTTGAAACAGCAATTTCAGCACTGCGTTCAAGCTCAAACCCATCGTTGTCTAAAAATTTCCACTTTGTATTGTTCATATCGCATTGTATAAACATAATACAAGCAACAGCCACAAAGACAAGCAGTAACGCTATCCCAGTGACCCCTGCAAGGTTTTCCGAAATACCGAACGAACGTGCTTCATTTAAGCCTCCCAGCAGTATAAGCGCTACAGGAGAAATTATACACATAAATACACCCGCCGCGATTTTGTACGCCGCATTCCGTCTTGTTTCTATATATTCGCTTACCTCATCGGTGCTTACCCGTCGCAGCGAATCGTTTTCAGCCGCACGCACCTCTGCGTACTCTGTCTCACCCTTTAAGAGATAATCCGTAGTAACTCCGAAAAGCTCGCTTAACATCAATATTTTGTCGATATCGGGAACAGCCTGTGCGCTCTCCCATTTTGATACAGCCTGACGCGAAACGTTCATCTTCTCCGCCAGCTCCTCCTGCGACCATCCGTTTTTCTTTCTGAGATGTATTATTTTGTCTGCAATTATCATTGTGATCACCGTGCCTTCTCTGGTTTTGCTTTGATATATAACATTTTAACAAAAATGCGCTCAGACTTCTACCAAATCGCCCTTGCAATTTGTCAACTGACGGTTGCAATCGACAGTTGCGGCGTATTTACTACGAAAAAACCACTTCAAATTCTTCCAAAACCAACGGCGTGCTGTCGCAAAGCGGCAAATTTGCCTTGCCGAGACATTCGGAAAAGAACGTGTGGTGAACGCAACGCCAGTATTCAAGACTGCCGTCTCCCTCTCCCTCCTTGGCGGCGAACTCGCTGTCCACCTCACCAAACGGGACTATCTTTACACTGATATTCCGAATGATGCACACCGCGCATTCCTCAGAATCAAGGATTACGCTGTAATCGCCCGCACCCGGCAATTTCTCGCCGTCAACTGCATACAGATCATATGCAGACGATGTGGCGGTCTTTTTCCCCGTCAGTACAAGAGTGCTGAGCTCATCCGCTTTTTCACCGAACGCCCACGCCTCATATTCATCGGACAAATTCACATTGTTTTTAAGGTACAACGCCCACATTTCTTCGGCAGTCATAAGCTTTACGCAGCCTTTCGATAAATTTATTGATACCGTGCATGAAAACCGGTATCCTACCGCAGATCATATAGTGCGGCGCTCTCCCTGTCTCTGTATTCATGCTTCTCGTAATACCCAATAAGCGCGCCGTCAGTATTCCTCAGCGCCACCATGTATACGTCTCTATTCTCCTTTGCATTATGATAAATAAACACAATATTATTATCTTTGCTTTTTTCAAACCATGCCGTAATGTCTCTGATTTTTGAAACCGACTCGCCGTTGTGGCAGTCAAGCAAACTCTTACCCACAAGCGCCGCACCGCCGTATTTTGAATACTTTTTTACGGCGGCAGTGTTCATATATATTATCTTGTGCTCAGTATTGCAGATAACAACAGAACACCTGTCCTGATCTACAATGCTTTTGAAATATTCGTACATAATTACAGCTCCTCACTTTAAGTTGTAAAGTAATGATAACACAGCCGATACTGCTTTTCAATATGAACTCAGCAATTTGGCAATTTTATCTTGACACAATATAAAAAAGCTGATATAATAAGTGAAGTTTGAGGGAGTAGTATGCGCCTTGTGCGTAGCAGACCAACAACCGCGACCGCAAGGTCTGGTCCTGCTTTAAAATGCGAGACTCATGTATAGCAAGTGCCGTACATAGTCCCCCTTTGTGTTATGTGTACGGCAGCGTACACATTTTTCTTTTTTGGAGGATATTTGTGACTCTCAACTTTTTGTTTTTCTTTAACAGCGTGCTGCTGGGCGTCGGACTTTCAATGGACGCATTTTCTGTATCTCTTACAAACGGACTTAACGAAACTAAAATGAGCACCGGACGTATGTGCGGCATCGCATCGGTATACAGTATTTTCCAGGCTATTATGCCGCTTACAGGCTGGATATGCATACATACTATACTTGGATATTTTAAGATCTTTGAAAAAGTGATACCGTGGATAGCGCTTATCTTACTGTGCTTTATCGGCATCAAAATGCTGATAGAGGGTGTTCGCGGCGGAAATGAAGAAGCAGAAGAAGCACGGAGAATATCTGTAGGCACACTGCTTATACAAGGCGTTGCCACATCTATTGATGCATTGTCAGTAGGCTTTACTATTGCAGAGTACGGATTTATCGAGGCACTTATTGCTGCGATTATAATTGCAGCTGTCACATTTGTTATCTGCATAGGCGGACTTGCCATCGGCAAGAAATTCGGCACTTTTCTTTCAAGCAAAGCGGCGGTATTCGGCGGCGCAATTCTTATTGCCATAGGCTTTGAGATATTTATAAAAGGCATACTTTGATTTTACCGACAGAAAGGAAGTAAAAATGCTCGTTCCTATATTATTATTCATTCTGGGACTTATATTGCTTATCAAAGGCGGCGACTGGTTTGTTGACGGGGCAACAGGTATTGCGCACCGTTTTCACGTACCGGAAGTCCTTATCGGCGCAACGGTAGTATCTATAGGTACTACACTGCCTGAGGTAATGGTATCCGCCACCTCATCCTTCGGCGGTCACGGAGAAATGGCATACGGAAATGCCCTAGGCTCAATAATATGCAATACTGCTCTGATAGCAGCTCTTACCGTTGCCATAAAGCCGGCAGCCGTTGATAAAAAATCGCTTCGCATACCGGTAATATTCTTTTTCTCGTCTGCCGTAATATACACGCTCACAGCCGTTTTCTTCGGCAGATTTTCAAGATCGTTCGGCATACTTCTGCTCCTTATTTTCGCCGCATATATGACCATTACAATAGTAAGTGTAAAAAAGGCTCCGAAAATATCGGCAGAAGCAGTGGCTAAAGAAGTCGAGGAAGTTGAACCCCGATCGGTTCTAGTTAAAAACATATTTCTGCTGGTCGTCGGTGCTGCGCTTATTGCCGTCGGATCCAATCTTTTAGTTGATAACGGAACTGTTATAGCTACAGCGTTAGGTGTTCCGGAGGCAGTTATCGCTATTACCGTAGTCGCACTGGGCACTTCTCTCCCTGAGCTTGTAACCGCAGTAACATCGCTTATAAAAGGACACGGAGCGCTGTCTCTCGGTAACATTATCGGCGCAAACCTGTTCAATTTAGTCCTTGTAAGCTCTATTGCAGCTGTGGTGAACCCCTACGACATACCTGCCAACAGCACGATCGCAGGCATAAATGCATCGCTGATCGTCGATATGCCCGTTATGCTTGGCGTTATGTGTATTCTGTGCATACCTGCACTTTGCAGCGGAAAGCTGAAACGCTGGCAGGGTGTTAGCCTGCTGACAATATACGCAGCCTTTTGTGTATTTCAGTTTCTTATATAGCGGTGTTTATCTTCAATATTAAAAACCGATATCCTCACTTCGTGAGGATATCGGTTTCTTTTTATTCTTTTTTTATCGTTTCTGACCTTTACTGAACATAAGTCCTTCAGCGCCGAAGGCATCGGCTCTCCACACAACGCCCTGAGGGCACACCTCATAGCACATTCCGCAGCCGCTGCACTTTGTATAATCGATCTCAGCGCAGTTATGGGAAATACTGACAGCATTTTCAGGACATATGCGCGAGCACTCGCCACAGCCGATACAGCCGGTCTGACACATCAAAAGAGTCTTATCTCTGCCCTCCTTCGACGCGCATCCTACCCAGTGATAGGTGTCGTAAGGAATCAGTTTGATAATATTCTTCGGACACGCGGAAATACAATTCCCGCATCCCTTGCAAAGCCTGTAATCTACTTTTGCAACGCCGTCTGATATGCTGATAGCACCGAAGGGACAGGCTGCCTTGCAATCTCCCATACCGACGCACGCGGCCTTACAGCCTTTATCGCCGCCGCCAAGCTTCATAGCAGCAAGGCAGTCCTCGGCTCCGCTTTCATATATATATTTTTTTCTTACAGTACTGTTGCTGCCTGAGCACATTACCTGTGCTCTCATTCTGACCGCATCGGTCTCATCCGCGCCCGTCAGAACCCCGACAGCCTGTGCGGTTGTCTGACCGCCCGCATGACACACGCTGCACGGAGCTTTGCCTGCGGCAACAGCAGCAGCAGCCTGACTGCAGCTCTCATATCCGCAAGCGCCGCAGTTTTCTCCCGCCAGGCAATCAAGTATCTTTTCCGTCTTGACCATATCCGATACCTCATCGCCGTTGACGGCAGAGGTCTGAAATACAGCGGCGATCAGTGCTATAACAAGCACCGTTGCAGCACCTATAACTATTCCAAATACCATAACTCTACCCCTCAGAAGCTGAAGCCGAAAAATCCGGCAAAAGCCATAGCCGCAAAGGAAGCAGACAAAAGCAGTATCGGCAGCCCCTTGAAGCTTTCAGGCGGCTCTGCCAATTCAAGACGCTCTCTGACAGAGCTGAAGACCAGCATAGCAAGAGTAAATCCTACACCCGCAAGCAGCAGATACAAGACAGACATACCGTATGAAAGAGAATTTTCAACTGCAAGCATTATAGAACCGAGCACTACACAGTTTGTTGTTATCATCGGCAGACTTGCCGAAAATTTCGCCCTGTTGCCTCCGGATGCCTTGCCGATAGCAAAATTAACTCCGCACACCACTGCCGAAATTATCAAAACAGACATAAAAGTCATAATTGCCCCTAATTTCAGCGGAGAAAATACAAAGTTATAAAGTGCCAGTGACACAGCGCCGGAAAGAACTGTTACAAAGGTAACGATGCCGCCGTATGCAGCCGCATCGGATAACTTGCGTGACGGGACAAAAAACGATTCTACCCCGAAAAGCCGCGAAAAGAACAGATTATCTGCAAGAAGTGCACTGAAAACTATGATCATTGATCCCATAATTACATTCCTCCCTGCATAGCATCAGCCGCCTCGGCTGCCTTTTTTATTTTTCTCAGCTTCAGATATTTGAAAAATGCTCCGCCCAGCGCCGCCATCATCAAAACACCGGCAGTGCTTGAAAGTATAGGCAGTGGCGCATTGACAAATATAGTAAATCCCTCTGTTCCGTCAGAAAGAGCAAACACCGTTCCTGCTCCCAAAAGCTCGCGCACAAAGCCTGTAGCCGCCATTAAAGCGGCAAATACTCCGCTGCAAACCAAAGCGTCAAGCACGGATGCACCGACAGTGCTTTTTGCGGCAGTCTCTATCCGTATCAGTACAGTGCTGCTTACAGCAAGGATGGACAAATATACGCCGAGAGAACTTGCCGCAAGCGGCAGGAATATCTGAAACAGAAGCTGTACAAGCGACGCAGAGAAAGCGCATACCATAAGATATACAAGACCGCGCAGCTTCAGCGGTATCAGCTTCTTGAATACCGACACTGTAAGCTCTGAAATAAGCAGCACAAGAGCCGTTGCAAGGCTTATATAAAGCGCTCTTGTCAGAGTAGTGGTTATTATAAGCGCAGGACAGACCACAAGCATTTTCAGCATAGCGCGGTCGCCCACATTGTTAAGCTTTGTTTTCAAAAGTAACTCCATAGCGACCTCCTTACTGATTTATATCGCTCTGCGAATTGTCAACAGGCTCTCTTGTATCTTCATCGCCGCCTTCATCGTCCGTAGAATCCTCAGGCTCTGTATCCTCAGGCTCAGAAGAAGCGGGAGGCTCAGTTGTTACAGGTTCAGCAGTCGTCGTTACAGGAGCAGTTGTTACTTTAGTATCATCAGCGGCTGTAGTCACATCCTCTTCCTCTGCTGTGGTGTCCTCACCCTCAGTCTCGTAAACAGTAGTAACATCACTCACGTCCACAGACATATCGTCGTCGCCGTTATTGTTGTTTCCGGCGCCGCCTGCCTCACCGTCAAGCTTTGAAGAATCCTCGGGACCGGTAGTAACCTCAGGAACATATCTTGTTGTTTCGTCGGTCTTGTCCTTATCGGAGGTCTCATCAGGATCCTTATCCTTGTCAATATCGCTGTCGATCTCACTTTGAGATATCGTTTCAATATTCATATCCTTTGCAATGGCAAAGGAACTGATACCCAGCTTCATAACATCGTTTACAGCGCTTCTTACAGCGCTTGAAGATACGGTAGCACCGCTTATAAGGTCAATTTCACCGATATCCGACGCATTTTCAGAATTCAGTCCTACAAATTTTGACAGGAAGCCTTTATTCTTTATCTTGTCTCCGAGACCGTCAGACTCGTTTTCACCAATGATCTTTACAGCGCTTACGGCATTGGCAGAGTCAAAGCACACCAATACTTCGATATCACCGCCGAAGCCGCCGACAGTTTTGTATACACCGTAGCCCGCAAGCTTGTCCTTGTAGATCACCGCATAGATGTCACAGTCCTCAACGGTGCTGTAATATCTTGCATAGCTGCAATTTTCAAATGCAGCGAGAACCTTATCTCTGCGGACATCACTGTCACTGTTTTGTATTTTCTCGTTCCCGAGAGCGCCTATTGCAGCAATAATAAGAGTAAACACCGCAGCAATAACGGCAAATATCATTGCCGCTCTGCGGCCTCTCGCTCCGTCGTCATTTTTATTGTCCTCCGACTTATCGGGAGCAGGCGCAAAATCTTCAGGATCAAATTCGGGCGAGTTTATTTCATCCTCAGACAGATGCGATGCCTTGGAATTCACATCACTGTCATCTATATTGAAAATATCGTCCTTCACTGTACGCTTCCCCCTTTTCCGCTTTTTTTACCGAAGCGCACGGGCATAGTCCAGCGCTCAAATAAAGGAGTTAAAAGGTTCATCAGCATTACGGCAAAGGCTGTGCCTTCAGGATATGCTCCGAAGTAACGGATCACGACCGTTACTATTCCGCAGCCGATACCGAACAGAAGCTTGCCCCATTTTGTAACGGGAGTAGTTGTAAAATCGTTTGCCGCAATAAGAGCCGTAAACAGAAGTCCGCCACAGAACAGCTGATAAAGCAGAGACGCGTTGACATCTCCCGTAATGGGGAAAGCCAGAGAGCAAAGCACTACAACGCCTACAAAGCCCACAGGCAGCTGCCATGAAACTACGCGGCGCAAAAGCAGGTATATAAAGCCTGCAAAAAGCGCGATGGCAGAAACCTCTCCTATAGAACCTGATATGTTGCCCACAACACATCTGAAAACGGTTTCTGTAGGTACAACACCGCTTTCCAGTGCTGTAAGAGGTGTTGCCGACGAAACAAGATCAGTGCTTATATCCACATATTTTACCATCTGATCAGGCCAGCAAAGCATCAAAAATACTCTTGCCGCAATGGCAGGGTTTACAATATTCTTTCCTATGCCTCCGAAGACCTGCTTTACCGCAACGATAGCAAAAACAGCGCCAACGGCAGGAACCCAAAGAGCTACTCCCGACGGCATTGAAAGACCGAGTATAAGGCCTGTTACCACTGCTGACAGATCGGAAACGGTCACTACCTTGCCGCACAGTGCCTGATATGCCGCCTCAGCAGCAACACTGACAGCTACGCTTATAAGTATTATAAGCAAGGCTCGCACGCCGAAAGTGAAAATTCCCCACGCTGCCGCGGGCAGCAGCGCAAATATAACGTCAAGCATAACACTGCGCGTTGTATCAAGACATCTTATATGCGGTGCAGGCGAAACGCTTAAAAGCTCGGGCAGAAAATAATTTCTCTTTCCGTCTCCGCGTTTCGGCACAGGCATATTTTTATTATCGCTCATAAAATCTACTTGCCGGCAACGGCGTTTCTCCTTTTTGCAAGAATTGACGATTTTGCCCGTCCTACCATCTGGGCAACAGGTACTCCGCCGGGACATACATATGTACATGATCCGCACTCCATACAGGAAGCAGCGCCGAGAGACTCACACTCATCTATTCTTCCCTTTCCGGCAAGAGCTGCGATCTTCAGCGGCATAAGCTTCATAGGACAAGCGCTTATACATCTTCCGCAGCGAATGCACGCTGAGGGAAGCTTTGACTCACGGTCAAAATACTTGCTGAATACAAGCACGGCGGAAGTATTTTTTGTTACAGGCGTTTTAGGATCCCATGCAGCCTGACCCATCATAGGGCCGCCCATAATGATCTTTTTCGGCTCAGCGCAAAGGCCGCCGCAATAATCAATAAGGTGGCTTACAGGTGTGCCTATGGGAACAAGCAGGTTTGCAGGACGTGTGATGCAGTCGCCGTCGACCGTAACAACTCTGTGGCAAAGAGGCATACCCTTTGCAATAGCGTCATAAACAGCCTTGCAGGTTTCTGCGTTAAACACAACATAACCCTCGTCAACAGGAGTTCTTCCCTCCTTGATCTCCTTGCCCGCCAGTGCGCTCACAAGCTGCTTTTCACTGCCGGCAGGATATTTTGACGTGACCTTCTTTACCGATATAAGCTGACTCTTGGCTATAGCGTCATTCAGCGCCGATATTTCGTCGCGTCTGTCCTCGCTAACGGCAAGCCATGCTTCGCGTACACCCAGCGCCATCATCATAATTTTAACGCCGTTAATAAAAGCCGCAGTATCCTCTAAAATTATTCTGTGATTAGCGCACACAAACGGCTCGCTTTCAAGGCAGTTTACAATAACGCGGTCTACCTTGCCCCTTGCAGCCGAAAGCTTTGCATGAGTCGGAAAGGCGGTACCGCCCATACCTGCAATCCCCGCGTTTCTGACTGCGGCAATTATCTCGTCTGAGCTTGCCTCCGACATTTTTTTACCGAATGGCTGCACCTCCGATGACATGGTGTGCAGTCCGTCGTTTTTTATAACGATGTTGTAGGACGTTCCGCCCCACGCTGTGGTCACATCCTCAATTCTTAACACCGTTCCCGAGACACTGGAGTGAACGGGACATCCCAGTCCGCCGGGGATGCTTCCGATAAGCTGTCCCTCGTCGACATGGTCTCCGACCTTTACCGCAGGGCGGCACATTATGCCGACGTGCTGTGTCAGCGCAATGGAAACCTCCGAAGGATCGCTGACTCGTTCTATAGGAGAATTTTTAGTATACTTATGCTCATCAGGACGGATGCCGCCCTTAAAGGTGTATGCCAAAATTATCACCTCTCGTTCAAAATTCTATAAAATAGGCTTGCAGCTGCCGAAAACAGTAAAATTAACTACTCCCGGCTCAATATGCTCAGGTGACGACATTATGCAAAGTCTTACGGATTTTGCACGCATATGCTCTACAGGATTGTAGTCAATACACATATCCTCACGGTTGTCGCTTTTATCAAGCACGCAAACCCATTCATCATTCATACCGAGAGCCTCGATCTTGTAACCGAAAGCACCCGGCATAAAGCCCTTTTTAATATCAAGTCCCACGTCTCGCCATATAATGCGCGCCGAATATATTTCAAGTCCCGCAGCCGACAGCTCTACCGTAAGAGTGGGAGCCGCATCGTCAGGTGCAGGCTGCCACCATGTTATCATGCTGTCATCAATAGCGTAGCAGCCGTCGCGTCCGGGAGCCATTGAAGACTCGGAATATACGCGCTTATTCTGAGTAAGCGGAACAATTCCGAAAGCGTTGCACTGCTCGGGATTCGGCAGCACTCCGGGGGCGAGCTGCGGGATCTCCGTTGCTTCGGCATAAAGATCGCCGTTTTCGTCAATCCCCACGGGATCGTATCCGATACGCCTCTCAAACTTTCCGCCGTAGCACATACAGCAGGTGTAAAACGCCCATATAGTATTGTTCGGTCCGTCCACGATGCAGCCGTGACCGGGACCGCGGACAATGCCGTCACGCTTGGTAAGAAACGGATTTGTTTTCATATATTCCCACGGACCCATAGGCGCCTCTGATTTGTACGCGCCCATTGCATAGGTCGACCATTCAGTACCGGGCGCGCTGTACGTAAGATAATATATGCCGGTTTTCTTGTACATCCACGATCCCTCTGTCCAACTGTAGGAATCGTCCTCGTTCCATTCTCCCATGCGCTCCCAGCCATGCTCCGCAGTGTTTGATGTAAACATTACGCGAAGAGGCTCTTTAAGCTGCACGGGATCATCGCTGTCAAGCTCAGCCGCGCTGATAGCGCCGCCCATGCCGCAGTAAAGATACAGTCGTCCGTCATCGTCGGAAAACAGCATCGGATCATCGGCATATACCGCCTCTCCATCGGGGGCGCGAAGCGGACCGAGGGTCTTAAAGGGTCCCAACGGGTCATCGGAAACATAAAGCTCCGATGAGCAGGCGAGAAGATAAAATCTGCCCTTATGCTTTACGACAGTAGGCGCATAGCCGCAGTCGTAAGGCTCCATTTTATGATGCTTCCAGTGTATAAAGTCCTCTGTATAATATGCCATTCCACAGGAGGGATAAAGATACCACTTTCCATCCTCGTATATTACGGACGGATCTGCAGTCTCCCTGTAATCGCACCGTATGGGCGGATCCTCATCGTAGCACCACCGCCCGATGGGATAATCGGGCAGCGGCGTGGGATTACAGTAGGTTTTCGATATGTCGGTCAATTCGTCTATATACATGACTTTAGTTCTCTTCTTCGGGAGTCCACCAGCCGAATACGGAAATGTTCATAACGCCGGGCTTGATTCCCTTAGGCCAGCCGAGAATAGTAAGTCTGATACGGTTACCGCGAATTGCCTCAAAGGTGCGGTAATCAACAACAAGGTCTTCCTCGCTCTCGCTGCGGTCAACAACAGTTGTCCAGTGGCAGTCTTCCTTAAAGGTGTCACATATCTCAAGCTTATACTGAATAGGACCGGGCAGATTTCCGTGCTGGAGGCTGAGATCAACGTCTCTCCACAGAATACGCATAGCGCAGCAGTTCATACCGTAAGGAGCGATGGGAATTTCCAGTGTAGGAGTCTCATCGTCGTCGGCAGGCTGCCACCATGACATAAGGTTTTCGTCAGTAGCGTAAATAGCATCGCGTCCGGGTGCGCAGCTTGAAGCTACGGGACGGCGGCGTCCTGTAACGCATACAAGGCCGGTATCGCTGTTATGCACTGGATCTTCAACAGTGCCGGGCGCCCATCTGGGGTTTTCGGATACTTCGGGACAAACAAGGTCGCCGTCTTCGTTTATATAGATCGGGTCGAAGCCGATACGTCTCTCTAGGTGATACAGATAGCAGATCGTAGTGGTGTAGAACGCCCATATAGAATCGTTAGGTCCGTCAACTACACATCCGTGTCCGGGACCGCGGACAAGACCGTCGCGCTTAACAGTAAAGGGACTGGTCTTCATATATTCCCAGGGACCGAGAGGACCGCTGCCCTTGTATGCACCCATAGCGTATGTGGAATACTCTGTACCGGGCGCACCGTATGTAAGGTAGTAAACGCCGTTCTTTTTATAAAGCCACGGGCCTTCCATAGCGCACATTCTGCCGTCCTCATTGTACTCGCCTGTGCGCTCCCAGATATGGTCGGGATTGAACTTAAACTGAACTTCAGGAACAGCAAGAAGCTGAATAGGATCGTCACTGTCAAGCTCAACGCCGAGTATCAGCGGCTCACCTGTGCTGTAGTACAGGTAAAGTCTGTCATCATCATCGGAAAATACCATGGGATCGTAGCATCTGGGCAGCTTTGTACCGTCAGGCAGCTTAAACGCGCCGATGCTCTTGAAGGGTCCGAGAGGATCGTCAGACACATAAAGATCTGAAAGGCTTCCGCAGATGTAGTAAAGTCCCTTGTGCTTTACGATAGTGGGAGCGTAGCCCATATCGTAAGGCTCCATATGCTTATGCTTCCATGTTACGAAATCCTCGGTCCAATATACCATTCCGCAGGAGGAATACAGATACCAGATGCCGTTTTCGTACAGCACGGAGGGGTCTGCTGTCTCGCGCCAGTTGTACTCTTTGTCGAGACCTTCACGACCGATAGGATAGTCGGGAAGAACTATTGGGTTGGTGTATGTCTTTGCATATTTGTTCATAATGCTCACCTCAGTTATAAAAATACATTATAATTATATCACAACTTTGCTCTTAAGTAAATACAAATAGAGGATTTTGCAGCAAATCAGAAAGTAAAGCGTCACAGACTCTATAATAAAAAAACATAACCGCAGCAAATAATAACTTGCCGCGGTTATATAATGACTCTTTTTTGATCGGTGCTTTTAACATTATCAGCAACCGGAACTATAGACCTGATTCTTCGACAGGCTTCATACTCCTCTTGAATACCAATTCGTGATTGCTGATTTCAAATGCAGCTGCACAATTCCGAAAATGAAGTTGTATAAAACTATGCCGTTGTTTTAGCAAGCGCTTCCACACGCGCATCTTTTGACGCATTTACGGAATACTCGGTAACGCCGAGAATAGTCTCACCGTCTATCTGCAAAGCGGTGGGACGGTCAAATTTTACGGTAATATTGTGACCGCTGACCATATATGTCATTTCCTTATGCTCTATATGCTTACCCTGAAAAATAGACGGAAATATCATAAGAGTTTTAAGCTTGTTTGAACCGTACATAACAAGAGCAGTAACCGTGTTGTTCTTATTCAGTCTATTCTGCTTCGGAGTAGCCATCATACCGCCGCCATAAAATCTTCCGTTCATAGTAGGCGCCATCCACACCTTTTTGAAGCTGTTTGTTTCACCGTCAACAGTAACCGTGGCACTGACCCGTTTGTATTTACCAAGCAGACCCTTTATAGCTATAGCGGTATAGTTTACGTTTTTCTTTCCTGCCGCGCGCTGACGGTCGCCCTCCTCGCAGCAGTATCCGTCGATACCGTAACCGATACCGTTGAGAAACTTATAATCCTTACCGTTTACTGTAACAACAGGCAGATCAGCTATGTACTCATTAAGGCAAACAATACTCTTATTGTGCGGATCGTCGCATATATCGTTCCAAAAGTCGTTTCCGCTTCCGGCAGCATAGTAATATATATTTCTGTCAAAATCAATATCAAGCGTTGCATTGATAAAGCGGTTAAGAGTTCCGTCACCGCCGGCAACAAGCACCTCTTCGCCCTCTCCGATTCCTGCAAAGAAATCGGAATAGCTGGCGATCTTAGTCATATCGCAATACTCTATCTCGTGCTCAGATAAGATCCCGTCAAGCTCTTTAGCAGTCTCCTCGCAGCGTCCGTTTCCTGCAAGCGGATTATATAACACATAATATTTACTCATTTCAGATTATAACTCCTTTCAACACAGTCGAAATATGTCGAAAGAATTATATCAAAATGCAAAGTCAATGTCAATAGATATTACTTTACCAAACCGAATTTGAAAACAGTGGTATAGTCATAAACTTCATCGGGAAGAAGCACCGTATCGGTAAATTCGGGATTATTTACCGCATCGGGCATTTTCTGCGTTTCAAAGCAGACAGCACACCGGCACTTCTGCTTTACCCCGCCCTTAAACGGAACATCATCCTCATTCATCATATTTGATGTGTAAACGCCGACACATGGCTGATCTGTCCAAACGCTCATTTCAATGCCCGAAACAGGAGCAATAAGAGTGCAACGGTGCTTTATGTTTCCATCGTAATCATTAAAGATAAAGTTATTGTCATATCCGCCCATCTGCTTTTTCATATCGGGATCAGTATCAAAATCCCTGCCGATAGCCTTAGGCGTTGTAAAATCGTATGCACCACCCAAAACGCTGACTATCTTGCCTGTGGGAATGATATCAAAATCCTGCTCGTTCATAGTGTCAGCGTCGATCCACATGACCTGATCGCCTACATAAGCAGTATCATAACCCTCAAGGTTAAAATAAGAATGATTTGTGAGATTTATGATGGTCTTCTTGTCTGTACAGGCAATATAACGTATTGACAAAGCGCCGTCCGCCGTAAGCTTATATATCACCGTTACAGTAAGCGTTCCGGGATAGCCCTCCTCCATATCAGGACTGACATATGTAAGGCGCAGCTCCGGCTCGTCACCGTCAACCGTCACAGCTACCCAGACTCTCTTGTTGAATCCCACCTTACCGCCGTGAGCGGTAAATGTTCCGCAATTGGGATAAAGGGGATATTTTTTTCCGTCCATTGTAAATTCCGAATTTGAAATTCTGTTTGTAACTCTGCCGATAATAGCGCCCTGATATCCTCCGGCGGTCAGATATCCTTCAAGATCGTCGTATCCGCAGACCATATCGCGAACACGTCCGTCTTTACCCGGCATCCAAAGATTTATTATCGTACCGCCGAAATTGGTTATGCGCGCGCTGAGTGCGGAAGCGTTTTTCAGTGTGTACGCAAAAACTTCACTGCCCTCAGGGGTAATTCCAAAGCTTTCTTTTGTGATCATAATTTTTTCCTCATCATATATATTCGGCGGCGTGTTTCCACGCCGCCGAGATCATTTTAATTTTCAGTCGTCGGGATAGCCGTCGGGGTTCTGATCCTGCCAGCGCGCAAGGTCAACGCACATTTCGTTGATGCCGCGTGTAGCCTTCCATCCCAGAACATTCAACGCCTTATCGGGATTAGCATAGCACTCTGCTATATCACCGGGACGGCGGGGTCCTATTCTGTACTTAACGGTCTTTCCGCTTGCTTCCTCGTATGCCTTAACGATCTCAAGAACGGAATAGCCGTTGCCCGTACCTACGTTAAAGTAATCGATACCCTTGTGATCATCTGTCCAGTCAAGAGCCTTGAGATGAGCCAAAGCAAGGTCTACTACGTGAATATAGTCGCGCACGCCGGTTCCGTCGGGAGTATCATAGTCGTTACCGTGAACGGTAAGACATTCCAGCTTACCTGCTGCAACCTTTGAAACGTAAGGCAGCAGATTGTTGGGAATACCCTGAGGGTCCTCGCCGATCATACCTGACTTGTGAGCGCCGATAGGATTGAAGTAACGCAGGATAGCAGCAGTAAACTCGCCGTCTGCATGGCAGATATCGCCGAGAATTCTCTCGATCATCAGCTTTGTCTCACCGTAAGGGTTGGTTGTAGACAGGGGGAAATCCTCAGTTATCGGCACACTCTTGGGAAGTCCGTATACAGTTGCAGAGGAGGAGAAGACGATCTTATTTACACCGTACTTCTTCATCAGAGAAACAAGGTTAAAGGTACAGGTAAGGTTGTTGTAATAATATTCAAGGGGTTTTTCAACAGATTCGCCTACTGCCTTGAGTCCTGCAAAGTGGATAACGGAGTCGATCTCGTTTTCCTTGAATATTACCTCGCTCTTATCATAATCGCAAAGGTCGATCTCGTAAAACTTGGGGCGCTTGCCTGTAATTGCCTCGATGCGGTCGAGAACACAGCGCTTGCTGTTTGAAAGGTTGTCAACAATAACAACCTCTTTGCCTATATTAAGCAATTCAACAACGGTATGCGAGCCGATAAAGCCCGTACCGCCGGTAATAAGAATAGCCATAATTTATCTCCTAATACTAAATATATACAATTTATAAATTATTTCCAAAGTCCCTTGGGATATATACCGTCAGCAATATAGCCGTTAATAGTAGCAACAACGCCGGGCTTGTCGTCAGCGTAGGTAACACCGTGCCACATAGCATCTGTAGCAATGACCTCAACAGTGCAAAGACCGTTGTTCTTCATATGACCGATAACGTTGGGCAAGAAGCACTCGGACTTCAGCGGCTCGCGCCTGGTATCGTTCAGAAACAGCTCAAATTCCTTCTTAACGCCCTCAAATACAGACGCTGTAAAGCACCAGAAGTTCATAGATACAACAGTTTCGGGAACAAGATCAACAGTATTGCCGTTCTCATCCTCAAAGCGTCCGCCTGTAGGAGTCTTGTAGATCTTTGTTCTCTCTACAATATCCTTGAGATATCCGTTCTCAGTTACACATACACCGCGGGCAACGCTGCCGTTGTCGGTAAGAGTGTTTCCGAGAAGATAGCCGATCATGGCATACTCCTCCTTGTCACTCTTTTCAGCGCGGCGCAAAAACTCAGCAGCCTTCATATATGCGTCTCTGCCATAGAAGTCGTCTGCGTTGATAACTGCAAAGCTGTCGCCTGCAATAACCTCTTCTGCACAAAGTATAGCCTGAGCAGTACCCCAGGGCTTAACTCTGTCAGCAGGCATCTTATCGGCAGGTACAAGGTAATCCATAGTCTGGAAAGCGTATTCGACCTTGATCTTGCCCTCAAGACGCGCACCGATAGTCTCGCGGAAATCCTCATAGTTTTCCTTTTTGATAATAAATACCACTCTGTCAAATCCAGCCTTTACAGCATCGTAAACAGAAAAGTCGATAATAAACTCTCCGTCCTCGGTAAAGGGGTCGATCTGCTTCAGACCGCCGTAACGGCTGCCCATACCGGCAGCAAGTACAAGAAGTGTCATGTATGTAATCTCCTTTTAGAAATCATAAAATTTACCTCTTACTATTTTAGTACATTATACGCTCAAATTCAAGTACATTCGGTGTATTTAATAGATTTTTTGGCAAATTATTTTTTGCGCTTGACATTGGCGCCGCTGTGGCCTATAATATAAATGTCTCATTTGAGACAAAGAGAGGTGCAGTTAAAAATTATGGAGAAGCAAAACGCGCTGTCAGAATTATTTCTTTTTCAAGGTATGGATTTTTCGGCACTTGATGCAAAATATAATATTACCGCACTGACCGAAGAAAAAAGCTATGCCGACGGCGAGCTCATAATGGACTCATGCCGCACTGAAGGACTGCATTTTCTATTGTCGGGCGCCGCACGTATAATATCCGGCGACAGCGAGCGAAGCGCCGTTCTCAGAATAATAGGAGAAGGCGAATGCTTCGGCGCAGGAAATCTGTTTTCGGAAAACAACACCCACAGTACAAAGGTACGAAGTGCGGGAGAATGCACAGTATCCGTTATTCCCCTTGCTCTTTTGCTTCAAATTCTGAGCAGCGAGCCTAAATGCAGCCTTAACTATATTTCTTTTCTGTCTGACAGAATTGCTTTTCTGAATAAAAAGATCACTGCCTTTACTGCCGGCAGTGCAGAAGCAAAGCTTGCCGTATATCTTATGAGTCTTACTACCGACAAAGACGGAGGCGCCGTGCTCACCACAAGCCTTTCAGCGCTGTCGGCTCAGCTCGGAATAGGCAGAGCATCATTATACCGCGCGCTGGACAGCTTTGAAGCCGACGGCATAATCCACCGACAGTCAAAGCGGATAACTATCATGAAGCCCGATGTGCTTCGCTCTATGATCCAGTAAAAAATTATTTATATATAGGAGAAAACCATGAAAAAAATCATCGCACTTATCCTTGCACTTCTGATGTGTACTCTGTCTTTTGCCGCTTGCGGCATTAAGGACAATGCGGACGACACCTCAGCTCCCGTATCCGACTCCGCAGCCGACAAGGCTGAGGACACCACCGAACCCGTTCTTTCCACCGATCCGGTAAGAGTATTTACCATTAAAGGACCTACAGGTATGGGAATGGCAAAGCTTATCCATGATACCGGAAACGATGACACAAAGCTGAATTACGATTTTACTGTAGCAAACGCCGCTGATGAGTTCACAGGCGATATAATACAGGGCAACTTCGAGATCGCTTGCGTACCCACAAACCTTGCCGCTGTCCTATATTCCAAGACCGAGGGAGCAGTAAGCGTTGCAGCCGTAAATACTCTCGGCGTCCTTCATATTCTGGAGGTCGGCGATACAATAAAGACCGTAGCAGACCTTGAAGGCAAGACAGTGTATTCTTCGGGTCAAGGTGCAGTTCCCGAATACGCGCTTAATTATATTCTTAAGGCATTCGGAGTCAACTGCGAAGTTATATACGAGTCTGAGCACGACGTAGTCGTTTCCGATATCGTAAGCGGCAAAGCTACTGTTGCAGTTCTGCCAGAGCCTAAGGTAACAGCAGCACTGAAAAATGAAAATGCCCCCAAGGGACTCAGAACAGCTCTTGATCTTAACGATCTCTGGGATGAAGCCTGCGCAAAGAATGAGGACAGCAGCAGTCTTTACATGGGCTGCGTTATAGTAAACGCTAAATGGGCAGAAGAAAATCCCAACGAGCTTGCAGCATTCCTTGCAGAATATAAGGAAAGCGCCGAGCTTTGCACAAACGACATTGACACTGCGGCTTCATATATTGAAGAAGCAGGAATTATTCCCAAAGCCCCCGTAGCTAAAGCTGCAATGGCAAACTGCCACATCGTATTCATTACCGGTGATGAGATGATAGACGGACTTTCAGGCTTCCTTAACGTTCTTTACAATGCAAATCCTGCTTCCGTAGGAGGAAAGCTTCCCGATGAGGCATTCTACGCAGCAGCAAAATAAAGCTGTAATGAAGGATAAGTTCACAAAAGCTTCGAAGGCAGCACTTGTTGCTGCCTTCTGGCTTATAATATGGGAGCTTTTGAGCCTTGCCGCAGGCAAAAAGGTGCTGCTTCCCTCCCCCGTCGCAGTTCTTATGCAGCTTTCGCAGCTCGTTGTGACGAAAAGCTTTTGGATGTCCTGCGGCGCATCGCTTATCAGAATTTGCTCAGGTCTTTTATGCGGAGCCGTTGCAGGAACGCTTGTCGCTGTGACGTGTATCAGATCAAAGGCGGTCAGTGCGCTTGTCTCACCTGTGCTGTCCGTAGTGCGTGCAACTCCGGTTGCTTCATTTATCATTCTCGCACTGGTGTGGCTGGGCAGAGGACGCGTGCCGGCATTTACATCCTTTCTTATGGTACTGCCCATTATGTCAAGCTCCGTAATCATTGCCATACATGGAGTCGACAAGCAGCTGCTTGAAATGATGAGAGCGCTGGACGTACCAAACCGCAAAATACTTACAAAGCTGTACATCCCCTCAGTTCTGCCCTCCTTTGCAGGGGGCTTCAAGACCAGTCTCGGTCTTGCATGGAAGGCGGGAGTCGCAGCTGAAGTGCTCTGCACGCCGAAATACTCAATAGGCACTTCGCTATACGAATCGAAGATCTATCTTGAAACTGCGGAGCTGTTTGCATGGACCGCCACTGTTATAGTGCTCAGCATGATACTTGAGCATATGTTCGACAGGCTGACACGCTATTTGCAATTAAAATATGTTCGTGACTCCGGAGGGTGTGAAAATGCTTAAAATTACCGACCTTTCAAAAAGCTTCGGAGAGAAAAACGTACTTCAAGGCTTCAATGCGGAATTCGGCGTTGGAATTCACGGGATATCCGCCCCTTCAGGAACGGGTAAAACAACTCTCTTCAGAATTATAGCAGGACTTGAGAGCGCCGACAGCGGAGATATCGCAGGTGCCGGAAAAATATCCGTAGATTTTCAGGAACCGAGACTTCTGCCGTGGCTGACAGCGGAAAAGAATGCTGCCATTGCAGAAAAAGAGCTGGGACTTGCAAAGAAAATACTCTGTGAGCTCGGACTGAAAAACGAGCTTAACGTCTTGCCGGCACAGCTTTCTGGAGGAATGCAACGGCGTGTGGCACTTACACGCGCTCTAGCCTGCCGCTTTGACACCCTGCTTCTGGACGAGCCCTTTACGGGACTTGACACAGAATGCACCGAAAGAGCGCTGTTAGCCGTAAGACGGTATTCCGCAGAAAAATGCGTGCTGCTGGTGACACATGATGACTCTACCCTATCAAAACTTGACAGCGTAATAACGCTGTAGATATCAAAAGACCTTGCCGATACCGGCAAGGTCTCAGACTGTTGAAAAACTAAATGGCAGTAGCAAAATAACTAAAAGTTTTGGTCAAGCTTTTTCAAAAGCTTGCGGATTTTTAAGGCGGAGCCTTAAATCGCGCTCCGCAGAGCGCGAAATCCTAAGACTAACCGGAGTCCAGAGGCTTACCTCTGGTCGCGGCTCGCAAGCCGCGAAATTTCTTTTGTGCATTTTGCTATTTCTATGGACTTTTTCGACAACCTCAGACCTTGCCGATACCGGCAAGGTCTTTTGATATTTTAGATTTACCTGCATCCTGCCAACGCAGCACCGATCACCGTACCGAACTGCGAATACTTCGGAATAATAAAATTCATATCAAACATTCTGTTAAGACTCTCAAACAAAGCACCTGCCTGCTCAACACTTGTAAGATTTCCGGTCAGCACAACATTTTTCAGCGAATAATTGCGCGCGGCAAAAATACTTATCATACCGACAGTTTCAAAAACCATATTGATTATTGCAAGCGCAATATCGCTTTTTGTAGCAATATCACTTATGTTTCCGAAATTAGAAGCCGTCATAGTATCACCGAAGCCGGGAACGATATCCTGCTTTGTTATGTCGTTGATCTTCAGGTCAACATTTCTGAGGTCGCCGTTTTTCGCAAGCTCTTCAATATGCGCCACAGTGTCCATACCCAAAAGCTTTTTGGAAAGACCTATAAGCGTACCGCCGCCAACGCCCGTACCGCCGAGATATACAGGTTTTTCGCCCTTCTCGGCATATACAAGTGCCGTACCCGTGCCGAGGCTGGCAATTATGGCATTATCCAGATCGCTCAGATAAAGGCCGCCCAGACCAATACAGTCAAACTCCGGCAGTACCGTGCAATCCAGCGAATATATGTCCTTTGTAACATAGGATGAGCCGACACCTGTGATCATTACCCGTTCTATATCATCAAGGCTGAGCCCGTTTTCATCCGTAAACTTTCCGAAAGCGCCGTAGATAGACGCAATAGGGTCAGTGGCGCGAACGAACAAAGGCTCCATAAGCTCTCTTTTTCTGTCGGCAATATCAAAGCCGACGATCTTGGTAGCGCTGCCGCCTACATCTATTCCTATAACTATTTTTCTTTTCAAATTGAGGACCTCCCTCAGGAAAATTAAACAATGTGCGGAAAACACGCAAAGGCATTTTCCGCACTGATAAATATAAATTATGCCTTTTCGATCTTGAAGGAATATGACGCACCGTCCTCGATCTTTGTCTGATCCACACCGAGAGGAGCGTATTCACCGTTCACATAGAATGCCCAGTATGTGCCGTCAACATCGTAATCTGCGACAACACCGTTTACAGCCTTTACATACAAACCGAAGGCACCGTTCTCGCCGCTTATCAGTTGAGCGTCTTCAAGAGCCTCACCTACAGTTTCCTTGTCCGTACGGACAGTAACTACAGTTTCGTCCCCGTTCAGATAAACGATTGTAAGCTCAAAGGACTTTTCGCCCTGCCCTATAACTCCGCCGATATCGGTAGTATCTTCAATGGGGGCACTGCTGTCTTCAGTATCTGCATCCGAAGCACCGTTTGCGCAACCAAACAGTGAAAATACTGCAAGCAGTATAAGCAACGATACCGAAAGAATTCTTAAAGCCGTAGTTTTTTTCATAGTTATGACCATGCCTTTCTTCGGATCTGTGTCGGTTTCGCCATCGGCGAAAGGCACAAATCGTGTCTGAAAACAGTGCACGTTCGCTCCACGCTCACTTTATTTTTCAGACTTTTCGCCTCATTAGAGATCTGATTCTTACGCCAGTACTCTGATAACGGAAACGACCTCGCCGCCGCAGCCGCCGTCAAAGAATTTGCGCGCCTCGCTCTCCTTTACGGAAGAGGTAACATATTCAACATATCCTGCCGCAGCACCGGGGATCTCATCCGCGCCGCCGAAAAGCTGACGTGCAGTCTCAAGGGCATCAGCGGGAGAGTCTGTCTTAACCCTTACGAAATAAGAGAACATAAGCTCGTCAAACTTGACAGCAAAGCCTTCGGGAGCGCTTACCCAGTCGCAGGAGCGCTCACGGTCTGCCAGACCGGAAAGCACAGATGCAATGTCTGCAACTACAGCGCCTGCTGTAGGCATTCTGCCCGCACCTCTGCCGTAGTACATCACGTCGGAGGTTACAGGGCTGTATACAGAAATTCCGTTATATACATCGTCAATAAATGAAAGAGGACTGTCTGAGGGCACGAAAGTAGGACAAACATACAGTGCCGCACTGCTCTTGTCTGCTGCTATACGGGAAGAACCGATAAGCTTGACAGTTCCGCCCCAACGACGCGCTGCGTCCATATCCTCAGGAGTGATCTTCGTCATAGTCTCTGTGTATACCGCACTCTCGTCAACAAGCATATCTGTTGCAACAGCAGTAAGTATCATTATCTTTCTCTGAGCGTCAAGACCGTCAACATCAGCGGTGGGATCCTTCTCTGCATAGCCCAGTCTCTGTGCCTCGCTGAGAGCGGATGCAAAGGTAGCGCCGTCCTTTTTCATTCTTGTAAGGATGTAGTTTGTAGTACCGTTAAGAATACCGTCGATCTTTGTAACAGTATCGCCTGCAAGGCTGGTCCTCATTCCGCGTATTTCGGGAATGCCGCCGCCGACACTTGCCTCGAACATATATTTAACGCCGCACTCCTTGGCACAATCCATAAGCTCAACACCCCGGCGTGCAACAAGCTCCTTGTTGGAGGTTACCATACTCTTGCCGCTTTTCATAAGCTTGACGGAATAGTCAAAAGCGGGATTGACGCCACCCATAGCCTCGCAGACCACGGATACCTCGCTGTCGTCAGCAATAACGCTGATGTCGTGTACTACACGGTCGCCGTAGGGCGAGTCGGGAAACTCACGCAGGTCGAGTATGTATTTTACATAGATCTCGTCCCCGACAAATTTCTTAAGAGCGTCCTTGTTTTTTTCAATAACCTCGGTAATACCTGCGCCTACAACGCCGAAACCGAGAATAGCAATGTTTTTCATATATTTATAAATTCTCCAAAAAATAAATTACATTAAAGAGTATATCACACTTTTTCTTCAAGTTCAACAGAAAAACGGCTGACTTCGGCAAAAATTCGCTCCCGTCAGCCGTTTTTTATTGTGCACATTGCAAATATCACTTAAATACTTGCCACTATGCTGTTCATTTCATCCATTTTATCGTGCATATCCTTGGCAAGCTTAAGCTGGCATCTCGTTCTTACAAGATTGTGTTTTTCGTAATTTATCTTGAAATACTTGTCGCCCGTAATATAGTCGTCAAGAAATCTTGCAGCAAGCTCTATGGTTATGGAGAACGCACCGAGAGCCATGCTGTTTACCTCAACAGGTGTAAGAGAGTCCTTGATAACCGGAATAAATCCTTCGGAAAATGCTCTGAATTTATCGAGATTCAACATAACATTATCAACATCAGGCTCATCCTCGCCCGCCGTGCTTGCGGCAAAGCGTATAGCATCGCCGAAATCGTACATAGCCATACCGGGCATTACCGTGTCAAAGTCTATTACAGTAAGAGGCTTCTTTGTTCGTTTGTCAAACAGCACGTTGTTGATCTTAGTGTCGTTGTGGGTCACTCTCACAGGGAATGCTCCCGACTCGTACATTTCAGTAAGACCGGAAGCCTCATCAGCCACACTTCTGATATATTCAAGCTCAGCTTTTACTTCGGCAACACGCCCTACAGGGTCAGCCTCTGCATCGCGAAACAGGGTGTCCAGTCGCTTTTTGGTATTATGGAAATCAGGTATGGTATCGTTCAGGCACGAAGCATCAAAATCGGAAAGCTTTGTGTGAAAATGTCCGAAAGCCTCACCTGTGTTGCGAATAATGTCAAGGTCATCGCAATAATTGTATGTAACCGCATCAACGCAGTTCATCACACGCCAGCATTCGCCCGCCTCGGGGATATAGTAGTTTAGCCCGTCAGCCGTGTGATGAAAATGTATGCAGACATCGCCGCTCTCACGCTTTTCCATCAGGTGCTTTGTCACCCTGTCAATATTCTCCATGATCTCAACGGGATTTTTGAAAACGTAAGTATTTATACGCTGGAACATATATTTTTTTACAGCACCGATATCCGAAATATACGATACCTCAAAGGTCTTGTTTATGTTGCCGTTAGTTATCTGGTTGTAAGAGTACAATGTACCGGGAAGACGAAACTCTCCTCCCACTTGCCTTAGCTTTTCCGTATACATAAATCCTCCCCGCCCTTGGCGAATGATATTTGATATAGTATTTTGGCATTCAGCCCGAGAAAAATTACCGGCATATGCCACAAGGGTATATGCCAGTATATACAGGTCTACGCAATTAGGTAACAGCATTATACAATATTTTCTTCAATTTGTCAACAGTAAGGTTTTCAGGGCTCTATAGAAAGTATTCAATGAAGTAACACACATAAAAAAGCCGCGCGAATAATCGCGCGGCTCAGCGTCTTATGCTTATGGCGTTTTTCAGATGCCCGTTATATCTCATCGCAAAGACGTGCAGTGAGGTATCTGTAAAACTCTTCTTTATCTATCCACTGAACGGCACAGTCCATTTCCCTGCCGCGCTCACGGTCAATATGAGTAAGCGACTCATCGTCGGTGTAGATCGGCAGGCGCTCATACTTAAAGTTGTCGCGCGTAATAAGGCTGTAAACACCCACGGTATCAAACAAAGCGGATGTGGGACCTGTATAGTTAAACGATTCGTTTTTCATCCATATATCGGTGCACTCTATCATCGCGCCGATGATCGGGTCGGTCTTGCCGTATTCGCGAACCTTTTCAAAATACGGAGTGTCGAGATGAATATTTCCCGAAACGTCAAGCGGGATAAGCTCTACATTCCAATCGGTCAATTCAACGCCGCGGCGCCATGCGTCAAGGTCGCAGCGGATATTCCATTCGCTTCTAAGCACCGGATCCCACGGCCACGCATTGTTGTAAATATTTCCCGCAAGAGCTACCACACGGCTTTTTTTCGTTATGCGCGGCTCTTTTTCGTATGCTTCGGCAAGATTTTTGAACGATCCGATAGCAAGTATAACGACCTCCTCATCGGAGTTCATTATATATTCGATTATCGCATCAGCCGCGTTTTCCCGGATATTGGGATATGAGGAAAGATCATAATCGTCCACCCAATCGTGCACATTGCTGTAAAACTCCGTCCCGACCGCTCCGATACCTATGGGAATATCCTCTCTGCCGGCGATCTGAAGCATTTTGGCACAAAGCTTTGCCTTGTATACCGTATCGTACTCGTTGGTAGTTATCAGCTTCAGGTCGATCTCAGGGCTTTTCAGTATCATAGCAAGCGCCCAGGTATCGTCAATATCGGTACCGATATCGGTATCAAGTATTATAGGAATAGCTTTTTTCATTTTGTCACCTTTCGTCACCCTGTTTTTATCAAACTGTCGTCAGATCTCATCACAAAGACGGGCTGTCAGGAATTTATAAAACTTCTCCTTGTCTATCCATTGAGCGGCAACATCCATTTCCTTACCGCGCACGGGATCGATAAGAGTCAGCGACTCATCATTTGTATAGATAGGCAAACGCTCGTACTTGATGTTATCATGGGTGATAACGCAGTAAACGCCTACTGTATCAAACAAGGGGGAGCTGGGACCGTGATAGTTCCAGGGCAAGTTCTTCATCCATATATCTGTACACTCGATCATAGCGCCGATAAGGGGATCAGTCTTGCCGTACTCACGAACCTTTTCAAAATAAGGAGTGTCAAGAATAATATTTCCGGAAACATCAAGAGGAACAAGCTCAACATTCCAGTCAGTCTTCTCAACGCCGCGGCGCCAAGCGTCAAGATCGCAGCGGATATTCCACTCGCTGCCGAGCGGCGGATGCCAGGGCCATGCATTGTTATAAACATTGCCTGCAATTGCCACCACGCGGCTTCTCTTAGCAATGCGGGGTTCCTTTTCATAAGCCTCGGCAAGGTTCTTGAATGATCCGATAGCAAGAATTACGACTTCTTCATCGGAATTCATTATGTACTCTATCATAGCATCAGCTGCGTTCTCGCGTACATTGGGGTATGTAGAAAGATCGTAATCATCTACCCAGTCGTGAATTCTGTTGAACGTCTCGCGGCCGACCTCGCCGATACCCACAATAACGTCTTCTCTGCCGGCGATCTGCAGCATTTTTGCGCTGAGCTTTGCCTTATAAACGGTGTCATACTCATTTGTCGTCACCATCTTCAAGTCGATCTCAGGGCTTTTAAGCACCATGGCAAGCGCCCATGTATCGTCAATGTCGCTGCCGATGTCAGTGTCAAGTATAAGTGGAATAGCTTTTTTCATTTTTCTTTTACCTTTCAGGATATTTTCATAATTGTATCACAAAAAAATGCTCTTGTGTGCATTTTTATGAATATCGTCGAAGTATACAAGCTATCATCTCCCGATATTTTTTGTATCTTATCATATCGGGGCATCGCTTTGCCAATGTCTCATATATATCCAGCGCTTTTTTCAATAAAGCAGTATCCGGCGTATCCTTCACCGTAGCACATTTATAGTATAAGATCGCAATGTCATCGTAGGACTCTACCGTCCCCGTTTCTTTTGCTATCTCCTCGCATATCTCAAGTGCTTTTTTGTAATATTCCTCCACTTTGGAAATGTCTCCGAGAGCGGCGCAGATATCACCGAGCTTTTCATAGCTTATTGACAGGTCTCGGCGAGAGTCCACGGTTACCGTTTCCTTCGTTAGCTCTTCTCTAAGCGAAAGACTTTTTTTGTAATATTCACCTGCTCCGGCATGGTCGCCGAGAGCTATGCATACATCTCCGCAATTGTTATAGCTTACCGACAGATCACGGCGTGCGCCTACCGTTCCGGCTTCCTTTGCCAGCTCTTCTCTAAGCGAAAGACTTTTTTTGTAATATTCACCTGCCCCGGCATGGTCATCAAGAGCCATGCGGATGTCTCCGAGCTTGTTGCAGCCTATCGTCACGCCACGGCGAGAACCGATCGTTCCCGTTTCCTTTGCTATCGCCTCGCTCAATTCAAGTGCTTTTTTATAATACTCCTCCGCCCCTGAATAGTCGATGAACGCTTTGCGGATATCCCCGAGCCTTTCATAGCTTATTGACAGGTCACGGCGAGAGGTAGCAGTTCCCGTTTCCTTTACCAGCTCTTCTCTAAGTGAAAGACTTTTTTTGTAATATTCCTCTGCCACGGCAGGATCGCCGAGAGCACTGCGGATATCTCCGATCATGCAATAGCTTATTGACAGATCACGGCGCGAGGTATCCGTTCCGGTTTCCTTTGCAAGCTCTTCTCTCAATGCAAGGCTTTTTTTGTAATACTCCTCAGCTCCGTAATGGTCGCCGCAGGCCTTGCGGATATTTCCAAGATTATTATAGCTCAGCGACAAGTCCCGTCTCGAGGCAGCCGTACCCTTTTCTTTTACAAGTTCCTCGCTCAATTCAAGTGCTTTTTCGTAATATTTCTCCGCTCCGGCAAGATCGCCGAGAGATCTTCGGATATCGCCGAGACCGTTATAGCTTGCTGTCAGGGTTCGGTGCGAGACTACTCCGTGTTCCCGCAATTCGATGCATGATCTTTCCATTTCGGCATACGCGCTCTCCGCAGCCGCAAAGTCACATACATTATACAGATAGTCGCCGAGTCTCCACAGTGCCATTATCAGCGATTTACAGTCTGACACAGAACCGGAGCGAAGGTACGCATTTCTGAAATTCTCTACCAGCTTCTGCTGCCATTCTATGGCATTGCGATAATCACGATTAACGCCTTCGCCGTTCTGATACATAGAAACCAGCTTTTCTATAGCCTCATTCAGTCCCGCTTCAGCTGACGCTGTGATCAGCGCCACCGCACGTTCGGTATCCGTCTCCACATCGATACCGTTCAGGTATGCAATACCGATAAAGAAATTGTGCTGCGGGTCACTGTCATTTTCACGCATTGCGATCTCATTCAAGCATTCCAACAGCGACTGTGAAAGGAGTTTATCATCGTTTGCGTCTATACATTCGGGGATCGACTCATACATCTCAACCAGCTTGGACTTATCCGTATTCTCAAGCTCGGCGGGTAGTATCTTTTTGCCCGAATTTCTTGCCATGGGATATTCGGTGCTCTGCACATAATTGGTCTCGTTGACAAGATTCGGAGTGACCACCAGAGCAAACAATTCGCTCTTTTGCAGAGCGTCTGCTATCGCAGAATTGAAGTTCTCTCCCGGTGTAAGAAACTCATCGTACCAAATTGCAATATCACGGCAGAAATCGTTCTTATGTATCAGCCGCATCAGCTCCTGCGCGTACTTTCTGTCCTTTTTGCGATAGCTCAGGAAGATGTATGCATCAAATGCCGCGCGGACCTTCGCCGCCAGCTCGTCACCGACAAGGACAGAAGAAAGATACCGCTTCAATTTTTCTTCATAAGGAATTGCTGTGTCATCTTTTGCATTCTCATTGAGATACTGGAGATCTCCGAACCTTTTGCAGAACAGCTCATCCAGCCCGTTCTCCTGCATCAGAGGAAGAACTGGAATATTCCGATTCAGTGCAAACGGAAAATCAATATCCATTGTACGGTTAGGAGTGGTCAGCATCTTCGTTGTCACAGGTATAACGAACAGATTCATTTGTCCGAGATCGGTCTCAATATCCTGATACGCTTCTTCAGGATACGAATACCATACAGCGCAGTTCTCAAGTGCTAAGATCTGATCGGAAAGCTTTTCAAAATATGTCTCGAAGTCTCCCGGATGACAGGTGAAATACACCCTCTGTTTCCCCTGCGGACTTGAATTTCCTCTTGTTTTATACTGAAACATATTGATCTTCCTTTCTCTTCCTTTCTCTGCGCATGGGAATTTATATCATCAAATCCCGCTTATATTTCGTCGCAAAGACGGGCAACGAGGAACTTGTAGAATTTCTCCTTGTCTATCCACTGTGCGGCAACGTCCATTTCCTTACCGCGCATAGGGTCAATAAGGGTAATAGATTCATCGTTTGCATAGATCGGCAGACGTTCATATCTGATGTTATCGTGAGTAATAACGCAGTACACGCCTACAGTGTCAAACAGAGGGGATGTGGGACCGTGATAATTCCACTTCTCATTTTTCATCCATATATCGGTACACTCGACCATAGCGCCGATAAGAGGATCAGTCTTGCCGTACTCACGAACCTTTTCAAAATAAGGAGTATCAAGCATTATGTTGCCGGAAACATCAAGAGGAATCAGCTCCACGTTCCAGTCGGTATTTTCAACACCGCGGCGCCATGCCTCAAGATCGCAGCGGATATTCCATTCGCTGTTAAGCGGCTGATGCCAGGTCCATGCGTTGTTATAAACATTGCCCGCAAGTGCGACTACGCGGCTTCTCTTTGCTATGCGGGGTTCCTTTTCGTAAGCCTCGGCGAGGTTTTTGAATGAGCCGATAGCAAGAATAACTACTTCTTCGTCTGAATTCATTATGTACTCTATCATAGCGTCAGCCGCATTATCACGAACATCGGGATATGATGAAAGATCGTAATCATCTACCCAGTCATGTATAGAATTATATGACTCAGTTCCGACCGCTCCGACGCCTAAAATAACGTCTTCTCTGCCGGCGATCTGAAGCATTTTTGCACTGAGCTTTGCCTTGTAGACCGTATCGTATTCATTTGTCGTTACCATCTTCAAGTCGATCTCAGGACTTTTAAGCACCATGGCAAGCGCCCATGTATCGTCAATGTCGCTGCCGATGTCAGTATCAAGTATAAGGGGAATAGCTTTTTTCATTTTTGAAGTCACCTTTCAAAGCATTTTCTCAATTGTATCATAAAAAAATGTTCTTGTGTTAGTTTTCCATAATTTTTTGCAATTTTTTCGATATACATACAACTCATGTAACGATTGACAAACCCAGAATTAAATGGTATACTTTGATATATATTTAGTATAACATAACATTAACTTTTTTTGGGAAAAAGCATGAATAAAAACAACATGATCTTAAGCAGTCAGAAAACTGAAAAAACGGCTGAGCGACCCATGTCACTTAAGAAAGAGCTGCCCGCACTGATCTGCCTGATTCTGGCACTGGCACTGTTTTGCAACGGAGCGCTGACGCTGCTTATGCCCCAGCGCAAAGATTTCGGTGCGACATGGGGGATGTACAGCAAAGAAAAGAAAAACACCATAGACATTATGTTCTACGGCTCTTCATTGGCATATTGCGACATAATACCGTCGGAAATATACAAAGAAACAGGTATTGCAACATACATTATGGCAGGTCCCGAGCAGACCATGCCTATTACGTACAGATACCTTTCGGAAAGCTTAAAGACACAGTCACCGAAAACAGTATTTATTGAAGCAACGGGAATGCTGTACAAGCGCAGTAACAGATCGCTGAAGGCAAATCTTATGTATATGCCGTGGGGACTTAACCGACTGATACCCACATTGCAGGAGACTGACGGAGAAGAACAGATGGAGCTTTTGTTCCCACTGTATTCATATCACGACAGGTGGGACAAGTTAGACGATAAGGCGTTTGAAAATATCAGCGGCTACGACGCTGATCCGCTTGCAGGTTATACCTTTCTTACAAAGGTCACACCCCTCAGCGGAATAACCGAGCGAAAATTCACAAAGAACGCCGAGAACTACGAGCGAAACTTGAAATATGCAAAAAAGATGGCGGATCTGTGTTCATCTGAAAATATAAAGCTCGTGTTTTTTATTTCTCCCATAGCATCCCGTATGAGCACAGCTCTTGACGACAAACTGCGTTCAGATCTTACCGGGCTCGGAGCAGAATTTGTCGATTTTAACGATGATTTTGACAAGCTGTCAATAGACTTTTCTACAGATTTTTACGATGAATGTCATTTTAACTGTTTAGGCGCCGAAAAATTTTCAAAATACCTCGCTGAAAAACTGACAGAATGGGGCTACGAGAAAACAGAAAACAGTGATGAAGAACTGTGGAAGACACGGATCGAGTATTACGATACACAGCGTAAAAGCTTCACACTCCCCACTGCGAATTAACCTCTGCAGTTGTAATACTACCGATTGGAGGCATTGTCTTTTGAATTTTAATTCACTGATATATCTGTGCTTTTTAGCGCTGAATGTCATTATATATTATGTACTTCCGTCAAAGCTCCGCAATTATCAGCTTTTGGCGGCAAGCTACTTCTTCTATATGTGCTGGAGTCCGAAATACTCTCTGCTGATGCTTTTATCTACATTTATAACATACATTTGCGGATTACTGGTAGACAGATCGGCTCTCGGCAAGCGCAAGCTGTGGCTCGTGCTCAGCTTTGTGTCTAATCTTGCAATTCTTTTCTTCTTCAAATACTTCAACTTCTCAGCGTATGTAATAACCCGCGCACTCAATTTTGCGGGAATGAGCCTGCAGCCGACGACCCTTAGCGTGCTGCTGCCCGTCGGCATATCATTTTACACCTTTCAGGCATTGGGATATACTGTTGACGTGTACAGGAAAGATATTCAGGCTGAACGTAACTTTGCAGACTACGCGCTTTTCGTTTCATTTTTTCCCCAGCTTGTTGCCGGACCAATAGAACGCTCAGGCAATATTTTTCACCAGCTTAAGGAATATCATCCTTTCAGACTTGAAAACATAAGAGACGGCGTTATGCCTATTCTTTGGGGTCTGTTCAAGAAAATGGTTCTGGCTGACAATCTTGCAGTAGTCGTAAATACGGTGTATAACGCACCGAGCGACCACTCCGGAGGAGAATTTATTATCGCTACTGTTGCTTTCGCAATACAGATCTACTGCGATTTTTCCGCATATTCGGACATTGCACGCGGATCTGCAAAAATGCTCGGCTTTGATCTGATGCAGAACTTCAGATGCCCGTATATGGCAGTATCTATTCAGGACTTCTGGCGGCGCTGGCATATATCCCTGTCGTCATGGTTCAAGGACTATTTGTATTTCCCTCTCGGCGGAAGCCGCTGCTCAAAGGCGCGCAATTACCTTAATATTATGATAGTATTTACCGTAAGCGGCCTGTGGCACGGAGCGGCGATGACCTTTGTGGTGTGGGGACTGCTGAACGGTCTTTATCAAGTAGTATCAAAGATCATTGACCCACTGCGAAAAAAGGTATTTGCCATTCTTCACATTAAAAATGATGCGTGGTGGCTTCATATACTGCGGGTGGTGATAACATTCTGTCTTACCTGCGTTGCATGGGTATTCTTCCGTGCAAATACGCTGTCAGATGCAATGTATATACTCCGCAAAGCTCTCGGCGTCATCCTGCACGGATTTACGGCGGATTTCGCCACATCGTTTTCACTTTCAGTCAGCGCGCTCGTCATGACATTGATATTCACGCTGATATTGTTGGTATCAGACTGGTTCATTTCAGAAAAAAGGCTGGCTGAAAAAGTCAACCGATACATACTTCCCAGATACGCGGTATATTTCATTCTCATTGCCGTAATTTTTCTCTTCGGGTCTTACGGCACGGGATATGATCCGCAGGATTTCGTATACTTTCAGTTTTAGCCAAAACCGGGTACGCAGCTTATGCTGCGTACCCGGTTTTCTTCAATTTATATGCTTATTTCTGATCGTAACTGCACGTGCGGCTATATTCCTGAAGCGCTCCGTACCGCGTACCGTTTCAAAGCCTTCCAGACCGGATTCGCTGAGTGCCTCCACTATATCGGTTTCACATACTGCTTCACCGTACAGTACATTATCGATTAATATCCTGCCTGTACCATTGATACGGGCAACAGCCACTTTATCAGAACAAAACGTTATCCCGACCGACAAAGGCTTATTATCGGGAAGTGAATACCACTTATCATAAACTGATAATGCTTCTTCAAGCAAAATATAACCTTTCTCACCCTCATCTGCAGCAAAATGCAGTGCGCTGAGACGAAGGATCGTAAAGCCGTACATATCAAGCCATCCGTCAGGCACTTCTCCGCCGCCGAGCAGCTTTATCATATTAAGGCAAAACTCGCACCATTCTACCGCCTTTTCAGGGCAATCGCTGCAATAAAGAGCGCGGTGTACAAGATAACGGAGTATAATTATTCTCTCTGCACTAAAGTATGCGCGTGCATCGTCACGTCGGTCCTGCCTCCACAGTCTTCTTCCTGTAACATTGGAGCGAAGCAAAATATTATCGTCAAATTCATTTATATACTTTTCCGCTTCCTCATCATCACATATAAAAGAAAGAACCTTACGCGCGGTAATACGAGGTCCGGTATCAGTGCATTCATTCATTATACGCTCGCCGATATCTTTGGCAAGATCAACAAAGCTTTTATTATTTGAATACCGGCGATAGATACACCAGATTATCCTTTCCATAATGCTGTAATTATTTGGATAACGGTGATAGTAATCAAGCATCAGAGCCTTTATCACATCAATATCTGACGTTGCGCGAAGTTCATCCTTAAATCTTTTAAGCACCTCTGCGGCAGTCTCCTGCCCCACACCGAGCAGCTCGTCCGTTGAAATTCCCAGCGCTTCGGCAAGTGGCGGGATCATAGTCACATCAGGATATCCGGCTTTTCTTTCCCAGTTTGAAATAGCCTGCGATGATACACCGATTCTTGAAGCCAGCTCCTCTTGAGTTAGATTCAGACTGCGTCTTCTCTCTAATACCTTCTCCGCAATACAAAGCTCCATATTTATTTCTCCTAATATAAAAATATAAAAATATTCGGACGGCCGTTCCGTATATTTATTATACAAGACTTAAATATATCAGTCAATAACGGCGACGGTTAGTCATATAAAGAGACACTTGACTTTTTAACGCTTTATTTTAATTATCAGCAGAGGAAGTTAAAACAGCATAAAAAGGACTTCGCACGGAAGTCCTTTTATGATATCAGTAATTACTCGGTTTGACCTGAAAATAGCTCTGAGGGTGAGCGCATACGGGACATACCTGCGGTGCATCCTTGCCAACAATGATATGACCGCAGTTGCGGCACTGCCATACAACATCGCCGTCCTTTGAGAATACCATACCGTCCTCACAGTTTTCCAGAAGCTTCAGGTATCTCTTTTCGTGCGACTCCTCTATCTTTCCCACCTGTTCAAACAGAAACGCAATATGGTCAAAGCCTTCTTCCTTAGCGGTCTTCGCAAATTCGCTGTACATATCAGTCCACTCATAGTTTTCACCGTCGGCGGCGAGCTTCAGATTTCCCTGCGTCTCCCCTATCTCTCCGTTCAAAAGCTTATACCATATTTTTGCGTGCTGTATTTCATTCTCCGCAGTTTCGTCAAAAATAGCCGCTATCTGCTCATATCCGTCCTTTTTAGCCTTTGCGGCAAAATATTTGTATTTGCTGTGCGCCTGACTCTCTCCCGCAAATGCCGCCATAAGATTTTCCCACGTTTTTGAACCCTTTAATTCCATATATGCTCCATTCCGCCGGGTACCGTGGTACCGGCTGTTGTTTTTGGCAAAGTTATTATTCACCGTTTTTTCCAATTTATGCATCAAATAAGCAAATCAGTAAAATTGGTTACAATCTAACAAATTTGTCTTATTTGCATTGAAATATCATATCAATTATGGTATAATTGTCTCAATTCTATGAAAAGGAACGGTTTTCTTTAATGAAATTTGATTACTCACCGGAAATTGCCGAGCGTGCAGAGGCAGCCAACAACCATATCCAGTCAATTATAAATGAGATAGAAAAGGTCGTTATCGGAAAGCACAACGAGGTCACCATGCTTGTCACCGCGCTGCTTTGCGGCGGCCATGTTCTTATTGAGGACGTGCCCGGTACAGGTAAGACTACCCTTGCAGCAACCCTCTCCCGCGCGGCAGGACTTAAATTCAACCGCGCACAGTTCACCCCTGACGTTATGGCGTCCGATATTACAGGCTATAACATATACAACCGCTCAAAGGAGCAGTTTGAATTCCGTGACGGTCTTGTAATGTGCAATATTCTCCTTGCCGACGAGATCAACCGCGCTTCACCGAAAACTCAGTCCGCACTGCTTGAGGCTATGGAAGAGGGTGCAGTTACCGTTGACGGAACTACATATAAAATGCCCACACCTTTTATGGTTATAGCTACCCAGAACCCCACAGGCTATATAGGAACATATCCCCTGCCCGAGGCACAGCTTGACCGTTTTGTTCTGCGCCTTTCCATGGGTTATCCCACCGAGACAGAGGAAATGTCTGTAATACTGGGCAGAAAAACTGAAAATCCCCTGCACAGCGTAAAGTCCGTTACCGATGCAGACGCTCTCATGCGCCTGCGCGCTATGGTCGCTGACGTCAGCGTATCCGCTGAAATATCAAAATATATCGTTCAGCTTGTAGGCTCTACCAGAAATTCATCACTTGTTACACTGGGCGCATCCCCCCGTGCGTCTCTCGCGCTGATGAAGCTTTCTCAGGCGTATGCATTTATTCGCGGCAGAGACTATGTTCTCGCCGAAGACGTGTCGGCACTGCTTATACCTGCGCTCGGTCACAGAATAATGCTGAGTCAGGAAGCGCGCATTGCCAAAAAGAGCGTTGCCGATGTACTGACTGAGCTTTCGAGAGGTATTGAGGTTCCCTACAGAACGGCAAGATAACAGTTAAAAAACAAATGCATATCATAAGCATTCCTGTTTTCAAACCACGTTTGCACCTTTCGCTGCAAACGCATAGAAAGCATAGAAAGATATGGTCTTAATTTATGGAAGATAAAAAAACTAAAAAACTGTCTGCGTGTCCGGGGCTTATACTTTATGCCGTGCTTTTTTGCTATGCACTTATAATGACGCAATTGCTGCGAAATCCTATATCAGCAGTGTTTTTCTGGTTTCTTTTGCTTATTCTCCCCATAAGCTTTATAATAATGCTTATCAGCAGCGCAGTAATACAGGTGTATGTTTTTTCAGACAAAAGCGCCACAGAAAAAAACTCGCCCGTAAATTATGAGATACGTATAATCAACGCCTCTCCCCTGCCCATTCCCTTTGTGGAAGCGATCATGACAAAGCCGCAGGATAACGGCGTTCGCTGCAAGCGTCAAAGGCTGGTGCTGTCTATGACCCCCTTCGGCGGCTACAGCGTTAAGACTACCGTCGCCTTTCGCTATCGCGGACTTTACGAGATCGGGGTATCAGAGCTGTACATTTACGATCCGCTGCGAATGTTCTGCATTCGCCGTGATATAAGCAACTACAGCAATGTCAACGTATCTCCCAGAACTCTCGATTTTGACGAAGAAATGGAGCGTGCCGTATCCGACACACCGTCTCCCGCGTCAAGAGCCAACGATACGAGAGAGCGCGCCGAGGTTACAAACATCCGTGAATACCGCATAGGCGATCAGCTTAAAAACGTTCACTGGAAGCTTTCATCAAAATCAGAGGAATTGCAGGTAAAGGATTATACCACAAACAACGACAGACACACCTATATTTTCATCGACCTTGCCGCGCCTACTCCTGCTCCCATTCCAGAAGAGGATAAAAAACGCGGTGCAAAGTGGCGCAAAAAGAAAGCTGAAAAGGCGAAAAAGCAAAAGCGCAGTGAGATCAAGGCTGAAGCTGAGCCTGTCAAAGAGCTTAAAAAGAGCAAAAAAGTCCGCCGTCTTCAAGCAAAGGGCGTAAGCTCTAAGGATGCAGAAACTATTGAAATGATAGACGCGCTTATTTTTGAGACATCTGCTAAGGGCAAAGCCAGAAAAGCCAAGGAAGAAGAAAAGTCTGCAATGAAAATGAAGCAGATAGAAGCAGCGGAAAAGCTTGCAGATACTATCGAGCTTGAGAGCGAGCCTGCAGATGAGCGCGCCGCAGCCATCAGTGCGTGGGGCGGCGAGGTGCTGCCCGAGTTTGAAGATGAGATAGCGGAATACTGCGCCGACGGCGTAGTTGAAATTGCCGTCGCGGCGATCGCCGGCGAATTGCGCCGCGGATACCGCTGCACCGTTGCATGGTATGACGGACGTGAGGACAGGCAGCTGACCTCACAGGACATTACAGATACGGCAGATGTGGCATCCGTTATTGAGCGCATTTCCGCCTCTCCCGTAGTTCCCCATGAAAACCGAGTTGCCGCACTTTCAGATATTATAAGTGAGAGCGTTAATGTTACGGTCAAGATAGTTACATCAAACATTGACCCCATATCAGTAAACGAATACTGCGCCGTTCCCACAAAGTTCGGCGGTGCGGGTACCGGTTGCTCTACAGAGGTGCTGCTGTTTGACCCTGAGGAAAAATATGCATCACCCACAGCCAGATTTGAGTATACCTCATCTGCATACATACAGCTTCGTCAATGGGGCGTTGAAATGACAGAGCTTAAGGAACGCGAAGGCTCTGACGGGAAAGCTCATCTTTATAACTTCAATGCTTAATTTAACACGTGAGAAAGGAGCCGCACAGCGCGGATACTTCACTTGAATAAACAAGCTTCATATACGCCTCGGCGTAAGAAAAATAAAAAAAAGAATACAGTTGACAGAGTGTTCTATTCCCCTGCCGAGGGAATGTCCGCCCTTCAGCTTGCCATAGGTCTTATTCTGCGTACGCTTGTAGTATTCGTAGGAATAGTCGGCATTGCTTGCTTTATATGCGGCGCCGCCGGTCTTATGTCTTCAGGATCGTGGAGAGCCATATACGTGGGACCGTGGAATATAGCGCTGCTTGCCCTCCCTGCTGCAGTTGCCTGCGGTATCGCATCCCTGGGTTGGAAATTCACCCTGGGCACGGCAGCAGCTTATGTCGGCGCATACACCGGCATCATCGCGGCTCTTTACGGCAACCCCATAAGCTTTACCGCAGAGTCCGCACTGAGAGTTTACAACTATGCTCTTTATACCGTTTCAGGCTACGGATATTACTCAATTGCAAATTATATGGTCACAGACGGCTACGACTACAGCGCTGCTGCCTATGCAGAATATGATCCGCAGCGTTTTGTCGGCGTATTTCTGCTGTGCACGCTTATAGGCGTCATACTTTTTCTCACAGTACAGAAAAAGGTTCGTCTTGTGCCCCTTATTGTATTTGTAACTGCCATTGCAGCTCCCATACTTACATATAACATAGCCATCGGAACCTCCGGCATCGGACTTTCAGTTATATTCATATGTACCGCGGTAGCGCTGAAAATATATGATCGCCGCTACAGCGGACGCATTGAGAAAAAGCAAAACCGAAAGCTTGAAAGACAGCAACGGCGCGCCGAGAAAAAGGCTGCAAAAGCGGCTAAGAAAAGCGAAAAAAAAGAGATCAGATTAAAGGCTGAAAAGATCTTTATTGCAGCACTGGACGCAGGAGCAGAGCCTAAAAAGGCAAGAGCTGCGCGAAGAGCCTTCAAGAAGGCAAAGCGCAGTGAAAAAAAGGCTGCAAAGGCTGCAAAAAAAGCTGCAAAACGTCTTGACAAAAAGCTTGCAAAGGAAGAAAGAAAGCGTATTGCCAAGCTGAAGAAAAGCGGAGATAAGGACGCTGCAAAAGAAGCTAAGAAAGCACTGAAGAAAGCTACTGCTTCAGTTAAAGCGAAGAAAAGGCAGCAGCGCCGCGAGAGGGCAAAAAAATCTCGCTTTGTCTCATTTGCAGGCGGATATGCCGCCGCAGGTGTTGCTCTTACAGTTTTTCTTGCAGTGGTTCTGCCGATGTCTGCAGTATCAAAATCCTTCCGCATTATTGAGCCTATATACAATAAAGTACAGATCGCAAGCGCATATGTTACCGCATACCTTAAGGGTAACGACATAGATCTTAATGAACTTGACTCTTACGGACTCAATGAGCTTACTCCCCGCCAGCTTACCTTTGACTCTATTGAATACAAGGATAAAAGAATATTCAGAGTAGAGACAGAGGGCTACAACAACGTGTACCTCAGAAGCTGGATAGCTACTGATTTTGAGTGGGGCGAGGGCAAATGGATAAGCGCCGACCATGACGAAGTCATAGAGTATCGCGAGCGCTTCGGCAAGGAGTTTTCTCCCGACGAGATAACTACCGCCTTTTACAGCAATGTTTTTCCATCTACGGCTGAGATCGTTGAGAAAAATGAGTACAAAAACCTGTCAAAATACGGATTTAATGTGCAGCAAATAAACGTTTGGCGCAACAGCGGCCAAAGCCTTTTGCTGTTTATGCCGTCACATATGAACACCGACATCGGACTTTTGAAATACGGTCTGCTTGAGGACAATGAATTCAAGTATTCGGTGTACTTTGACGGTGTTTACTCCTCGCGCTTTTACAAATACGGTACAGGCTACAGCACCGTTTCGTATATAAGCAATTACAGCCGCGCAGGCGTAGATGACGGCATCAGCGACAGTCTTGAATACTATGAGCGCTGTAAGGAATTTATAAGACAGTACAGAATGTATTCTGATCAGAATGTTATAAATACCGGACTGTATGAGTTTGACATATCCTTGCAGGAAGACGGAATAGATTACCTCGGAACCAACCTCTGCGACAGATATTTCAACTATATGACAGGCGATGAACGCATGGAGCTGCTTGACTTCTTTGATATGGAAGAAGAATACTCTGCTTACGCACACGAGCGCTATACAGAAAAAACAGGCTCTGCCGTGGTAGCGGAAATAGCAGAGGAAATAAAAGCTTCCGTCGGAGACGACGCCGGAATATATAAAAAGGTTCGTGCAGTAGCAGACTATTTCAATGAAAATTATACCTATACACTGTCACCCGATCAGTCAAAATATTACGGAGACAAGCCTGTTCTTGAAGCGTTTTTGACCGATGTCAAGGAGGGCTACTGCTCACACTTCGCCACAGCAGCCGCTGCCATCCTGCGCGAATACGGTATTCCCACCCGCTACTGCGAAGGCTATGTAGCTCACGGCTTTGAGCCTGCCATCGGCGGAAAGAGCGCCTCTCTCAGAGCGTACGTCAACGACAGCGACGCGCATGCATGGATAGAGGTGTACATTGACGGCATGGGCTGGACACAGTTTGAGGTCACCCCCGGAGATTATTCGGAGGCAATGTATAATTCATCATCCGCAACGATAGATTATGACCCCTCAAATCCCCCCTTCCCTGACGATAACAGTACTCCGTCACATTTTGATCCCGCTACCGAGCCTGAGATCGTACTTCCCGAAATTGAGGAGGTGCCGGAGGATGCGGGCGATATTATATGGTTTTTGCAGCGTCTTGCTATAGCCGCAGCAGTAGTGCTGTTCTTTGTAATAATATTCCTTATCGTAAAGCATATACGCAAAAAAGCAAACGACGCTGTTGCAGACCGATTCCGTGTTATAGACGTTGCCCGGAACGAAGAGCGGTACAATGACGACCGTATAGATAACAGAAAGACAGCACGTCAGATCAATGATTTTATTCTCTCAGTGTTTGAGCTTATAGGCTTTTCACCAAAATCTGGAGAGCTGTCCGAGGAATATGCCGAACGTATAAGAGAGAATTACGGTACACTGTCACTTATCGATGTCGGAGATGTTATTGCGGCTATGCAAAAGGAAGAATTCGGTCACGGTCTGTCCTATGAAGAAATGTATATGTGCGCCGAATATCTCAGCGATATCATCACAGCAGTATATAATGATCTCAGCCTGTGGCAAAAAATACGCCTGAGATACATTAAGAGAAAGATTTAGGAACACTCATATATGGAAAAAAGTATGGCATATCAGCTCCCTATCGCCTCCCTTGCCTATTTGGGAGATGCAGTTATGGAGCTTATGGTAAGAAAACGTCTGGTGGAGAGCGGAATTGCCCGCCCGCAGGAGGCAGCTGCAAAATACGTTACAGCAGTCGCGCAAAGCGCTGCCGCTGAGAAAATGCTGCCGTACTTTACCGACGACGAGGAGGCAGTATACAAAAGAGGTCGCAACAGCACCCACACTGCACCGAAAAGCGCAACCCACGCGCAGTACAGCCGTGCAACGGGACTTGAATGCGTGTTTGCATATCTGCATCTTTCGGGAAATACCGAACGCCTCGACAAGCTGTTCAGGCTCGGATTTGAAGACTGATAACAAAGCCCGCCGCCCGATGCGTTTGCATCGGGCGGCGCTTTGTTTTTGTCGCCGATGACCTTTTATTGTTTATTTTCCCACGCCGAAAACGGGCATTTCGGGCGTGGAGCTTCACATTTGAAACGGGAAATGTAAAAAACTCTTAAACAAATCACAATTTTGTCAGCAAAAAAAGTAAAAAAGTATATTTTTGCGTATATTATAGTGAAAAGAAATACTGCATAGGAAGGCGGTGCCGCTTTGACTGTAGCTGAGTTGTTCTGCGAGAGAGAAAAATCTACTCTGTCGCCTTATGCGTTTCTTACCTGTAATACAAAGGGCAGAGATCATCCCTATACCCCTTGTAATAACAGGACTGAGTTTCAACGCGACCGCGACAGGATAATCCACTCAAAGGCATTTCGCCGCCTTATGCACAAAACACAGGTGTTTCTGTTCCCTGTTGACGAGCATTACCGCACCCGTCTGACACATACACTTGAGGTAACGCAAATAGCGCGGATAATCTGCCGCGCTCTTATGCTGAACGAAGATCTGTGCGAGGCCGCGGCACTCGGTCACGATCTCGGACATACCCCATTCGGACACGCCGGAGAGATCGTTATGCAGCAGTGCTATGACGAGAATTTTACCCACTATAAGCAAAGTCTTCGCGTTGTAGAAAAGCTGGAGAGAGACGGACGCGGTCTTAACCTTACCGCTGAGGTCAGAGACGGCATACTCAATCACGCAGGAAAAAACCGTGCATCCACACTTGAGGGGCGCATTATAAAATTTGCCGACCGTATCGCTTACATAAACCATGACATAGACGACGCTTGCCGCGCAGGTATCCTTACTATCGATGATATACCGAAGGATATTTTAGAGGTAGTCGGACGAGGGCATGGAGAGCGCATAAATACTATGGTCAAGGCCGTTATAGAAGCTTCGACAGATAAGCCAGACATATATATGACGCCGTATGTGCTTGACGCAACTGAAAAGCTGCGGGATTTTCTCTTTGACGCAGTGTATCGAAATCCCGTTGCCAAAGGCGAGGAGGTCAAAGCAAAGGCAATGCTTACCGAGATGTTCGGCTATTTTGAAGAGCATCCTGAGGAAATGCCTGAGTCATGCCGGAAAAGCATAGAAACAGAGGGCGTCCGGCGCTGTGTTTGCGACTATATCTCAAGTATGACAGACCGCTACGCTATAGATACCTTCAGAAGACTGTTTATTCCGTCAGTATGGCAAAAACCTACGGAGTATTGACAATTTTATAAGACATATTAAGGAGGATGCTGATGATACCGCAGAATATTATTGAATACCTGAAATACAGAAACAGCATCAGTGACGTTATATCATCTTATGTAACGCTTACGCGCTCAGGCGCAAATCTCAAGGGGCTGTGCCCTTTTCACAGTGAAAAAACTCCATCGTTCACCGTATATACAGGCAACGGAAGTTTCTATTGCTTCGGCTGCGGAGCAGGCGGTGATGTTGTAAGCTTTATAATGCGCATCGAAAATCTTGACTACCGTGCAGCGCTTGAATTTCTTGCAGCCAGAAGCGGCATAACCCTGCCTGATGACAACAGCAATGACGCACCTACAGGCCCTACAAGATCAAGGATTCTTGAAATGAATTTAGCCGCCGCCCGTTTCTTCAGAGAAACGCTGTTTTCCGAAGCGGGAGCTGCCGGACGTGAGTATTTTGCCCGTCGTCAGCTATCCGGTGCCACAATAAAGCGTTTCGGACTCGGATATGCCCCGAATTCATATGACGCGCTGAAGAAGCATCTTTACTCAAAGGGCTTTACCGATGAGGAAATGGTAGCGGGATATCTGTGCCAGCGCGGCCGCAAAAACGAAAAAAATACATATGACTGCTTTCGCGGCAGAGTTATGTTTCCAATAATAGACGTTTCGGGCAACGTTGTTGCCTTCGGGGGACGTGTGCTTGACGACTCAAAACCCAAATATCTGAACTCAGCGGATACCCCCGCGTTCAAAAAAAGCCGTAATTTGTTCGCACTGAATTTTGCCAGAAACCACTCCAAGGAAAGGCTTATTCTTTGCGAGGGATATATGGACGTTATCGCACTGCACGCCGCAGGCTTTGAAAACGCCGTTGCCACGCTCGGAACAGCTATAACACCCGATCAGGCGCGAATAATGAAAAAATACACTGACAAGGTGATCATCTCATACGACAGTGACGAGGCGGGGCAGCGCGCCGCAGATAAAGCGATGCGGCTTTTGGAAGAAGCGGGCATAGAATCCCGCGTGCTGACCATCCCCGGCGCAAAGGACCCGGACGAATATATAAAGACCCACGGGGCAGCTAAATTTGCCGAGGTTCTGAGGGGCTCAAAATCAGGCTTTGACCATAAGATATCAAAAGCTTTGTCAAAATACGATATAAACACATCGGACGGCAAAATGAGAGCCGCAAGAGAGCTTTGCTTCGCTATTGCCGATATGCCGTCAAAGGTTGAGCGAGATATTTATTCGCAAAGCGTTGCAAAAACACTTGAGCTTGACGTACAGGGCATAAAAGGTGAGGTTGCGGGAATACTCAAAAGAAAAATCAAAAAAGAAAAAGACGACCTCCACGGAGAAGTAGTACGCCTGACCTCGGGTATCGGCGACAGAGTTGATCCCGATTTTGCTAAAAATCCCACAAGCGTAAAGCTTGAAAGAGCCATACTGGGTATGCTTTTGCAGTACCCCGAATTTATTAAGCTGACTGCCGAAAAAAAGCTTTTGGAGGAAAATATGTTTTTCTCCGCGCTTAATAAAAGGCTGTTTTCAAAGATAATCACACTCGGAGAAAGCTTTAATTTCGGTATGCTGTCTGAGGATTTCACTCAGGACGAGGTTTCCCTTGCTATGAAAATGGTGGCAGACAGACGAAGCCTTACAAACAGCAAGGATGTGTTTTCAGACATAGTAGAAAGGCTGCGTACCGAGTCCGAAAAGATCAGGCTGAAGGAAAGCGGCACAGAAGACCTCGCGTCACTTATTGCACGCCGCAGACAGGAAAGCAAACAATAAAGTTTATATAAAAAGCAAAGGAAAGAATGAGGATTAAAAGATGGAGCAGGAAAAGAAACCGTTTGACATTAAAACGCTCATCGAAAAAGGAAAGGCAAAGGGATCTCTTTCAAATGCCGACATTATGGAGGCTATTGAATTTGCAGATTTTGACATCGAGCAGATCGAAAAGATCTACGATCAGCTTGAGTCAAGCGGAATTGAGGTCATAAGCTACGAAAACCCGGCGGAATTTGAAGAAATAGAGACTGAGGTAGAGCAGCTTGAATCTGCTGAAGATATGGAAAAGATGCTTCAGCAGGAGGGTCTCGCTATAGACGACCCCGTAAGAATGTACCTTAAGGAGATCGGCAAGGTGCCGCTGCTTGACGCTGAGCGCGAGCTTGAGATCGCGGAGCGTATGGCAAACGGAGACGAGGAAGCAAAGCAGATGCTTATTGAGGCAAACCTGCGTCTTGTTGTAAGCATTGCCAAGCGTTATCTCGGCAAGGGTATGTTTTTCCTTGACCTTATTCAAGAGGGTAACCTCGGTCTTATGAAGGCTGTAGAAAAGTTTGACTACACAAAAGGCTATAAGTTCTCTACATACGCAACGTGGTGGATAAGACAGGCAATAACCCGTGCTATTGCCGATCAGGCAAGAACTATCCGTATCCCTGTCCATATGGTCGAGACTATCCACAAGGTATCACGTTATCAGCGTCAGCTGCTTCAGGAGCTGGGACACGAGGCTTCCCCCGATGAGGTTGCCGAAAAGATCGGTATGTCTCCCGAAAAGGTTCGCGAGATCATGAAAATAGCGCAGGATCCCGTGTCTCTTGAGACTCCTATCGGCGAGGAGGAGGACAGCCACCTCGGAGACTTTATTCCCGACGACGACTCCCCTGCACCGCAGGATGCTGCATCCTACGCTATGCTTCGCGAGCAGATAAAGGAAGTTCTTCACACGCTTACCCCCCGCGAAGAGCACGTCTTAAAGCTGCGCTACGGTCTTAACGACGGCAGAACCCATACCCTTGAAGAGGTGGGCAAGGAGTTTAACATAACCCGTGAGCGCATACGTCAGATAGAGGCTAAGGCGCTGCGCAAGCTGCGTCACCCCAGTCGCTCAAAAAGACTTAAAGACTTTTTGGACTGATCTGATACTGCACATTTGCTAAATTGATGTATTTTTTATGAATTTTCGGCAAAGTGCCTGAAAATTTACAGAATATTATACATAGTAAAGACAATTCGTCCTTGACATAACTACCCATTTGGTGTAAAATATAACTATATACGTGCTACGCGCACACAGGAGGTTTCCTAATGAAAAAGAGACTCATAAGTATCTTGCTTTGTTTGGCAATGCTTGTTACCGGAGCCGCATTTTCCGGATGTTCTGTTATCAACGGTGAAAACAGCTCTGATACTACAGAAGGTGAAGGCAGCGCTCTTGACCGTTCAAGCATGACGCTTACACTGTGGATACCTACACAGGAAGGCACTACAGAAGAAGCAATTTACGCAGTTGAAGAAGCTATAAACCAGATCACTCAGACAGAGTATGATACAGCTATTAAGCTGTACGCTGTTCCCGACGCTGAATACGAAGCTACCGTCAAAGAGCGTATGAAGTTCATTGAAGAACGTATCAAGCAGGAAGAACAGGAAGCTATTGACAGAAGAAAGCAGGAGATCGAAGCTGCAAAGAACGGAGAAACTCTTGTTGAAGGCACGACCGCATATGTAAATCCCAATATGGACGGCGATCTCAGCCTTGTTGTCCGCGGTGCTACCGGCTACGCCAATGTTGAGCGCAACCAGATGGATATTTTCCTTATCCGCGGCGCAGAGGATTATCAGTACTATATTGATAACTTCTATCTCGAATCTCTTAATGAAGATATCAGCGGCAGCTGCAAGGTGCTTAACAGCTATATATTCCCCGACTTTATATCTGCGGCAAATGTAGAGGGCAGCGTTTACGCTATCCCCAACAACCACGAAGTCGGCAAGTATACATACTTCCTTGTAAACAAGAGAATTGCAGACTCTGAATATCTTGATCCCGCAAGACTTACCAACCTCTCAGACTGCCAGTCATTCATTGAGGATGTAGCAAAGTATTATCCCGGCGTAACACCTGTTTACGGAAAGTATGTCCCCAACTACTATCAGTATTATTCCGCAAAGGACAATGCCGGATTCTCTGTTCTTGCATCCAGACCTACACCTGACGTTACATACGAAAACCTGACGGTTGACAATATTTTCGGATTTACCAACTTCACTAACAACTACACTCTTTACAAGACTCTTGTTGAAAAGGGATATGTATCCACCAATGAAGTCGATGAATTCGGCGTCGGATATATCACCTGCACAGGCAGTGAGATACAGAAATATGCTGATGATTATTATATAAACGTCTATCAGAGACCTCAGGGCACCAAGAGCGATTACCTGCAGTCAATGTTTGCAGTAAGCACTTACACCAAGAATGTAAACCGCTCTATGGAAATAATCACCATGATCAACACGAACACTACACTGCGTACTATTCTTCAGTACGGTGCACAGAACGTTCACTGGAAGTATGATGAGGAAGATTCCGGTATGATCGTCAAGCTCAGCGATGAGTATAAGATGAACCTTATCGATACCGGTAATGTTTACATGACATATCCCGATTACGGTGTAAGCCTTGACTACTGGGACGACATTAAATCTCAGAACCTTGACTCTTATCTCCCTGTTACCTACTCTTTTGATTACCGCAATGAGGACAATGCCGCTCTTCTTGCATCTCTCGACAACTTCAGTGCTCAGATCTGGAATGAGATCGAGGCAATGAGTGCAGAAGAGTTCAAGAACAGCATCTCAACTCTTAAATCAAAGGTAGAATCCAATGATGCTTATCAGAAGCTTAAGTATATTCCTGCTAACAGCGATGAAGCCAGAGGCAGAACTGAAGCAAACGGCTGGAAAGCTGAAGCATCTATTGCAAATAAGCTTGATGAGATACAGACTGCACTTAAAGAATCATCAAAATAAAATACTGACTAAATCAAGAAAGAAAGCCAACGGAAATTTCCGTTGGCTTTTTGTTGTTTATCAAAAACACAAATAGGATATCGCTATCGCGTTCTGCGAGTAAGACTAAGGCTCCCTCAAAGATGGAGCCTACAGACTGTAGACAAGCTAAAAGGAGCTGTCATGCGACAGCTCCTTTTACAGCTTTATTTAGCACTTAGTATAGTATTTAGTATAGTATTGTATTCCGTCAGTCGTCAATGCTCTTATCAGTAGCCTTTTCGTATATCGCAATAACCTTATCCGAAGGAGCGGGAGTAACAAGAGTAACAACCACTGCAAATACAACACCCATAATAAATCCGGGGATGATCTCATAAACTCCGCTTACAAACAAGGGGTTATCGAGGATCGATCCTGTGCAAAGCACCAGCCACAGAATATCGGCAACAGCACCTGCTACGATACCTGCAACGGCACCCTGATAGTTAAAGCGTTTCCAGAACAGTGACAGGATAACTACAGGACCGAAAGCAGCTCCGAACAGACCCCATGCGTTTTCTACCATATTCATTATATTGGCAGCCCATGAGCTGGAGTCCTTCAGTCCGCTTGAAGCTATAAAGAACGCTATAACGGAAACTATAAGAACTACTACTCTGCCGACCCAAAGCACCTCTTTTTCGGACGCCTTGTTCGAACGGAAGATAGGCTTATAAATATCGCTTGTGAAAGAAGATGATGCAACAAGCAGCTGGCTGTCGGCAGTTGACATAGAAGCCGCGATTATGGCAGACAGCAGCAGTCCCACTATAAAGGGCGGGAAGATATCCTTAACAACGAATATAAATATCTTCTCCTGAGAACCGGGAAGCAGCGTCTGAGCAAGAGAATTTCCGTCAGACATTATGTATGCTCTGCCGAGAATAGCGATTGCAATAGCAGCACCAAGTGTAAGAATGACCCAAACTATAGCAACTGCAGCAGACTTTTTGATCATTGAAGATTTCTTAATAGACATAAATCTTACAAGGATGTGAGGCATACCGAAATAACCGAGACCCCAGCCGAGACCGGAGATAATATCACGCCAGTCTGATGTAAAAGGATTTGTGCCGAACGCTGAGATATCGCCGCCCACAGCATTATAGAATTCATTGTTGAAAGAGCCTACGGAAAGCATAATTATCGGCACTGCAAGAAGCGCGATAAGCATCAGAATTCCCTGGAAGAAGTCTGTCCAGCAAACAGCCTTAAAGCCGCCGAGGAAGGTGTAAACAAGAATGAGCAGGGCAAAAATTATCATTGCAAGCTCCTTGTGAGCATCAAACCACGGCAGTACCGCACAGAATACGGCAGTACCTGCATTGAACGCAGATGCAACATACACGGTAAAACTTATAAGGAATATAACCGCGCATATTACCTTCAGTGAGTTGCCTGAAGAAGCAAAGCGATTTGAAAGATACTGCGGAAGAGTGATAGCGTCATCTGCGGCAGCAGAAAAACGGCGCAGACGGCGGGCAACAAGGATCCAGTTTGCAATAGTACCGATAGCAAGACCGATGCCTATCCAAGCCTTACCAAGACCGAAAGCAAGAATGCTTCCGGGCAGACCCATAAGCAGCCATCCGCTCATATCGGACGCCTGAGCACTCATTGCGGTAACAAAGGGTCCCATTGATCTGCCGCCGAGGAAGTAATCCTTCTCGCCGCCGACGCCTGACTTGGACTTAAAGAAGAAGACCACGCCAATGGCAAGCATTGCTGCAAAATACAGGACAAATGCGAAAATTTCCATTTTATATATTTCCTTTCATTTATACACGGCAGCGCCGTGTCAGACTGAGGAATATTATTCCTCATAATTATCTGATATCCTACATATTTTACCACAAAAAATTCAAGAACGCAATGCAGAACGCGGTATAGACTAAATTCTATACCGCGTACAGATCAAATTCAAAAATGTCCTGTAAATATAGGGGTAAATAATGTATACTAAAACCAAACCACGAAATATACGTTTGAAAAAACTATTATTTTTTTATAAACAGATCGTTCAAAAACATAGGCATAACGGCAGCCGCGTAGTCTCTGAGTGAATAGTTGCCACCCGAGAGGCACCAATCATATATAAGACCTCTTTCGCACATTGCATAGTATCTTACTATGTCTCCGACCGTCATAGTAGATATCATTTCGCCGCGCTCCTGCGCGCCGGACACTATCTTGCGCAGCAGCTTGTAATAGACTCTGTTATGATCCAGCAGCTGTTTTGCACCCTTTGTTACAAGCTGAGTGGAATACAGCCTTGTAAGAAGCTCAAGATCTATCGTGTTTTCTATCATAGAAAACAGTTCACGGTTAAGCCGCAGCAAAAGCTCAAAGCTGTCACTGTCAAGATCTGTATTCTCAGAAAGCGCTATATATTTCTCATCAAACAGATCGGCCAGTGAGCCGAGAAGTGCATCCTTACCCTCAAAGTAATGGTAGAACGATCCCTTAGAGGTGCCCGACTCTTCGATTATTTCTTCAACAGTAGTGTCATCGTAGCCCTGCTCATAAAAAAGCTTCCACGCTGCTGTAACGATCTTTGTTTTGGTGTTTCGGTTGTTTCTCACTTCTCTGCCTCCGCGCCTTATTACGTTTGTTAAAAGCTGACCCCGACGCTTTCACGTCAGGGTCAGCTGTACAGCAATTATTTTTCCGAAAGATACTTATCGATAGATTCAGCCGCACTCTTACCTGCGCCCATTGCAAGAATTACGGTAGCAGCGCCCGTTACAGCGTCACCGCCTGCCCATACGCCGTCCTTTGTAGTCTTGCCGCTTTCCTCTTCGACGATAATACCGCCGCGGCGGTTTACCTCAAGTCCCTCTGTAGTAGACTTGATAAGAGGATTGGGAGAGGTGCCGATCGACATAATAACACAGTCAACATCCATCTCAAATTCACTGCCGGGGATCTCAACAGGAGAGCGTCTGCCGCGTTCGTCAGGCTCGCCGAGCTCCATCTTCAGGCACTCCATACCGATAACGGTTCCGTTTTTAGGATCGCGCTTATCATCGGGATTTTCGTAGCCAATAATTCTTGTAGGATTGTTAAGAAGGCGGAATTCTATTCCCTCCTCCATTGCGTGCTCAACCTCTTCACGTCTTGCAGGCAATTCCTCCATAGAACGGCGGTATACGATATACACCTTCTCGGCACCGAGACGCAGAGCTGTACGTGCAGCATCCATAGCAACGTTACCGCCGCCGACAACTGCAACCTTTTTTGCCTTCATTATAGGGGTATCAGATCCTTCACGGTATGCCTTCATAAGGTTGTTTCTGGTAAGAAACTCATTAGCTGAGTATACGCCGCGAAGGCTCTCGCCGGGAATTCCCATAAATCTGGGAAGTCCTGCACCGCTGCCGATAAATACAGCCTCATAGCCGTCCTCAAACAGCTCGTCAACAGTAATAGTTTTGCCTACTACAACATTGGTTTCAATATCAACGCCAAGCGCTTTCAGTGTTTCGACTTCCTTCTGAACAATGCTCTTGGGAAGACGGAATTCGGGAATACCGTATACAAGAACGCCGCCTGCAAGGTGCAGCGCCTCAAATACAGTGACCTTATAGCCTTTTTTAGCAAGATCACCCGCACAGGTAAGACCTGAGGGGCCGGAGCCTACAACTGCTACGCGGTGTCCGTTGCTCTCAGGAACAACGGGTGCCTCTGTGCAGTGCTCATTATGCCAGTCTGCTGCAAAGCGCTCCAGTCTGCCGATACCTACAGGCTCGCCCTTGATACCGCGAACACACTTGGACTCGCACTGGTTCTCCTGCGGGCAAACTCTGCCGCATACAGCGGGAAGGCTTGAAGATTTTGAAATGATCTGATACGCCGCTTCAAAATCTCCCTCCTTCATTTTTGATATAAATTCGGGAATATGTATCTTTACAGGGCAGCCTGAAACACAAGGCATATTCTTGCAGTTAAGACAACGCGCCGCCTCATCCAGAGCCATTTCCTCAGTATAGCCGGAAGCGACCTCAAAAAAGTTATGTGCTCTTACCTCAGGCTCCTGAGTAGGCATCGGGTTCTTATCAGCTCTCATATTAGCCATTGCTATGCTCCCCCTTCTTCAGCAAATTACAAGCTTCCTCATATGCGTGACGCTCAAAATCGCGATACATCGCGCCGCGCTCCATAGCCTCGTCAAAATCGACCTCAAAGCCGTCAAAATCGGGGCCGTCAACACAGGCAAACATAGTCTTGCCGCCGACAGTAAGACGGCAGCCGCCGCACATACCAGTACCGTCGATCATAATGGGGTTCATTGAAACGGTAGTCTTTACGCCGAAAGGCTTTGTTGTAGCAACTACAAACTTCATCATGATCAGAGGACCGATAGTAATTACCTCATCATAATTCTCGCCGGCTTCAATAGCGGCCTTCAGCGGAACGGTAACAACACCCTTTTCGCCGACACTGCCGTCGTCTGTCATAAGAGTGAACTTGTTTGACGCAGCCCTGAACTCGTCCTCCAGGATCACCAGATCCTTTGAACGGAAGCCCACTATGGAATGCACCTCACAGCCTGCCTCGTGCAGTGCCTGTGCAATAGGCAGCGCAATGGCGCATCCTACGCCGCCGCCTACGATACATACCTTTTTCAGTCCGTCAAGCTTTGTGGGCTTGCCGAGAGGACCTACAAAGTCCTGAATATAATCGCCCTCGTTCTTTGCACCGAGCTTTACTGTAGTTGCACCTACAAGCTGGAATATTATACGTACCGTACCTGCTTCTCTGTCATATCCTGCCACGGTCAGAGGAATACGCTCGCCCTCCTCGTCAACGCGAAGGATTATGAACTGCCCTGCAAGTGCTTTTTTCGCTACAAGGGGAGCTTCAATATCCATAAGAGTTACAGTAGGGTTAAGCTCTTTTTTATAAGTTATCCTGTACATCTGTTCGATTTGCCTTTCCCGAAGCCGTGTGATGGTGGCGTCCGCTGAGCAAAGCAGAGGACGCCATCGAAGAAGCTTCTCTATTTTGAATATTTTACCACATAAGACTTCATTTGTCTACACTTTTTTGCCTTTTCGGGCGCAAAAATGATATATAAATATTTAATCCTTCAAAAACTGACAAAAACATCTTATTGTTTATCTGAATTTGATGCAGTTTTGTCAGTTTTTTCTGCCCCGTCGTCACTGTTCGCCCACTCATTTACAGTTTTTATACCAAGCTTCGCGGACTTCACTATGGATCTGCCGAGAGAGCAGAATGCACTGTCAAGCTCCTTGCACGTCTCGCCCCACATCTTTTTAAGTTCTGACATACTGTAGCACCTCCGTTTTAATTCATAATTTTACTCTACATTACATTATAGTACCCATATTTTATTTTGTCAACACCGTAAGATATGGAAACAAAAAGCTCCGGTGATCCTGCACTGCCGCATTTAGTCCGAAATCTAATAAAATAATGTAATTTTTTTGTATTTCAGGCGCTCTCACAATTGACATTCTGCGTATGCTGTGATATACTGTAATCAATTTTTGAAAGAAAAAAATTTTTTCCTGCAAAAACACAAAAAATACAATTTCATATATTTATGGGAGGAAAGAATATGAAATACGATATAAAGATCACAAAGACAACCGAGCCTAAGGCTCGTCCGACAGATGAATCAAAGCTCGGCTTTGGTCAGATATTTACAGACCATATGTTTATTATGGACTACTCTGCCGATAAGGGCTGGTATAACGGCAGAATAGTACCCTTCGGTCCTATGCCCATCCATCCTGCGTCTACCGTTCTTCACTACGGTGCGGAAATATTCGAGGGCCTTAAGGCTTACAGAGCAGCAGACGGTTCTATCCGCCTTTTCCGTCCTGAGGAAAACGTAAAGCGCCTTAACAACAGCGCAGAGCGTCTCTGCCTGCCTGCCCTTGATGAAGAAGGCTGCCTTGACATTATGAAAACTCTTGTAGAGCTCGAGCGCGACTGGGTACCCCATTCTGCCGAGACATCTCTTTATCTGCGTCCTTTCCTGTTCGGAAACGACCCTCATCTCGGTGTGCACGCAGTTAAAAACGCTACATTTGTTGTGATCTGCTCACCTGTAGGTGCTTACTACGCAGAAGGCATCAACCCTGTTAAGATAGCGATCGAGTCTCACGATGTACGTACAGTTCGCGGCGGCACAGGATACGCAAAGTGCGGCGGCAACTATGCAGCCAGCCTCAGAGCAGGCGAAAGAGCTGAGAAAAACGGCTACACTCAGGTTTTGTGGCTTGACGGCGTTGAGCAGAAGTACATTGAAGAAGTCGGAAGCATGAACGTTATGTTTAAGATCGCAGGAAAAATAGTCACTCCTGCTCTCACAGGCTCCGTTCTTCCCGGAATCACAAGAAAGTCCTGCGTTGAGATACTGAAGTCATGGGGATACGAGGTAGAAGAAAGACTTATTTCCGTTGACGAGCTTTTCGAAGCTGCTGAGAACGGTACTCTTGAGGAAGCTTGGGGTACAGGCACAGCCGCTGTCGTTTCTCCCATCGGCCATCTGTTCTATAATGACAAGGAATACACTGTTTCCGACAATAAGATCGGCGAGGTAACTCAGAAGCTGTACGATAATCTCACAGGCATCCAGTGGGGCAAGCTTGACGATCCCTTCGGCTGGAGCGTAAAGGTCTGCGAGGGCTGAGCGGCTGCCAATGACCGCGCAGTGTTAGTTTTTCACGAAACCACTTGACTTTGGCGAGATTATGTGATATCATTTTATATAATAATTTATATTGTATAAAGTGTTGATGGAAACAATTTGTTCTTCGTCCCCGAAGAGAGCTGTCGGTAGGTGCAAGACAGCGGGAAAAGTTCAAAGTCTCACTCCGAAGCTTGGGTCAGATACCCACGGCACGCTCCGTTATCATGGCGCACGGCGTATGCCGTATTGAGTGACCGTTTTTACGGTAAACAGGGTGGTACCGCGATATTTTCGTCCCTGAAGTCTTCAGACTTCGGGGACTTTTATTTTTTCTTCTCAACACCTTATACAGCGACTGCATTTATATAACGATATATAACGAAAGGATAAGAAAATGACGGAAAATAATAACACCCCCTCCTCCGAAATCACCTTGTGCGCTTCGCCGACTCCTTTAGACATTGCGCAGTTTATGGTGAAAATACTGGATGTTAAAAAAGCAAAAGATATAAAGCTTTTGTATGTTGAAGATCAGACAAGCATCGCAGACTACTTCGTGCTTTGCACCGGCACTTCAAAAACTCAGATAAGCTCCCTCGCAGAAGAAGTGGAATTTCGCCTGTCGCAAAACGGAATATCCGTTATGCATAATGAGGGCGGACGCGGCGATACATGGATACTGTCCGACTACGGCTCGGTAATACTCCACGTTTTCAGCGCTGATACAAGAGATTACTATAAGATCGAAAAGCTTTACAAGGACGGCAGCGAGATAGATATTTCCGATCTCCTTACTGCTGACTGATGAGAATTTCAGAAAGGACATTTATATGAAATACGACTTTAAGAATATAGAAGCGAAGTGGCAGAAAAAGTGGGACGATGAAGAAGCTTTCCGCGCCGAGGATTTCAGCGAAAAACCTAAATTTTTCTCCATGGTAGAGTTCCCCTACCCCAGCGGCGCAGGTATGCACGTAGGTCACATCAAAGCTTATTCCGGACTTGAGGTAGTGTCCCGCAAAAGAAGAATGCAGGGCTACAATGTGCTTTTCCCTATCGGCTTTGACGCCTTCGGTCTACCCACAGAGAACTACGCTATCAAAACAAACACTCATCCCCGCAAGGTTACAGATAAGAACATCGCCCGCTTTACAGAGCAGCTGAAAAAGGTCGGCTTCTCCTTTGACTGGTCAAGAGTTATCGACACCACTGACGAGGACTACTACAAGTGGACACAGTGGATATTCAGAAAAATGTTTGACAACGGACTTGTTTTCAGAGACAAGGCTCTCGTCAACTACTGCCCCAGCTGTAAAGTCGTTCTCTCCAACGAGGACTCTCAGGGCGGCAAGTGTGATATTTGCCACAGCGACGTTGTGCAGAAATCCAAGGATGTTTGGTACCTCAGGATCACTCAGTACGCAGACAAGCTGCTTCAGGGTCTTGACGACGTAGACTATTTGCCCAATATCAAGCTCCAGCAGGTAAACTGGATAGGTAAATCGACAGGCGCATTCGTTGAGTTTCCCGTTGTAGGAACAGAAGAAAAGCTTACCGTGTACACCACCCGTCCCGACACCCTGTTCGGCGTTACTTTTATGGTAATGGCACCTGAGCATCCTATGCTTGATAAGTATGCGGAAAAGATAGCAAACTTTGACGACGTTGTTGCATACAGAGCAGAGTGCGCTAAAAAGACTGAGTTTGAGAGAACACAGCTTGTTAAAGATAAGACAGGCGTGCGCCTTGACGGACTTTCCGCGATCGATCCCGTAAACGGTAAGGAGATACCCATATTTATTTCCGACTACGTAATGATGGGCTACGGCACGGGCGCTATTATGGCAGTTCCCGCACACGACCAGAGAGACTACGATTTTGCGAAAAAGTTCGGCGTAGATATCATCGAGGTAATCAAAGGCGGCGACGTTTCTGTCGAAGCATACAGCGGCGACGGCGAAATGGTAAACTCCGAATTCCTTAACGGATATACAAATAAAAAAGACTCCATCGCACGTATGATCGAGGTCTTGGAGGAAAGAAAGATAGGTAAAGGCGGCGTTCAGTATAAAATGAAAGACTGGGCGTTCAACCGTCAGCGCTATTGGGGCGAGCCTATCCCGATCGTACACTGCGATAAGTGCGGTATGGTCGGCGTTCCCTACGAAGAACTTCCTCTGAAGCTGCCCGATATGGAAAACTTTGAGCCCGGCGTCGGCGGCGAGAGCCCTCTTGCAAAGCTTGACGACTTTATCAACTGCACTTGTCCCCGCTGCGGCGGCAAGGCAAGACGCGAGACTGATACAATGCCCCAGTGGGCAGGCTCGTCATGGTATTTCCTCCGTTATATCGATCCTCACAACAGCGAATGCTTTGCAGACCAGGAAAAGCTGAAATACTGGCTGCCCGTTGACTGGTACAACGGCGGTATGGAGCACGTAACACGCCATATGATATACTCCCGCTTCTGGCATCACTTCCTGTACGATCTCGGTGAGGTTCCCTGCTCAGAGCCTTACGCAAAGAGAACCGCACAGGGTCTGATACTCGGCCCCGACGGTGAGAAAATGAGTAAATCCAAGGGCAATGTTATTGACCCGCTTGACGTTGTCGAACAGTACGGCGCAGATGTACTTCGCGTTTATGTACTCTTTATGGGAGACTACGAAAAGGCAGCTCCCTGGTCCGAAAGCAGCGTTCGCGGCTGTAAGCGCTTCCTCGACAGAACTGCAGGATTGCTTGACATCGCAAAGGGCGAGGGCGTAACTCCCGCGCTTGAATCTGCATTCCACAAGACTATTAAAAAGGTCTCCTCCGATATAGAGGATATGAAGTTCAACACCGGCATCGCCGCTATGATGACGCTTATTAACGACATCTATGATAACGGCTCTCTTACCGTTGACGAGCTGAAGACCTTTATCAGCCTGCTCTGCCCCTATGCTCCCCACCTGTGCGAGGAGATGTGGGAGAAGGTCGGCGGCGAAGGACTGCTGTCTCTGGGCAAGTGGCCCGAATATGATGAGGCGAAGACTGTTGACGATACTATAGAGATCGCCGTTCAGATATGCGGAAAGCTCCGTTCTACCATTACCATAAGCAAGGATATATCCAAGGACGACGCTATTGCAGCCGCAAAGGCTGATGAAAAAATAGCCGCAGCACTTGAGGGCAAAAGCATTATTAAGGAAATTTATGTCCCCGGTAAAATTGTGAATATTGTGGCAAAATGAGCCTGATTTTTTCGAAAATATACTTGACAAAAGGTATATGAGCGGATATAATATTATAGAAGTGCAATTCGGCACTTTTTCACGCGGAAAGCGAAGGGAGGGAAACAGATAATGGCAGAGGTCAGAGTAAAAGAGAACGAATCTCTTGACAGCGCACTCCGTCGCTTCAAGCGTCAGTGCCAGAGATCGGGTATCCAGGCCGAGCTTCGCAAAAGAGAATGCTATGAAAAGCCCAGCGTAAAGAGAAAGAAAAAGTCTGAGGCAGCAAGAAAGCGCAAGTTCAAGTAATTATTACAAAACGGGGTTGACGTAGTCAGCCCCTGTTTGTTTTTTATCGAAGATTTTGTAGGGTTTACGAAAGGAACACTTATATGAATATAGTTCTGCTTGATGCAAAGACCTTGGGAGACGACCTTGACCTCTCACCGCTTGACGCCCTCGGAAGCGTTACAGCCTACCCCGCCACCGCCCCTGATGAGGTTGCGTTTCGTCTGCAAAACGCAGACGTTGCAATAGTCAATAAGATAAAAATGAATGCGAATACCGTCGGCAAGGCTGAAAACTTAAAGCTTGTGTGCATTGCCGCCACAGGATATGACAATATAGATCTTGACTTTATGAAAAAGCGGGGCATCGGAGTATGCAATGTAGTCGGATATTCCACAGACAGCGTTGCGCAGCTCACGCTGGCAATGGCTCTCTCGCTTTCCACCCATCTTCCGGAGTATAACAGCTTCGTTAAAAACGGCGCATATACCGCAAGCGGCACGGCAAATATGCTCTCCCCTGTTTATCACGAGCTTGCAGGCAGGACATGGGGCATTGTAGGACTCGGAAACATAGGCAAAAAAGTAGCTTCCGTAGCCGCCGCAATGGGCTGCCGCGTTATAGCAAACAAAAGAGTTCCCGTCGATGACTTTGATTGCGTCGATATCGATACACTTTGCCGCGAGAGCGATATTATATCCATTCATACGCCGCTTAATGACAGCACAGAAGGACTTATAAGTGCAGAGCGCATAGCAATGATGAAAAGTGACGCCATAGTTATAAACGTCGCCCGCGGAGCAGTATGCGATGAAGCTGCACTGTGTGATGCAGTAAAGAATAAGCGTATCGGCGGAATCGGAGTCGATGTTTACAAGACTGAGCCCTTCGGCACTGACAGTCCGTACTATGCGGTGAAGGAGCTTGATAACGTGTGTCTCACCCCTCATATGGCCTGGGGCGCTAAAGAGGCAAGGCAACGCTGCCTTAATGACATAGTGGAAAATATAAAAGCATATCTTCGCGGAGAGAAAAGATCGCGTCTTGTATAAAATTTCAAAAATTATGTATAATCACCCTGAGCGAGGGGAATAATACCGTACCGAGAAATGAAATGAAAAGAAAAGAAAGGTACGGTATTACTTATGAAAGTAAAAATCATCGCATCTCTGTCAGCAGCTATACTTATCGCATTTACATTTATATCAGTCCTGCCGGTAAACGGCGAGGAAAAGATATATACAGATCTCATACGACTGCACGTCATTGCCAATTCAGACAGTGACAGCGATCAGGCGCTGAAGCTGAAGGTTCGCGACGCCGTATTGGAAAGCGCATCCGAGCTAGGACTTAACGGCGGCAAAGAAAACGCTGAAATGATCATAACAAGCGGCAAAAGAATGCTTATAAGCGCCGCAAGCAAGGTCATAGCCGATGAGGGCTACGACTACCCCGTGCATATCGAGTTGGGCGAAGAACACTATCCAGAGCGCAATTATGAGGACTTTACACTGCCCGAGGGTGAATACACTTCCCTGCGCGTGATCATCGGCGATGGGGCGGGACATAACTGGTGGTGCGTGCTGTATCCGCCCTTGTGTACCGCGGTCGCGGGAGAGCGTGAGGAGACATTTATTTCAGCAGGATTTACAGATGAACAGTACCGGGCGATAACGGACAGCGGAAAGACAAAATATAAGGTAAAGTTCAAGATCGTGGAAATTCTTGAAGAAATACTGGGCAAAAAGGAAAACAAGTAAAAAAATCGTCAAATATCAAAATAAATATAAAAAACTGCTTGACAAACAGCACTTTACGTGCTATAATAATCAAGCGCGTGGCGGAATAGCTCAGCTGGCTAGAGCAATCGGTTCATACCCGATAGGTCGTGGGTTCAAGTCCAACTTCCGCTACCAGGCCCGTTGGTCAAGAGGTCAAGACACCGCCCTTTCACGGCAGTAACGGGGGTTCGATTCCCCCACGGGTCACCAAAAAAGAAACGAACACTTCGGTGTTCGTTTTTTGTTGCCGTGCGGGGAATCGAAAGCCCGGCCAGTGCGATATAGTCACACCTTGGCAAAGCCGTTTACGGCTTTGCGCCAGTAGCGCAAGCATATTACAATTATGCACTTTCATCGGCGCTGCTGTTCGTAGTGGCAGCAAAAACATCGCAGTGCGATGTTTTTAGGGCGTAGTGATGCACTCGCTGAAAATTCACCCCATCCGATCTAGAGCGCCGAAAATCTTGACTTGAAGATTATCGGCGCCTTTTATTTATCCTATTTTTTTAACAGGGCGAAGTACATGATAACCGATAACTTCAGAATGATGTCTCTGATAATCCTGACAGTCGGTCTCATTCCATTCATAGCCCAGTACAGAAGGGTCAAAGTTCCACGCAAGCTCTTCTACTCTTCTCATTACTTCGCCGTTCTCCGAGAGATAGTCAAAAGGCGGATGGGAGAACACCATATAATAGCTGCCCGGTATAATGTCCGTAAGCACAAAGCCCTCCGGTACTGTGCCGTTATAATCAATGTTTACTCCAACTCCGTAAAAATACTTTCTCTCTCCGTTTACCAATTTCCAACCAGCTGTGTGATTGGTAACAACGGGATGACAGTCTGGAATGCTTTGCACTATACCAGTGAGAAGGTCACAGTCGTGCGCCGGCCAAATCGGTCCTTCTGAAGTCTCGGAATAGTCGTATACACCGAGAAATCTGTGTTCGGGAATATACTCGACACGATAAGTAGGTACTGATAAATTGCTCATAGTAAAACCTCCTTGTTCAATATAATGAGAAGGTGTGATAACGACTTTTCTCATAGTCATCGGTATGGGAACGGGATTTCTTCGGTATGCAGCCGGTGCGCATCCGTATGCATTCGTAAAGGCTCTCGTCAGAGCTTGCTGTGAAGAAAAACCGTACTCAAGCGCAATGTCTATTACCGACATATCAGTATCTCGCAGAGCAAGAGCCGCAAGGCACAGACGTCGCCTCGCCATATATTCCTTGACAGTCATACCTGCAACAAGGTGAAACTGCTCAGAGCAATACCACGGTGAATATCCCACCTGCCTTGATATTTCAGACAAAGACGGATTATCAACTGCGTGGTCGTCTATCCAGTCTATAAGCTTTTGCACTGCGTACACCCATTCGTACATAAGCGTCATCCTCCCTTCTGAAACAAGAATACCACATTCAGGCATTTATTTCTTTACATAAGTTGGGATATTATTTCAATTTGAACTTACAGCATATTTACCGGTTACTCTCGCATACTTCACGTTCTCTAACAACTTTTATCGAAAAGAAACTTCCAAAAATCAGTTTTTATCTGCTCGGAGCACTTATTTAATTCACCCATTACTATATCATAGGATTCTCTTGACTTATACCAATTATCACGGCTGACATCCATGCAGTCAACGGGGCATATCAGCAGCTCTGCCTCTGGGAAAGCAAAGCCGTAGTACATAAGGCAGCGCCTGGCGTGGAAGGATTTGCAGCAAATAACGGCACGGCGTATATTAAGCCTTTCCCTGTCGCAAAGCGCGCGGGTAAAATCTGCATTCTGCTTTGTAAACTCCGCTCTGTTCTCTCTTAAAATGCTGCTCACGGGTATTGCCGCATGAAGCAGCACATCGGAATAGAAGTCACATTCGGTCGAATAAGTCTTGCGATAGATGTGAGCCTTTGACTTGACGCCTGCAAATGAGCCGGAACCGATAGAATATCTGCCGGACGGTATTATTATCGGCGCAACGCCTTTTCTGTACAGCTCCGCTCCCTTTTCCGGCACCTCTGCATGAGCGCCGCCGGGCAGAAAAATCGCGTCCGCCTCCTTTATTTCGTCAGAAACAAATATAAAATTCGTTATGTCTTTAATTATTCTTTCATTCATGCGTATTTCCCTCTGTGTTTCGATAGTTTTTGCAGACCGGCTGCATTATTATTAGATCAAAGAATAATGCCGCACAACGGCTGAAAGGCTGATGATCTTATGAAAATAATAGGTAACTACATACTTCGCGCCACAGGCGATGATGACTACATTCTTGTACCGGAGAGAGGCAGCGACGCCACATTTACAGGTCTTTGCTCTCTCAACAGCACCGGAGCTTTTGTATGGGAAAACATTGAAAAGCGCAAAAGCGTGGGAGAAATATCAAAGCTTGCAGCCGAAAAATATAATATATCAAGCGACAAGGCAGAAAGCGATGTAAACTCATTTCTGACCTGCCTGTCTGATATAGGCATATTAGAGCTGTAGCTTTTTCAGCTCCTGCATTACCATATCGGAAAGTATGCGCGGATCTGCCCTTCCTCCGCTTTTTGCCATAGCTTTTCCTATAATTGCTTTTGATGCGGAAGCTTTTCCCTTTTGAAAATCTGCAACAGATTTAGGATTTTCCGAAACAGCCTCTGCTACCCAGCTTTTTATAACACCCGCATCTCTTATCTGACGCAGTCCGTCTTTGTCTACACGTTCTACAGGATCAAAGTCGCCCTGCCACATCTCTCTTATAAGCTTCTTTGCAGTAGCTGAGTTTATCTCTCCGTCACCTGTAAGGTTCGCCAGCTCTGCAATATGGAGAGGAGATATCCGGTCAATTCCTTCCTCAGGCGTTTTTATTCCCATGATCTCGCTTAATATAAAACCGGCACATATTTTGGGGTATCCCGTCTTCTCCGCACAGCTTTCAAAATAATCGGCGGTAGTTTTGTCGGCAGTAAGGATATCAGCATCGTCAGAAGAGAGGCAGTATTTATCCGTATACGTTTTTATTCTGTCATCAGGCATTTGGGGAAGCTCGCAGCGCACCTTATCAATATACCCGTTTGTCAATACGACGGGCATAAGATCGGGATCAGAGAAAAACCGGTAATCTGCGGAAGTTTCCTTATGACGCATAGAAAAGCTTCGCTGTAATTTCTCGTCATATCGCCGGGTCTCCTGCACAACGGTGCCGCCCGACTGTATTACCTCCACCTGTCTTAGGTACTCCCCTTCAATAGCTTTAGCTATAAACTGAAATGAATTCAAATTCTTCATTTCCGTTCTGGTACCCATAGCGCTCTCTCCGACACGGCGCACTGACAGATTTACATCACAGCGCAGACTGCCCTCATTCATCCTGCAGTCGGAAACTCCCGCATATAACATAATGCTTCTCAGCTTCTGCAAATACGCACGCGCCTCCTCGGCGCTTCTTATATCTGGCTCGCTTACTATTTCAATAAGCGGCACACCGCAGCGGTTAAAATCTATAAGTGTTTCACCGCTCTCACTGTGCAAAAGCTTTCCGGCATCCTCCTCAATATGAATACGGGTAATGCCTATTCTTTTAGCTCCGCTCCCCGTCTCTATGTCCAGATAACCGTTTGTACACAGCGGCATATCATACTGAGATATCTGATAAGCCTTTGGCAGATCGGGATAAAAATAATTTTTTCGCGCCATAACAGAGGTATTTGCTATCTTGCAGTTTGTGCCTATTCCAGCCCGGACAGCAAGCTCAACTGCTTTTTTATTCATCATAGGCATTGAGCCCGGAAGTCCTGTACAAACAGGACATATCTGCGTATTCGGAGGCATACCGAAATCCGTTTTACAGGAGCAAAACATTTTCGTCCTTGTTTTCAGCTCGACGTGGACCTCAAGCCCTATGACCGCTTCGAATCCGTCAACTGTTTTCAAGACTTCATCCCCCTTTCAAGCGCTGCGCCGACGCGGTACAGCACCGACTCGGAAAAATCAGCGCCTATAAGCTGAATACCTATGGGAAGTCCGCCGCCCTCGCAGCCGCACGGCACACTCATAGCAGGAAGTCCGGCGAGATTTGCGCCTAAACCGCAAATGTCACTGCGGTACATAGCAACAGGATCATCCCTGTACTTAAACAGCATCGGAGCAGTTTCAAAAGTCATGGGAGAAACCAGAACATCGCACTTTTCAAAAGCCTGCAAAAATTCGAGTCTGATGCGTTTTCTTGCAGTTTGTGCCTTTTGATAATATTTCTCCCTGCTGCCCTCCGACAGCGCATAAGTGCCCATCATCAGCCGCAATTTCACTTCATCTCCGAAGCCCTCGCTTCGGCTTTTTATATAAAGCTCATCTATAGAACCCACAGGCTCGGCGGTGCGATGCCCAAAACGAACACCGTCATAACGGGCGAGATTGGACGACGCCTCTGCCGAAGCTATAATATGATAGGCACTCAGAGCATATTTCAAAGATTTAAGTGATATAAAAGCCAATTCTGCACCTAAGCTTTTCAATAAATCAACTGCATTTTTTACGGCAAGTCTCACACTGTCACTGACACCGTCACCGAAAAGCTCACTGATAATGCCAATTTTCATACCCTTTATGCTATGGGAAATACCGTCTGCAAGAGATTTTGATATGCCTCTGCAGGTTGCGTCGCCGCTGTCCGCTTTAGATATGGCAGATAACAGCAGTGCGTTATCTATAACGCTGCGGCTTATAGTACCTATCTGATCAAGAGACGATGCAAAAGCAATAAGTCCGCGTCTCGACACAGCTCCGTATGTCGGCTTCATACCTACCACACCGCACAGAGCCGCCGGCTGACGCACAGAGCCGCCTGTATCGCTGCCTAGCGCGCAAACGCACTCACCTGCCGCAACTGCCGCCGCAGAACCTCCTGACGAGCCGCCCGGAGAGAGATCTGTATTATTCGGATTTCTTGTCAGGATGTACGCCGATGTTTCTGTACCTGAGCCCATGGCAAACTCGTCCATATTTGTCTTGCCCAAAAAAACGGCTCCGCACTCGCAAAGATACTCTGCAACAGCGGCATTATATGGCGAAACATAAACCTCCAGCATTTTTGACGCGCAAGTCGTCGGGAAATCCGTTGTACAAATATTATCTTTAATTGCCATAGGGATACCGCACAACGGAGAGCTGCATCCTTCGCCAAGCAGCTTATCTGCCCGCTTTGCCATATTCAGAGATGCCTCGGCATCGGTGTATATATACGCGCCTATCTCCCCATCCGTCTTTTCTATTCTGTCAAGATAAGCACGGGTCAGCTCAAGTGACGAATATTCGCGCCGCCGCAAAGCCGCTGCGTGCTCGGCAATGCTTTTATCAAACAGTGACATTACTTCTCCTCCCCGTTGGAAACAACGCGAGGTACGACAACATATGCCCCGTCGGACGCAGGTGCAGATGCAATAATTTTTTCACTTTCTGAAAATTCATCGGGAACATCCTCACGCAGCTCGCAAAGCGAACCGATATCATCCTTGTCATCACCCTCAATATCATTAAGCACACTGAAAAGCTCGGTGAGCTTTTCCATATGAAACCGCATTTTTTCTGCTTCAGACTCTGTAAAAGAGAGTCTTGCCAGTGCTGCTATTTCAGCGACATTGATCTTTTCCACAATAATCTCACAACCTCAATTCTATTCTAAAAAAGCCCCTTTTCAGGGGCTTTTTTATCAGATAATGCTTTTCTTGATCTTATCAGCGCATTCGCCGCAAACAAATACATCGCCTACAGGATAAAGATTTTTCGTCTCACCGCACAAGCGACACGCGTCCTCTGCAACCTTGAGAACGATCTCTTCACCTCTCAGCTCAGCCTCAAGGATCGTATTCGGCTCGATACCAAGGTGCTTTCTCATATCAGCCGGTATAACTATTCTTCCCAGCTCATCAACTTTTCTTGTGATCTTCATGGATTTCATGGTTTTTGATGTTAACCTCTCAAGCAATATACACTTGCGGTATGACCGTGTGCAATTTTATTTGCCCTGCAAACGCCACTTTGTATAGAGAACGCTGGTATGCCACTGACCGGGCAGGCACTGGTAGTATACAGTAAGAATAGAGCCGTCAGAAAGCTCTACAGATGCGGGATAACCCATATCCTTCTGCAAAACATTGTGCTCTGCAAAGTCGTACAGGCAGTAATCCTCAGTCCATGTTTCGCCGTTATCGTAGCTGACAACTGCGCGCTCTGAGTGATTGCCCTCAGTACGGCAGGCATAGCTGCATATGATAGCACCGCTGGAATGTACAAGCAGATGCGGAGGAAGTCCGTCTACGCCGATACACTTGGGAACTGACCATGTCTTACCCTTATCGTCAGAGAAGGTGGTATATACAGACAGCATAGGATCTGTCTTTCTTTCATGAACACGGATAGCACCGAGAAGTCTGCCGTTTGGCAGCTCGACAACGTGAGGCTCATGCATATTCTGAAGCACGCAATCCTCACCGCAAGGTACAGTACCGGTATACTCCCAGGAGTTGCCTGCATCCTTACTGCTGTATACTACGATATGACCCTGAGCCTCATAGTCAGCGCTCATGGACTTACCCATATATACAAGTGTGCCGTCTGCACAAACAGAAGGACCGTGAGGAGCAGTCAGAGGTACTCTGATAGGCTCGCCCCAGGTTACACCGTAGTCATCAGATGTCATAACAAAAGCACCTGTGCAATCCTTGAAGACATCCTCAGGCAGAGTTTTCCACATATTGCCGAAGCCCTTGGAAATAGCCTTGTCGCCGGCAGGGAACCAATCATAGGTCTGGATCTGCTCACAGTTGTCCTCATAACCGAGAGAGAACCATGACATAACCATTTTACCGTCACCGACATAGGTGATACCGGTATCTCTGTCGTCAACAAAAGAGTCGTTCACAACGATCGGAGGAGTCCAGGTCTTACCCTCGTTGAAGCTGACGTACATACAGTTCTTACCTGTAGGGTCAACGTGTGACATTCTCATAGAAGAAGCTGCAGCATAAAGCACGCCTCTGTCGTCCTTACAAACGGAGGGCCATCCGTTGTACTTAAAGCAGGTCGTAGTAGGAAATCTGTGAACGATACCGTGCTCTGTTGCGGGTTTTATAATTTCCATAATAATCTCCTTACAGTCTCTTAAGACTTTAATTTTATGTGTTATTAAAGATACTTCTTAACGATCTCCTGCATTGCAGGCAGCTTCTCATCCATATCCTTTATGAGCTTAAGCTGGTTTCTTGCTCTATCTCTGTTCTGCTCGGGATAATGAATGTGGAAATATACATCTCCGTTGAGATAGTCGCCGAGGAAGCGGATACCGGTCTCAAGAGTCATAAGATATGCGCCCATAGGCAGACCGAGTATCTCATCAGGTGTCATAGAATCGTGCAGCTCACCTACAAAGCCCTTTACATATGCCTCGAACATATCAAGGTCCATATAGACCTTATCAAGATCAGTCTCATCCTCAGGAGCACTTGAAGCGCCGAAACGGATAGAGTCGCCGAAATCGTAAAGCACGCTGCCGGGCATTACTGTATCAAGGTCGATGATGCAGGTACCCTCACCGGTCTTTGCATCCATAAGTACGTTATTAAGCTTAGTATCGTTATGAGTAACGCAAAGCTTAAAGCGTCCGTCTGCAAGGCGGTCTATAATGTAAGAGCAAAGAGGTTCTTTTGAAAGAGCGAACTCGATCTCTTCCTTCATCTCAGCAGCTCTGCCCATCTTATCCTCAGCAACGGCAGCCTTGAAATCATTCATACGGCTTACGGAGTTGTGGAAGTTGGGGATAGTTTCGTACAGTGTCTCAGCGGGATAGTCTGCAAGCTGGTTAAAGAACTTGCCGAAAGCGACTGCGCTCTTATAGAAAAGATCTGCGGAGTCGGGAGTATTATATGATATAACGTCCTCGATCTCCAGATATGCTCTCCAGTAGCGTCCGTCAGGGTCAACATAGTAATCGTCGCCGGTCTTGGTTCCGATTATCTTTCTTACCTCACGGTCTGTGTCTCCGCCCTCTGCTGCGATCTTCTCGGCAACATGGGTACATACGCCCTTTATATTGGACATAAGCTGAATGGGATCCTTAAATATATCTGTGTTTACTCTCTGCATAATATATTTAGGGTTGCCCTCGCCGCAGTCTACAAAATACGTATCGTTAATGTGACCTGCGTCGCATCTCTCATAGCCTACGGGAGCAGCAGCAAAATCAAATGCCTCTCCCGCTTCTTTGATAAACTTAACTGACATAAAAAATGACCATTCCTTTTTTAACATCTGTGCCGCAGCACAAAGTATCAATGAAAAGTACGGGCGTACCCACACATTCCAATTCCATTCTATTATAATTGTTTGCGCCGATTATGTCAAGGGATTTGAAAAAAATAGGAAGATTTAGAAAAAAGTAGGACATTGCTATTGACAGGTCACAGCAGCTGATGTATAATTTATGCATCTTGAAGAGTAAATGGCTGTGCGTAAAGTGCTGTGCGGACGGGGAGTTGCCGTGCAGACGAAAGCGTTCGCTGCGGTACTTCCATTGCATCCCGCTTCAACGGCACAATAATGGCAGAACGCCTTCTTTACCGCCGCTGATTTCGGGGAAAGAGGGCTTTTTACTTTTGAAAATTTATCAGCGCTCTGTTAAGAGTAAGGAAAGCAACGGGTAAAATTAAAAAATGACCTACGAAGAAGCAATTAGTTATATTCATTCTGTAAGCTGGCTCGGAAGCCGACCGGGTCTTGAGAGAATAAAAGAGCTGTGCGCTCTTATAGGCGATCCGCAGAACTCTCTGAAATTCGTTCACATTGCCGGCACCAACGGCAAGGGCAGCTTTTCTGCTATGCTGTCAGCCGTGCTTAAAGCAGCGGGATACCGCGTAGGCGCATTCACTTCCCCGTATGTGTACAGCTTTAATGAGCGCTTCTGCATAAACGGCGAGCCCATAGCTGACAGCGAGCTTGCCGATATTATTGAATATATAAAACCCTTTGCCGACTCTATGGCAAACAGTCCTACAGAGTTTGAGCTTATAACTGCCGTAGGATTTGAATATTTTCGCCGCAAGGGCTGCGATATTGTAATTCTTGAAGCAGGCATGGGCGGCAGACTTGACTCTACAAATATAATATCCTCGTCAGTCCTGTCAGTAATTACGGGAGTGGCGCTTGACCACACTGAGTTTCTCGGCGACACGACCGCCGCTATCGCTGCTGAAAAAGCAGGCATTATAAAAACAGCCTGCCCCGTTCTTTGCGGAAGGCTCGACAGCGAAGCTTCGGCTGCCGTAAAAAAGACGGCCGACGAACGAGCAGCTGCACTTACATTTTGCGATTACGGACGGCTGAAAAAAGCAGAGCTGTCGCTGGACGGCACTGTGTTTTCGGCAGAGGGCTTTGATAAGCCGTTTGAGCTGAGCCTGCTCGGAGCATATCAGCCTGAGAATGCAATGCTCGTAATTACTGCCGCAGAAATGCTGGGCATTGATGAAAGCTTTATAAGAGCAGGTCTTAAGAATGCCGTTTGGCACGCCCGCTTTGAGTTACTTCAAAGATGTCCTACCATTGTTTTCGACGGCGGTCACAACCCGCAGGGCGTTGAAGCTGCAGTAAAAAGCGCCCGTGCCGTTTTTGATAAAAAAGCAATAGTTGTTACCGGTGTAATGGCTGATAAAAGCTACAGAGAAATGGCTGAGATGATATCCGCCGTAGCCGCACAGGTATACTGTACAGAGCCTTCAAACCCCAGAGTGCTGTCGGCTGACAGCTACGCAGCAGTTTTCAGAGAATTCGGCGTCAGCGCCGAAGCTGTACCTGATGTGGCAAAGGCTGTTCACACAGCAGTTTTAACGGCAAAAGAAAAAGGCCTGCCTGTTTTAATACTCGGAAGCCTTTATATGTACCGCGAGGTGCGCGACGCACTTGACGAATTATAATAAATTTTAAGATTGTCGAATTCAAACGGCTGACCTCTCGGTCAGCCGTTTTTCGTTTATCTTCCGTAAAGCTTCACCTTTGCCGCGATATTTTTTGCAAGCTTTTTGGTAAGCTGAGATTTTCGGATCCGCCACTGCCAGTTGCAGCCCAAGGTACCGGGTGTATTCATTCGCGCCTCGGCACCAAGCTCAAGATAATCCTGCATCTGAGCGATAAACAGTGACGCTACACTGCCAAGACCTGCGCGCAGAATTCCGTTTACGAAGCCCTCTTTTTCATTCAGTCCCAAATACTCCTCTGCATACTCTATATCCTCAGGTGCGGCTTCATCTCTCCATGCGGCGATCGTTGTATTATCGTGAGTTCCCGCATAGCAAACGCAGTTTGAAGGATAGGTATGCGGCAGATAATTTGACGGTTCCCTGGAATCAAAAGCAAATTCCAGCACCTTCATACCCGGCAGACCTGAGTCGCTGAGCAATTTCCGCACTTCAGGCGTAAGATATCCAAGATCCTCCGCTATAAACTTCAATCCGCTGAACCATGCGGTTATAACACCCACAAAGTCCATACCGGGACCCTTTACCCACTCGCCGTTTTTCGCCGTGGTATCACCATAGGGCACAGCCCAATAGCTTTCAAAACCGCGGAAATGGTCTATTCTTACTGCATCATACAGCTTTGCCGCGCCGCCTATACGGCGTATCCACCAGCCGTAGCCGTCCGCCTTCATTACGTCCCAGTTATACAGGGGATTGCCCCACAGCTGACCGTCCTCACTGAAATAATCCGGAGGCACTCCTGCTACAGCTGTTGGTATATTTTCCTCGTCAAGCTGAAAATACTGCGGCTCTGCCCAGACGTCGGCAGAATCCATAGCAACGTAAATAGGAATATCACCTATAATTCCTATACCGTTTTTCTCGGCATAGGCGCGAAGCTCTTTCCACTGTCTGAAGAACAAATATTGTATATAGGTAAACAACTTTATATCATCTTTCAGCAGCTTTGTATACTTAGCCACTGCCTCAGGGCGGCGAAGACGTATATCCTCATCCTCCCATTCAGTCCACGCCTTCATATCGAAATGGCGTTTAACAGCCATAAACAAAGCGTAATCGGGAAGCCACGCGCTGTTTTCCTCCAAAAAGGCTTCAAGCTGCTTTTTGTCACGGGATGCACCGCGCTTGCACGCTTTTTCAAGCAGCAAAAACCTTGACTCATATATCTTTCCGTAGTCCACCTTACCGGCTTTACTTCCCCAGTTACGATCGGTTACCTCGGCTTTTTTCAGCAATCCGTCCTCAATAAGCATATCGAGGTCTATAAAATAAGGATTGCCCGCAAAGGTCGAAAAGCTTTGATAAGGCGAATCGCCGTAGCTTGTAGGTCCGACGGGGAGCATTTGCCACCACGACTGTCCGGCTGTTACAAGAAAATCGATGTAGTCATAAGCCGCTTTACCAAGCGTACCGATACCGTAGGGGGACGGCAATGCCGAAACAGGCATTAGTATCCCGCAGCTTCTCTCAAAAATGTTGTTTCCCATAATACTGATATTCTCTTCCTGAAATTTATTGATTTAACCTTTTACCGCTCCTGCTGCTACGCCCTTGATAATATACTTCTGGCAAGCAAGATAGAAGATTATAATAGGCACTATGCTGAGCATAATAAGCGCCATTGTCGCACCCATATCTACTGTTCCGTAGCTTCCCTTCAAATACTGAATATGAATAGGTATCGTTTTATACTTGTTCACGTCAAGAACGAGATACGGCAGGAGATAGTCGTTCCATATCCACATGATCTCAAGCACACCTACGGATATCATAGTGGGACGAAGCATAGGCATTACCACTCTGAAATAGGTTCTTATGGCGCCGCATCCGTCTATTGCAGCCGCCTCTTCTATCTCCAGCGGCAGGCCCTTTACAAAACCCACAAACATAAATATTGCAAGTCCGGCACCGAAGCCGAGGTAAACTATCGGTATAGTATACGGCGTATTAAGATGCAGGTTGTCAGCTGTGCGTGACAGGGTATACATTACCATCTGGAAAGGTACTACCATAGAAAAAACGCACAAATAATATACTACCTTTGAAAATGTGCTTCCTACTCTTGCGATATACCACGCCGCCATGGACGTGCCCAGCAGTATCAGAAATGTTGATACTACGGTTATAAGCAAGCTGTACAGCACAGAGTTTATAAACGGATAGTTACCGAAGGTCATACCTCTTACAAAATTGGCGATGCCCGCAAAGGACTCAGCTGTAGGCAATGCAAACGGTTCAAGGCTTACAAAAGAATTCATCTTAAATGAGTTCATAAGAACAATAACTATCGGCATCAGATAAACTATGGAAAACAGCACAAAGAAGACCGTAAGCACTGTTTTTCCTATTTTTTCACCCCTAAGAGTTGACTGTTTTGCCATTACTGCTGCACCTCCTTCGAACGTGTAGCACGAAGCTGTATAAGACCGATAGCTGCTACCAAGACAAAGAATATAACAGCCTTTGCCTGACCTACACCGCGGTTAGTAAGATTTTGCTGGAAGGAGTTTACTATGTTAAGCGCCAGCATTTCCGTAGTCTTTATAACCGATCCTCCGACCTGCTCAAACGGGCGGCCTGCGGTAAGCGCAAGGTTCTGGTCATACAGCTTAAAGGAATTTGTAAGAGTAAGAAATGTGCATATAGTTATAGACGGCATCATATTAGGCAGCGTTACATGAATAAGGGATTTCCACTTGCCGGCGCCGTCGATCTTCGCCGCTTCTTGTAAGCTTTCGGGAACCGCCTGAAGTCCCGCGATATATATGATCATCATATATCCTATCTGCTGCCAGCACATAAGAATGATCAGACCCCAGAATCCGAATTTTGAGTCAAGCATTATAGATGTGCCGTATTTTGAAAGTATACCGTCAAATATCAGACTCCAGATATAACCCAGAACGATACCGCCGATAAGGTTGGGCATAAAAAATACCGTTCTGAAAATATTTGAGCCTTTAATGCCCTGCGTCAGCGCGTAGGCTATGGCAAAGGCTATAATATTTATAAACAACAGGGATACAACAGCAAATACTGCCGTGTACCAAAAAGCATGAACAAATGACGGATCCTTAATAGCTTCTATATAGTTCTGTACACCTGTCCAATCCCAGTTTTTTGTCGTAACAAATTTACAAAACGATAAAAACAGTCCTTGAAAAAATGGATACAAAAATCCGATACAAAAAGCGGCAAAAGTCGGCAAAAGAAAAAGCCAAAAGCACCTTCTGATCGGTCGGCGTATCAAAGTAGAGTTGAATGCCGTGTAATCACGCCGCTTAGCTTTCATAATAATCACCATGCCTTTCCTTGCATTTGCGCCGTCAGGCACAAACCTCGCGCGAAAAAATTTGCGATAAAGGAGCTTGCGTTTTTGTCGCTGCTAACTCCATTTACAGTTATCCGGTACTCGCCCCGCTCTGTATACTGAAATACAAAGCAGGGCGAGCTGCGGCTCTCTCAATCTATGCACCGCAGCGCATTAAGCTTATAAGAGATCGAACCGCATAACGCTCGCCCGTGCATATATTATTCGCCGTTTACTGAAGGTTTATTATACTTATCCGTTATTTTCTACTTGATAGTTTGTAGCCCAGCCGTCAACAAACGCGGTCTTAACTGCGTCCCAACTGCCGCCTGCAACATACTGAGAAAGTGCGTCTACAACGCCGGCTCTCCAGTTGTCTACGGAAGGAGTATAGTTGAATGCCCATGTTACTACATAATTGCCGTTTTTAATATATTCGTTTGCCTGAGCAAAGAATACATTTTCAGGCTCTTTTGCCTGCTTGAAAGGACAGGGACCGAATTCTTTTGCAAGAAGTGTCGTGCCCTCGTCAGAAGTAACGATCCAGTACATAAAGTCAAGAGTAGCCTTAATATCTTCTTCCTTAGCTGTCTTGTTTACTGCCCAGCAGTTCTCTGTTCCGCAGCACAGACCGGATTGTTCTTCGCCTTCAACTCCGCAGTATATAGGTATCATAGCCAGATCCTCAGCCTTGAGTCCTGCCTTAATAAGTCCTGCGTATTCCCAGGTACCGTTCTGATAGAAGCAAGCCTTGCCTTCCTTAAACTCAGCGGTAGACATATCGCCGGTCGAAGTAAGAAGCGCTGCACCTGTAGTTGCACTGTCGGTAGTATAAAGGTCCCAGATGTTCTTGTAATTGTCAAGATATGTTCCCTTGATTTCTGCGGGCTGCGCGTTTACTTTATCGTCGCGGAACTCGTAGTAAAGAGGCATATTTGAAAGATGTCCCGAAAATCTCCAGCTGGAGGAGGACTCAAGACCTGCAGATGAAAATGCATCAAATCCAAGCTCGGCAGCGCGGGCGTGGATATCATCTGCTGCTTTTTTCAGTGAAGCAAAATCTGTGATGTCCTCAAGAGTATAGCCGGCTTCGGCAAGCAAAGCCTTGTTTACTATAATACCGAACGCCTCATAGCAGTAACCTGCTGCGAAAACTTCGCCGTTCTCACCCTTAAGGTTAAAGTCATCAGTCGTCATTTCCTTGTAAAAGTCTGTGCCGGACAGATCGTAGCAATAGTCGCCCCATGTTTTCAGAGCGCTCTGGTTGCCGACCTGGAATAGTGTTGGCGCATTACTCTTATCCATTTCTGCAATAAGAGTATTATTGTACTCGCCGCTTGCTGCTGTAAGGACTTTGACCTCAACGCCGGTTTTTTCCTTATAGGTCTTTGCCAGTTCCTGCCATGCAGAGTCTGCCTCGGGCTTAAAGTTCAAAAAGTAAACAGAGCCCTTTGCTTCTTTGTCATCACCGTTTTCGGTAGTCGCACATGCAGCCAATGACAGACACATAATTGCTACAAGTGCAAGTGCTAAGAATTTTTTCATAGTGGTCTTTCCTTTCAAAAAAATTTTTAATATATTTCACATCATACGATGTTGAAATCAAGTATTAATTTCATACAGAACGTGTTCTGCTTTTCTATATTCAATATAGCACATTAAAATTTTTTGTCAATAGGTTTTTCATAAAAAATCCAAAGAATTTGTATTTATTTGCCATTTTAGCAGAAATGCTTTTAATTGTTTTGTGTCATATGCACATTATCG
>CAZBAR010000001.1:91093-227263 GCA_964490165.1 uncultured Lachnospiraceae bacterium | reverse complement strand
GATCGACTGTTTGGATTTTCTTGTATATGAAATCAATAAAAAGCATAAAGGAGAGATTTGAAATGAATACTGAAAAGTTAACACTGACAAACGAGTGGGATAAGACATTCCCGAAAAGCGAAAAAATCGATCACAGCAAGGTGACATTCCTCAATCGCTACGGTATCACGCTGGCGGCAGATATGTATATTCCAAAAAATGCAGAAGGCAAACTGCCCGCAATTGCAGTCTGCGGCCCTTTCGGCGCGGTCAAGGAACAGTCGGCAGGATTATATGCGCAGACTATGGCGGAGCGCGGATTTTTGACAATTGCTTTTGATCCGTCTTTTACCGGAGAAAGCGGCGGCGAACCGCGTTATATGGCTTCTCCCGACATCAATACTGAGGATTTTCAGGCGGCTGTAGATTTTCTGTCGCTGAGCGACGGGGCAGACCCCGATAAGATCGGAATTATCGGCATATGCGGCTGGGGCGGTCTTGCATTGAATGCGGCAGCTCTCGATACGCGCATTAAGGCAACGGTGGCTTCTACTATGTACGATATGACACGGGTAAATGCCAATGGATATTTTGACAGTGAAGATACCGAAGAACAGCGCTTTGAAAAGAAAAAAGCACTGAACGCGCAGCGCCTTGCAGATTATAAAAACGGCAGCTATTCGCTTGGCGGCGGAGTTGTCGATCCTCTGCCGGAGGATGCACCGTTCTTCGTCAAGGATTATTATGATTACTATAAAACCGATCGCGGATATCATCCCCGCAGTCTTAATTCCAACGACGGCTGGAATGTAACAGGCTGTATGTCGTTTATGAATCAGCCCATTTTGCATTACAGCAACGAGATCAGAAGTGCGGTTCTCATCATGCACGGAGAGAAGGCACATTCCTGCTATTTCAGCCGTGATGCTTATGACAATATGGTAAAGGACAATCCTTATTCAGACAATAAAGAGCTTCTGATCATCCCCGATACGGTTCACACCGATCTGTATGACGGCGGCGGAAAGGATGCAATTCCCTTTGATAAGCTGGAGCAGTTCTTTACGCAGTATATGAAATAAGGAAGTGCTATATTAACACAGATCGCCTGATAGGCAAGTTAAAGATGCCGCAGAAGTCGCACAGCGACCTCTGCGGCATTTTTTAATTACCGTCTATTGCACTGAATATCTTTTCATCCAAGTCGGTGGGTACATCAACGGTGCTTTTCTTTACGATATTTTCGACTTCCTTTGCAGTTAAGGGAGCGGAAGATACGATCGTATCACCTGTGCTTGCCCTCAGCATCATCGCTCTTTTTTTCTTGAATATAAATATGGAGACGAATGCAAGAAAAACAATTCCGACAGCAATAAACGGCAAGTAGTCAGCAGAGGTTATATTGTTATTTACAAATTCATCAATATTAACTATTGCCGGTTCTATGTCAACATCAGCTACCGCCGGACCGGTGTATTCAATTTCAATCATATCCCCGTATAGGCTTTTGATTTCCTTTATCATTTCTACGGTAGCCGGATCATCTTTCTTTTCCTCTAAAATACCTACAACGACTTTGCTGTCCGTCTCATATATTCCCGTTGAAACCAGCCCCAAATTCTTTTCAAAATAGGGGAATAATTCGTCTTGAACTTCACGAAGCCTATTATAGCTGTGTTCTCTGTACTCAAATGTGACAGTCGAATCATCTTCGATCAGATCGAGTATTTCCTGCTTGCCTGCATTCCCTTCATCTGTATTCTGAACTGCAATGACAAGCTTTGTCATATCTCCGTTTTCTACCCAAACTCCGCAAACATAATCAGGGAATGCATTATTGCCATGCCAATACTGATACAGCTCTCCGGCAGTATTGAATTTTGCTTCGTCTGCGAAGACTGTCACGGAGCAGGTACAGATAAGCATAAGGGTTAAAATAACAGCAATCAAATTCTTCATAATGAGTCTCCGTCTAATAAATTCCGTAAGGTTTTTAAGGCTTTACGGTACTTGCGATATGTAGCCGGCAGCGACAACTCCACAATGTGGGCAATATCATTGAAACTCAGTTCCCCGTTCAGGTGCAGTGTCAATATTTGCCGTTCTAAGCAGGGAAGCTTACTGATCGCCGACTCGACATCTAACTTCATGATCAAGCGGTCGGCGTCGTCATCACCTGCAAGCTGCACATCATCAATGTTCACATTTTGCTTTTTTCTCAGAGCATCGATCGACAGATTGCGCGCCATCTGAAAGATCCACGCCCTAGGATTTCTGACAGGTGAATCAGGCGGAGAGATATACAGTTTGACGAACACCTCCTGCGTAATATCTTCCGCAGCTTCTCTCGATTGCACAATTCGGCAGACAATAGTAAACACCGGTTGTTTTAGTTCGTTGTATATGTGTGTGAATGATTCTTTATCTCCGTTTTGAACTTTTGAAAAGCATTCGTTAAAATCCATATCATACATACCTCGATCCCCCTTTCATTTACTATGACGAATCAGAACAGCAGATTTTTCGCTTTTGAATAATTTTATTTTACCACAGAGTTCCCCTCAACAATTTGTTGAATTCCAAACAACAAATTGATAATTGTTTTTACATATAATATTTGCTACAATATAGTCACACCGGTGAAAAACAATTATCGGAGGATATAACATGCAGATTAAATTAGGCGAACAAATGAAAGAACTGCGCCTTGTAAACGGTCTCACCCAGGAAGAGCTTGCACACTCTTTGGGAGTAACCGCGCAAGCAGTGTCCCGTTGGGAGAAGGGCATTTGCTATCCCGACATGGAGTTAATACCGTCATTGGCAAATCTTTACGGTGTTTCAATTGATGAGCTTTTCGGATATCACGGTGAGCGAGAGAAAAAGATCGACTCGCTTGTGAAAAAACTTGATGATATGAACCGTTTGAATAACGGTGAAGATGTTTGCATTGATGAGTGTATACAGCTTGCAAGAGAATGTATTATCGAGTTTCCGGGAAACGAACGTCTTATGCTGTGCCTTGCATCAATTTTGTACAATGAAGGATATGTACGCTTCGGAGAGCATCATCTGACAGACGAAAACGGATATGATATTTACGACACAGAACGCCACCGTACTTATGCCTCTTGGCAAGAGGCAGTAAAAATTTATGAAAAGCTGCTGTCCTCAACAGATGACAATGAAATTCGCCGACGTGCAATGAGAGAGCTGATACAGCTTTATGCCAACATGGGAGAATATGACAAGGCTGCCGCTGTGGCAGCTGACGCGCCTGATATTTATTGCTGCCGCGAGCTGTTAATGCTGAATACCTGCGACGGCGAAAAAAGAATGGAATATATCATGGCTCACTTGCCAGATTGCACCTTTATTTATCTGAACATCTATGGCTTGCAAAGGATCACGACGGAGCATTCGACGCGTTGGATACGGCATTGAAACACGCAAGATCATGTGACAGCCTGTGCGCTCAAAATGAGTTCTCCTACACATCCCCGTTGCTCTGCAAGGTGAAGGAAGAGCTCGGCGAAGGTGCAGAAAACAAAATGACTGTATCATTGCCTGAGGATTGGCCGTGGTGGTGTGTGCCTGACAGTGCAAAAGTAAAAGCTGAAATGCAGGCAGATCCCAGATGGGCAGAGTGGGTGAGAAAGACTAAAGAATGAGATAGTCAGACAGCCGCCGGTTCGGCGGCTGTCTGAGAACATCGGAAGGGGATATTTTTACAAGAGGCGCTTATGAGCGCCTCTTTGCTTGTTCTCACCTGCCTTGAAACAGAGAGAATGCCAATGACAAAACTCAAAGTTTCACCTTCAGGTCAAACACTTTCCACCTCCCACACCATTACATATCCCTTTTCAGCTGTGCTTTTGTCTGTACCCTCGCTGACGATAGGAATTGCTTTTATATAAGTATAATAAAAGAGCTGAAAAAAGTCAAGCCGTGGCAATCGATACTCGGGAGAGTCAGGACAGCTCGGTTCGCAAGTGAAATTTTTGGCACAAAACGAAGCACGTCATCTTATACGGTTATCCGTGCTACCTTTCCCCACGGCGGGTTCACATTTTCGTTATTCAGCAGCCACAGCACCGGTATATTCATTGACAGCTCTTCTTTCGGAAAAGGCGCATATCCGTCTGTAAGTATAATAATGCTTGCAGGAGGTTCTTCACTCATATACGCGCTGACATATTCAAAAATTATCTGAAAGTCTGTGCCGCCTCCGCCGGCAGGCTTTATCATCCTGAATGAATGTTCATCATCAAAGGGCTTTGGCTCTATGATCGCAGCATCAAAAAATCCCAGCCAGCCTTTAAGTCTTCCGTTAAACTGATCGATAGCGCCCTTTATCTCGGAATACGCAGCCGTTACCATATCGTCTGACATTGAGCCTGACGTATCTACCATAAACAAAATATTTTTCACTGTGTCCTCAGGAGCATTAAAATCAGGCAGAAAGAACGGGCTGTCGGAAAAACGTCGGTCCGGAGGGTTGAAAGAATAGTCTGTGATCTCCTCCTGAACGAAATTGTTCAAAACAGTTTTCCAGTCGGTCTGAGAGCGCCTCAGCTCCTTAAGAATCCGCTTGGCAAACGCGGGCAAAAGTCCTCTTGAATTTGAAGGATCGCGAACTGATATTGCTTCGCAGGCATCCTCAAAGCGCTTTACCCATACATCACGCATGATATCGTCATCCTCAAGCATTCCCCACTTGGAATGATCGTCCCATGTACTGTTCCCGTTTGCTTTGCACTGTTTTTTCTTCGCCCGTCCTAAGGCTGAGCATCCGCAGTCGCCTTCACTGTTATCATCACCCTCACCGTCGCCTTCGCTGACGTCTTCACCGTTATCGCCGTCTTCGACACTGCCGGGCAAATTCAGTTTCAAGCCGGAGTCGGGCATAGAAGGCAGCATATTATATACCTGCTCTGCCGTATATTCGTACCCCTCCCTGCCGTCAGGCGCAAGGTGCATTGACGGCTGCCCCAAAAAAGATATTGTAATAGAGTTAAAGTCCATATTATTCGACAGAAGAATATTGGAGTTTACAACAATATCACAGGCTATATTAAACCGCTCAGACTCCTCAATGGCTCTCCCTCTAATACAGTGCTGCAACACAATATGAAGTATCTCATGCATCATAACAAAATCAAGCTCCGTATTGCTCAGCCGTTCGAGAAACTGCGGATTGAAGGCTATTCGCTCACCGTCTGTATATGCCGTTTCACATTTTTCATCTATGGAATATACCGTATGCATAAGCAGCAGACCGTAAAAGCCGTTATTGCACAAGATACGCATTCTGGAAAGAAGAAGTCTTTTTATGTATTCTCTTACCTTTTCATTTGACAGCTCCATTTATAAGGCTTCCTTTCAGGCTCACCCAACGTATAAATTCGGGGATACGCATCAGCTTATCTCTGTAATTTTCTTCAATATACATATAGTCCTTCAAAAGTACAGCGGCGAAATCAGGCGGCATTTTCTCTGCATAGCGGATAGAATTTCCTATAAGCTTCATATTGTCCTTATGCGCTCTTGCATAGTTTGTCATTGCAGCAGTGAGAGCGTACATTGCGTCTGTATTCTTGGGAAGCGGCGGCATTTTGCCTTCAAATATATCCTCCATTGTCGGAAGATCCTTATAGACCTGTACCCAAGTTCTGAATTCGACCGCAGCTCCCGTGCCGACTGTTCCCGCTATCAGGTGATACATCCGTTCTACATCGTCGTCTACAAAGTTAAGAATGTTGCTTACCATTTCCCACGAGCGCGGAGTTGTAAAGGCAAGCTCATCCGCAGACTGATCAGAGCTCATAAGATAGTTATTTCTGAAAGACAGAAAGCCTATGACCTTATCGTTTATTCCGCTGCGGACAGCCCATTTTTTCCAAGCTTCAAAGCTGCCCTCCACATCTATATGAAGCAGTCTGTTTGCAAGAGCCTTCGGCATTTTATATGCCACAGAGCGGTCTGTTACTCTGTTACCTGCCGCAATAACGATACAGTTTTCGGGCAATCGGTGCTCTCCTATTACCCTGTCAAGCGCTATTTGGTATGCCGCAGCCTGAACCGATTGAGGTGCAGCTGAAAGCTCGTCAAGAAACAGTATATTAACAGTTCCGTCGCCGCTGTCCATCTGAAATATCTGCGGCTTCAGCCATACCGCCAATGTCCTGTCGGCATTGGCGGTCGGAATTCCGCGCAGATCTATCGGGTTGAACAGCAGCAGTCTTACGTCGGTAACGGCTACCTCCTTGCCCGTATTTGCTTTGATCTTTTCGGCTATCTGTCTTACACCCTGAGATTTTCCCACACCGGGAGCACCCCAAAGCATTACGGCAGGCATCGTCTTCATCGGAAGACGTTTATTTATTAACCTGATGTACGCGTCAGACAGCGCCGTCACTGTTTTCTCCACGCTCATAGACGGAACGTTTTCAAGCCTTATATCGCTCATTTTTTATCAACTCCTAATTTCTTATCAAGACGCCCAAGCTTCTTCACAAGCTTGTCTATCTCGTCTGAATAGCTCTCTTTTTTATCAAGCTCAGCTTTTATGTCAGCCTCTTTTTGCCGGAGATCCGCCAGACCTGCCTTCATTTTATCAAGATGAGCGGGCAATGCATCAAGAAAGTTATCGATACGAACAAGGTTTCCGATATCGGTATCTCCAAGCTCTACGTAATATCTGCCCTCACGTACCAACCATATATACGGCTTTTCAGCCATCATATTAGCAGGCAAAACAATATCAAATCCGCAGTATTTCATAAGTGTGGCAGCAGACGCGGCAAGAACATTTCCTCTTACGGCAGCACCTATATACTCGCGCAGGCTCTTTCTTTTTTCTGCCTCCTCCTTTTTCAGTCGGCTGTCGGATGCAGGCGGATGCGCCTTTTTCCATTCACCGAAAAAGGCTGAGTCATTCTCGCACTTTACAATACATTCTTCCTGATTTCTAATTTCAGACGGAAGTGAAAGCAGCTCTGCTTCCAGATTCAGCCTTGTTTCCCCAAGCTTTTTTTGAAGCGTCAGATACCGAGTCAGCTCATTTGCCGCCTCTACCCTCTCCTTTATGAGCGGATTGCCTACGGCAAGCGCCTTTACCTCAGCGTAATCCAGAACAGTGCTTTCAATATCCTCGCTGCTGCGGCGGGACAGCGAGCCTGACAGCAATTCGCTTATAAACCGCTGCTTTGTCTCCAGAAGCTGCCATGAATATGCGTCAAAGCTGCCCTCTGTAATATACCTGTAAATAAATACCTTTGAGTTTTCATTTCCCTGACGGAGTATGCGCCCCTCCCTTTGGGTCATATCGGCAGGCCTCCACGGCACGTCAAGGTGATGCAGTGCTGTTAATTTATTCTGTATGTTGACGCCGATGCCCAGCTTAAAGGTAGAGCCGATCAGAATACGGGTCTCTCCACGGCGCACCCTTGAAAAAAGCGCCTCACGCTTTGCCACAGTGCCGGCATCATGTATAAATTCGATCTGATCCCCCGCTACACCGGCAGCTACAAGCCTTGTTTTCAGCTCGTCATACATATTAAAGCCCGACTTGGGTGTAGAGGTATCGCAAAAAATAAGCTGCGTGCTTCTGTCCTGCATTGTTTTGAAATATATATCAGCAACATTTTCAGCACATCTTGCCGCCTTTGACTGATATGTAAACGCTGCACCGGGGTCTACAAGCCGCATATCCAGCGCCGCTTTTCTGCCGTCGGTCGTTATTTTAAGCATATTGTCGTCAGTACGGCTGATCTGCCCGTTTCTTACAGCGTCGGCTCTTTGCGATATATCACTGAGATAACGTGCAAAATCGACGGTCTTTGAAATAAGCGAGTCAATATATCCGTCAGTATCTGGAACTCCTGCGGAGGTGTCAACACGGTGAAAATCCGCAATAGAGGATAAAAGCGAGGTAAGCTCAGGCAAGTTGTGAAACTTTGAAAATCTGGTTACCAGTCTGTAGTTGCTTGTATCAACATCTATCTCAAAATTCTCCACCTTTTCGGCAAACATTCCTATCCAGCTGTCAAAGCTTTCAAGATCAAGCATGGCAAGCTCTCCGCTTTGCAGATACTTTTGCATTATATATGCATCCGTTACCGAGTTTGTAATAGGCGTGCCTGTTGCAAAAACTACTCCGCCTCCACTGTTCTGAGACTGCACCATATGAACCTTGTCCATCATATCACGGCACTTTTTTGAACCGCCGCTGCTTATACCGGACACCGTGCCTACCTTTGTCTCGATAGGAACATTTTTGAAGTTGTGCGCCTCGTCAACAAACAGTCTGGTTATTCCCAGCTCGTCAAAATATACACCGTTATACATATCGTCAATTGCAGCCGCAAGCTCTGACAGCGCTTTGGCGAGAGACTCCTGCTTCTTTTTCAGCCTTGACGTTGCCTTGCTTTTTTGCGCCAGCAGCTCTTCCACACGGCTTTTTTTATCTTCCAGCTCTTTTCTGTAATACGCCTTTGACAGCGGTATCTGCTCAAAGCAGCTGTATGCGATAATAACGGCGTCAAAATCGCTGTCCCGTATTTTTTCAAGCACAGATTCCCGTTTTGCAGGCGTAAAGCTTCGGGGCTCAACACATATAATATCTGCTTCGGGGTACATTGTATAAAAAATGCTTTTCCACTGCCCTACAATATTATTGGGCACAACGTACATATTCTTTTTCGACAGTCCCATACGCCGAAGCTCCTGACCTGCCGCTATCATAGCATAGGTCTTGCCTGAGCCTACATCATGCGCCAAAAGCGTATTGGGTGAAAAGATCATTCTCGCCACAGCGTCCTTCTGATAAGGATAAAGACTTACATCGGGAGACATTGTAGGAAATTTCAGAAAAGAGCCGTCAAATATCCTGCGGCGAACACAGCCGAAGTTTTCTTCAAATATCGCTTCCAGACGCTCTTTTCGGCTGTCGTCGCTCCATACCCACTTTTCAAATTTATTTATAAGCTTTTTCTGTTTTTCAAGAACAGCTAAAGTTTCCTCCTTATTTATCACGCGCTTTACGCCCGACGCATTCGTAGGACTGTTTACTTCTTCCGTCACGGAAACCGTTTTCATATTAAGCGTTTTTTCAAGTATATACAGCGCTCCCATTTTTTCAGTTCCGTATGTACGGTTGATCTTTACGTTGGTTCTGCGGTATCTTGTTTTTTCAGGTATCTCCCACGTTCCCGTAAGCTCGTCGTGCTTCGTTTTGAAGTTGTTCATTATAGCGATTCTCGTAACGTCGGGATATCTGTAGCCTTCAAGGGGATCTCCGAACAAATCAAAAATAAAATCATCTATTATATCGGCAGGCACCCACGGCGATCCTATGGTAATATATATATCCCCTGCCGCAGCAGACTTCGGCAGCACTTTTTCTATTGCAGAAATATTATCGGCAAAATAGCCCCTGTACTTTTCATCTGCCGCCTTGGCTGCCTTAAATTTGCGTATAAGATTTCCGGAGAGATATTCCTCTGCTGACTCCCAGCCTTTGTAAAAGCATTCGTTCCATGTTTCAGGATTTTGATATATTGCGCCCTTTAAGGCGCAGATAACATTTTTACAGCTCTCGCCAGTAACTGCGGAAATATATTCAATGTCGACCCGACCGAGATCTGACAGACAAAGGACAAGTGCATCTGAAATGCTGTCTGTATGAACACCGCGGGTGATGTCTGACGTATCAAAAACGTTGCTCCAGTCCATGGGCAGATCCATAGATGTGACCTCGCGGATATGAGCCTCTTTGCGCTCCTTTTCTTCCTGCTCCGCCCGCTCCTTCTCCTCACGTTCTTTACGAAGTCGCTCTTCTCTCTCTGCTTTCTTTGCATTCAGCTCCAGCTCTTGCAAACGCTTTATTATAGCAGAAATATCGGTTGAGGGCATTTTTTCTAAATTGTTCCCTACGCGCTCAAACAGCTCATCCAGTGAAAGTTGTCCGTTCAGTTCCTTTTTCTCCTGATTTTTCATTTTCAAAACCTCCGTCTGTCCTCGGCATAATTATACGAAAGTCCGTGTCCCGTTTTTGCCACATCCATGCCGATATTTATAATACTTTACGGTAATATAATACCACCCGTCAAGGGACATTTTTGGTACATCAAAAAAAGAATCGGCGCCAACAAAAAAGCAGCTCCGGCCACCCGTAATTCAGGTAACCGGAGCGGTCCCGTTATGTTTGGTACTTCCCATAAATGCGCCCCGACTGATTTTTGTTACTCCTTCCGGAATTTGGAGTTCTGAAAGATGGTATTCTTTCAAAACGACGTTTTCGATTACAAATTTACTCCATTGCTTATATTTTAATCGCTCCTCTTATTTTTAAGATCTGCTTCATTGCTCGTAATTCGCCATCGCCGTTTCTATATCCGCTCTCACCTCATCTGCAAGGCTCTGCGGCGATATCGGGTAAATATTTTTTCATCATTTTTTCTAAATAAGAAAGAATACTGCATTCGTTTGAGTGCAACGGAAGAACGGTATACCGATGCAGAAAGTCTGTTAACTCTTTTGAAAAACCTTGTATTGTTTTTATTGTTATAATCAGCGGTTTATCATATTCTTTCAAGCATTATATAGTTTTTCCATGGTGGCTTATTTGTGAGGTCAAACGGTGGATATCAAAATTATGCATTTGATATTTCGTCTAAGATATCTTTAATACATATTTTATTTTCAGGCAAGGTAGTTGGCTTGTTTAACGCAAATTTATTTCCTTTATATCCCTTAGGTATTATGTATTTCCATCTATAATTTCCGCCTGGATAATCACTCCAATCCGATGCTTTTCCGGCTGCGGTTATATACAAATTTGTATCAACACAAATCCATGCAATCGGAGTCTTTTTTTCATCCGATTTTTCTATGATTCTGAATAATGCATGCTTATCTATTTTTTTATCATTATCATCACATTCTTTCCAGTCATACTTATCACCCCAGCAATCGAGTTTTGACAAGAGATACTTCTTTCTGATTACAGCCCAGATATTATCACTGTGCTTCATCAAAATGATAGCGCTTTTTATCAAATCGGATTCTTGGTATTCGTTATCCAGTGATAATGCTCTCAAAATATCGTTTTCTTCCTTATTACTTGCACACATATTTTCGATTACCTCCATAAAGTTTTTAATAACAAACTTAACTTCGCTGCTGCCGGCTTCATTATTTATCTTATTTATCTCATTTAACCAGTCATGAATGTTTTCTTTAAAAGACAAGCAAACAATTTGTTCATCTTTTTTTAGCTTGCCTCTGCTTTTTTCAGACGTGAAACTGCCGAACGGCGTAAGATAATATATCTTGTGATTCTCGTCATTACCGAAAAAATATTTGTAATAATCTTGTAACTGGCACTCTTGATCGCCTGCCCATATTTTGACTTCGATCGGGTAAATTTTATTACTTAAATGTATTACAATGTCTACTCTCCGGTCATCGTCTATATGCTCTTCGAGCAGTATTACAGCATTGGACAACTCCTTATCCGCAACTTCTTCACCTATGACACCACCGATAAAAGCTTTTAACGGAATAATTCCCATGCCGTGAGAACCTTTAGGATCAAGCAGATTACCGAGAAATCGGCAAATCAAAACTTCTCTATGCTCAATTCCCAAAACATGAAATATATTGTATTCGTTTTTTCTTTCGCTGATATCATTTATGTGAACGTCGGTAATTTTCTCTAAAAGTTTTTTTATACTGTTTACATCATTCATTAGTTATACTCCTCTCAGTAAATAATAATTTTTACTAGTGCTAATTCGTTTTGGGCTCATTGCCAAGTTTTTGTGGCGATATTGTCCTCAATTTCGAAGTCACTTACAGCAAATCAATCTGCCGCTTCAAACCTGATACCATTTTCCTTCGCGTACTGTTCTGCATAGCTTCCGGACGGCGCGTGGATCGTGAGACTTTCACATCCTTCAAAAGCGCGCTCGCCGATTTTCGTAACGCCGTCGGGAATATTGATGCTTGTGAGATTGGTACAATCACAAAATGCATCATCCCCGATTTTAGTTACACCATCAGGAATATTGATGTTTGTGAGAGCGGTACAAAATATGAATGCTTCTCTGCCGATTTCGGTTACACTATCGGGTATATTGACGGTTATAAGATTTTCACATTCCCCAAATGCTCTTTCCTCGATTACTGTTACACTACTGGGGATGGTAATGCTTGTGAGATTTTCACATCCTAAAAATGCATACTCCCCGATTGCTGTTACACTGTCGGGAATATTAACGTTTGTGAGACTTGTACATCGATAAAATGCGTAATCGCCGATTAGTGTTACACTGTCGGGAATATTGATGCTCGTGAGATTTTTACATTCCCTAAATGCGTCTTCACTGATTTTAGTTACGCTGTCGAGAATCGTTACAGTTTCGTCATTGCCGGCATAATGATATAGGCAATCACGAACGATAACAAATCCCTGAGTATCTGCTAAACCTGTACACTCCTTAAATGCGCCATCTTCGATTACTGTTACACTGTCGGGGATGCTGATACTTGTGAGATTTTCACATCTCCAAAATGCTTTTTTACCGATTTTAGTTACACTGTCAGGAATCGTTACAGTTTCGCAATTACCGACATAATGATATAGGCAATCACGAACGATTACAAAACCATTAGTATCTGCTAAGCTTTTACATCCCCAAAATGCTCTATACCCGATTACTGTTACACTGTCGGAGATGGTGATGCTTGTGAGATTTTCACATGCTAAAAATGCGCAATTACCGATTTCTGTTACGTTATTAGGTATATTGATGCTTGTGAGACCGGTGCAACCATCAAATGTGCCACCCTCGATTACTGCTACACTGTCAGGAATATTGATACTTGTAAGACCGGTACATCCCTCAAATGCGAACCAGCCTATTTCCGTAACACTTTCGGGAATATTGATGCCTGTGAGTTTGGTACATCCCTCAAATGCGCCATCTCCAATTACTATTACGCTGTCAGGAATGTAAATGCTTGTAAGATTTTTATATGCCCCAAATGCGCATTCCCCGATTTCTGTTACTCCATCGGGTATCTGAACAGAGGTGTCGGTACCGTTATATTTTTTCAACACGCCGTTTTCGATCACAAAATCTTTCTCGTTGTCCATTTTAATCTCTCCTATAATTTTTTGAAACTTTTTATCGCTCGTAATTCTCCATCGCCGTTTTGATATCCGCTCTCACCTCATCTGCAAGGCTCTGCGGCGACAGCACCCACATATGCACTGCATATTGCATTGCCCATTTTCTCATAGCGGCAAGGTTCACATACACCCTTGCGCTGATCTCGTCCTCCGACTCGTCAAAGAACTCCACTTCCTTGCCGAACCAGTCCACTACATCATTGATGAAATATTTTTTCATACGGAATGTGACCGTCCCGCTCTCGCCTGAAAACATATACACGTGCTCCGCCATGTGGCGAGGCAGATCAAAGCCGTTTTCAAGTCCCTTAACCTTTTTCATGGGCTTTGCGGGAGAGTCAAGCAGCTTGATATCGCTTATGCGGTCGAGGCGGTAGTTACCGACATCGTCGTATTTATCATAGTTGCATATAAGATAGTACCGACCGTTCGCTGCGGCGATCTGGTACGGATTTACGATATATTCTCTCGGCTTTCCGCTTGAAGAAAGTCTCGGATGCAGCTTTTTATCAATGCCGAAGCTATTGTATGTAAATGAAACCTGCTTTGAATGGCTGATCGCTTCATCCAGGACATCGATCGTATAAAAAAGCTGCTTGTTTTGCGGCGCATTATCGGGCATAGTGCTGATATGCTTTACTCTTGCCCTGAAATACTGATTTGACAGCCCCTCCAGCTTTTCCACAAGCTCCTTGCGCTGGCTGTACGGAATGTGCTTCGAGAAAAGCATACTGTCAATAAGAAGGCGAAGCTCGCCATCCGTAAAATCACGCACAAGGTAGAAATCCGAAAGGATATAGCTCTCCTCCAGCTCGCCTGTCTTTGCGTCCGGTATCATTCGCTTCGATTCGCTGTACTCTATCTCATAACCAAAATCGATCAGATTCAGGATATTGCGCCGCACCGATTTTCTGTCAGCTGACATATTATATTCTTTTTCCAGAATATCAACGATATCCTTTTGGCTGAGGCGGTGATCCTCGTCCGTGTACTTGCGCAGGATATCGAGAATGTTTATGATAAGAAGTTTTTTCGGTTGCTTTGCGTACTTCATAGCTTCTAACCCTTTCTTCGCATTTGAGCCGGAAGGTGCAAACGAGGCATGAAAAAGCTATAATTGTTTTACAGAGCCACATATGCTTCACGCCGTGCACCTATAGTAATTGTATCATATCTGTTAATATAATACAATACGCCGTGGGATTTTTTTGTCCCACGGCTCATTCGGTGTCGATCTTGTCATAAAATCTGAGATGTTGTCCGTCCCAGCCAATTTCAACCGTTCCGGTATCTCCGTGACTGTTTTTTGCTACTATGATCTCTGCTGTATCTTTCACATTATCATAATCATAATGATAGTAGTTATCACGGTATAGAAGCATGACCGTATCGGCATATCGGTCTATGTTTCCCATGAAGCGCAGATCCGACAGCCTCGGTCGATTATTCTCTCGGTGTTCTATTATTCGCGGTAACTGTGTGCAGCATATAACGGGTACATGAAATTCTTGCGCCAGAAGTTTGAGCCTGTAAGCGATGTCTCTGATCTCTTTATTTCTATTTTTTCTGAATTTTTCGCCACCGGATATCAGCTGTAAATAGTCGATAACTATAAGTCCAGGATTTCTTATCTTTCTGAGCTTTGTTCTCATTTCATTTACGGAAATATTGGGGGTATCGTCGATCAATATATCGCAGTCTGCAAGTTCGCCTGACGCGTATGCCATTCGCGCCCAGTCGTCGTCTCTTAGATCACCATTGCGTAACGAATAGCTGTCAACCATAGCCTCGCGTGTAAGCATACGGGAAACAATATGTTTTGCAGCAATTTCCAAAGAGAATATACAAACTTTCTTTTTATATTTCTTTGCAGCAGATAATGCAATATTCAGTGCGAATACAGTTTTTCCCATACCGGGGCGTCCTCCGATCACGATAAGATCATACTTCTTCATACCTCCGATCATTCGGTCAAGATCAGAAAATCCCGTCCCGATTTCAGATGCTTCTTCATTACTACAATAAATATAGGCTAAATCTGCATATATTTGAATCAAGGCATCATTTATGTTTGTAAATAATTCCTTTTCATTCAGTGATTCGTTCATTTTATAATTTCTCCGGATTGTCGTTTTTTCGGATCTATTATACACGAAGCGATAGAACAAAATTACCCCATCCGGGTACTGAAAACATCACACTCCAAATTGTATCATATATACACATAAAAGTCAGGACCTCCAGCTTAGCCGGAGGTCCTCAGACTGTCGAAAAACTAAATGTCTGTAGCAAAATGACTAAAAGTTTTGGTCAAGCTTTTTCAAAAGCTTGTGGGTTTTTAGGGCAACGCCCTAAATCGCCCTCCGCAGAGGGCGAAAAGCCTAAGCCGCACCGGAGTCCAGAGGGAACCTCTGGTCGCTCTCCTCAGAGAGCGAAATCCCTTTTGTGCATTTTGCTATTTCTGAGGACTTTTTCGACAACCTCAGGATCTCCGGCTAAGCCGGAGGTCCTGACTATAATAAATATCTGATTCTATATCAAAAGCGGTGCGCAGAACAGCATTTCGCGAATAGCCGCATAGATAGGAAAATACTTATTTTCACGGATAGGATTTTCGCCCTTGCCGCATTCCACGGTAAATGACGGTCTGTCAAATTCTCTGATAAACCAGTCTGTAAGCCCACCGTATGACGCCAGCCCCTCTGGAACAGAGACTTTATAGCCTGACATATCCGCAAGTCTTGCAGCGATCTGCCCTGCCCCCTTCGGCACAGCGCCACCTGAGGTATAATATATTTCCTCCCCCTGAGAATGAAGCGTAAGTATCATATTGACCTTATCACTGAACCGTATAAAATTACACAGCGCTCCTGTTTCAGGCTCGGACTCAGGGCACTCTCCCGAATATCTTGTAGCACCCGGAAGGATTCCCGCCTCTGCCTCCAGCTTTTTATACTCGTAAAATCCCGCATCGTAGTTATGGTTCAGATCAACTCCCCTTGCGTTTGCCTGCCAATGCGAAAGATCTCCCCCGCTCATTTTCATTATCCGCTCATATAAAGGATTATCCTTTTCTACGCCGTTTATCTGCATATCTACTCCGTCGGCATTGAGCATTGGAATTATATTTATCTCCCTTTTTGCAAACAGGCTTTGAACACTTATGCCGAACACCTGCTTTCCCGATTTATAATACTCGCAATATTCGTTTATAAATCTAAGCAGAACAAGAGTAGTTATCCATTCCATACCGTGGTGCGCGCCGACGTACAGCGCGCCCTTTTCCGCGCTTCCCTCACCCAGTGTGATCATATATATCCGCCGTCCGAGAATTGTCTCTCCGATACTCGTAACTGACATAAAATCATATCTTGCTGACATTATTTCGATAAATTCTTCCATAGTGCTGTAATCACACGGAAGAGAAAAATCCAAAAGCGGACGGCTTGCATCTATTTGTCTTCTGAATTGCTGTGACATACCTCTGATCCTTTCCCGTTTTTTGAAAATATATTATCAATTACAGGAATATATGTTGACTTGCAGAAATATTTACAAACAACTGACTTGTATTAGCGCTTAAACTGTGATAGAATAACATATGTTAAAATAAAGAAACGGGATATCATATAAATGGCTAAAACTATAACTAAAAAATTCAAGCTTTCCTCACTGATATCGGTTTTGTCTGCTGTTCTGCTTTCAAATATATTTTCAATTATCGGCGGGCTGCTGTCATCAGATATTATGATCTCCGGATCAGGCTCTGCCGCAGTAAGGTTTTTACCGAGCGGCGCAAATTATCTCGGCATCTTTTTCTCGGCAGCCGCCGTTGCTTTTTCCATAGCGTCCGTTTTTTATGCACTTACATACTTCGGCAGAAAGACCGCCCGCCGAATATCACTTACGGCAATTTTGTGCTATTTTGTCGGCGTTGCCGTGTCTTTTACATATGCGGTCATCAGCAATGAAATGAGTCTTGCCAGAATATTGGCTGTAGCGCTTACTCTGCTGATCGACGTTGCTTATTTTGCCGCGACCCTTGCGGCTGCGTGGATAATTTGCGCGGTATACCTGAACCGCTGTACAAAGAAAGGCAAAAACATCACACTTGTCGCGCCGTCTGTATTGGTAGGCGTGCTTATGATGATAATTCGTCTGGCAGATCTTACTTTTTCTGCCGTTCTGCCCTTTATATTGAATAACACGGTTATCGCCTCTGATATCCGTGTTATGATCGGAGATTATATTTACTACACCGCGGTATATGGCATTCTTCCGATCGTACTTACCCTGCTTTCCGTAATGATCTATAAAAAAATAACCGGCGCGCTTGTGCCGAAAAGCCAAACTAAGATTAAAGAAAAGGAAAACTGATATGAAAAGATTTGCAAAAGCCGTCACGGGAATTCTGGCGCTGTCTATGCTGCTGGCAAGTGCATCCGGCTGCTCCTCAACAGACACAAAATACTCTGCGTACGATTCTACAGGTGAGAGATACGATTACTACCTGCCCGATTACGTAGAGGTCTGCGATTATACAGGCATTGAACTGCCTGATCTGACCTTTACGCCTACAAAAGAGGATGTTGACAATTATGTAATGTATATGGAATCGCTCATGTGTTCCTTTACTCATAATCCCGACCGTCCGTGCCGCCGCGGCGATATCGTAGATATTATCACCACCTGCAAATTTACAGACACGGGAAAACCCTACGGATATTTTTATTTTACTGAAAATGACATCGGCTACGGTCAATCCTTTACTCTCGGAGCGAATTACTTCGGCTTTCCCGCTCTGGACGAGGTAGTTGAGGGGATGTCCGTCGGCGAAACAAAAACCGTTACGCTTAACCTGCCTGACCCTTTCTACAAAGACTATATGAACTCCGGACGCGAGATCGAAATTGAAATTTATCTTAACTATATCGACGAAATAAACTATGAAGACGCGACCGACGAAAAATACTTAAGCTTTTGCGAATACACAAAAGAGAATTTCCGTCTGGTTGCCGAAAGCAAGATAACGACCGACAAAAACGGTATGATCGAAAACTACAAGTCCGACCTTGCGTGGAGATATATATACGAGAATTCAAAGCTGAAAAAGGTTCCCGAAAAAGAATACGAAGAATTTTACAATGCAGCCTTAAATAAAACAAGATCCGAAGCACAGGAAGAAGAAATGACCCTGCTTGAATATGTGCAGAGTATTGGTTATGAGGATCTTGATGAATATTATGATTTTCTTAAAGAGTTTGCCGAGGATTGCTGCTATGAGGATATGCTGATATATTACATTATAAGATGCGAAAATCTGAACTATGACGACAACTATTATGACGACGCACTTTTGGAAAAGGTAAAAGATTATCAGATTACCGATGTCGGAGACGCAGAAGAATTTCTCGATTATTATTACGGCATAGAGAGTGTTCGCGAAGACATCCGCTTCTCATATGCTAAAGACTGGATAGCCGATCAAGCTAATGTGCGTGAGGATATAACGACCATCAACTCTAAAGAGCTGAACAAATAGCTCTACTGAGTCACTCTCTGTAAGTAAATATATAAATGAAGTCCGCACCCTGAAAGGGGTGCGGACTTTGGATTTTTGCAACATGCCCCAACGCTCGCTGCATCTGTGAAGATCAATCAATTTTAGAAAAGAGTATAGATATATCCTCAGGAATAGCTTTTACGCCGATATTCTGCGCTTCCCATTTGAGCTTAATGCCGAGCCATTCCGATATCTTTGATGAGGAAAAAGGTAAAAACGGATATAAGAGGAGTGAGATATTAGCAATCAGGTACGCACAGTTACCAATTGTGTTTCCACATTCTTCAGGATCGTCAGATCTTGCTTTCCACGGCTGTTTCGCATCATAATATGTGTTTCCGAAGCGAACTGTTTCAAATATTTCTTCAAGAGCCTCACGAAATGCTCCCTTTTCTATTTTTGTTCCGACTGATTTGAACAACAGCTGTACCCGCTCCTCAATCTCACTGTCAACAGTGACAGACGGAATTCGGCAATCGAGATACTTAACAGAAAAAGCAAGCGTACGGTTTACAAAATTCCCCCACGCTCCTACAAGCTCTGAGTTGGTCTGCTTTTTGAATTCTCTCCAAGAGAAATCTGTATCCCGTTTTTCCGGTCCGTTTGCGATAAAGAAATATCTGATGGAATCCGGATCGTATTCCGCTACAAGATCCTTAGCCCATACAGCCCAATCCTGACTGGTCGATATCTTCCGTCCTTCAAGAGTTATATATTCGCTTGAGATAATATTGTCAGGCAAATGAAGGCCTTCACCCTGAGCTAACAATAGCGAAGGTAAAATTATCGTATGGAAAGGTATATTATCCTTGCCGTGTATATAGTAATGGTGACTGTTATCTCCATACACTTCTTTGAAATCAATACCTCTTTCATCGCAAAGAACAGAAACAGCCGACAAATATCCGAGAACATTTTCTGCCCAGATATAGATTTTCTTGTCCTCATAGCCGGGCTTTGGAACATCAATTCCCCAATCAAGATCACGCGTTATCGCACGGTCACGCAGTCCTTCATCGATATACCGTTTTGTAAATGCAACAGCATTTTTCCGCCAATACGGATGAGTATTGAGAAACTCCGTCAGTTCACTTTTAAGCTTAGTTATTTGCAAAAACAACTGTGTCGTTTCCCTGAAAGACAGGGGCGTGCCGCAATCAGCGCACTTAGAATCAATAATGGTATCCACTTCTAATACTTCCCCGCATATGTCACACTGATCTCCGCGGGTTGCGGAACCGCACGCAGGACAAACACCTATCACCAGCCTGTCTGTAAGCACCTTATTACACGAAGGACAGAAAGCCTGCTTTACCGTTCTTTCTTCAATATAGTCACCGTTGTAAAGCTTCTTGTGAAATTCTGTAACAAATGCCTTATGCCTTGGATCCGATGTTTTGGTATAAAGGTCATACGAGAAACCGAGTTTGTCAAATACTTCGCAGAATTCTTTATGATAATGCTCGCTGATCACATCAGGAGGTAGATCTTCCTGTTTAGCTCTGATGGTAATCGGCGTACCGTGGCAGTCACTGCCGGACACATAAAACACGCGGTCTCCCTTTGCTCTGAAATAACGGGCCAGAACATCACCCGGAAGAAGGGCAGCTATATGCCCTATGTGAAGCGAGCCGTTTGCGTATGGCCATGCTCCGCCTATAATGATATTTTCCATAATTCAAACCTCATTTCTTATAGTTGTAACACTTGAGCTGCGGTGCAGACAAATCTGCAAAATAAAAACGCTCTCACCCCCATACATAAGTATAAGGGACGAGAGCTGCCTACTGCTGTCTACTCACGTGTTACCACCCTAATTCGCCTGTTTCTCACGATAACAAGCCTTATCAAGTTCGGACAGGAAATGATCTGTCGAAACTCTGTCGCTGTTACGGGCGATCCCGGCGCAGCCTAACCAAACGGCTCGGTACGCAGCTCGGAGACCATGTTCGGCAAAATTCACTTTACCCATTCACAGCGCATCAAAAGATGATGGGATTCTCTGAAAAGCTTCAGTTGCTTACTCTTTCTCGTCATTGCTATTATAGTTATTATATCATAGGCTATCAAAAAAAGCAACAATTAAAAATTTTTCAGGCAATACTTTTATAAAGCCCAAGAAATAAGTGTTTCCATACGAGCTCTATTTCGTATTCCTTTTTGTGCAGATAAAACTATAAGATACAGCAAGCAAAAATCCCCGCTTTAGCGGGGATTTTCTGTTTGATCTCATTATTTCAGCAAAGCGTCGATTGCCGCCCAGCCCTCTGTTGCCTCTTCAGCTCCATACATCAGAAGCACAAGAGTGTTATCGTACTGTCTCCAAATAGCGTCGGGATTATTCAGCTGCCATGATACAATGTCGTACTCTTCGGGCATATACATCTGCAACGAGGAAGCACGCGCCTTGATATATTGCTTAGACACAACATCCTTTACTTCCTGTATCTCATCGTCGGTAATGCTTTCATCAAATACGATCACAGCAAATGACTGATTGTAGTCTGACGGCAGAGTAATAACATAGTTCTCTAACTTTTCATAACATGATGCTTCGATAAGACCGTACGTCCAGAAGATCATTTCATCCGCATCGGTTTCCTTATAGCAAACCTCACTTACAAGGCCGTCAAAGGGCAATTTCTCATTTACTGCGTTAAAAATATCCTGCATATCAAAGTCAGAAAGCTTTTTGGCAGGCGCTTCTGCCTTTGTATCATCAGCCGGGGAATTAGTTTCTGCATCCTTTGAGCAGGAAGCCAGCATAATGCTGCCGCATACGGTAAGCAACGCCAAAACTAAACATAATACTTTTTTCATTGTCAGATCCATCCTTTCAAGACTCAGTCAGCAACAGCCCTGTGATTTACATAGTTTGAGAGGTTTCTTTCAGCTACAATAACAAGAATAGCATCCGCTTTTGATTCCAATATCTCAGCCTCACTGAACACAAATGTCCAGTTATATGTACTCATATAGAAGCTGTCCTTCAGGAAAGGTATCATTGCTATACTGTATGAGTCACGCATAACATAAAGATTGGGACAAGATGTATTGTTACTGTTTGTATACTGCAAACGGTAAAGTCCGTCGTTAAATCCTTTATTAGGTCCGGATGTAGCTTCATAGGCAAATGCGAACTGTCCGCCGTTTTCTTTGGGCAAATACCAAGTGAGATTAGCTGTTTTTCCGCTTTTCAGGGTATATACAGGGCCGTATTCCTTAAAATGGTCATAGTAACCAAGATAATACGCCTGGTCCTTCATATAGCTCTCACAATAGTTTATTTGATACTCGCTCTTATCATGTATAATAACATTGGGAAAATCTTTTTTTATCATATTCATAGTAGTCTGATAAGCCAGATACCCTGCGTGATTATTCCAGTGAGTGTCATATTTGTAGTAAAGATTACGCTCGGGATCGGCCTTTACTGCGGCACTCATAGTTGACCTCAGATCGACCGCAGTAAGACCCGCGCTGTTTACAAGAGAAACAAACTGGTCATAGCGGCGATAGCTTGCCATAGTATAGCCTTCAGGCATATAGTCAGGATATACTGTATTTTTATTGGGTGCTATTACAAAGTAAAACTTTTTACCGTTCTTCTCTGCCCAATTGTTTCTTTCACGAAGCATATTAACAGTACGATTGTATATCTCGTCATGCAAAAAGCCCTGACCTGTAAAGTCATCGATTGTATCCTCGTAAAACATATAGCCGTCATATCCTACAATAACGCTATAGCTTACAAATCCGGGCTTAATGTCCTTCAAAAGAACCTTACCTGCATTATACGCAGCGTTGGGGTCATGATATGCAGTTGTACTGAGCATAGGCATATAGGACAAGGTGGTGGAGTTATCCTCATACCCGACTGCTCTGTCAGAATATGTATGTACAAGCTTTTTTCCGCTTTTTGTTACAACTGTTGCAGGGTATGCATCCTTCGCGTCAGACAGAACGGGAACCACTATATCCCATGCCTGAGAGCTGTTATTCGTCTGACCGCCGGAGACATTGCTGCTTCCTCCGCTGCTGCCGCCCTCATAACCGCCTATAATGCTTGATCCTCCGCTCGAAGAGCCGGAGGTGCTTCCTGTACCGTCAGGAGCAGGATCTGATGCGGAAGCCGAAGTTGTCTCAGCAGCTGTAGTTTCAGGCTGGGTCTCTGCTGCAGTAGTTTCCGGAGCAGTTGTTTTCTCTTCCGCTGTGGTTTCTTCCTCTGTGGTGTCGTCTTTCTTATCGGTAGTTTCCTCTACCTTTTTTGTGGTATCATCTGCGGGCTTTTCTTCGCTGCTCTTACAAGCAGAGAGCGCTGAGCACATCAGAATAATTACCGCCAAAAACAGTGCCAGTGATCTTTTCATTAAAATTTCCTTTCCCTGGGTTAGCCTGGTTTGAACAATTCAAACATTCTTAAAATTTAACAGCACGCACGTACATAATTTCCGTAAAAGTGCATACGCGTGTGACTATTATACCACCTTAATATGTATATTGCAACAATTGCTTTGCTTTTTGTGTCGATGAAATGTATACTTTTTATGAACATTGTCAAAAGCGTCTTTTCTCAATATAAATCTTGTGGTAAACTTAATACAGATTTGAGGTGACATTTATATGGAAAAAACGCTGCATACCGATACGGAAAACAGAGAATATATAAGTCTTCTTTTCCCGGCTGAGAAATATGAGACCGATATTATGGGTATATCAGACGATGACGCAGAGCAGCTGGGACTTTACACCCTGCTTGACCTTAATGAAAGACGCATCGGCTCATTTTTCACCGCTGAACCCGAGGTAATACGTTACCGTCAAAAAACCTTCAGGGATATTGAAGAAAACCCGGAGATATCAAAAATTCTCACTGATATGCTGCCTTTTCTTACTGACATTACCGAGTTGCGCAGACTCAGCGGAGGCAGCATCAGCGACGACTATTTATACAGTATTTCAGAGATAGAAATATATGTTTCACTTATGCAGATGCTGAGTGAAGAGCTTTTGCCGTATTCCGATAAAGTGACCTCCCCTGCCCTGAAAACGCTTTGTGAAAAAATACGGGTACTTACCGGCAGTGAGTATTTCAAGGATCTCTGCGAAAATCTGGGCACCCTTGCGTCACGAGTCCGCGATATAAGAAGTATTACTGTGGGAATAAATCTTGACGGAGCTATGTCTCCCGAGTCCTGCGGAGTTATCAGCATAAACAGCGAAAAATTCAAAAGCGGCGAATTTTTCGACAAGGTGCGCCGACTTGATTTCAAGAAAGATGATATGACCTGTATGGCAGAGCTGATACCGTATTCAAGAGTTCAGCCCGAAAATCAGCGGCTGGCAATGATAAACGCTGCAAATAACGCCATATCCGATGTATTCAAGGCATCGGTAAAGTCGTGGAAAAAGGTCATTCGCGGATATGTGCTTGACAACACGGATTTTCTTATCCGTATGATACCTGAGATAGAATTCGTGACGCACGGTGCGACTCTTATAAAAAAGCTCAGGGAACGCGGCTGCCCGATGTGTACGCCTGAGATCACAGAGAACAGCAGCAATTATTTTATGGCTAAGGGGCTTTGCAATCCTGTTATAGCATTAAAAACAGACGCAGAGCTTGTGGCGAATGACATAACCTTTGACGACAGTGCAATGATATATGTTATAACAGGTCCTAACCGCGGCGGAAAAAGCGTTCTGACCTGCGCTGTGGGTCATGCCTTTGCTATGGCACAGATGGGACTGCCCGTAGTTGCCGAGAACGTTGTTATCTCTCCCTGTGATAAAATACTTACTCACTTCCCTACGGGAAGTGAGGACACTGTTGAAAAAGGCAGACTGGGCGAGGAATGTGCAAGGCTTTGCAGAATTTTTGACAGTGTAACAGAAAAAAGTCTTGTGCTGCTTGATGAGTCGCTGTCCTCCACAGGGTCATATGAAGGTGCATATATTGCGGCAGAGGTTTTGCAGGGCTTTAGTATGGCGCGGCTTCGCGGCATATTCTCTACTCATCTGCACGATCTTGCGGCATCCGTTGACAAGATAAACAATGAATGTCTGCCACGCGGCGGAGTTGCCATAGACAATATGGTAGCTGAGGTAACAGGCGGCAAGCGCAGCTTCAGGATAGTCAGAAAGACCCCCGACGGAAAGAGCTACGCACGCGACATTGCCGAAAAGTACGGGCTATCTATTGAAAGTATTATGAAAAAAATAAATAAAGCTTGAAGTAAAATTATAGCGTGTGTATAAAAAACCTCCGACAAAAGTCGGAGGCTTTTCACTATCTGTTTACGCTCTTACATTCAGTATATCTCTTATTTGCCGCGTTCCAATTGATGACCTTGAAAAAGTCGTCAATATAATCAGCGCGATCATTATAGTGCTTTAAGTAATATGCGTGCTCCCACACGTCAAGCGGAATTATAGGACAAAGATCCCGTGTAAGCGGTGTATCCTGATTTGCAGTAGTTATTATCTCAAGGCCGTCTCTACCGTTTACAAGCCAAGCATAGCCTGAGCCGAATACTGACAGCGCCGCATCGCTTACCGCCTTATAAAAGCCCTCAAAGCTACCGTATTTTTTAACAATAGCCTCACCGAGAGCCCCGGTAGTTTCAAAGCTATCCGCGGGAGCAAGGCCGTCAAAAAACATTCTGTGATTATACACACCACCTGCGTTATCGCGCACGGCTTTTCTGACTGTTAGGGGCAGCATCGGTGCAACACGCACAAGTTCTTCAAGAGACAGTTCCGCCAGCCGCGGATTTTCCGCAAGAACAGAATTCAATTCATCAATATACTTCTGCAAATGCCTGTCATGGTGAAGCATCATGGTTTTTTCATCGATATAAGGTTCAAGCGCATTGTAAGCATAATCAAGTGGCAGATTAACAAAAGGATAGTATTCGTTTTCCATAAAACTCTCCAAATATGTAGTTTCATACACATTATATGATGCCAAAGGAAAACTGTCACACAACCATTCAAATGCCCAATATTTTTTCGGCGTTTATATGCGCTATTTTTTCGCGATCACAATCTGATAATTCAAGGGAATTGAATATTTCAAAGAAACTTTTCTGTGATTTCCACGGAGAGTCTGTAGCAAACAGGATCCTGTCACTGCCGTGGTTTTCGATAATTCGCATAAGCTGTGATCTGTCTATCATATCAAGGCAATAAGCTGTATCAAAATACACATTCGTTCCCACAAGCTTTTCCTCGACCTCATCAAACATTCCCACAGCACCTATATGAGCAAGTATGAGTCTGGGTTCACTGTGCGCGGGAAGCTTTGACAGCAGGGAAAGAATTCTGTCGGGGGTACAATGAACATTATTAAGATAGCAACCGTCAAATCCGGAATGAGTACATACATACAGGCCTATCTTAACACAGTGTGAAATAATCCTCACATAGCGGTCATCATCAATATATGTATCCTGAAAATCAGGGTGAATCTTAATTCCGCGAAGCCCGAGAGACTTTATATAATCAAGGCGCTGCTCTATATTGTCATTGTCCGGGTGTATACCGCCGAAAGAATAAAGTCCCCCGACTCCGTTGATCTCGGCAGCAAAGCGATTTACACTGTCAAACTGTCTGGGACTAGTCACAACAGGGAGAACAACAGATGCATCTACACCACCGTCTGCCATTGAACTGCGAAGTCCTGATACAGTGCCGTTGGTGTGAGGAGTAAAATTACCGTTTGCAACCATTGAAGATACGGCACGCTCAGCCACCTTATCAGGAAATACATGTGTGTGAAAATCGATTATCATATTATCGCCTCCCAAAATTCTACTATGAATTATAGCATATAGCTTCCAAAAGATCAACAAGAAAGCGAGCCGCAAAGCGGCTCGCTTTCTTTTAAGTATTAGTTTTACAAGTAAAATTACTTGCTAGCCTTTCTACGTCTGATAACGATAACGGAAGCAGAAGCGCAAGCTACAACAGCAAGAACAACTACTGCGAAGATCATATCATCGCCCATTGCAGGCTTGCTGGAATCAGCAGGCTTGCTGGAGTCAGCAGGCTTATTGGAATCAGCGGGCTTATCGGAGTCAGCAGGAGTCTGAGCAGCACCGAGAGCAGGAACGATGTCGTCCTTCTTTGTCTCGCCGCATACAGAGCAGGTGTACTCGGTGTAGCCTTCAGCATCCTCAGTAGGCTCTACAGTCTCGCCTGCAACCCAGTCATGACCAAGAGCGGGGATAGCCTCAACAACCTCAGCGCCGCAAACGGAGCATACGCCGGTCTTGCTACCTTCCTCAGTGCAGGTAGGCTCAGCATCTACAGTCCACTCTTCAACAGTGTGGCCGAGAGCAGGAATAGTCTCTGTGCTGACTACTGCATCGCATACTGAGCACTTAACAGTAGAAACACCAGTCTCAGTGCAGGTAGGAGCCTTAGTTACTTCAGCAGCAGCGGGAGTGTGACCCTTTGCAGGAATAACTTCATTAACAATAACTGTGCCGCAATCTACGCAGGTAACAACCTTGCTACCAGCTTCTGTGCAAGTAGCGTCAGTTACAACTGCCTCACCGGGTGTGTGCTCAGCGCAAACAACCTTTACAGCTACAGGTACAACAGCATGCTCGATAGAGGGAGTCTTCTTGTTCTCATCAGTGTACTTAACTGTAGATACAAACTGGATGTTTATCTGATCAAGCTTTGCATCAGCTTTTGCAGTAAGAACAACAGTATAGATAGCGCCTTCAAGGCTGGTATTAGATCTCAGCGCATAGTTTACAGTCTGCTTGGTAGGATTATAGTTACCGGTACCGGTAGCCAACACACCAACGGCATTTACATCATCAGCATTTGCTATTTCAAATGTATCACCGTATTCAGCAAGGAAATCATTGAAGTTGAGGCCTGCAGCCTGTACAACATCAAATCCGCTGATAGAAACAGTCACGGTAACTGTTTCACCACGCTTAACCTCAGCTTTATCAGCTGTATAGGTCACTGTAGCAGCTTCGTTAGCTGCAAACACCGAAACTGACGCACAAATTACCATAAGTGCGCACAGAAGAAAAGCTAAACACTTTTTCATTTTTTTATCCTCTTTCTAAAATTTATAATCACGAAAAACAAATCAATCAACCAGATTTATACGATCCAATATTTGATTATTCTTCGTAATCGCCTGCCATAATTCCATCAAGGAACTCATATACATCGTCGAAGTTTATTACGCCGTTGCCATCGAAGTCAACGCTGGAATCATAGTTATCCTCATACACGTCATCCATAATAGCATCCAAGAACTCAAACAGATCGTCAAAGGTTCCCGGAACGCCGTCACCGTCTATATCACCGGGTTTAGTAGTTGTAATGGTAACAACGCCGGCAACAGACTTAACTTCAACATTCTCTTCAGTGCCCTCTGCATTAACCGCTCTTGCTGTAAAGTCAACCTTCACAGTAGTAGTTACTACTTCAGTAATCTCAGGGTTAATTGCAAAGAAAAGAACACATACGGTATCATTCACATCAGTAGCTTCAGTAAACATAATAGCAGCAGTCTCATCTTCAACATTGAAGTCGCCGATGGTAGGATCTTCTACTGCCCAAACGCCGCCTGTAAATGTAAGGACTGACTTATCATATGTAATACCCGTTACACCCATAGCTGTTACTGCGGGCAGATTAGCTGCGTTAACTTCAACAGCAAGGATACCATCGTTTACATTTGCTTCTGTACTAGCTACTAAAGTTGCGGGAACACCCTCGGGGATGCAAACTGTAGTAGCGTAGTTTCCAACAGCAGGTGCTACGTCTACAGGCTTACCGTCTACAACAGTCATAGGACCGTTCTTGTCGTAAATTATCTTTACGTCAAGGGTATCGCCCTCATTAAGAGCCGCGGGTGCATTAAGCTTTATGCTTGCAACAACACCGTCTTCAGTAACCAATGCGTCATTTGCGTTTGCTTTCTGAAGATCGATAATAGCGAAGTCATAGCCGTTTGCATCAAAACCGAAGTCTGCAAGAGCCTTGGCATATGCACTGGGAGCAGGAGCAGCGTTGGCACCGAACTCACCGTCATCCCAAAGAGTGCCGTTTACGATACTGTCAACACTCCATCCGCTGGTGTATGCAACTACAAGTGTCATACCCCAAATACCGGAGTCGTCATTGTTGATCAACTGGATGTCGAGATCTACGCTCTCATCCCAAACTGCAACTTCTGCAGGACCCTTAACGACCACGGTCAGCTGATCACCTGCCGCGCTTACGAGAGTAGGCATTATACAGCCGACCATCATTGCAGCAAGGAGAAGAACTGAAAGAATTTTCTTCATGATTTAACCTCCATGTTAAATTTCTTATACACACAGAGTATAAACCAAAATTGATGAAATGTCAAGTGGATTTATACAATATCTTTAGGAAATTTACAAAAAATCATGAATATTTTTCCCTGAAACTATATATGTTGATTATATGAGCCGCTAATACCGCAATATTTTGGGTACTGACGACAATATACCATATTAAATAATGTAGGAAACTGTTTTTACGGATTCACCGTTCTTATAATAAACACGCGGAACACGCCTCGAAATACTGCACAAAAGCTCATAGCTGATAGTATTTGCTGCCGCAGCGACCTCGTCGCAAGACAAATATTCGCCGTTCTGCTCTCCGAACAGGACAACCTCATCACCGACTGATACGTTATTCAACTCAGACACATCTACCATCATTTGATCCATACAAACGCGGCCGACTACAGGACATCTCTTACCACCGATAAGCACATGGCCCTTATTTGAAAGGCACCGCGGATATCCGTCAGCATATCCAACAGGAACAGTTGCAACCTTTGTAGGTTTGTCAGTTACATAAGTATGTCCGTAGCTGATGCCAACTCCGGCATCAAGGCTTTTCACCATAGAAACGCTGCTGATAAGCTGCATTGCCGGATACAGCTTATACGATCTGTCCATTTCATCTGAGGGATACTGACCGTACAGCATTATTCCCATACGCACCATCTCATACGGTGTATCAAGCTCCATTATTCCCGCGCTGTTCATAGTATGTCTGATCGGTATGGTAACGCCGCGATCTGCAAGCATTTTGTTAAATAATTCAAAAGCGTTTATCTGCGTTTCAGCAGAGCTTTTATCGCTCTCGTCGGCACGGGCAAAATGGGTAAATATGCCTGTTACAGACAGATTGGGAAGCGATACTATCCGAGCAACCTCATCAGCACTTCTCTCGCAAACACTGTAGCCGATACGCGACATTCCGGTATCTACCTTTATATGTATATCAACAGTTTTACCAAACTTCGCCGCTGTCTCCGACAGTTTTTTTGCATCCGTATAATCGAACATTGCCAGCGTTACATTATTTTTTACAGATGTAGAAAATTCACATGGATCTACATGACCCAGCACAAGGATGGGTGAGGCAACGCCTGCTCTTCTGAGTTCAACAGCTTCGCTGACGTTTGAGACACCGAACCAATCTACCGCTCTTTCTATCTCGGAAGCCAACACTGCCGAGCCGTGACCGTAAGCATCCGCTTTTACTATAGCCATTATTTTAGTTGAATCGGAGATTCTTCTCCGTACCCCGGCTATATTTTTTTCAATTGCCGAAATATCTATTTTAGCATATACTCTTTGATATTCCATATAGCACACCTCGTCTCAAAGTTGTCAAATGACGAATATGATTTATACTCAAATATCCGTCGCAGCGTACCACTCCGCCAGCGTTTCCCTGCGTAAAAGTTCAAGTATCTCAGGCGATTTTCCGCCTACGCTCTTTCCGTCAACAGTATCAGCCGCCAGACACATACCTGTTACACTTGACAGTATAACTTCGTCGGCGTCCATCATTTCGGCAATTGTAAAAGCCGTTTCGTCTACAGGTATATCATTTCTTTTGCAGATGCCTATAAGATGCGCTCTTGCTATGCCCGGCAGAATCAGACAGTCTGTGGGCGCTGTACGGAAAACTCCGTCCTTTATAATATGAACATTACAATGAGAGCATTCGGTAACTCTGTCCCCTCTGTGAAGCACGGTCTCCTGGCAGTTGTCGCGCTTCGCAGCAGTTGCCGCCATTACGCTGGGAATAAGATTTAAGGTCTTTACATTACAGTGATAAAATCTTGTATCCTCTGCTGTTCTGAGAGAAACTGTTTTATAATTATCCTTGATTGTTCCGGGCTTCAGCATGATCCATATGTTTGCCGTCATAGAATCATCATATATGTGATTTCTAGGTGCAGTACCTCTGGTTGCCTGCCAATACACAAACTGATCTGGGCTGTCCACCTTTTTCACCATCTGGCGTAGCAGTTCACACAGCTCTTCCTTCGACTGAGTTATTTTAATATCAAGCATAGCGGCGCTTCTGAAAAAGCGGTCTACGTGCTCTTCAAGAGCAAATATCTTATGATTTCTTGCATAAGTCGCATCATACACACCGTCGCCGAAATAGCAGCCGCGATCCAGCATGGGGACTGTCATATTTTCAAGCTCGTCGAATTTTCCGTTATAGTATCCTAAGGTTTGCATATCATTTACCTCTCTTCAAATTTGCACCGCAATGTGCAAAATAATTATTTACTCTGTGGGAACATATTTACCGAAATAGTCACAATCCTTATAATATCCAACCGCCGAAACATCTATGTACACTCCGTCTCCGTTCTGGCACTTTACAAAACGGCAATAGTTATTCTCGCTGCCTATCATTACAGTGTCCTGATTTCCGACATAAGATGAACCGTTGAATACCTCGCTGCCTTTTTCATTACATATACTGAAACTGATCTCATTATTTTGACGATCTATCTTCAAAGTGAAATTATCCTTTGAATAAACGCCGGAGGTGAATATTCCCGCTTCCTTGGCAGCCTCAGGCTGCCACTCGGTCCCCCCGTATTCATACTCACCGCACAGAGCCGCGCTTACACCGTTGTCTGAGAGATCAGAAAGCTTTATAACGCAGCGTTCGTCCTCATTTACCGTCATATCGGCAAACAGCATAGCTGACGGATCGCTGTATCCGGGTACCGTGACACAAACTGCTGTGGGTGACACGTTATACACAACTCCGAAAAATTCTTCAGAGCCTGTATTGTTATCTAAAACGGAGATGCCATATGAATTTTCTGTATGGTTGCCGATATACACAAATTGCAAGGTATAGTTATCGCTGATATAATATCCGTCCTTAAACGGGTGCTCTGCTAACACAGGATCCTTACCTATGTCAGTTCCCGCAATATTATTTTCAGAGCCTTTACAAGCAAAAAGAAGCGAGCACGCAAGCGAGAGCAGCGTTATGCCTACGATTTTTTTTGCGACCATATCCGAGACCTACCTACAAAATATTTATAAAAAAATCATAACATATTGCAACATATCAAGTCAATATGCAGTCGGTAAATAATATGTGAACATCTTATCCAACTACTCTGCCGTGCTTCCATGCACCTGTTAAATAGAACACGATAGAAACAGCTGACGAGACTACCCATCCTACAGGCCATGACGCCCATATGCTTACATATCCCATATGAAGTCCGGCGCAAAGAATATACGCAAGAGCAACACGCAGTATAAGATCAAGAAATGTAGTTATCATAAAGTATTTCATAGCGCCGCCGCCTCGCAAAACACCGTCGCCGACGATCTTGCATCCGATAACTATATAAAACGGAGCTACTATAACAAGGAATCTTCTGCCGGCTTCAAGAGCCGCTGCCGTCATATCCTCTTTGGGCACAAACATAGATATCATCCCCTCGGGGAATATCACATACGCTGCCGCAAATACCAAAGCAACTGCCGACGCCATAGTCACCGCGCTGAAGGCACCCTTGCGCACTCTGTCAAGCTTGGCTGCTCCGATATTTTGTGCGGTGAAGCTTGAAATACCGTTACCCAAGGTGGTTACACAGGTCAGGCAAAAAGTGTTAAGCTTGACAGCAGCCGCATATCCCGCAACAACAGATGATCCGAAACCGTTTACAAGGTTTTGTACGAATATATTTCCTACGGAAATAAAGCTTTGCTGCAAAACACTTGGCACAGCGTAAGCGCTTATAGTTCCCAGCATCTTAAAAGAAAATAACTGATATTTTCCAGTTTTTATTTTAGCAACGCGCCTGAGCGCCGCAGCAATAGACAAAACACCCGCAACACCCTGAGTTATAAATGTTGCCCATGCAACGCCTGCTACATCCCAATGATAGCAGCAGACAAACACAAGATCCAGAATTATATTGATGAGCGAAGAAGCTATCAGAAAGACAAGCGGAGTTACTGAATCGCCGAGGGCTGTAAATATTCCGTTTCCGACATTATAAAGGAACAGAAAAATGAAGCCTGCAATATAGATATTAAGATACAAACTGCTGTCAGACATTATATTTTCGGGGGTATTGATAAGTCTGAGCAGCGGAGCGGAGAAAGCAAGTCCCACTGCGCTCATGATCACCGACAGCACCGCTGTTGCGATTACTGAGGTTGATACGGCGCACTTCAGACTTTCGTTTCTCTTGCTTCCGAAAAGCTGCGATATTACAACAGAGCAGCCTGAATTTACGCCGATAGCAACCGCTACAAATATCATGGTTATTGAATATGAAGCGCCCACTGCCGCAAGAGCCGACTCGCCGTCTGACGCAAAATTGCCTACTATCATACTGTCGGCTATATTGTATATCTGCTGAAATATTACGCTTATCAGCAGCGGAAGTGTGAACTTAAAAACCACTTTGCCCGGCTTACCTACCGTAAGATCCTTTGTCACTAAACTCACCTGACCTTGTTGTCCTTTTTTGCTAAGCGCAAACAGTATCCTGTTTTATATAAAAAATACATTTTACAACTAAAATTATAGCACTATCCGGACTATTTTGCTATAGCAAATATAGATAAAAAGAGCAGCCGTTTAGGCTGCTCTCTCTGTAAAATCTTATCCTAAAAGAGATGTATCATTATCAAAAGTGACATTTTCGTTGTTCATAACATTCGGGACAACATTTATCATAGTTTTTCCGCGGTTCAGCTCAACTTCGCTGCCATTCTCAAAATAATACTTTATAGGAGACGAGTGCTCCGGCTTTTTCCATTTAATACTCTGGTATGTGCCGTCGGTAATATAATATCCGCTGCCCTCTCCTGTAGTCTGCATCCAGATACGCGCCTTTTCGTCTCCCGGAATATCGCCCATATCCGCAAACATTACTATAACATTTTCAAAGCAAAGCTGCTTGTTTGCAGTTGAGTCCATATGTGCGTCTCCGTCGTACTGAAATCTCAGATAGCCGCCCTCGGCTTCAGAGTACACATAGTCGACCGTCTGATAGGATGACATTCTGACTTTAGCGTGAGCTGCACCGTTTTCAAGAGAAACGCTCTTGCCGAATTCTGCAAAATGCATAGGCTCTTCATATCCGGCGCTTTTTTCAGTCCGGATGCCCATATACTTTATGCCCTCAGCAATACCCTCTCCGCTTTTTGCCATAAGTGTATGCTCTCTGCTGTAGCGTTTCAGCCTCTCGGTATCACGCCAAAAGGTATTCGTCTGATCCCACAGAGCGGAAGAGCCCAGAACACCGTCAAGATGCTCCGTACCGCGTTCAGCCATAGTATCGTAGGCATACTCGCTGCCGCCTGCGTGAACAAAAATGCAGTCATAGCTCTCGGCAAAGTCGATATAATAATCTCTGGCACTTCTTACGCTTCCCACCTGAGGAAGCTTTTCATACTCAGTGGTTATCATCATCAGTCGGGTTATACCGCCCTCGGCGAGACACTCATACATAATGTCAGCTCCGCATATTCCCTCCTGAGGAAGGCTTATGCTGATATTATTTACCATTATGGAGACAGGACGCTTTGCAGAAAGGTCAGTCTCGCTGCCAAGACCTGTAAGAGGATTTGTAAATTCAGGATATTCAATACCGACTGAGCTTTCAGTAGTATCAGGATTAACTGTGCTGACAGTTGATAATGTTTCATCTGAGGTAACAGCATCCTCAGACGCCTTCTGGCATCCCACAGTGCCGATAGCAATAGCGCACAGCACAAGCGCCAGCAAACATTTGAAGCTTTTCATCGTCAGTTACCGATTCGTCTCTCAAGCCAGATAAGACCGAGTGACATAGCCTCGTTGAGTCCGCTTTTCATCTCCTGCTTAACTATTCTCTCGCCGTCGGAAAGTCCGGCGTCGGTCTTCATCACCTGAATGAGTATTTTATCGGGAACACTTTTGCCCTTATACTCCTTCTCTGTCATAATAACAAGCTGAAGAATATATTCATCCTCCATATTGCCGTATATAATGATATTGCCCTCGCGCACCAAGGGACGTCCCTTATACATAAGAAATTTTCCGTTGACGGTAGCTGTCTTAAGTATCTCAGTCATTTCCTCGCTCATTTTTATACCTACCTTTCAAAGTAATTTATACACATCAGAATGTTACTTTATATTGTACTATATTTTAGCTCCTTTGTCAATAGCTGCAATATGTCGAATAACATCGGTACCAAAAAACGCAAAAATACTCCCTTGAAACGTGCGGACTGTTCCACCGTATCAAGGGAGTATTTATTCTTTATCTCTTAATGGTTATAACGACCTTTTCGCCGTTGATAGTCCATTCCTTGGCAATTCCGTCTGCGGGTGCGCCTTCAAAGCTGAGGCTGTCGCACAAAACTGCCTTTTCAAACTCAGAGCTATCCTTTTCAAGAACAGCACGAAGCTTATCGCTGCCCTCAACCGTAACGGAGATATGATCCATTACATTGAAGTCTGAGTCCTTACGCATTGTCTGAACCTTGGAGGTAAGCTCTCTTATAAAGCCCTCCTCAACAAGCTCTTCGGTAAGAATCGTGCAAAGTGCAACGGTAATGCCGTTTTCAGCAACGGAATACCATCCTTCCTTCTGAGATACGCTGATAAGCAGGTCGTCCTTTGTAAGGCTTACAGGTTCGCCGCCCACCTCAAAGTTCAGCGCGCCGTCTGCTTCAAGGCTTGCCATTGCAGCGTTTCCGTCTACCTCGGCAAGATACTTGTTTATACCGCCCAGAAGCTTGCCGTATTTCGGTCCTACAGTTCTGAGCTGAGGCTTGAAGCTGTAAGAGGATATCTGTGAAACATCGGCTGCGAAGGTGGCCTTCTTAACGTTAAGCTCGTCCTCGACGATCTCGCGATAGTAGTCGCTTACTTCCCTGTCAGTCTTTACGCAGATCTCGGAAAGGGGCTGACGGTTCTTGATATTAGCACCGTTTCTTGCTGCTCTGCCGAGAACAACTGCTTCAAGAATAAATTCCATATCGTCCTCAAGCTGCTTGTCTATCATAGAAGCGTCAACCTCGGGGAATGAGCAGAAGTGAACGCTTTCGGGTGCGCCGGCATCAACAGTGCAAACAAGATTGCGATAGATATCCTCTGCCATAAAGGGTATCATAGGTGCGCCTGCTTTTGCAGTAGTTACAAGCGCGGTATACAAGGTCATATATGCAGCGATCTTATCCTCTGTCATATCGGAAGCCCAGAAACGCTCGCGGCAGCGGCGGACGTACCAGTTCGAAAGCTCGTCAACAAAAGTAGAAAGGCACTTTGCAGCCTCGGGTACCTTATACGCAGCAAGGTTTTTATCAACGCCCTCGACCATTGTATTAAGTCTTGAAAGGATAAATTTATCCATAACGGTAAGCGCGCAGTCTGAAAGCTTATACTTTGTGGGGTCAAACTTGTCGATATTTGCATACAGCACCCAAAACGCGTATGTATTCTGAAGCGTGCCCATAAACTTACGCTGACCTTCGGTAACAGCCTTGTCGCTGAAGCGTGAGGGCAGCCACGGAGCGGAGTTAGTATAGAAATACCAACGGATAGCGTCGGCGCCGTGTGTTGCAAGAGCCTCAAAGGGATCTACTGCGTTGCCCTTTGACTTTGACATCTTCTGACCGTTCTTATCCTGCACATGGCCGAGCACTATTACATTGCGGTAAGGCGCTTTATTGAACAGGATAGTTGATATAGCCATAAGAGAATGGAACCATCCTCTTGTCTGGTCAACAGCCTCAGATATAAAGTCTGCCGGGAACTGAGCCTCAAACAGATCGTGATTTTCAAAAGGATAGTGGTGCTGTGCGAAAGGCATTGCGCCGGAGTCAAACCAGCAGTCGATAACCTCGCTGACACGCTTCATCTCACCGCCGCACTCGGGGCATTTGATAGTTACTGCATCAATATAGGGGCGGTGCAGCTCTATTTCATCGGGGCAGTTGTCGGACATTTCCTTCAGCTCTGCAATAGAGCCTATTGAATGTCTGTGACCGCAGGAGCATTCCCATATATTAAGAGGTGTGCCCCAGTAACGGTTACGGCTGATAGCCCAGTCCTGAATATTCTCAAGCCAGTTGCCGAAACGTCCCTTACCTATGCTGTCGGGTATCCAGTTTACAGTATTGTTGTTTCTTATAAGATCGTCTCTTACTGCGGTCTCTTTTATATACCATGACTCTCTTGCATAGTACACAAGAGGAGTGTCACAGCGCCAGCAGAAGGGATAATCGTGCTCGAACTTAGGAGCGTCGAAAAGGAGTCCTCTGCTCTCAAGATCAACCAGTACCTTGGGATCAGCGTCCTTTACGAAGAGTCCTGCAAAAGGTGTTTCCTCTGTCAGGTTACCCTTGCCGTCAACGAACTGTACAAAGGGCAGGTCATATTTTTTGCCGATACGGCTGTCGTCTTCACCGAATGCGGGAGCAATATGAACGATACCTGTACCGTCTGACATTGTTACATAGCTGTCACAGGTGACAAAGTGAGCTTTTTTCTTCTGTGCTACAGCTTTTTCAGCTGCACATTCAAACAGAGGCTCATATTCCCTGCCCTCAAGAGCAGTGCCCTTGAAGCTGTCAAGGATCTCCCACGTTATCTCCCTTGAGCCGAGCACCTTTTCCATAAGTGCTTCTGCCATATAATAAGTGTAACCGTCGGAGGCTTTAAGCTTGCAGTAGGTATCTTCGGGGTTTACACAGAGAGCCACGTTTGAGGGCAGAGTCCAGGGAGTTGTTGTCCACGCGAGGAAATACGCGTCCTCGCCGACTACCTTGAAACGAACTACCGCAGAGCGCTCTTTAACGCTTTTATATCCCTGCGCTACTTCCTGTGCGGAAAGAGGTGTTCCGCAGCGGGGGCAGTACGGCACTACCTTAAAGCTTTTATAAAGCAGACCCTTATCCCATATCTGCTTCAGTGCCCACCATTCGGACTCGATATAATTATTATCATATGTAACATAAGGATCGTCCATATCAGCCCAGAAGCCGACTGTATCGGAGAAAGACTCCCACATACCCTTATATTTCCATACAGACTCTTTGCACTTATCAATAAAAGGAGCAATGCCGTATTCTTCTATCTGCTCTTTTCCGTTGATACCGAGCAGCTTCTCTACCTCAAGCTCAACAGGCAGACCGTGAGTATCCCAACCTGCCTTGCGGGGCACATCGCAGCCCTTCATAGCGTGGTAACGGGGGATCATATCCTTAATAACACGGGTAAGCACGTGACCGATATGCGGCTTTCCGTTAGCAGTAGGAGGACCGTCATAGAAAGTATACTTTCTGTCTCCCTTGTGCATTTCGAGACTGCGCTCGAAGATCTTGTTTTCGTTCCAGAACTTCAGTGTTTCAGCCTCGCGGCCGACAAAGTTCAGGTCGGTTGGAACCTTCTTATACATAGCATTTACCTCCATGCCGCAAAGCGGCAAATAATTTATAATAAAAATATCCCTTTGCCGCTAGGACAAAGGGATCCCTTTGATATACCACCTGCATACAGTCATATGCGCTCCCGATAACGGTGGAGCACCGGTGAAGGCTACCGGTATTTCGCTTACAGTCAAAATACTGTCACCCTACAGCTCTGGAGTGATATTCACATCGGAACTCTGCACCGACCTTGCACCAACGTCGGCTCGCTTTAGCATAATTACCGTGCTACTGTCTCCGTCACAGCTTTTACAAGGTAATTATAACACTATGATTTTGCTTTGTCAACTGTTTTTTTGCGCTTTATCGGCAAGCTCGTCAAGAACCGAGCAAAGCGATCTTATATCGCTCTCGGTGTTGAAAGCACCTATACCTACGCGGACAGCGCCGCCCTCGGGGGTTCCTACTGTTTTATGAGCAAGAGGTGCACAGTGCATACCCGCTCTTGTACAAATACCGTGAGAATTCAATCCCTCTCCCACTGCTTGACTGCTCAAGCCCCGAATATTAAACAAAAATAAGCTGCCGCCCTGTCTTGAATAGATCTCAAAGCGATCGTCCCTCAAAAAGCGCCTGTGGACAATATCAGAAAGTCCGCATTCATGCTCACGGATATTTCGCGCTCCGCGCTCCTTTACATATCTGATGCCCTCCAGAAGTCCGGCAATGGCCGGAACGGCAAGAGTACCTGCCTCCAATCTGTCAGGCAAAAATTCCGGCATAAAGGCATCCTTTGAGTTTACTCCGCTGCCTCCGTGCATAAATGCGCGCGGAACTACTCCGTCTGAGTACAGCGCAAGTCCGCTTCCCGCAGGTCCCATAAGTCCCTTATGCCCCGCTGTGCAAAGGACGCTTATATTGTCTCTTTTCATATTGATATCGATACTTCCCGCGCTTTGGGAAGCATCGAGAATAAACAGCAGTCCGTGGCGTCTGCACAATCTGCCGATCTCCCCGACGGGCAGTACCCGGTTTATGATATTTGATGCGTGCAGGCAAATCACGGCAGCCGTGTCAGGGCGTATAAGACGGGAGATATTTGCCGCCGTATTTCCGGCTGTCTGGAAGATATCATATTCTATCATACCCCTTTGCCGCAAATATTCTACGGGTCTGAGCACACTGTTATGCTCAAGATCCGATATCAGCACATGATCTCCCTCATTCAGAAGCCCGAATATAGCTCCGTTTAAGGCGTGAGTGGCGTTCATTGTAAACACTACGCCCTCAGGATTGCCAAGCCCGAAAAGCTCTGCTGCCTCTTCCCTGCAATCGTAAAGCACAGCAGCACTTTTTGCAGAAAATATATGCGCGCCTCTGCCCGGATTACCGCACCAGTTTGCCATACAGTCTGTTGCGGCGTCAACTACTGCCCGCGGCTTCGGAAAAGATGTAGCCGCATTATCCAAATAAACTGTCATTTTTATTTCCACCAAGCTGCTCTGACTTAAGCTTTATCTTATTATCAATTCCCCGTATGCCACGTGAGCTGATCGCAGAATCCCTTTTGCATCGTATTCGCTAAGGCATCTGAATTCAATTCCCCAGGCGCAGCCCCTTTTGGTAAGCATCGGATCAAGGCTGACTACAGTGCAGCCTATTCCGTTTCTCACAAGGGCGCGCTTTGCTTTCTCTGCTGCTGTAGCACTTTTTATAGAAGCAATACACATCATAGTTTTTATTTTTCCCCTTACGGCTATATTTTTTGCGGAGCCCCGTCCGGGAGCACCTTACACATATTACATAGTATTCAGATAAAGGGAGAAATGATAAATGTCCTCTGCTATTATTGAAATGCCGGAAAGGAGTTTGAATATTGGGCAAGAAGAAAAAGAAAAAAACAACAATGAAGCAGACATTTGACAAGGTAGCAGACAAGATAATGCAGCTTGCAGATGAAATGCAGATCGAAGACGGTCTTATAGACCCTGCCAAGGTGAAGCAGCTGAAGGAGCTGACAGCCACGGCAAAAGAGCTTTCGGCAGTGATACGGTCTATGGACGATACCGACAGCACAACAGAGGTATCGGTACGGTTTGAAAACGAGGGCTTGAAGTGGGCAAAATAGAAATGAATATTCCCTCTCCCAGCGAGAGACAGAAGCAATTTCTTTCAGATACTCACAAATACATAGCCTTCGGCGGAGCGAGGGGCGGCGGAAAGAGCTGGGCGGTGCGAATAAAAGCAGCTCTGATGTGCCTGAACTATCCCGGAATAAAGATCACCGTTGTGCGCCGCACCTACGGCGAGCTGCGGCAAAACCACATCATACCTATGAAGGCTCTTTTGGAGGGAGTTGCCGTATACGTCGAAAGCGCAAGAGAAATGCGGTTTTTTAACGGCTCTACAGTGACATTCCGATACTGCCGCAATGTCTCCGACCTTGACAAATTTCAGGGAACGGAATGCGATGTACTGTTTATTGATGAAGCAACGCAGTTTACAGAGGAAATGTATAAAATGATGAGTGCCTGCGTCAGAGGTGTGAACAAGTTTCCAAAGCGAATATATCTGACCTGCAATCCCGGAGGCAGAGGCCATGGCTGGGTAAAGCGTCTGTTTATTGACAAGGCATACACATCGGCGGAAAGCGGAGACGAATATTTCTTTATTCAGTCTTTGGTAAGCGACAACAAAGCGCTGAGCAGCTCTGACCCTACATATGTAAAAAAACTTGAAGCGCTGCCCGAAAAGCTGCGCCGTGCCTGGCTTGACGGTGACTGGAATGTTTTTGAGGGGCAGTTTTTCGAAGAATTTACAGATGCGCCGGAGCACTACAAGGACCGCTTGGCAACTCATGTTATCGACCCGTTTGAAATACCGCGCGACTGGAGAATATACCGCAGCTTTGACTTCGGATACTCAAAGCCCTTCTCCTGCGACTGGTGGGCAATCGACTATGAGGGACGGGCGTATCTGATATTGCAGCTTTACGGCTGCTCGGGGCAGCCGAATGAAGGAGTAAAATGGGACCCCGACCGCATATTTTCAAAGATACATCAAATTGAAGCAGAGCACCGTTGGCTGGCAGGCAAGCAGATCTCCGGCGTTGCCGATCCCTCTATATGGGACGCATCCCGCGGAGAAGCAATAATCAATGCAGCAGACAGACACTGCGTATTTTTCCGGCGCGGAGATAACAAACGGCTTCCGGGCTGGATGCAATGCCACTACAGGCTCGCTTTTGACGCAGAAAAAAAGCCTATGGTCTATTTTTTCAACACCTGCCGCGACGCCATACGCACACTGCCGCTGTTATGCTACAGCGAAAGTGATCCTGAAGATCTTGACACCACCGACGAAGACCATTTTGCAGACAGCTTTCGGTACTTTTGTATGGCAAGACCTATAAAGCCCACTGTCGCAATGAAATCCGATGCTGTCAAAGACGATCCTCTTGATCTGTTGGCTGACAAGACTCACTACAGACATTATTCTTATTAAAGCAAAGGAGCAATACCGTGAAACACAAACAACAAAAAATAACGAACGATGATGTACGCCGTGCAAATGAAGTGCTGGAACGCTACAAGGCATCAAAAGCGCAGCACGACAACCGTATAATAGAAAATGAGGAATGGTGGCGGCTTCGCCCTTATTCAAATGCTAAGACCAACACCGTAGCGTCATGCTGGCTGTTTAATTCAATAATCAACAAGCACGCCGATGCAATGGACAACCTGCCTGACATCAGTTGCCTTGCAAGAGAAAAGAACGATGTAGAGGCAGCCGCGCTTCTGACAGAGGTGCTTCCTGTTATTCTTGAAGAAAACAAATTTGAAGAAACATATTCCACCTGCTGGTTTGACAAGCTGAAAAGCGGCACTGCCTGCTACGGTGTATTTTGGAACCCGGCTCTTGACGGAGGCTTGGGAAATATTGATATCCGCCGCGTTGACGTACTCAATCTGTATTGGGAGCCCGGGATCTCAGATATACAGCACTCGCGCAATATTTTTCATATTGCAAGCAGCGACAACGAGGTGCTGAGGGAAAAATATCCCTTTCTTGCAGACGCCATAGCATCTGATAGCACTGATACGTCCAGGTATGTATATGATGAATCTGTAGACACATCTGACAAATCCTGCGTTGTAGACTGGTACTATAAAAAAATGCAAAACGGCAAAGAGGTGCTGCACTACGCTAAATTCTGTAACGGCGTGCTGCTTTATGCATCGGAAAACGATCCCATATACGAAAACCGCGGTTTTTATGACCACGGCAAATATCCCTTTTTTATTGACAGACTGTACCCTATTCAGGATTCACCGTGCGGATTTGGTATTATAGATGCAATGAAGGGAACACAGGCACAAATAGATGCGCTCAGCACGGCTATAGTCCGCAACGCGCGAATGGCAGCGACACGCAGATTTTTTATTCGCTCTGACGGAAGTATAAACGAAAAGGAGTTTGCCGACTGGCGGCTTCCCTTTGTACACTACAGCGGCTCAGGCGATCCTTCTGAGTCCATAATGTCTATAGAGTCTCCCGTTTTGTCAGGTATTTATGTGGATATCTTAAACAGCAAGATCAATGAGCTTAAAGAAACAAGCGGAAACAGAGATTTTTCACAGGGGACGGTGACAGGAGGCGTTACGGCAGCAGCGGCAATAGAAGCCTTGCAGGAGGCGGGAAGCAAGACCTCACGCGATGTTATATCCGCCGGCTACAGAACCTTCGAGGAGATCGCCGCAACAGTTATAAAGCTTATGCATCAATTCTATACGGTTCCCCGTTGCTTCAGAATAACCGGAGAGGGCGGAAGCACCTCCTTTAAGTATTGCGGCAGCGACAATATAAGCTCCCGCTTCGGAGGCGAGCCTATATTTGACATCAAAATAAGAGCGCACAAAAAATCCGCATTCTCCAGAGCATCTATGAATGAGCTGGCGTGTGATCTGTATAATATGGGGATCTTTGACCCTGACAACCGAGAGAAGGCGATCATTTGCCTTGAAATGATGGAATTTGAGGGCAAGGATGAGATACTTCGCAGGATTCGCGACGGTCAAAGCACAAGAGCAAATGCACCACGGAGATATTACTATGACGGAAATATCCTTTGACCTATGCGGTGACACATATATTTTTGAGTGTGTCGGGCACACAGGCTTCTCTGCAAGCGGAAGCGATATTCTCTGCTCAGCAGTATCTATTCTTTGCTACACGCTGAAAGACTTTTTGGAGGATATGGAAGCCGACGGACGCATATCTGACCTTATTTGCGACCTCCGCGGCGGCACGGCCATAATAGAATTCCGCACAGCAAGTGACGATGACACTTCCCTTCTTGAAGCAGTCTGCGCCCTGCTCGGCGGATTTCGCCTTCTCGGCGATAACTATCCTGAATATATCAGCGTCTGTATTTGAGTCAAAACAAGGAGCTTCACATATAATATTATCAAAGGCGACGCAAAAAGCGCGCCTTGATAAGAGGGCTTTAACAAAAGCCTGAAAATGAAAGGAAGGTTACAAATATGTCTGATAACAGACAGTGTCAGCCCTCCCCTAAGGAAATGGTATGTATCGATACATACCGTGTTCTGGACTCCTGCCGCGACAAGGACTGCTTTGAGGACGTCAGAGTATATCTGACCTGCTACGGGCAGGAGCTGGTAGACCGCGGTGCGGCTGTTCGCGCAAAATGCGCCAGAACGGTATGGGCTTATATCGATATCGATCCCGTACCCTTTAACAGGGGATTTTATCAGCTGACTGTCAGAATGTACGTACGTATTATATGTGAAGCTTGCGTTTCTCCCGGAAATGTTCAGGAAATAGAGGGCATCGCCGTTATTGAAAAGAAGGTAATACTTTTCGGCAGCGAGGGTAACGTGTCCGTCTTCAAAAGCGAAACAGGCTGCTCCGGCTTCTGCCCCTCAAGAGACAGAAACGGATGCTCAATGTCTACAAATCTGCCTGTTGCCGTTCTGGAGACAGTAGACCCCGTAATACTTGCGTCAAATGTTGTTTCCCCCACAGTGCATCACTGCTGTTGCTGCTCATGCAACGATATACCTGACGGAGTGCTCAGAAGCATAAACGGCGGCGAGCTGACAGAGGGAGATGATGGCAACAAGCTTATCGTAACTCTCGGCATATTCTCCGTAATACGCATAGAGCGCCCCGCTCAATATCTCATTAACGCTATGGAATACTGCGTACCTGAAAAAGAATGCCGTGACGCAAATGATACTGATCCCTGCCGCATTTTTAAGCAAATGGCGTTCCCCATTAACGAATTTTGTCCTCCCTCCGCGGGCAATCTCGCCTGTCAGGACACCTGCTCTTTACCTAAAAAGTGCAATTGCAACTGATCTGATAAGATCTGATAAAAAACCGACCGCAAAATGCGGTCGGTTTTATACTAATTCGATATTTACAGTTTTATGATCTTTTCGCCGTAAGGCATATTGGGTCTGAAATTAGGAACCTCAAGAATTTTGCCCTTATTGGTTACTGAAAGCTGACTGAGCAATGCAACTGATGTCCACTCTGCCGCTTTATATACGTTCAGTTCCGGCTGTACGCCTGTTTTTACTGCCTCGATAAAATCGGCAACTATATAGAAGTCACCGCCGCCGTGGCCTGCGCCCTCGCCCTCACCCTTTTTATAGCGTTCAGGTAGTAGATCGTTAAAATCAGAAAGCGGACGCCATTCCTTATATCCGTCGGGTTTATCATCTGTAGCTATCGCTACCTTTGCAACGTCGCCCAGTCCTCTTGCCGCCTCATAGCAGCCCTTTGTTCCCTGAAGCTGATAATACGTCATATTATGAGGACGCGGCGATATAGTATCTACTCTGATCTTTACAAGCTTGCCGCTCTCCAGCTGACATATAGTTTGAGTAAGATCGTCTCCGCGGAGCCCGTAAGGATTGTGATTTCCGCTTGAAAAGCTTGCTATAGACACTATACGGTCGTCATCAAAGCACTGCATGATCGGGCCGAGAGAATGAGTCGGATAAAATGCGCCTCTTGTGCCCATCTGCCAGTAAGAGCGCCAGCCTGTTTTACCGTTGTAATTGCGAAGCTCGGTACAGTCGTGAGTGTATTCTCCCTCACCGTAGTACAGCTCACCGAAAAGTCCTCTTTTAGTCATTTCACGTATGAGCTGGTTGTCGGGCATATAGCAGTAGTTCTCAGCATACATATATATTTTGCCGGATTTCTCAACGTTCTCAATAAGCCACCACAGCTCGTCCATAGTGACAGCGGCAGTTACCTCACACATAACGTGCTTGCCTGCATGCAAGGCAAGTATTGCCTGCGGAACGTGACACTGCATCGGTGAAGAAATTACGACTGCGTCTATGTCGGCTTTTTCAAGCATATCCTCATAAACGCGGTAGCACTGGCTGTCGTCCAGCCCTGCATTTTGCTTCATTATGTCGAGGGCTTCCTGACTCAGGTCGCAAACTGCGGTTATGACCGCCTCTTCAGGCATTGCCTTAATGCCTGCCGCCACTGAATAGCTTCTTGCACCTACAAGTCCTACTTTAACCATAAGAACCTCCATTCCGGCGATCTCAGACACCTTATAATACAGGTGATGATCATTTTATTGTATTTATATACCAAATCGCCGTGAATTTTTGTTACACATATTGTATCATAATCACAGTAAATATCAATTGTGACTAATGACAAAATGCAATTGCAAATTTCTAAATATCAGCCAAAGTTTTTTATAGTATATACAATAATAAAAAAGGGGCACTGTATGTGTCCCTTTTTATTTATTCAGTTTGCTGCGGATGGCTTTTCGCCGGTCTCAAAGAAATTGTTGATCTCTGCACGGCGGCTTCCGTCTGAACGGTAAACGCCTTTATTGTCAACATGACCGTAAACCTGAAGCATAGGATTTACGTCAAACTTCGTTCTATCCGGCAGCGAATATGAAGATCCGGCAGACAAATTATTGCTCTGCATATAATTGCACATAGCAGTATACCTTTGCATATACAGCTTCTGCTGATCAATGTCGCCGTCTCTGTACATATCATAGTACACATAAGAAAGTCCGAGGAAATCGAAGCAGCAGCGCATTGTTTCAAGTCGTGTTCTGTACTCAGGTCTGTCAGCAAGCTCTATAGCTTCGGTAAGCAGACTTCTCATATATTCGTAATTCTCGCACATATAGTCGATAGAATACATATCACCCGGTGCGTCAAAGTTGGAGATAAAGCAAGTTCCGCACTGATCTCCGCATTCATCCATCATCATTACGAACTCATATACCTTTTCATATCCGTCGCCGTAGTACATATACAGATATTCTTTCATATGACCTATGAAATCATCAAGGGACATATGAGGATCCCACATCATTCTTGTAGAAAGATATGCTTTCAATGTGGCAAAGCTGTACGGACGTCCTCCGCCTTCATAGTTGATACCCTTACAGTGGCACTTCTCAACAAGGAACTTATAGTCATAGTAAATATTCATAACGTTAGGCAGATCGGTAAGGGTGTAATGATACTGAACACCGTAGTACCAATACCACATTTCAGCGCCTGTCTCTTCGCAGAATTCGCCCCATGCTTTGAGAGATTCGTTGGTTATTACATTATTCTCTTTTTTGAGCTGACCCATACAGGTTCCGCATTCGTCACTGCCCAAATAGTGGTTGTTACACCCCTGACCGCAATAATAAACTATAAGGTTTTTGTCCGGTCTTACATTTTGAGGTATAGCGTGATTGTACAGTATGCAGTGTACACGGAAACCCGGATAATAATTCTGAAGATCCCTTACAGCTCTGTTGGCCAGATCGATATAAAGACCGGAATATCCCTCGGTTGCCGACTTTACTCTGCATTTAGAACAGGTACAATAGCACTCGTTATCGCAAAGCGAGAAAGACATAGTAGGCTGACCTGACTTCAGATAATCAGTAGGCTCACCGTCCTCCATAAACTTATAGCTCCATGCATATCCCGACCAGCTCTGGATTCTTGCAATAGTATCGATCATGCCCTTAAAGAGCGTATTGTAGGATGAATTAGTAGATGCACAGGGCTGCCATGCAAGCTCATCCTGCTGATAACCGGAATTATATTGCTGATCGTATCTCTGAGCAAGTGTTCCGAAGCTTTCGTCAGGCATAGTACCTGTAGCCATTCTCCAGTACAGGCCGTAAGAATGGGCGTTGCAGAACTGAGGACCGTAGAATGTTCCGTATTCAGGCTGTGCAGTTGCCATATCAGATCTGGTCTGGTTCTGTCTTGCAGGCAAATAATATGTATTCAACGATCCGACATTCTGACCTGTATGACGCATCTTCAATTCAGGCTTTACCTCTATTCGTGTACCCTCGGGAATATCTACATAGCGCTGCTTGTAAAGAAATGTATACTCGCCGTCATAGAAACGGAAGCCGAGATACTTCTCTATTATCTCGTATGCAGCGTAAATATTACCTCTGTACGTTCCGTAAAGCTGCAGATTACCGTCTGCAACCTCATATATGTAGTTTTCATTCTCAAGATACTCACCGAGCTCGCTGAAACGTTCAACAGCGTTAATAACTATGGCGTGCCCGTCGACGTTCTCACCGTAAACTATCGCAGGCTTAAAGCCTGTTGCGACCTCAATATACTTCTGCAAGGTAGTAGCAGCCGTATAAGCGCTTGACATACTGTCAGTGCCCTCTGCAAGAAGGATGGAGAATTCACGGATATCAGTACCGCCGATCAAAAAGCGGTAAAGCTGGCTGCCGCTTTCAAGCTCACTGAAATCATTATCTCCAACCAAATACTGCTTGAGATAAAACAGATCCTTAGAGTTTATCACTCCGTCGGCGTTAAGGTCGGCGGCAGCTATGTCTATAGCCTCCTCGGCTCCTGATACACCGAGAATATAGGACTTCATCAGGTTTGAGTCCTTCATATTAACAGGATTCTGATCAGAATCCTTGCTGCGGTCGGCATTTCCGAGCACATAACTTTCGTCTTTGATAAACGTTTGTGCATTGGATACAATACCGAGAGCAGAAACCAGCATGATCACACATAATGTGAATGCTATCAGTCTTTTCATATAATACTGTCCTTTCAATTTATTGCAATAGAAAGACCAAATCAAATGTGTCACCGTCACTAAATACAAATACGACCACAACAGCTGCATCTTTTCAGTCAATCTATATATCTTACATATACTTTATCATAAAATCAGCAAATATGCAACAGAAAAAGAACATTTTGAATAATATACAAAAAGACTGTCTCACAAACTCAGTTGTGAGACAGTCCGTATTATGCAAAAATCGAAAAGCATGATATAAGCCCGTAGCTTGCCAGGATCATTATTACACCTGCGAAAAGCACTCCAAGAAAAATTGACAGCAGTGAGTATTTCATTCTCATATCAAGAAGCGCCGCAATAAGTGCACCTGTCCATGCGCCGGTTCCGGGCACGGGTATTGCAACAAACAGAAACAGTCCCAATCTGGCATATTTCAGTACCTTTGCGGAATGCTTATGAGCTTTGTTTTCAATAAAAATTGCAATTTTAGAAAGATACCTGACGTTTTTCATCCAGTGCAGAATTTTTCTTATAAAAAGCAGAATAAATGGAATGGGTATTAAATTTCCGATAACGCTTACGGCGTAGTTTACAATAGGGTCAAGTCCAAGCCCGGCACCCATAATTATTGAACCACGAAGCTCAATTATCGGCAGCATGGAGCAAAAAAACACATATAGGATATTTTTAATATTCATACGCTCCCCTTAAAAACTGATCCCCTACATTCTACCTTATATTGCACATAAAGTCAAGTAAATTCACAGGCTTTTTACAAGTTACCCTTCTACGCCGAATGAGACGCGACCGCCCAATACAACTACAAAAACTACAACGCAAACAGCTATTATGACAAGAGCTGCCGCTGTTACTATCAATGACTGGTATTTCAGTGCGCGTGAATTCGGCTTCACATCGCCGCTTTCCCTTATAAATCCCGCTCGACGCAGTGCCTTTATCAAAGGTTTATAGAGAAGCAGGACAATCGCTGCGTTCAGCAGATATTTTGTCAGATTAAAGGGAAACAACAGTTTAGGTATAAGTGCTGCCACATCTGAACGGGGCACGCCGAGATACAACGGAGTAATAAACAGATTTGCAAGCATCATAACGCCTGTTGTCGCAAATACCGACACCAAAAGTCCCAGTATTGCGCCGAACATTGAACGCTTATATTTATATATAGCAGAAGCGCACACAACGAAAACGGTGCTGGAAATAAAGTTCATCAGCATACCCCAAGGGCCTGTAGTACTGACAGTGACCATCTCAACAAGACTGGTTACAAGAGACAAAACTATGCCGGAAACAGGTCCGTACAGCATAGCGCAAAGCCCCATAACAGCATCTTTACAGTCAAATGTCAGAAAGCTTACCTTAATGGGAGCTATGAGAACCGCCACATACGCCAATGCGCAAAACAGCGCCATACCGCAAAGTCTTTTAATCTTTTCGGAAATATTGATTTTATTCATAATTGATCCCTTTCAGGGGGAACGCCGCAAACAAAAAATCCCTGCAAATAGGCAGGGAACGACAGCTGCGACATATCTTTTCTCATCCGGACTTTAACCGTCGGTGCAGGAATTTCACCTGTTCGATCCTCATAAAGGACTCGCGGACTTTAACCGCCGGTATGGATTTTCACCATTCCCCAAAGATATAAAATATTAAAATTTAATGGTATCGCAGGGGCGCTTTGCGCCCCTGCGAAGAAAAGTTAAGCTTACGCGAGAATTTCGGAAACGACGCCGGAACCAACAGTTCTACCGCCCTCACGAATAGCGAAACGAAGACCCTTCTCGATAGCGATAGGAGTGATCAGCTCAACGGTCATATCAACGTGGTCGCCGGGGCGGCACATGTCAACATCATCAGGAAGGCCGATTGTACCTGTAACGTCTGTAGTTCTGAAGTAGAACTGGGGTCTGTAGCCTGCGAAGAAGGGCTTCTGACGTCCGCCCTCTTTCTCAGTAAGAACGTAAACCTGACCAACGAACTTGGTGTGGGGGTTTACGGAGCCGGGCTTACAAAGAACCTGACCTCTCTCGATCTCGTTCTTAGCAACACCACGAAGCAGAGCGCCGATGTTATCACCAGCCTGAGCCTCGTCAAGAAGCTTGTGGAACATCTCAACACCGGTAACGGTTGTAGACTTTCTCTCATCAGACAGACCGATGATCTCTACAACGTCACCAACCTTAACGGTACCTCTCTCAACTCTACCGGTAGCAACAGTACCACGGCCGGAGATCGAGAATACGTCCTCGACGGGCATAAGGAAAGGAAGGTCTGCCTTTCTGTCGGGAGTAGGAATGTACTCGTCAACAGCATCCATAAGCTCCTTAATAGAAGCGTATGCGGGATCAGCAGCATCAGTGCCAGCCTCAAGAGCAACACGAGCAGAACCTCTGATGATCGGAATATCGTCACCGGGGAAGTCGTACTCGCTGAGAAGCTCACGGATCTCCATCTCTACAAGCTCAAGAAGCTCCTCGTCATCAACGAGGTCAGTCTTGTTCATGTAAACAACGATTGCAGGAACGCCAACCTGACGAGCGAGCAGGATGTGCTCACGAGTCTGCTGCATAGGACCGTCGGAAGCAGCAACAACGAGGATAGCGCCGTCCATCTGAGCAGCACCGGTGATCATGTTCTTTACATAGTCAGCGTGTCCGGGGCAGTCAACGTGCGCATAGTGACGGTTTGCGGTCTCGTACTCAACGTGTCTTGTGTTGATCGTGATACCACGAGCTCTTTCCTCGGGAGCGTTGTCGATCTGGTCATATGCCATGAACTCGATCTTGTCATCGCCGAGAGAAAGGTACTTGGTGATAGCAGCAGTAAGAGTGGTCTTACCGTGGTCAACGTGGCCTATAGTACCAATGTTGACATGGGGTTTTGTTCTTTCGAATTTTTCCTTTGCCATTTTAATTTCCTCCAAAAAATATAGTTAACTTGTTAATATACCAGCAGCTGATCAGTTGTTCTGATTGCGGCTGCTTGCAACCTTTTCAAGGATGCTCTTGGGAACCTCTGCGAAGTGATCGGGCTCCATTGAATACTGACCGCGTCCCTGTGTCTTGGAACGGAGGTCGGTAGCGTAGCCGAACATCTCGGAAAGAGGAATCATTGCGGTGATCTGCTGTGCACCGCTTACAGGCTCCATAGACTGGATCTGACCGCGGCGAGAGTTTACGTCACCGATAACATCGCCCATGTAATCGTCGGGAGTAATAACTACTACCTTCATAATAGGCTCTGTCAATACGGGGTCTGCCTTTCTCATAGCATCCTTGAACGCCATAGAACCGGCGATCTTAAATGCCATTTCGGAAGAGTCGACCTCATGGTATGAGCCGTCGTAAAGGTTGACCTTTACGTCAACTACGTTATAGCCAGCAAGTACACCGGTCTCCATAGCGCTCTTGATACCTGCGTCAACTGCGGGAATGTATTCCTTAGGAATAGCACCGCCGACAACAGTGTTCTCAAACACATAGCCGGATCCGGGCTCGCCGGGTTCCATTTTGATCTTAACGTGACCGTACTGACCCTTACCGCCTGACTGACGGGCATACTTGGTATCAGACTCAGCTGCACGGCGGATAGTCTCCTTGTATGCAACCTGAGGACGGCCGATGTTAGCCTCTACCTTAAACTCGCGCAGAAGTCTGTCAACGATAATCTCAAGGTGAAGCTCACCCATACCTGCGATAAGAGTCTGACCTGTCTCCTCATCGGTGTAGGTACGGAAGGTGGGGTCTTCCTCTGCAAGCTTTGCAAGAGCAATACCCATCTTTTCCTGACCTGCTTTGGTCTTAGGCTCGATGGCTACGCGGATAACGGGTTCAGGGAACTCCATGGACTCAAGGATAATAGGAGCCTTGTCATCACAAAGAGTATCACCTGTAGTGGTGTTTTTAAGACCAACGACAGCAGCGATATCGCCTGCATAGCAGGAGCTGATATCGGAACGCTCGTTAGAGTGCATCTGAATAAGACGACCCATACGCTCCTTTGCACCCTTTACAGAGTTGTAGGTATACTCACCTGCGTTTACAACGCCGGAGTATACTCTGAAGAAGCAGAGCTTGCCCACAAAGGGGTCGGTCATGATCTTGAACGCAAGAGCTGCGAAAGGACCTTCATCAGAAGATACGCGCTCCTCTTCCTCACCGGTATCGGGGTTAACGCCCTTGATGTGAGGTACGTCGGTAGGAGCAGGCATATAGTCAACGATAGCGTCAAGCAGCTTCTGTACGCCCTTGTTTCTGTAGGATGTACCGCAGGTTACGGGAACTATCTTGTTAGCGATAGTAGCAACGCGAAGAGCCTTCTTGATCTCATCAGGAGTAAGATCACCCTCCTCGCAGTACTTTTCGAACAGCTCCTCGTCAGTCTCGGCAACAGCCTCGACCAGAGCGGTGTGGTATTCCTGAGCCTTGTCCATCATATCAGCGGGAATAGGCTCAACTCTCATATCCTTACCCATCTCATCATAATAGATATCTGCTTCCATATTGATGAGGTCGATAATGCCTTTGAAAGTGTCTTCAGCGCCGATAGGCAGCTGAATCGGAACTGCATTTGCCTTCAGTCTTTCGTGCATCATATCTACAACGTGGTAGAAGTCAGCGCCCATAATGTCCATCTTATTTACATAAGCCATACGGGGAACGCCGTACTTATCTGCCTGACGCCAAACGGTCTCAGACTGAGGCTCAACGCCGCCCTTAGCGCAAAGCACTGTGACGGAGCCGTCAAGAACTCTCAGAGAACGCTCAACTTCAACAGTAAAGTCAACGTGTCCGGGAGTATCTATAATATTTATTCTGTTACCCTTCCAGTAGCAGGTAGTAGCAGCGGAGGTAATTGTAATACCTCTTTCCTGCTCCTGCTCCATCCAGTCCATGGTAGCAGCACCGTCATGTGTCTCACCGATCTTATGAGTTTTACCTGTGTAGTACAGGATACGCTCAGTAGTGGTGGTCTTGCCGGCGTCGATGTGAGCCATGATACCGATGTTTCGGGTGTGCTCAAGCGAATATTCTCTCGGCATATACTAATAAATCTCCTTGTTGGTTCAGTACAAACAAACGTCTCAACAGATCTGATCCTGAAATCAATATCTGTAGTGAGCGAACGCCTTGTTTGCTTCTGCCATTCTGTGTGTTTCTTCTTTCTTCTTGAAAGCACCGCCGGTGCTGTTCTTCGCGTCCATGATCTCTCCTGCAAGACGCTCCGCCATGGTCTTCTCACCGCGGTTTCTTGCAAAGTTAGTCATCCAGCGAAGACCGAGAGTTAATCTTCTCTCAGCTCTTACTTCCATAGGAACCTGGTAGTTGGAACCGCCTATACGGCGAGCCTTTACCTCCAGAACCGGCATTATATTATCGAGAGCCTCTGTAAAGACTTCAAGGGGATTGTTGCCTGTCTTGTCCTCTACGATAGCGAATGCCTCGTAAACGATCTTCTGAGCAACACCCTTTTTGCCGTCCAGCATAATATTGTTGATAAGCTTTGTAACAAGCTTGGAATTATACAAAGGATCCGGCAGAACGTCTCTCTTGGAAATCTGACCTCTTCTCGACACTTTACTTCCCTCCTTCATCAAATAATGTTATCATAGGTACTCGAAAATAATTTCCGTTGTGCCCCAGGGGTCAGAGGTATATAAACATCTGTCACCCTCAGCATTGCTGAAAATAAAATCGAGGAAAATGCGGGCATTGCCGCTTAAGATGCAAAGTTATATAGCAGAATTACTTCTTCTTTGCGCGCTTTACACCGTACTTTGAACGGGACTGGTTGCGGTTTGCAACGCCCTGAGTATCAAGAGTACCGCGAATGATGTGGTAACGTACACCGGGCAGGTCACGAACACGGCCGCCGCGGATAAGAACCACGGAGTGCTCCTGAAGGTTATGACCGATACCGGGAATGTAGGTCCAAGCCTCCATACCGTTTGTGAATCTTACTCTGGCAACCTTACGGAGAGCTGAGTTAGGCTTCTTAGGTGTGGTGGTGGATACCTTTGTGCAAACTCCGCGCTTCTGAGGAGAGTGCTGATCAATGGGCTTGTTCTTAATGGTGTTGAAGCCCTGCTGCATAACAGGAGACTTTGACTTGTAGGTCTTGTCCTTTCTGCCCTGTTTTACAAGCTGGTTAAAGGTAGGCATCTTATTTCTCCTTTCTTCGGTGATAAATGTTTATATACAACTGACGCCGTCAGTTATACACGGATTACGGCGTGATTTAGGCATAGCTACAGCTATCCCGACATCGCGCGTAAAATTATTGTAGCATATAAGGCAGGAATTGTCAATACTGACATTCCAAATGCGCTATTTTCTCTGTTTTGCACAAATTTGTTTTGCTAAATACGTTATTTAGCCGACTGTATGCAAATAAGTATGATATTCCACGGAAAAAGTTCAAAAAAGTGACTCTGACAAATAAATTTTGCTCTCTGCGATGGTCGATCGAAAATTTTCATTATATAAATTATATAATATATAAATTATATAATCATAGCGGCTATTTACACTTTACCCGCGAGGCTGTGTCTTTTCTCTTTGAAATTATGCCCAAATTTTCCACTGTTATGCCTGTTTTGCAGCATTTTCACGCAATACCCACTGCGCTCCCCGCAGCATATAATATAACATAATACGATTCAGAGGTATAGTGATATGCTGGAAACAGTAATTGGTGTGTTTATTTCGGTATTTTTCATATTCGGGCTCTACTGCGCCGCCTGCGAGACAGGTCGGCTCGTACTTCGCATTTTACGGCATAAAAGACATAAAAGACACGGCGGCACGATTGACAGGCAGGACAAAAAGGGATATAATAACATAGAGTAAACTTTTGTTTTGAGGGGAGGCACTGTCAGTATGGTAAACGATGAAAAGATCACCGTCAGCGGTACTGTTGATTCTGTTATTTACTCATCAGATGAAACAGGCTACACCGTTTGCGAAATAGAGGACGAAAACGGCCTGCCCGTAGTGCTCGTAGGTACGATGCCGTACATATCCGAGGGAGACACCGTCACAGCCGTAGGCCGCTGGACGCATCACGCAACATACGGCAAGCAGTTTAAGGTGGATATGTACGAAAAGACTCTGCCCTCCTCCTCAGCGGAGATCCTGCGCTATCTCGCCTCCGGAGCGGTTAAGGGTATAGGACCAAAAACCGCCGAAAAAATTGTTTCAAAATACGGCGAGGACAGTTTTGACGTTATTGAAAACCACCCCGACTGGCTTGCCGAGCTGCCGGGTATAACGCGCCGCAAAGCAGACGATATCTGCTCTGCGTTTATAGAAATGTCCGGTGCGCGCAATGTAATGATGTTTTGCGCTGACTACTTCGGCAGCGCCACATCTATGAAGATATACCGCAAATGGGGCGGCAAGGCGGTGGATATGATCCGTGCCAATCCATATCGGCTGTGTGAGGATTTTACCGGCATAGGCTTTCGCCGTGCCGATGCAATAGCGACCTCATGCGGACTTCCCAATGACAGCGACGAAAGGCTGGAAGCCGGAATAATACACACGCTGAAAACTGCCGCACAAAGCGGAGGGCATACCTGCCTGCCAAGGGAACAGCTCATACGGATCGCCGCTGATCTGTTATCGGTAAGTGAGGATAAGCTGTCTCCCGTTGTTGACAGGCAGTGCGCTACTGCAAAGCTTGTCTGCTCTTCACGCGAAGGACAAGATTATATATATCTGTCGCGCTACAGAAGCGCGGAGGTCTACTGCGCGGACAAGCTGCGCCAGCTTAACCGTACCTGTCCGAAAATAGACCCCGGCGACATCGGCGGCTTTATTGAGAGAGTTGAGAAAGAATCCGGCATAAAATATGCCGCACTGCAGCGGGACGCAGTAGCCGCAGCACTGAGCGGCGGCGTAATGATCCTCACGGGTGGTCCCGGTACCGGTAAGACCACAGTAATAAAAGGACTGCTTTCCATATTCAGCTCAATGGGACTTGACGTTGCACTGGCAGCCCCCACAGGCAGAGCAGCCAAACGTATGAGTGAAGCGTGCGGCTGCGAGGCAAAGACCGTGCACAGACTGCTTGAAATGGAGCACAACGACGACGAGGAGCCAAAGTTTTTTCGCAATCAGAGCTGCTATCTTGATGAGGATGCCGTTATAGTAGACGAGACCTCTATGGTAGATATAATACTGCTGGAGGCGCTGCTTAAAGCGGCAAAGCCCGGATGCCGTCTTATATTCATCGGCGACCGCGATCAGCTTCCATCAGTAGGCGCAGGCAACATTCTTGCCGATATTATCGACAGTAAGGCTTTTGTTACCGTGTGCCTTACAGAAGTATTTCGTCAGGCAAGAGAAAGCCGCATAATAGTAAACGCCCACCTTATAAACGAAGGTAAATTGCCTATTACGGACAACCGTTCTCCCGATTTTTTCTTTCTCAGAAGAAGCGATGACAGAGCTATAGCCGCAACCGTTGCAGATCTTTGCAAAAACAGACTGCCCAAAGCATACGGCGAAAGTATTTCCGAGGAAATACAGGTAATAACCCCATCCCGAAAGGGCGCCGTGGGAACTGACGAGCTGAATGCGCTGCTGCAATCGCAGCTTAATCCCCCTTCCCCGAAAAAGAAGGAGAGAGGCGCCCACGGCATAATTATCAGAGACTGCGACCGTGTTATGCAGAACAGAAACAACTACGATATTGAATGGGAAAAGGACGGATACGAGGGGCTTGGTATTTTCAACGGCGATATCGGCACCGTATCATCGATCGACTTCCCCTCTGAGTCTCTGGAGCTTAGCTTTGACGGCAGAAGCTGCACCTACGACTTTTCTCAGCTGGACGAGCTTGAGCACGCTTACGCAATAACCGTACATAAAAGTCAGGGCAGCGAGTATCCCGTTGTCATAATCCCGCTGTACAGCTGCGCTCCCATGCTTCTTACTAGAAATCTGCTTTATACCGCCGTAACACGTGCGTCGCGTATGGTAATACTTGTCGGCAAGACGGAGATCCTTTCCGCTATGGTCGAGAATAACAAAAGCGTCGTCCGCCACACAGGACTGCGCGAGCTTCTTTGCAATAATGAATAATAAAAATAATAAAGAGGACAGAATTCCGCCCGCCGATATAGCTGCGATGGCTGCGTCGTATATATTGAATCTTTTGTTTCCGCCGAAATGCGTAATATGCGGCGAGCTGATCGCGGACGGCGGAGAAATGTGTCCCGATTGCTTAATGCTTTGGGACAGTGCAAGACGTGAAAAATGCCCGATCTGTCAAAAGACTGCACGTGCTTGCTCCTGCCGCCCGTATTCGATGTTTCAGACAGACAGCATCGGAGAGAGATGTATGATCTCTCTTGCATTTTATTCTGCATTTTCCGACAAGGATATTCCCGTCAGAGACAAAGTCGTGTCAAAAACGGTGTGGTCTATAAAAACATCCTCAAACAGAACGGCTGCGCGCTTTGCAGCAAGAGAGCTTGCAGGTGACATTTTGCGCCACTTCGCCAAAAGCCGGGAAAATATAACCGAATGGACTCTTACATATCCGCCGCGAACCGCTGCCCGCCGTCGGGAATACGGCTTTGATCAGGGACGGGATATGGCTCGGCTACTGTCAAAATACACAGGAATCCCTATGGAAGAATGCTTTGTAAACAAGGGCAAAAAGACGCAGAAAAAGCTGAATTCCGTAGAACGCAAGCAAAACGCCGAAAGCGCATATGCTATCAGAAAAGCAGCATCGCCAAACGGTAAAAAGTATATTTTGATCGATGATATTATCACAACAGGCGCGACGGTCAACGCGTGCGCGGAGCTTTTGAAAAAGGAAGGCGCCGTATCAGTGTTCCCTGTTTGCATCGCACGGACAAAGAGAAAGAAGCATAAGGTCCGCCGACCGAGCAGCAGACCGTGGTTCAAGTTCAATACAAAAGTATAGATACATCCTTTTCCGGGTATAATACGTTTAACCTAAAAGGATAAAAGGAAAGGAATGGTATCTATTATGATGGAATACAAGGTAATTGAGGGCTGCATCGGCTGCGGGCTCTGTGAAAACACCTGCCCTGCCGTTTTCAGACTGACTGATAACGGTACTGCTGAGGCGTTTGCAAATCCTACTACCAACGACGAGGAGCACAGCGCCGACGAAGCAATGGAAAACTGCCCCGTGTCTGTTATTACAAAGAATTAAGAGATAAACCTCCGGCATAGCCGGAGGTTTATTTTTACTATTTTTTCGGTAATTCATCCTCAACGATTCACCTGTAAATTTTGCTGAAGACTATCATTTTATGACGATCCAATATCCTGTCTTTACCGCAGCTGTATGACATAACAAATTTCATATTGCACCTCCAAAAAGTTATGAATCCTCGCTCTGTTAAACATCCTTGACGACATAAAAATAATTATAAATAGCTTATAGTCTCACACTCATTGAAGCTTGCAAAACGTTTCACGCATTTATCCACTGCCGCAGACAGCTTTTTAGTCTTCCTGAGCCCGTCTTCATACCATATGTTTTTCACTGCGAGCGTTTTCGTCTTGCGGTCGTTTATGGTTTCTATGCGGCCTATAAATCTATCGCCGTAAAGTATCGGCAAAACATACGCACCGTATTTACGCTTTTCATCAGGCGTATAAATCTCCCAGCTGTAATCAAAACCGAAAATAGTTCTGACAAACTGCTTGTCCCATAAAAACGGGTCAAGCGGTGCAATAAATTCACACCGTGGCTTGAAAACTTCATCTGACAGTATTTGATTCAGTATCGGCGCATCTTCTGTAAGATAATAGAAGGTGTACCTTAAGTTATCGACTGTCAGCTCGGATATTGTCCCTTCTTCTTTTAGCGTTTGGAATATCCGATGGCGAATTTCAGTTGTCAGCCCCCAAACATTGTTCCAAAAGCCGGACGGCCGATCCCATATCAGACCTGCTGCACCGATTCTGTGCATAATACGCCATTTCTGATGTAAGAAATCATCGGGGAAAGGTTCGGGAGCATTCAATATCTCAGTCGGGATGTATTTTTCTGACAGATCGTAATATTTACGAGAGCCCTTTTTATGGTGAATGATAAGTTCTCCGGTGGAATAGAGCTGTTCAAGTACCGAACGCGATATGTTCGATTTACCGCTCCAATCTCCGCTCCAATGAATATGCGAATGCCAATGCATTTTTCCCGAAATCGGCAGGTCGTTGGAACTGACAGGACCGTTTTCCTTAATATACTCCAGCGCCTGTACTTCAAGCTCACAGAGTCCCTCAAACTTTTTTCCACCTTCGCGGGCTGCATTTCGGTAGCGGCTGTAATACGCCCAGTTTTCGATCGGGATAATTGAAAGCTGCTTGTCCGGATAATCAAACAACATTCTGTTTTTATACAGCAGGTCATCCAATAGTTTTTTTGTAAAGCCTTTTACCCGTGATTGCAGCGTGAGCTCAGCCATTTTTCCACAGACATCAACCGGATCAAACTGAATGCATCCGGCCTGCCGTATATAGTCGAGTGCACCCTGCTTACCTGTAAATCTGTAATCTCCAAGCAGACCCTGCTTCAAAAGAATAAATCGTCGGGCTTGTTCTGTTGTAAGTTTCATATTAACACTGCTCTTTCTTTTTATACGCTACGCCGTCAATCATACATAAACATTCTTCATCAAGGAATTCGCTTGTGGACGTCATTCTCGCCGGGAAGCAGTCCTCATCAAAATATTCATTGAACACCTCTGTTGCTCCGTCAAAATCTGACAGATCATATAGATATAAATGAATTTGCACCATATCGTTCAGTGTCGCACCGACTGCGGCAAGTGTATTTTTCACACTTTCAAAAACCGCTCTCATCTGATACCTAATGTCCCTTTTCTCAAATCCTCCGGCATGATGCGCAAGATAGATATAATCTCCTGCTATTACGCAGGAAGGACAAGTGTTGTCACCGCAGTGTGTCGGCAGTCTTTTAATGCTTCTTTGTTCCATGGTAAAGTACCTCCGTTTTTACTGCCATTATATCAGAACAATTACGACAACAGTATGTCATAGTTTTTCGTACAGTGAAACAATTTTTTTCGCCGACTTCAGCACACGCTCTCTAATATGCTCCGGAGAAAGTATTTTAACGCTATCACCCAACGATAGCAGCGTTCCAAACCAAAAATGTTCCTTTTCAATAACGTGCAGGACCATATCACAGTCGCCGTTTTCATATTCACAGGTTATCATGCCATTCAGATATTCAATAGCTTTTGCACGCGCTTCGGCATGACACCGTATTGTGACCTCTGTGAAGCTGTATGTCGATATACTGTCACTGCTGTTCAGTATTTCCTCTGCGCTCTTATGTTCCTTTGAAAACTCTGCGTTGACGATCTCCGCATTTCGCATACGGACGAGCTTATAGGTTCGATAATCGCATTTGACGGTAGAGTAGGCGAGCAGATACCATGCATACCAACGATAAATAACCGCAATCGGTTCAACCGTATGAATACGGTTAACATTTTCTGCGTTTGTGTACTCAAAGCTAACAGGATGCTTTGAGCGAACAGCATCCTGAAGTATCTGAAAAAGCTGATTATCACCTTCACGCAGAACGGAAAAATCGAGAATGATACTGTCGTTCCGTTCATGGACAAGAGTAGAAACTTTTTCAACTGTGTCTTTAATTTTTTGATTATCCATAGCCGTTGCATAGCCTTTAAGCGCCGTTAAAATATACGAATAATCCTCATTAGTTACCGTGTGAGAATCCATCTTGAAGCTTTCCGACAGGTAGTAACCTCCGTTTGTTCCCATTTCGGCAATGACAGGGATACCGGCTCTGCTCAAGGCATCAATATCACGTTGTATTGTTCTGGTCGAAACTTCAAATCTGCGTGCAAGCTCATTAGCCGACGACTTTCCGTGATTAAGGAGATATACCGTGATCGCATATAATCTGTCTGTTTTCATAACAATGTCCCTATAGCCTCATTTGATTACATTTGTTTACATACTTTGCTATGTAACGCACTGCCCAAAAAATCAAGTATTGTTGTGATAACAATAATTCCAAGCATCTCCGTTGGGGTGTTCCGAATAAAATATAAATCCTGCTTTTTCAAATGCTTTTTGTGATAAGGCATTGTTTGGAAAAATCACCGCATTCGCGTCTTTAATTTCAACTCCAATGATATTTTTCGACTGAGCGAGCAATTGTGCAAGAGCCGATGAACCTAGCCCCTCGCCTCGTCTGTCCGGTCGGATAATGAACTCTGATATAGTAAAAACACTATCCCATAATCCAATCGCAATAATCCCTACCGGGTCATTATCAACAATAATAATTTTTGCCCAAAAGTTCTCACCGAGTTTTGTTTCGGTATCGTTTGCCCAGTATTGATAATACTCATCAAATCCTTCATCACAACCAGTGAATCTCTTTGCATCCTCATCAATCCAAGAATCAACTACATTCTTGTATGAGGATGTATAATCAATCCAATCATACTTCATACTTATTATCCCCAAATAACAGGCTCAGTCTTCTTTGCAACAAATCTCGTTTTATCATATCAATTATATCATAAAAATAAGCAAAAGCCAAGCTGGTGAAACAACTTGACTTTTGCATTTTCAGGTTTATAGTTCTTTAATACCGTTCTCATTACTGAAAACAATTCAGAGCTCGTTATTAACTAAGCGATAACCGCTGCGGTATCAGAGTCCCTCTCTTAATACCTGATCGATTTCAGGAAAGCGCTTTTTAACGGCGATAGGTCTGCCTTCTTTGTCAATAAAACAGTGGGAAGAAGCCGCAAGTGCCACTATGTCACCTGTATCAGCATTTCTCATAGTATACGCAAATGTCAGCTTTACTCCGGTATATCGCTCAAGGCTTATCTCAATTTCGATATTATCGTCGTATGTGGTCGGATGCTTGTACTCACAGCTGACCGACACCACAGGGGAAGCAATGCCCTCCGCTTCCAATCGGGTCATTGGATAACCGATCTTTTCAAGAAAGCACATTCTCGCTTCTTCCATAAAACGAATATAATTTGAATGGTGGGTGATGCCCATTTTATCGGTCTCGTAATAATTTACCTTGTGTGTATATCTGATCATACCGTGCCTCTATTCCTGATTATTCGTCAGCTCACCCAAGGTCGTTTCCGCCCAGCTGTAATTTGTCAGATAGCTGCCCTTAAAGAGCTGCGAATACTCTTCCTTACCGGACAGATAGTTATACAGATCGCATTCAACCTTTCCCGTTACGATTCGTCTTTTGCCGTCAACAGTCTCGATTACATCAGTAATACCGTATTCCTCCAGAGTGTTCTTCAGTCGAAGTGCCACCTTTCTGTATCTTGACAGCGTTACGGTATTAGCAGGTTCATCTTCCCAGAGAAATCCTATTGCCTCTTCCGAGGTAACATATCCGCCTTTTCGGTCAACAAGAAGCGCAAACAATTCTTTTGATTTCTTGTTTCTGAAAGCTATAGGCTTATCCCCTACAAACACATCGAAGTATCCGAAAGTCCGGATAAAAACGGTGCGGTTTTCGGTCAAACCCTTCTTCTCGCCCAATTCAGCATCATCAACAGAATACAGCATAACATATCTTGAAGAATTCACGCTGGGTTCTCTCTGAGAGCATATTGCCTTAATTCGATGCTCTGTTTCAGTCTTATAGTCAAAGTAGGTAAATTCAGCCTCGCCGGTTCTGAGAAGCTCTGCAAAATCTTCGTAAGCCGCTTCACTGTACGCAACAAAGTTTTCTACCGGGGTGTATTTTTCGGTCAAGAGAAGCCATTCTTCCTTTGTGTACCCAAAAAACTCATATACGTTTTCACTTGCATACAAAGGCTTCACCGATCCGCTTGCCGTTACCTCAAAAGCTGCTATGCCGTCAGAAAAACGCATAACAAGCTCTTTCATATTCTCTTTTAACTGGACGTTCTCCGTGCGCAGCATTTCAGTCTCTTCCGTTCTCTGAACACATCGGCAGCAGAAAAAGCTGACGGACTCGTCCATCTTAATAAAGATACCGTTATATTGCTTGCCTTCGCCGTCAGACGCCTTTGCCACATAGGTTATCTGCGGTGGAGTATCAGGCTCGCAAGGCTTTCTCTGACAGAAATCCTTGAAAAATGCGCGTACTCTGTCACGATACTCCGTATGAACGGCGCCTATGATCCATTTTTCCAATGCTTCATCGATCTGCATTGTGATATTTTCAAAAACTTTGAATGTTGACGTATCACCGCAATGCAGACATTTTACGGTATTGGCATCAAGATCAAACTCAAATATCTTATCGTAAACATCGGCAAGCGCCTTCAGATAACGCTTAGTCTCAGTCGCCTTTCGTGTATGGTGCCGTTCGGTAATGTCCATACAGACACTTTGAAACTCCTCCACGCCCTGCTCGTTTACACACTTTGTTACCCATCCAAACACGTATACACGTGTTCCGTCGCAACGGAGCAATGTCATTTCTCCTGCAATGGGAGCGTCAGCGGAATAAACACGGTTCAGATACTTGGAAAATCTGCGGCGCTCCTCCATGGGTATCATCAGGAAGATATTGCTTTTATACATCTCAAGATAATCCAGCTCTCCGTCCGCCGCTTTCGGAAAACGAAACAGATCGATCATCGTCTGATTGATATATGTGATCTTTGGCTGCTTCTCACAGGTATATTTCAAAAATCCGCATGGAATAGTTTCGTTCAAAAACTGCAGATTGTTGTTTTCAGCGTTAATGTCTGTTATTTCGGTAAGAACAGAAGAGCCGACGAGCGTGCCGTCGTCCAACCGTTCAGACGTAACAGTATCCCTTACACAGATCACAGAGCCGTCCTTTTTTATCAGGCGGTACTCTGCGGTAAGCGTTTGCTCCTTACCTGAAAGACTGTGTAGGAAATCGGAATACTTTTCACGGTCGGCGGGATGGACCAGCAGCATATAAAGATCCTTGCTTTCGTGAAGCAATTCATCTTTTGGGATGTTTACCATCTCACAAAAATTCCGGCTCACATAGCTCAAATGAACAGGATCGCTTAATATGTACTGATGAAAGCCGCTGATCTGCCGATCAAGTATATCCTCCGTATTGGTTAGCATATTGTTCATAAAAATCTTCATGCCTTTCCTTGCATTTGCGCCGCGGGCACAAACGTATGTACGCCTTACGGCGTAATACGGCGTGAAAAAGTATACAGCGGTTACAGATTTCCGCATTTTCACGCTAACTCCTTTTTGCAGAGATCGCGTTCTCTGCCGATGGGATAAAAAAAGTTAAAATTATTATACAAAATAATTATATCAGAATTTTGACTTTTTTACAAATTTTTTTATTATTACCTACTGCCCATTACGGACGTCAGCTTATGTGCCATCGCCGGCGGCAGCTTCCGTTGCACGATTGCTTATTTCTTCTATCACGTGACTGTCGGCATAGCGTACAGTCTGAAGAACAGCATTTTCAAAAGCAAGAGCATTGGAAGAGCCGTGTGCTTTTACAACCGGCTTTGCAATTCCGAGTATCGGAGAGCCGCCGTACTCATGCGGGTCAAACTGCCTTTTGAGCTTATGCAGCTTTTTACGTATTATAAGGTAGGACAGCTTCGATAAAAAGTCTTCGGAATACACCTCTTTCAGGGATCTCAGCATTTTTATGCCCATACCTTCCGCCGATTTCAGAAAGATATTACCCGTAAACCCATCACACACGACAACATCGCAAGCCCCGTCCATAACAGACGAAGCTTCTACATTCCCGATAAAACGAATTGCCTGATTGGCTCTCAGCCTTTTACCCGTCTCGATCTGCAAGCTTGTTCCTTTGCATTCCTCGCTGCCGTTATTCAGGATTCCCACCTCAGGCTCTTCAATGCCGTACACCTTATGCATATAGGCAGACCCTATCACCGCAAACTGTTCCAGATATTCTTCCGTGACAGTTACATTTGCACCTGCATCCAACAGCAAGCACGGTTTTGTCCCGGGCAGAAGTGTACCGATCGCCGCGCGCTTCACGCCCTCTGAGCGCTTCACTATCAGGTGCGCACCTGAAAAGAGAGCTCCCGTATTTCCGGCGCTGACAACGGCATCGCCCTTTTCTTCAGCAAGAAGCCTCAACGCCACCATCATAGAGGAATTTTTCTTTTTATGAACTGCCCACATCGGATCGTCCTCCATTGTGACAACACAATCCGTGCCAACGATATCAAATCGGTCAGCATCGGCACTATTTTGCTCTATTCCTCTCAGGATAGCTTCCCTGTCGCCGACAAGAGTGATATCCGCATCGCATTTGCCGGAGGCGGAAAAAGCTCCTTTTAATATTTCGTCGGGCGCGTGATCGCCGCCCATTACATCAATAAGGATACGCATCGTTTTATCCGTCTAATTCTGACTGCGCAGAACAGTCTTTTGTATTTTTCCGCTGATGGTTTTCGGCATTTCGTCCACAAATTCAATAGTTCGGATCCACTTATATTCCGCAAGTCTTTGATTGCAGAATTCTTTTACCTCAAATTCAAGCTCCTTTGTGGGATCATATCCCTGACCGAGCACGACAACTGCTTTTATCGATTGACCTCTGAGAGGATCAGGCACTCCGATCACACTGCACTCCACTACAGCAGGGTGCTCCATCAGAACATTTTCCACTTCATAAGGACCTACACGGAACCCGCCGGTTTTAATGATATCATCAAAACGGCCGTGGAACCAATAGCGTCCGTTTTCATCCATATATGCCGCGTCGCCCGTATGATACACGCCGCCGCGCCATACATAGTTATACTGTTCTTCATTATCAAGATAAGCGGTAAAAACTCCCGTCTGTTTTCCGTCCTTCGGCGGCACAATGACTATCTCACCGATCTGTCCGGCAGCAACAGGCTTTCCGTCCTTTCCGCGAAGCTCAATATTATAGAAGGGCGAAGGAGTTCCCATTGAGCCTTCAACCGCCTCATTTCCCTTAAAGTTTGCCATAAGAAGTGCCGTTTCAGTCTGTCCGTATCCCTCGCAAAGGGGAATTCCCGTGCGCTCGGTAAACTTGCGAAAAACTTCAGGCGCCAGCATCTCGCCCGCAGTTGAAGCGTGCTTCAGCATGGGCATATCCGGAATGCCTTTGCGAACAAGATAACGATAGACCGTAGGAGGAGCGCAGAAAGAGGTTACACCGTAACGGTTGATGACATGGGTAAGCTGCTTGGGTTCAAAATTATCAAAATCATAAACCATAACCGCACTGCCGATAAGCCATTGACCGTAGATCTTTCCCCATGACGCTTTTGCCCAGCCGGTTTCCGCTACAGTGAAGTGAAGTCCGTTATCTTCCGCCTGCTGCCAATACTTCGCCGTTGCAATGTGAGCAAGAGGATACGTATGATCGTGTATCACGCCTTTTGGATAACCTGTAGTGCCGGAGGTAAAATACAAGATCATAGGATCTGCTGCCGATGTGGGAATACGGTCAAATTCGCCGCTTGCTTTTTCCATTGCAGAAGTGATGTTTTCAAAACCGTCCGCATCTGCCTGCACGCACCAAAGCTTTGCTGACATTTCCGACTCCTTCAAGGCTGCCGAAACTTTATCCGGAACCTCATTCTGAGAAGTACATACGATCGCTTTGACCTTGGAGGTCCTGATACGGTATACAAGATCACTTACCGTCAGCATATGTGTTGCAGGGATCATAACAGCTCCCAGCTTATGCAATGCTACCGCCGCAAACCAATATTCATAGTGGCGCTTCAAAATCAGCATAACACGGTCGCCGCTGCCGATACCGGAAGCACGGAACACGTTTGCCATCTGATTGCTGTATTTCTTAATGTCCGCGAAAGTAAAGATGTGTTCTTCGCCTTCCACATTACACCATACCAGCGCCCTCTTATGCGGCGTTTCATCTGCTATCTGATCGACAACATCATAACCGAAGTTGAAATTATCTGGATAGTCCAGGGTAAGCTTTTTCAAGTTCCCGTGTTCATCGGTAACTTCATGGCAATATTTTTTATATATACTCATTATTATGACCACACCTTTCTTTGGATTTGTGTCGGCTCCGCTGTAAGCGGAATTCGCCCGTGCTGTCCGGGCAAAAGGCACAAATCGTGTCTGAAAACGCTATACTGTCGATTTATGTTTAACTTTATTTTCAGACTTACTCCTTCACAACCGCACTGACACCGATACCACGAAATCTGTCATAGCGGTTTCCTACAAGGTCAAGATCGCCTGACAGTTCTTTGACTTCTTCAACCAATAATCCGCGAATGCGATCATAAAACTCTTTTTTGCCGATTTCTTTTTCTGAGAGAATGCGCTCAATTATACCGAGACTCTTCGCATCCTCCGCAGTCAGCTTCAGGCTCGCCGCTGCCATTTCTGCTTTTGATGAGTCTTTCCAAAGAATGCTTGCGCAGCCTTCTGGAGAAATGACCGAATAAACAGCGTTTTGCAGCATCCAGACCCTGTCGGCTACCGCCAGCGCCAAAGCGCCGCCGCTGCCGCCTTCGCCGATAAGAACAGATATGATCGGAACACACAGCGTCGACATTTCCACCAGATTTTCGGCAATTGCCTGCCCCTGTCCGCGCTCTTCCGCGCCGATGCCGCAGTAAGCACCTGAGGTATCAATAAAACAGATAATAGGTCTGCCGAACTTTTCCGCTTGTTTCATCAGGCGCAGTGCCTTGCGATAACCCTCCGGATGCGGCGCGCCGAAGTTGCGATAGGTCCGCTCCTTTGCAGTATGACCTTTTTCGATTGCTATAACAGTAACAGGATTGCCGTTCAGCTTCGCAATGCCTCCGACGATCGCCGTATCATCCGCATAGCAGCGATCACCGTGAAACTCAATAAATCCGTTGAATATGTTCCGGATATAGTCAAGCCCGGTCGGTCTGTTGTTATCACGGGCAAGCTTTACCCGTTCATAAGCTGATTCATTCATAAGATCGCCCTCCCATCATGCATTTGCAAAAGCTCTGTCAGATATTTCTTTTGGCCGGAACGGGCAATAATACTGTCTATAAATCCATGCTTCAAAACAAACTCAGACTTTTGAAATCCATCGGGAAGAGCTTTTTTTGTCGTTTGTTCTATAACTCTTGCCCCGGCAAAGCCGACAGTGGCTTCAGGTTCTGCCAGAATGATGTCCGCCTCCATAGCAAAGCTGGCAGTTACTCCGCCGGTTGTAGGATCGGTAAGCACGGCGATATATAAAAGTCCTGCGTCGCTGTGACGTTTGATCGCGGCACTCGTTTTTGCCATCTGCATTAAGGATAAAAGACCTTCCTGCATACGTGCACCTCCTGATACGGTAAAGCCGATCACCGGCAAGCGGTACTTTACGGCATACTCAAAAAGGGAGGTTATCTTTTCACCGACAGCACTTCCCATACTGCCCATCATGAAATAAGATTCCATCACAAACAGACAGCACTTTTTCTTTCCTATCATAGCTGTACCGCAAACAACGGCTTCCTCTTCCCCGCTTGCCACGCGTACAGTTTCCACTTTGTCCTTATATCCCGGAAAGTTCAGAGGATTGCCGGCTTTCATTCCCGAATACAGCTCATGAAAGCTGTTTTTATCGGTGATCATCTGAATACGCTGACGGGCTTTCATACGAAAATGGTATCCACAGGGACAAACAAGATTGTTTGCCCAAAGGCGGCTGAGAGGAATATCCTTGTGGCAATTAGGGCAATTCTTTTCCGGTTCGCCATCGTCCCGATGCACCGGAGCGGAAGTGCGTCCGCCTTCCTCTAACAGGTTTTTCGGTTTCAAAAAATTTATCGCTGCCATTCTATCACCTGTTTCCCATAAATGTTAGATCATAATTTCCGGAGGTGAAACGCTCATCCTCCACGATTTTAAGCTGTTCCTCAATATTTGTCGGTATGCCTTCGATCAGCAATTCACACAAGGACGCCCGCATCTTTCGCAGTGTTTCTTCCCGTGTTTTGGCAAACACGATGAGCTTTCCGAGCAGTGAATCGTAATACGGAGAAACTACCGTGCCTTCTATCAGGCAGGTATCGAATCGGACTGAAGGACCTCCCGGAACATGGAGTGACTTCAGTGTTCCGCAGCTTCCCGCGTTGATACGGCATTCAATTGCAGATCCGTTCATCCGAATATCTTTTTGCGTAAAATTCAAGGGTATGCCCGCGGCAATGCGGATCTGCCATTTTACGAGATCATATCCCGTCAGCATTTCCGTAACGCAGTGCTCCACCTGCAAGCGGACATTCATTTCCATAAACCAGAAATTGCCGTCCTGATCCAGCAAAAATTCGAGCGTTCCGGCTCCTACATATCCGATCTTTTTTACTGCATCTACCGCAAGGTCGATAATATACTTTCTTTGCTCATTATTTACCGCGGGAGACGGAGTTTCTTCAAGAAGCTTTTGATTTCTTCGCTGTAATGAGCAGTCTCTGTCTCCTAGGCACACGGCGTTTCCGTGTTCATCAGCGAGGATCTGAAGTTCAACGTGCCTTGCCGGGAAGATGTATTTTTCTATATATACACTGCCGTCGCCAAAAGCACTGACAGCTTCGCTTGTCGCCTGCAGATACGCCTCCTCCAGCTCGTCCTCAGCCCTTATCAGTCGGATACCGCGTCCGCCGCCGCCTGCACAGGCCTTCAGCATAACGGGATAACCTATCCTTCCTGCGGCTTTTTTTGCTTCTTCAACAGATGCCACGGCTTTTGTGCCGGGGATCACGGAAAGACCTGTAGAACGGATAAGCTCTTTCAAAATCGCTTTATCACTCAGGCGCTCCATACTTTCGGGATCGGGGCCGATAAATACAAGACCGTTTTTTCTGCAAAGCCTTGCAAAATGCGCGTTTTCAGAAAGAAAGCCATAGCCCGGATGAATTGCCTGAGCACCCGACAAAATGGCAGTGCTGATAATTTGATTTTCATTCAGATAGCTTTCCGAGGCTTCGGGACCGCCGATGCAATAGCTTTGATCGGCAAGTGCCACGTGCAGAGCATTTTTATCCGCTTCGGAATATACAGCAACTGTAGCCACGCCCATTTCCTTACAGGCACGGATAATGCGGACAGCGATCTCGCCGCGGTTGGCAATCAGTATTTTTGAAAACATAGTTATGACCATCTCTTTCTTTGAATTTGTTTTGTTTTTCTTCTGCCCCGTGGCATAAGAAAATTTTGTTCCTCAGAACAAAAAGAAACAAATCGGATCTGAAAACAGCAGATATACGTCTCCCGACGCACTTTTATTTTCAGACATTACGCTCCTGTGATTGCAAAGGAAAATTCAGCTGATACACAAAGTCTTCCGTCTACTGTAACAGTACCTTTGGCGAAATAAAAGGGATGCTTTGCTCTTTCGATACTGCACTGTGTCTCAACCGTATCGCCGGGTCTTACCGGCGAACGGAATTTTACATTATTAAGACCTGTATAAACAGGCAGCTTCCCTTCACTCATAGCATCCTTCATCAATATGCACGCAGACTGTGCCAGCATCTCGCAGAGAATAACGCCCGGAACGATGGGATTATCGGGGAAATGACCTTTTAAGAAAAATTCATCTCCGCGAACGGTATAATGCCCGACAGCAACACCGTCCCTGCTCTCTACATCGTCGATGAGCAGCATATTATCCCTGTGAGGCAGTATTTTCATAATTTCTTCTCTGTTCATATGCCTACCTCTTGATACGGAACAGCTCAGTACCATATTCTACTACCTGACCGTTGGTAACGCAGATGTCCGCTATCACGCCATCCTCTTCGGCAGTGATCTCATTCATCAGCTTCATTGCTTCCACAATGCAAAGAATCTGACCTTTCTTGATACTGTCGCCTACTGCTACATAAGGCTCTGCATTCTCAGCAGGAGCTGCATAAAATACACCCACGATAGGAGATTTTACGCTGATATAGTCCTTGCTAACTGGGGCAGCAGCACTCTGCACAGCAGGAGCCGACTCGGGAACGGAATATACTGTTTCCGTCGGCTGAACTGTTACAACGCGCTCAAGGCGTACCTTGCTGTTATCCTCAGTGATCTCAAGTCCGGTAAGCCCAAGCTCCTTCATCAGTTCAGCATATTTTCGGATATTTGTCTCTTTCATAGAATTACACCTTTCTGAACGCAAGACAAGCGTTATGACCGCCGAAGCCGAGAGAGTTGGAAAGTGCCAATGTAATATCGGCAGCTGCTGCGGTGTTCGGCACGCAGTTCAAATCGCAGACTTCATCCTGTTCATTCAAATTAATAGTAGGCGGAATAACGCCCTCATTCAGTGCGAAGAGACAAGCCAACGCCTCTATCGCTCCTGCTGCGCCGAGCATATGACCGGTCATAGATTTTGTGGAGCTGACATACGCTTTTTTTGCATTATCCTCGCCAAGGGCTTTTTTGATCGCGGCAGTCTCTACTGCATCGTTCATCGGTGTACCCGTGCCGTGAGCATTTATATATACAACGTCTGCTTCGGTGTATCCCGCCTCTTTCATAGCGTCTGCCATCGCTTTGGCACCGCCTCTTGCTTCGGGATGAGGAGCTGTGATGTGATGTGCATCACAGGTAGAGCCGTAGCCGCATACTTCGCCGTAGATTTTCGCGCCGCGAGCCTTTGCGTGCTCATATTCCTCCAGAACAAGTGCTACCGCACCTTCACCGATAACAAAACCGCCTCTGCGCTTATCAAAAGGCAGAGATGCTGCGTCGGGATCTTCCGATGTGGACAATGCCTGCATATTAACAAATCCGGCAATAGCGGACTGACAAATTGCAGCTTCCGAACCGCCTGTTATAACAGCGTCCGCGTATCCGTGGCGGACAAGCCGCATTGCTTCACCTATGGCATTGGAGCCGGAAGCACAAGCGGTTACCGCAGGCATAGCAGAGCCGCGGCAGTCGTGCTTAATGGCGATCAAACCTGCCGCCATATTGCCGATCATCATAGGCACAAACAGGGGAGATACACGGCGGGGGCCCTTCTCCATCAATTTTGTATGCTCATTTTCAAATGTGCCGATGCCGCCGATTCCGGAGCCGAAAATAACGGCAAAGCGCTCCGGCTCTACCGTGCCTTTAACACCGCTTTCATCAACTGCCTGCTTGGCTGCTGCAACGGCAAATTGTGCATAACGGTCAGTACGAAGTATCTCGTTTACCTCAAGATATTCTTTCGGATCAAAGCCCTTGACCTCAGCCCCCAGCTTTGCCTTGAATTTTTCAGTATCAAAAAGTGTAATGGGTGCAATGCCGTTTTTTCCGCTTTTCAGACCTTCCCAGGTCTTATCAACATTGTTTCCCAACGGTGTAATTGCACCGATACCGGTAACAACAACTCTTCTGTTTTCACTCATACTTTAATCTCCTTACATTGCGATGCCGCCGTCAACGCGAAGGACTTCGCCTGTTACATATTTTGCAGTCGCAAGGTATGCAACTGCCTCAGCTACATCTTCCGCTTCTCCCATTGTTCCGAGGGGAATCATTTTCAGCAGAGGATTGTCTGTCTGATCGCCTGTCATATCTGTTGCAATAAAGCCGGGGGCAACTGCATTACAGCGAATGCCCTTGGGCGCCAGCTCCTTTGCAACCGACTTCGTAAGACCGATAAGACCTGCTTTGGATGCAGAATAATTGCACTGCCCCGCATTACCCATAAGTCCGGCAACGGAGGTTATATTGACAATGCATCCCTCACGACCCCGGATAAACAAGCCTGTTATATGGCGGATCATATTGAACGCACCCTTCAGGTTCGTGTCCAGAACATCGTCAAAATCTTCTTCTTTCATCATAGCAAGCAGACCGTCACGGGTAATGCCTGCGTTGTTTACAAGAATATGCGCCGTTTTGAAATCAGCCTTTATTTTTGCTACCGTTTCCTTGGCTGCGGAAAAATCCGCAACATTGCATTGATAAGCCTTGGCTTCCACGCCATATTCCTGCCTGCATTTGTTGCAAACGGTTTCCGCTGCCACCGCATTTCCTGCATAGATGACAGCTACATCAGCACCGAGAGAAGCCAGCTTATATGCAATGGCTGCACCGATTCCGCGTGAGCCGCCGGTTACAACAGCAGTTTTTCCTTTTAACATACTTATGACCATCGCTTTCTTTGAATTTGTTTTGTTTTTCTTCTGCCACAGGACAAAAAGAAACAAATCGGGTCTGAAAACAGCAGATATATGTCTTCAACGTGCTTTGTTTTCAGACTTCCACCTCTGCAAGATATTCGGTAACGCTTACGGCTTTCACATCAACGCTTATCTTCTTTATCATATTGGTCAGCGTTTTTCCCGGTCCGATCTCAACAAAAGTATCAATACCGTCATCGATCATATTGCGTATGATCTTTTCCCACCGGACGGGACTGCATATCTGCTTTGACATAAGACCTGCCACATCCTCAGTATAAGGCTCTGCTGTCATATTGGAATAGAGCGTGGCGGTTCTTTCCCCGATCTCTGCCAACGCCAATTCTCCAGCGAAAGCTTCTGCTGCTTCCTTCATAAAAGGCGAATGGAACGCTCCCTTTACTTTAAGAGGAATAGCTCTGCCGCCTGCGGCTTTTACATCTGCGAAAAAGTCTGCCATCTGAGAAGAAAGACCCGAAACGGTGATCTGACCGGGGCAGTTAAAGTTTACGGGATAAACATCCGGGTACCTGCCGCAGATATCCTGTACCTGCTCAGGTGTCAGCTTCACAACAGCCGCCATAGAAGTATCAAACTTCTCCGCTTCACGCTGCATCAGCTCTCCGCGCTTGCATACAAGCCGAAATCCGGTCTCAATATCAAATATACCGCTGACTGTAGCAGCAACAACCTCGCCGAGAGAAAATCCGGCTGTCGCGTCGGGACAAATACCTCTGTCCATCAGTACAGATGCCGCGGCAAGCTCCATTGCAAACAGACACGGCTGTGTGTTTTTGGTTTCCTTTAATTCATCTTCCGTGCACTCAAAGCACTGAGCGGATGTGCCGGGCCGAAGTCCGTCGCACAACTCATAGACCCTCGCCGCAACAGGATATGCATCGGCAAGCTCTTTTCCCATACCGGGATATTGGTCGCCCTGACCTGAAAAAACAAATGCTATTTTACCCATTGCGATGCCCTCAGAAGGATAGGTTCTGCTTCTTCCATAACTTCCTTAACGATTTCGGCAGCAGGCTGCTCTTTCTTTACTATAGCGGCGATCTGTCCGGAAAGAAAACATCCCTTTTCGTTGTCGCCTTCCTGCACAGCAAGACGCAGTGAGCCTGTCGCCATTGCGTCCAGCTCTTCGTCCGATGCACCGCCGTACTCTGCCTTGGAATAATCCCTTGCAAACGGTGTGCGAAGGCTTCTTACGGGATGTCCCAAACGCTTGCCGGTAACCATCGTACAAAGATCTGTCGCCTTTAATATCTTTTCCTTATATGTGGGGTGAATAGTACATTCTTCCGCACTTAAAAATCGGGTGCCCATCTGAACACCGCACGCGCCGAGCATAAAGGCTGCCGCAACACCTCTGCCGTCTGCAATACCGCCTGCTGCAATAACCGGCAGGCTTGTTGCATCGCAGATCTGAGGTACGAGCACCATTGTGGTAAGCTCACCGACATGACCGCCGCTTTCCCCGCCTTCGGCAATAAGAGCAGAAGCGCCGAGACGGGTCATCAGCTTTGCCATAGCAACAGAAGCTACGACCGGAATCACCTTGATCCCGGCTGCCAGCCACTCCTTGATATACTTAGAAGGATTACCGGCACCCGTAGTTACTACCTCAACTTTTTCCTCTATAACAACTTCAGCTACTTCATCCGCAAATGGACTCAGCAGCATAATATTTACTCCAATCGGTTTGTCGGTGATACTTTTAGCGATCCGGATCTGCTGTCTTACATAATCGCCGGGTGCATTTCCCGCCGCGATTATGCCAAGACCGCCGCCGTCTGACACGGCAGCGGCCAGTTTACCGTCGGCGATCCAAGCCATACCACCTTGAAATACCGGATATTCAATGCCCAGTATCTCACAAATTGCTGACTTGATCATAATATTAACCCTGCTTGCTCTGAATAAACTTATCCAGATCGTCAATTGTTTCTATCTTCTGATCCAGCTCGATCTCAATGCCTATCTCATCTTCAAGATTCATAAGAAGCTCTACAGTATCAAGAGAGTCGATGCCGAGCTCGGAAAACTTGCTCTCCGGCTTTACGGCTGAAACATCACAACCTGTGCGTTCCGAAACAATTTTAGCAATAGCGTTAAAGTACATAGCAATATGCCTCCAAAAAGATTTTTCAAGCGATCTGTATCTGCTTGTTGACCCCATTATACTGATGCCCTGTTCCACAATGAGTCCTTTGGCGTTCCTTCCGCGTTCTGAAATTGTAAATATATATAATTTTGCCAAAAATGTAAATTATGAAATGATCCTGTGCTATCGGCGCCGTGTTGATCGGCAAAGTTAAAAAGCTCCTGCTAATCAAATTAGCAGGAGCCCGGTGAGCGTTGCAAAAAAGGAAACGCCGAAAGCCCTTAAAAATAAAGGCTTTCGGCGCTCCATAAGCTAAATTGTGTTAGGCAGATGTTCCCCGGTTTCAATCTTATCTTCTACATAAGCAAGGATCTTTTTGAATATTTCTATTGTTTTGGGTATGTCTGAACAATACTCTTCAATAATCGCGTCGCATTCGCTTAACGCCGCGTTATATTGCTTATCTGAAAGTTCTCCCGCTTCAAACGCCTCGTCCAGTTCATCTCGATCGTAAATGCTCACATCTCCTTGCGGCGTGAAATCCACATCCAGATATTTATCAATAAAAACGGCAACACCATCAGGATCGTATTCGATGTTTTCGATAATATCAATATAGCATATTGACATAATATTGTCAGGCAGATACATAACGGTAAGCGCGTGCTTTTTGCCGTCCGGGACAAGCTGCATCCATTTCATCCCTTTACCGCAAATCGCCACTTTTCCGGCCTTCGGTCGATTCCAATATTGATAATTACCCCCATCGATCTTTATATTTCCATTCATTAGCTTCAACAGACAGACCAAACCGTGAAACTCGTCGGTATCAATGCGCATCTGATAGTAAGGAGAGTCGCCAAAATTCCATATATCTCGGTCAAATCGTTTTCTTTTCATTTATTCATTCTCCTCATTATCTATAATAGCTTTCATTTCATCAACTATTTGCTGAACACCTTTGTTATCCGTATCAATAACATAATCACCCTTACACGGTGGCAAATGAAGCCATAACAAAGAGCACTCATTAGTAATAGCCTGATAAGGAAGTTTTTCGTTAGCAAAAAGGTGTTGCTACACCGTATTTTTTCTTTAGAATGCCTCTTAAAACATGATTCGCTGATTTTTTCGGAAACTGCCAATACAGTTTCACTGCTTGCTCATGTCAAAGACCAGCTGGAATTTATCTTTTTTATTATTGTTTATTTCACATAACAGGCGCGGCCGGCTATTTTAACTTCCGCCAATCGGAAACCTGCCTCATAGTAGATACGCTCCGCAGACTCTCCGGCAGGCCACAAGAAACAGTTTTCGATTTTGTTTTCCATACAATATTTCGCAAAAGTTTGTATGACAGCGCGTCCCACTCCCTTTTTTCGATGTTCCGTTGCAACAAGAAGATAGTCGATTCTGCACACTCCGTCTTTCGTATGCGCTCGTGTCATACCGACAGGGCGCCCCTCTATATAAGCAACGAAGAAAAGCGTATTGTCTTTCTCAAGCGCCATCTTTGCCGCATCGGTTTCCCATGGCTCTCCTGCCGCCTCAAATATATTCGTTCTGAAGGTATCCTCCCATTTTTCTATTTTCCGAACCTCTATAAGAGGATTCGGCATAATTTTACATTCGTCAAGTAAAACCATGTAACGATTTTCCTCGCCGTAAACATCGTAGCCATGTGCGGCTAATTCCTCTCGAATGCACTCAAAATATCCGTCGTCGGTAATTGACTGATAGATCATAGGCTTGATGCCCTTATCCCGATAGAACTCGGTAATATCTTCGAGCGTTTTTGCAACATCGTATATCCTGTCTTTGAAAATAATCGCATGATTGCTGTCATATGAATCTTTATTATTTTCATTGTAAAAAAGCAGACCGTACTCACGCTCTGCGAAGACGGTAAATTCTCTCGGAAATAAATCTTCCTCCCGGTATATCTTTAATAAATTCATTATATATCTCCTCTAAATCCCAATTTAGTATGCAACAGCAATCCATCTGAATATCCTTATTCGGGCAGACTTATTCTGTCAAACTGCTTCCTTATAGGACCGTCCCTTTTGTATCTCCGCGTTTTTTATGAAGCTCAAGTAATGTTTCCTCTTGTTTCCTGTTTGTATGAATCGCATCCTTTGTCCAATATAGCAAAAAGTTTACATCGTCAATAGACTAACTGAATATCGCTGTAAAATCGGCAGACATCCTTTGCCATTAGGAACTACGCTTTGGTTTTTCTCAGTTAGTAAGCCATACGAGCCTTCTGTTCTCCCACCGGAGATCGTCTCCGAACATCGTGTTCTGCGGATTACCAAGCTCGTCATAGGTTATCTCCATTCCGTCATATGACGTCAGAAGATCTCCCCAGGTTTCGTCTTCATACTCATATACAAAGGTATTATGCGGCTCTGTCATGTCCGGCAGCATATATTCTTTCTTTTCAAGAATATTTCCGTTGGCATCATAGGTATACATCACAAAATCTGATTTCAGCAATCCCGATTATCCGGAAGAGTGCTTCTTCAAGAAGCACTCTTCCGATACAGATAATAATTAATTTGCTCAATAATAAGCTTTTCCTGATGAAATATAGGTTACTATATTACTGTCATTCAATATCCTTCAATAAATACATCGTATTGTCTGCCCATGTTTCTCCGAATTCAAACGGATATTCGGAAAGTAATTCGTCAAATCGCGCTTTATCTATTGTGACACTGTCACCATCTACAGTTTCATAATAATTACCGTTTTCACTTCCGAATTGTTTTATTGCTTTCAATCCGGTTTCTTCACTCAGGTCGATTTCCGATTTTTCATAAGTAAAAGTATCAGCACCGCCGCTGCCTAAGGTATACAGCGTTCCTGAATCAAGCACCACACATCTGTATCTGGACCAAAACGCATCTAACAGCTGTGGCTTGCCGTCACGTACCGTAAACACAGCAAAAATAACACTGTAATCCGAGCTGACCCATATGAGCTCGCGGGTGCCGTCTCCGTTCAGATCCTTCAAAATATAACCGAATGATTCCACCGTCGGCGCTTCAATATTGCCAAACATATCTGCGATCATATTATCCCATTTATACTGCAGGGACACGTATGAATTATCTGCATTCACGTTTGAGATGTTCAGATCAGCCTTAAGATCTTCATTGATCTCTGCAAATTTTCCGGAATTATACCCACTCTCAAAATCTTCGGAGAGTCTGAAGTCAACGAGTTTTTTGTAATCTTTGATCGTCTCTGAATATTCACCGGGAATATCATTTTGACCGGACTCATTGTATATTGGTATGCTTTGACACCCGAAAAACAATATTGAAATAACGCAAAGCATAACAATATATGGCTTAATATTCTTCACTGTATTTTCTCCTCAACTAAAATAATTTGACCAATATTCAGCACATTCTATTCTCCTATCCAAATGAGGAACACCCGGTCTTTCATATGACCACATAAAAACTTCAGTCAGATAGGCAACTGACGCATCAGAATGTATAAACTGATCGTAGCTTAAATAAGCATTGCTGTTATTAAGCCATTCACCTTGTCCGGGCTGCATAGAATATACAAGAAATTCAACTTGTCCGGGTAAACTGTCCTTTTTATAATTATTCTGTGACGCCCAATCTAAATATTTTGAAGCAGGTGTCCATTGAACGAGTCCATAACCTCCTCCACCTCCGTCTTCTCCTCTACCGGGATTGATAGTAACACTTTCATGTTGCATATTTCCCAATGTAGCACAAATTGCATTGTGAGACCATCCAGTATCGCTTAACTGATTATATATAATGGTTGCATTATCATGCATTTGCTGACTAGTTAAATCATCACTGCTCGAATGTCCCGTCGTTGTCTGTTTTATCGGCTGGGTTGTTTTTGATTGTTCACTATTGCAAACATGGTGTTTCGTATTTACTCTTCGAGTTGAACAAATACACTTCATGCCTGATGAATCATAGTTATTAACTGGATTATTCAAACAATACACAAACATATTATTTCCGTCAAAGTCCTGACCGGTGCTAACCATAACATCCGCATTTAGGAATCTGCCTGTCCACGGATCATAGTATCTGCTATGGAGGTAATACAGTTCAGCCTCGGAATCAAACATATATCCACGGTAGCGGAACGGGTTAAGGCTAATTACATCTGTTTCATAACCGCCCCTATACAATATGTTATATCCGTACTTGTTATATATTGCCGTTATTACTCCGTATGCATCGTATTGATATGTACCTACAACATTTCCGTTTGCATCAAGAATTCCGGTTACATCACCCTGCAGGTTCTTCACAAAGTAATACGGTGTTCCGTTTATGTCGATTCCCGCTATTCCGTCAGTTCCGTACAGATATGTTATTACGAACTTCTGATTGCCGATCTGCGTTACTTCACCGATATATGTTCCGTCTACTATATAATACTCAGTGCTTTTTTTGCTGTTATTTTTAGATACTCTCAGTCCGTCCGCGTTATACTTATATTCGTTTCCAAATCCCGATACGAGCCTTCTGTTCTCCCACCGGAGATCGTCTCCGAACATCGTGTCCTGCGGATTACCAAGCTCGTCATAGGTAAGTTATATAGCAGTGAACCGACATGATATTTCAGTCGACCTCAATAGAGTAAACAGTTTGCAAAAACTGACTGACGTCATCCGGACTATTGTAGTCCCATATATGAGCAGCCATATATTTTATCGTGTTATCTGTTTTATTCGCAACAGCTATCTCAAAATCAAACCACAAGCCATCCAAGGTCTCATCATCAAAATATTCCAATACTTCCGAATCACTGCCACTAGCTATATAAAATGCCGTATCTTCCTGCTCCGATCTTTCTCCTATACCTTCAAGTCTTTTAATCTCATCATTATAGGCATCATTGCTTTCAATTTGCAGATCAATAATAATGTAGAAATTCAAATCACCAAGGATCGCCTGCCGCTCCCAAAACTTGTAGCTACTGCAATGCGCTTGAACAATATCGTTGCTCGGAAGTATACCGTAAAAGAATTTATCAAGCACATTCTGCACATCAGTATCCCATTTACCGTAGTCAGCGAAATTAACTTGTGTAAACCCCGAAACCGACATTTTACAACCGCTAAAGAACAAAGCGATCACTAATATAACTACACAAAATAAATTCCTTTTCATGTTATTCACCTGCTACCCATGATATTATAGTATAAAAAAACATTTGCCGTTTTAGTATATTGTCTTTACTTCTTAAATCTAAAGATTCAGAACTTTCAATAGGATTTGCACTTCCAGCCAAAATACTCATTATCTTAAATCCAAAATCACTACTTGATGCAATATCGTAAGTCACATTATGTGCAATCCATTGAGCTCTCATAAAAGCTTTTGATCCAAAAACATCTTCACTATAATATGGGCTGTCAATTATAACATCAAGCACGGCGTTTTGCTCAAACTTTGATGTTATATCTAAAGATTTATCAATACTAATATTTAAAGATGACGGTGATTTGGTAGGAATATATACTCTTGCATTTACACTATTCTCTTTAGATTCGCCCTGACCCTCTTTATAAACATTTACAGTATTGCTATTATATTTAGCTTTAGCCTCACGTCGCTGTTGAGGCGCAGTATTAGTATCCGAAGAAAGTAGTAAAGCTACAGCAACAACACTCACAATTAATAAAGCAACACCCCAGAAATTGCCATTTTCATCAATCCGCATAACTGGATTATTACCGCAATACGCAAACATATTACTGCCGTCAAATCCCTGACCAGTTGTAACAAACGCATCCGCATTCAGGAATCTGCCTGTCCACGGGTCGTAGTATCTGCTATGGAGGTAATACAATTCAGCCTCAGAGTCAAACATATATCCACGGTAACGGAACGGGTTAAGGCTAAGTACATCGGTTTCATAACCGCCCCTATACAATATGTTATATCCGTACTTGTTATATATTGCCGTTATTACTCCGTATGCATCGTATTGATATGTACCTACAACATTTCCGTTTGCATCAAGAATTCCGGTTACATCACCCTGCAGGTTCTTCACAAAGTAATACGGTGTTCCGTTTATGTCGATTCCCGCTATTCCGTCAGTTCCGTACAGATATGTTATTACGAACTTCTGATTGCCGATCTGCGTTACTTCACCGATATATGTTCCGTCTACTATATAATACTCAGTGCTTTTTTTGCTGTTATTTTTAGATACTCTCAGTCCGTCCGCGTTATACTTATATTCGTTTCCAAATCCCGATACGAGCCTTCTGTTCTCCCACCGGAGATCGTCTCCGAACATCGTGTTCTGCGGATTACCAAGCTCGTCATAGGTTATCTCCATTCCGTCATATGACGTCAGAAGATCTCCCCAGGTTTCGTCTTCATACTCATATACAAAGGTATTATGCGGCTCTGTCATGTCCGGCAGCATATATTCTTTCTTTTCAAGAATATTTCCGCGATCGTCATACGTATACTCAAATGCAAATCCAAATGCTTCATCCTTGTACAGCGTCATTCTGTTTTGCTCGTCGTACTCATATGACGTGGTTTTACCCTTATATGTATCGCTGAGAATATTTCCGTTGGCATCGTAAGTATAAGTATGTTCATTGCCCGTAAGATCGGTCATACTGTTTATAAGCGTTGTGGTGTACGAAGAATCATTCGGATTTGCCATATATGTATAGCTCTCAGTTCCGAGATCGGTTTCTCCGTGTGACGCGCTTTTTTCAGATGTTTGAACTCATTTTTGATATTGAATTATTAATCGGTTGTGGGTGCCTCTTTAAGAGGCACCCCACCAATACAGGTCGTAGTCGCTACTCGTTAATTACTGAGAATCTGTTCTTACAAAGACATCTCCGGCTCTTACGTTAAAGAATCCTTTGTCAATCACAAGATGATCTTCGTCTATCAAGGTCAGCGTATACTCAGAATCCATTTTATCAACAAGTGGATGTTCCCCCGTAATTGACGGCAAAAAATGTAATGATATTTTTATTTTACCATCAGTGACCTTATATACTCCGTATATGCGCTGACTACTTTCCAAGTCATTTCCCTCTACAAATGTTGTATCATCGCCATGATCAACATACATTGCACATTCATATCCTTCAAAAAATTTAATGTATGGGATAGTTGTATTGTTATTTGAAACATATTCATCATTGTAATAATCGTTTGAACAAACATACTTTCCAACGATGTTAGGCGACAGTACAGTCGTTTCTTCAGGTTCTATAGATATCCTTTCAAACGCATCTCCGGCATTTACTACATAAACATGTCTGTCAATAGTAATATTATCATCATTCTCTATCGAAAAAACATATGTATCATCCATGTACTTTGTACCGGAACCTTCAAATATGCTGTTAGTAAAATCCAGTTTAACGAAGACTTTATCTGACTCTACAGAATATTCCCCCTTTATATTGGCTCCACCTTCGAGGTAATTTACAAACATTCGACACGTTCCGTCTTCGTAAAAATTTATTTCCGGAGTACATTCTTCCTCTAATCCTTCACAGTATTGGCTTTTACAAACATACTTACCTATAACAACAAATTCATCTTTTATACCGGAAGTTGATTCAGGCGTTGCTTCAACAGGCTCGTTCGATATTGGTCTGCTGCACCCTGACAAAAGCATAAGAATTGCAAGCAATAAATAAAACCTTTTCATGATAGAGTCTCCTTAATAATGATAATAATAATTATCAACGTCTCCTCCCAATGATTGAAGATGCACATGAGTTCCAGTTGCTGCTCCCGTTTGTCCAACCAATCCAATCAAATCACCTGCGTTTACAGTTTTCCCTACATAGCTAATATTAATGCTTTCTTGCATCATATGAGCATATCTTAATATTGTACCATCCCAAGTAACTATGTCAATATAATTTCCATAAGTGGCATCACCAGTACTTACGCTTGCATCTCCCGTTAGAGTAAGAGGATTCCATGTTTGTGAATTTGAATAATTCATACATACATTAACTATTTTTCCACCCATGGTAGCCAAAATAGGAGTTCCTGCTGGTGCAGCAAAATCACGGGCATTGCCATGATTATAATATGTTTTCCCAGTATCACTACCTCCAATTGGGTGCGCCTTTCTTGCTTTTTCTTCTTCTAACTCTGCTTGTAAATCTTTCAACCAATGCTTTAAACCACATATCGTCTTAGCATTGTAATGATAAGGGTTCAGATCGTCACTAACCAATACACTTCTCACATATGCAATACGTTCTTCTAGATACTTTATGCCAGCCTCGATCGCCTCAACTGACCTGTTACCTGCCGGGTCTTTATACATCACAGGATTATTAATACAATACGCAAACATATTATTTCCGTCAAAGCCCTGACCGGTGCTAACCATAACATCCGCATTCAGGAATCTGCCTGTCCACGGGTCATAGTATCTGCTATGGAGGTAATACAGTTCAGCCTCGGAATCAAACATATATCCACGGTAGCGGAACGGGTTAAGGCTAATTACATCTGTTTCATAACCGCCCCTATACAATATGTTATATCCGTACTTGTTATATATTGCCGTTATTACTCCGTATGCATCGTATTGATATGTACCTACAACATTTCCGTTTGCATCAAGAATTCCGGTTACATCACCCTGCAGGTTCTTCACAAAGTAATACGGTGTTCCGTTTATGTCGATTCCCGCTATTCCGTCAGTTCCGTACAGATATGTTATTACGAACTTCTGATTGCCGATCTGCGTTACTTCACCGATATATGTTCCGTCTACTATATAATACTCAGTGCTTTTTTTGCTGTTATTTTTAGATACTCTCAGTCCGTCCGCGTTATACTTATATTCGTTTCCAAATCCCGATACGAGCCTTCTGTTCTCCCACCGGAGATCGTCTCCGAACATCGTGTTCTGCGGATTACCAAGCTCGTCATAGGTTATCTCCATTCCGTCATATGACGTCAGAAGATCTCCCCAGGTTTCGTCTTCATACTCATATACAAAGGTATTATGCGGCTCTGTCATGTCCGGCAGCATATATTCTTTCTTTTCAAGAATATTTCCGCGATCGTCATACGTATACTCAAATGCAAATCCAAATGCTTCATCCTTGTACAGCGTCATTCTGTTTTGCTCGTCGTACTCATATGACGTGGTTTTACCCTTATATGTATCGCTGAGAATATTTCCGTTGGCATCGTAAGTATAAGTATGTTCATTGCCCGTAAGATCGGTCATACTGTTTATAAGCGTTGTGGTGTACGAAGAATCATTCGGATTTGCCATATATGTATAGCTCTCAGTTCCGAGATCGGTTTCTCCGTGTGACGCGTTTTTTGTTTTCAGCCGGCCAAGACCGTCATACTCATTAGTAAGTACAAGATCTGCTACAGAAAGCTTATACAATGCGGACGGGTCTTCTCCCTTAAGTGCGTCGCCGTATGTATAACCGTACGTTATATCGCTGAGCTTTGTATTGTCTGTATCAAACATACTTCGGGACATACTTTTCAGCGTTCCTTTACCGTCGTTATACCTCACAGACTCATATGCTCTCATTTCCAGAGTATTCAAATCTGATACGGCTATACCGCTTATACGTCCTGCAAGATCGTATTCAAAGGATGTTCTGAGCGCTGCGCTTCCGTCTTTTACACTATACAGATTTCCGTTAGGATCATACGAATAGCTTATATAATTATTACTACTTCCATTGTACGATTTTTTTATAAGTCTGTCAAGATTATCGTACTGAAAACTTATATATTCTGTACCGTTTCCGTATGTTTGCTTGGTCATCAGATTATTATTATACGTGTAGGTTGCTAAAGCTCGGCTGCCGTTTGCATTTCCAACGTTTACTGATCTTTTTCTTCCCAGGTTATCATAGACAAAGTTATAGAGCAGTGAACCGTTGCCAACCGATATCTGAGTTAAAAGATCGTTTGCATAGGTATATCCTACATTGGAAGTTCCGTTTGTAACAGATGTCGTTCTTCCCATACTGTCGTAAGAATACGAAGTAGAGTTGCCCATAGGATCGGTGGATTTTGAAAGAAGTCCTTTGGTATTGTATTCATAGGCTGTCGTTCCGCCCACTGCATCAGTAGAAGACGTCAGATAATTACCGTCTTCATTATACTGTGCAGAGCTGCTCATTTTTAATGTATTACTTTCAGCGGCAGATACGATATACCATTTATATTCCGGCTTCGATTCATCATAATCACCGAGGTACAGATTATAGTATCCACTTCCCTTTTGATATGTATCATCAGAATTTTCATACAGATATTTTGCCCAAGAGCTTTTCTCGCTGCTGATACGGAATGTGCCATCGCCGTTAGGAGTAAACCTGATATTGAATGACGGTGCATCTCCGCTGCCAAGCTGCTTAATTGCAGATGAAGCTTTTCCAGCCTGAGACGATGCGACTGTGAGATAATTGCTGCTCTGAGCATTTGTTATATAATAGCTGTTGTTTCCGCGAGAGGTTGTCTTCCACGTTGCATTTTGATTTTCTAAGGTCAGCTCACCTGAATATACAACTGATCCTGCTGCGGAAGATATGGGTATCAGCGCACGACCTGACTTTGCGTTGACTATATAGCAATCAGTAGGCTGAGCGGTGCTTAATTCAGTAATTAACTTCATATCCTGCATAAGCATTTTTGTTGCATCGCCGCTTTTATTATATTCAAAGCCTATACGCTGACCTGCGTTTGAAACAGCATAGCTTGTATTGTATGTAACATCATCTGTTGCATACATATATCTCGACCCTGTAGGACTGATGCTTGTTGAAAGCACATTGTTCTGATATGCAAATGTTGCTTCTGTTTCCGCCACATCAACAACAGAAGTGACATTGCCATTAGAGTCATATACATAGCTTTGACCGTAGCTTTCCTTATACAGGAAAGGGGTCGCAAGAGAAGCATTTCCTGTATTATAACTATACAGAAATGAATACTTGATACTTGTATAATTACCGGGAGCAATAACCTTATCACTTACAAACTGCCACTCGGTTATGCCGCTGTTAAAATCAACAGTTTGTGAATCTCCTACTTTTGAGGTTCCGTTATAGAAAGTAAGCTCAAGTGAAAACTTCGGAGCACCTTTTTTCTTATCTACATCTGAAGACAACGGAACAGAATCTGCCTTTGCCCATGCGCCCATGGCAAACACATCGTTCTTTTTACCCGAAATGTTCACTGTCTGAGAAAGAGAACGCTCGCCGGCAGGATCGCCGTTTGTATTTGCAACATACTTTAGTCCGGACGGTGCTGACGCATCTTTGAATGAACGTGTAAAATTATTTCCGCCGTCCCAGCCTGATATCTTACCGTTTGCCTCAGGCATGAATGAATTACTCAGCTGGTTAAAGCTGCCTGCTCCTCCCGATACGTTATGCTCCAGCTGTATATCATCTATATATACTGTGCCGTATGTATCCTTCGGTATATAAATGCCCGCATTTATATATTTATCGCCTGATTCTACATCTACAGTTGTCTGTATGCGCATCCATTCTCCGCTTTGAGTATATGTTATTCTTTCAGAATTGGACCCGGTTCTGTAGCTGTCGTCGGCTACATTAATTGTCATGCTAACTCCGCTGCCGTTTAATTTTACACCATTTGTACTAACATAGGCAGACAATGTATATTTGCCGACAGTCAATCCTGTTATATTCTGTGCTATAAATGTATTGCCGGATGAAGCCGCGTTTTTCGTCAGGCGCATACTTCCCGTACTTGTATTTCCGTAGCTGTCAAAAGTCTTTGAAATATTTGATGCTCCATCAGTATGAACAGAATACTTACTAGGCACATTAGAAAAACTAAAGCCACCGTCAGTCATTCTGTTTTCGGAAGCATACAGCGATTTTGACGTCAAAAGTAATTTGTTTTCATATCCGTCATCAGTTCCTCCGGGAGCACCGAATTTATAGCTTTGTCCGACTGACGATGTATGATCAACAGTGCTAACGGTCTGACCGAATCCGTTAAACTGTAATGTTGAAGCTCTCCCCTTGTAATCGGTAACCTTTGTTGCGTTATACAAATAGGTAAAGCTATACCTTGTCGAAATTACGGAGGATGTTCCCCAAGAAATATAGCTGACTTTATTTTTGCTTCCGTAACCTATATTAGTCTCATGTCCGTTACCGTCAGTTATCTTTACAGGATAATTGTTGCTGCCGGAATAGCTTAAACTTACATTTACACCATCTTCATATTTAATACCGATAAGCTTTTTATTTGAAGTTCCGTCGAAATCAAGCTCTACATAATTTCCTTCAGGAGATGTTATTACCACATCACCATCATTTTTATATGTAAATACAGTCTCCCTTACTGTTGAAGACATAGCAGTACGCTCGCTGATCTTATTAATACGAATATCAGTGCTGCTATTATACAACTGATAAGTGACAATATTGCTGTTGCCGTTTGTGTCGAGGATTTTGATTAATCTTCCATAATAATCGAAGTAGTATAATGTGTGGTCCTTTGCTTCTATCAAATAACTATAGCCATCAGTATTTATATTACCGGTAGTAAGAACAAGCCCCAAACCATCCTCATCACGATATTTATTGCCGTCTTCTTTAAGATAATGATTTGTACCATCGCTGTCTGTATAACAGAACCTGTATCTTATATTCTCAAATGACAGATTACACTTTGTAATTCTCATATGATAGTTAGTACGCCACTGACCGAGTTCTCCGCTGTCCGTCAGATTAGGGCTGTTAGCACTGTATATAAGTGATACGGAAACCGGCATATTATTGCCTGTTGAAGAAACAAGGTCATGCACAGTTACAAAGTTTCCGTTATAGTTGTTTACAGATACAACGCCTGTCCGACCTGCCTGTACAGATGTAAATGACCAATAATCCTCTATACCCTTGGAGTCTCTGTATACATAAACAAATTTAGGACACGCCTGAGATGTCTGCCTATTTGTACTGTCAAAGAAACGAGCAAAGCACTCTTCACTTCCGAGACCGACTGCGCGCAAAGCTATTCCGTAGTTAGGCTTATCGCCGTTAAGCCATTGCTGCGCTGCCTCAGTTATCTCAAAAGAGTATAGTTTACCATCAGTTGAAACGGTATCGTTATAATATACATAGTCCAAAACATTGCTGTAATCTGATCTGCCATTGCTTCCAAGGCATAATACAGAATTCTCATAAATATCGCTTGTATTCCAATCGGAGGTTATAGTGTATGCATTTATCTGCATATCCTTTTTGCATGTTGATAAACTCTGTCTGTATCCATACAAATTCAAATATGCGTGCACTATGTTCGTTGTACTGTTCAAAACAGCGGGCAACGGCGAATACAGCATTGCTTGTACTTCAGGTGCAGTCTTGGATACACTGTCGTATCGCTTACCGACCTTCAGATAAGCCTCCTCACCGGTGTTGTTTAAACTTCCGGCACTTGATGCGAACACCGCAGTAGTATCCTTCACTGTCGAAAAACTGCTATCTGTGATCGGCGGATCTATAACAACAGGATAACTTCTGTCATCACTTGCCAGCCATTTTTCATCAGGAATAAGAGTATATGTATAACCGCCGGTTTCCTTTGATTCCAAAGTAACCTTAATATCTGCACTTTCAGCTCCTACCGAGTCATACATAAACGGAGCAGCAATTGCCAGCTGCTCAACGCCCTCGCTGTCATTCAGCGATACAGATCCGTCCTCATTCAGCACAGGTGTAAGATTGCCGGGATCAAGATCGAAAGCAAAACTTTTAAGCTCGGCATTTGCACTGTTGAGTATAATTTCCTCTTTGAGAAGAGTGCCTGAAATATTGTAACGCAAGTCAACGCCGTCCATTACAGAAGTATACTGTACTTCTGACAGCGCATTATAGGCAGTCATCATTATATCCTGCAATTCGGTTGCAGCTTCATCAATGCTGATATCCGCCTCTACTTGTGCCTTTTTTTTCTTAAATTGTTCCTCAAAAGCTTCGTTTGTCAGCATTTCTTTTCCGATAGCTTCCTTGAGAACCTCTATTCGCTCTGTAGATTTTTCCGTCTGAGAATACTCCAGTTCAGTACTTTTAACAGTATTCAGTGAAAACAATATTTTATTGTCGCCTGCAATATATGTTACCTCAGCACCTTCGTCCATAATTTTAGGTACACTGACAGTGACCGGTCCATCCTTTGTTTCATAATAGACAGTTCCGTCACGTTCTACTGCTTCAAAGCTATAGTCTATTTCGCGCAGTTCTCCGTCTTTTTCATAATGTACTTGCACAGGATACACCGCAGCAGTATATGAACCGTCATTCATTCTGAATACTTTGGTATTTTCCGTGCGTTCTTCTTCTATTTCTCCAAGTATGTATGATACCGACTGATCCGATGTCTCCAAAACGTCATCGTTCGACGCATCTAACTTTTCTGAATTTACTTTTTCAGAGAACTCAGAATCAATAACATCTGAGTCGGTACCGTATGCAAATACGGGGATGCTCTGCACTATTGTCGCTGCACATAATATTGCTGCCAATAGCTTGAATACCTTTTTTCTCATGAATCACTACCTGCTCTTTCTTTAATATTATTAGTTGAGCAAAGCACACAAACTCAGTTTAGCTTTACTCATTTGCCATTTCAAAAATCAGAAAACTACTGTCCAACGGTGTTCTACATATCTCATGTGAATCAAAATTCATCTACAAGCAAGAGTGTCATAACATATCTGTTGCAATATTATCATAAAGAACTATTACTTTTTTAATATTTCCGCTTTAACTGTAACTTCATATATTCACAAATATTAAAGCATTCTTTTGTTTATAAAAATGATATAGCATTTCGACAGAAAATAGGAAATATTGGGTTAAATCATCGCTTTTTCGGTATATTTAATTACCTTTGCAAATAAGCATAATTATTATTTATAAAATTAACAATTTTGATTTGCATAATAATATTTTTTATAGATATTTATCAAATTAACAATTTATTTTTGTTTTTTTATAAAAATAAATTGTTAATTTGCTTATATAACAAGTAGAAAAGATAATAATTCACAAAAAATCAACGATTTAACACAACATTTCCCATTGTAAGCATAACTTGTGTATAATTAAAACAACAAAAAAACAAGGAGGTTGAAACTATGAAAAAGACAACTATGGCTATTGTAAAAGTCGTTCGAAAAGCTGCATCAATTGCCGGCGGACAGGCTTCTCAGTGGGGAGTTTACCAACCCAAAGAACCCAAAAATCTAAAAAAATGAATGCTATTAAGAGGCAGAGCAATCTGCCTCTTAATAGCATCAGGAGAATCGGCATGTATAATTATATATCTAATTTAATTGTTAGTAGATGGCTTAATAACAATATAATAAAAAAGGACGATTTTGATATATTTACATACGGTATAGAAATAATAATGTCCTCTGTTGTCGGAGCGTTATTAGTTTTTATATTAGGATGTGTTTTACTTACACCTGTACATTCAATAATCTTTCTTGCTATTATGATCCCTTTAAGATGTTATTGCGGGGGATACCATGCTAATACATATCTTAGCTGTAATACCATAATGGCTGCATCATTTATATGTACTGCTATACTTTCTAAATATACTTCGCCTAATACATATATTACAATAGTTGGATTATTTGCAATTAACATCATAATAGTCATATTATCTCCCGTGACAACCCAAATAAAAGATTATCAAATAGCGAAAAGAAAAACTGTAAAGCTGTAGCTACAATATTAAGTCTGATCATTTCAATGATATGTTTGATAATGCTTTATACATCTTTCAAATACTTTGCTATTACCACTTATTCATTTTTTTTAGTTGCTGCACTTCTTGTTTTTGGAAAAATAAAAAACAGAGCCCACTAATGTTAGTAGTAATACGCTCTGTTTCTATTTCATTTCATCAAATTTCAGAAAATCCGATATCAAGTTTTCTACTATCATCTTATCCTTAACAGATAATCTGCGATAATTTCTAATCAAATACATTTCTGTAGAACTTAAATCGTTAAATGAAAGATAATTCTTATCATTAGTGAATCCCAACAAATAGTCAGAACTAACAGAAAAAATCTCGCACATTTGAATTATAATTGCTAATGTAGGATATGTTTTCTTATTCTCATAAGCACTTATAGTTTCTTGAGTAACGCCTAGCTTTACCCCCAGTGACAGTTGAGTCATTCTTTTGTTTGTTCTCAACTCATATATACGTTCACCAATATTGTCAATCATGAATTTCACCGCCTCTTTTTAATTATACATAAAAATAGTTTATTTTATAGAGTCAAGATTTGTTGTATTAACAAATTATAATTGTATCACAGCGTTAGAATCTATATTAATATTGAAATAATTTATAGATAATGATATAATTAGTAAAAAATATTGTAAACATACGAGGGGTATATGATTAGCATAATAATATGTGATGATGATATTAACTGTATAAAAGAAACTCGGGATTTTCTTTTTGATTATGTACGCAATTCCTCATGGGAAGATATGTCAATTAATATTGAGTGCTCTACTTCACCGTCAGAGATAATATTGAGAGCCACTAACTTGCAGCCGGATATCTTAATACTTGACATACATATGCCCGGTAAAGATGGATTTGAAATAGCAGAAGAGTTTTACAATAGAAATCCACAAACAAAGATTATTTTTTTGACAAATTATGAACAATTCGTTTTTTATTCTCTTCGTTTTTCACCTTTCAGATTCATACGAAAAACAATGATGAAAAAAGAATTGCCGGAAGCAATTAATAGTGCAATTAATTCAATTATCGGCACATCGCAAAATCTTACACTTAAGCGATATTCAGATTATGAAATTATCCCTATAAATACTATAAAATATATTGAGAAAGTCAAATACAAAAATTATCTTAATATTGTTTGTTGTAATAAAGAGATGCAGTATCGTGAGACAATTCAATTTATTGAGAAAAAACTTGAAGGTACCGGTTTTATAAAAATCAACTCCGGTACTTTAGTAAATATGAAATATATTGAGATACTGGCAGGATCAGATCTGATATTAACTGACGGAAAAGTTTTATCTATATCCGCCTCTAATTTAGAAAAAGCAAAAAAAGAGTTATCTGTATATTTGCGATTTGACTATTAATATTTTCGAGGATTCTATGAATATATTTGTTGAACTATGCACCAATATGTTTGATGCACTATGCAGCATTATTTTTGTAACACTATTTTGCAAAATCAGCTTCAGAAAAATTTATTTTTCTATTCCTGCAACGCTAATTATTTTTGCAGTATCAACGTTTTTTTCATTTGTAAATGCGTTTAGTGTGGTTCATTCTATAATCATTACAGCTATCCTATACGCATACTGTTTCCTGTGCAAAACAAAAGATCGGGTCCGCCTGATTTTTGCTCCTATAATTTTTGAGATCACTTTGATTATTATAAATTCGACATTTTTGACTCTATTCTCATATATTTTCAATCTGGATCTAATCACTTTAATGATTTCGGGAAGTATAGCTAGATATCTTTTAATTATAATTTGTAAAACTCTCACAGTATCGATACTTTTAATAATACTTAAAGTATCATCATTTACAACTAAATTTTCTAGTGTAAACTTAATCCTATACTTAGTATCACCTATATTCACCGTTTATATATTGTACATGTTTATCGATATAAGTCAGACATATGACCTAAGGGAATTCACAGGAATGATAATAACCTCAATAATCTGTCTTGCAATAATTAACGTATTTACGATAATTCTATTTGAAGTTTCAAACAAAAACGCAGAAAGTAAACGAAAATATGATTTACTACAGCACCAGATATGTTTAGAGCGCGAAAACTATCAAGGAATGATAAATGCAAGTGAAAATCTGCATAAAGTTAAGCACGATATTAAAAATCACTTAATCTATATAAGAAAGATTATTGATAGCAATGATTTTTGCAAAGCAGAGGAATACATTGAAAAAATCACTAACGATATGCAAGACACAGAAAAATATATGGTCACCGGCAATCGAACACTTGACTATATTCTTTCATCAAAAATATCTGAAAACAAGAATATAACTTTCATATGTGCCGGCGAATGTTTTAGTGTTCTTAATTATATGGACGAACTTGATGTTGCTATTCTTTTTGGGAATCTTCTTGACAATGCGATAGAAGCTCTTGAGAACGAGGCGGAAAAGTCCATAGAAATTCGCATTTCCTTATTCAATAGTATTTGTAATATTCATATAAGTAATCCTTTCACAAAATCAATACTTGAGAATAATTCAAAACTTAAAACAACAAAGAAAAATTCCGCTGAACATGGCTGGGGACTTCGTAGTGTAAAATCAGTAGTTGAAAAATACTCAGGTCTATTTGACTATTACGAAAAGAATAACAAATTTACAGTTCATGTTTCTATTCCAATAAAAACAAATGAATAATAAAAGAGTAGCCGGAACCATTGGTTATCCAGTGGCTCTGGCTACTTATTTAATTCGTTGCGTAATAGAATCCATAAGTTGTAAGTTCCTACTAAAACTAAAACCGCAAAGCATTTCTACTTTGCGGCTATACTGCGGTCAAAACCGCTATCTGGCGTCGCTAAGAGGATTCGAACCTCCGACCTACCGCTTAGGAGGCGGTCGCTCTATCCGGCTGAGCTATAGCGACATGATTGCAGCAGGACACGTCCCGCTGCAATATTAAATATTGATCAAATACTGAAATCAGCCGATCTTAGGAAGACTTGCTGCTGCAACAGACTGACCTACACGACGGCTCTTCTCATCGGGAATGTGCAGCTCAAGCTTTGCTGCAAGCTCGGGATACTCAGTCTTGAGAACCTCGTTAGCTCTTGCAAGAACAAGAGTACCGCCGTCTCCGCTGGTAACACGACCCATGATGATAACGTGCTTTATATCATAGAACATTGCATAATATGCAATAGCATAGCCGAAATATACGCCGATAGTGTCGTAAATCTTAGCTGCTCTCTCATCGCCCTCTGCCATAAGGCCCTGAACGACCTTCAGCTTTTCTGCGGGAGACAGGCTCTCGTCAAGCTCGATACCTGCTGCGGGAGCAAGCTTGATAACGCTGTCCTGAGAGAAATACTTAACGCCGCAGCCGTAGTCGCCGCTCCACTCGTCAACCATAGCGTCCTTGCAGAAGTCTACGGGAACGAATGCAAGCTCGTTGAGCCAGCCTGTAATATTACCCTGTGAATCAACATAGCCTGCTGCCTCGCTGGTACCCATAGCAACGCCGAGAACGTTATTATCGCCGAGATCCATAGCACCTGCAAGTGCAGTTACGTCACCGTCGTTTGCAACCTCAACGGGAACGTTCTCACCGATCTCACGTGCAACGTCGAGATACATGGTCTTTACCTTCTTATCAAAGTCCTCATCAGAAACCTTGAGGAAGAGAGATGCGATCATGATCTTATTATCGATATATACGCCTGCGGAAGAAACGCCGATAGCGTCAACGCGGGGCATATGAGAAGCTGCGGTCTTCATAGCCTCGAGAATGCCCTGATAGTGATAATCGGGATCGCTCTGAAGCTTGGGAAACCATACTACCTCTTCGGAATAAACAGTTTCGCCGTCGATAACAGCACTTACCTTACGGTCACTTCCGCCTGCATCGAAGCCGATACGGCAGCCGTCAAGGTGTCTGCCTACGGGATCGGCAGCCTGATGCTCCGCAGGAGCGTCAGCAGCGTTTTCAACGTAGTCAACTACGAAGTCAGTCTCATAAACGCGAGCCATAAAGTCTGCATCAAACTCTCTGGCGCCGCCCTTTTTATATGCGGCTGCGATACCCTCGTAGATCTTCTTTGAGCCGGCGATAGTTACCTTAAAGCCGCCGTACACCCAAAGCAGAGTCTTTACGATACGCTCTACTACATCATAGCTTTCCGCGTCGTGGCCTGTTCCGTCCTTATAAACATCAAGCTTATAGGTGGAAACATAGCCCTTATTTCTCTCAACAGCAACCACCAAAGGTGTGCCGCCAGCCTTGGCAACAGCTTCCTTATAGTCAGCTACTACCTTAACCATAGGCTGGAACTGGGGGTCAAGAATTGCTTTGATCATCATTATGACCATCTCTTTCTTTGAATTTGTTTTGTTTTTCTTCTGCCCTGAGACAGAAGAAAATCTTGTTCTTTAGGACAAAAAGAAACAAATTGTGTCTGAAAACAGCTCATATACGACTTTGGTGTACTTTGTTTTCAGACTTTTCCTTCCGGTGATCGTCAGATAGCCTTATACTTTTCAAGCATAGAAGCTGCATCCTCGTCAAGGATGAACGTTACATTGGGATGAAGCTGCAGGATAGAAGCCTGGCACCAAGGAGTGATCTGACCTTCAAGAGCGTCCTTTATAGCCTGAGCCTTCTTAGGACCGTTTGCAACAAGAACTACCTGCTTTGCGCACATAATGTTACCGATACCCATGGAAAGAGCTGCTCTCGGAACCTCATCAGCGCTGTTGAACAGTCTGGAGTTTGCCTCGATGGTGCTTTCTGTAAGCTCTACTCTGTGGGTCTCCCAAATGAAGTCGTTGCCGGGCTCGTTGAAGCCGATGTGACCGTTATTACCGATACCGAGAACCTGAAGATCGATTCCGCCTGCTACCTCGATAGCTGCGTCGTACTCAGCGCACTCTACCTTCCAGTCGGGGGCCTGACCGAACAGAACGTGGGTTCTGTCCATATCGATGTTTACGTTATTGAACAGGTGCTTGTTCATAAAGTAACGGTAAGACTGATCGTTAGCGGGATCGATAGGATAGTATTCGTCAAGGTTATATGTGGTAACATTTGCGAAATCTACTCTGCCGTCATGGTTGAGGTTTGCAAGCTCATCGTACAGTCCGATAGGAGAAGTACCGGTTGCAAGACCGAGAAGGAAGGAGGGCTTGTTGCTGATAGCGCCTGCAACAATAGAAGCAGCCTTCTTTGAAAGTGCCTCATAGCTGCCTGCTACAAAGACCTTTACGCCATTGTTTTTGCCGTTTGAATAAGCTTTGATTTCATTTGCATTCATATCGTGTTATACCTCCGATAATAGTTTTTATAATATTGAAATCATCGTCACAAATAATTATATCCGCGCACTTGCCTGCTTCGAGAGAGCCTATGCTTGCATCCTCGCCGATAGCCTTTGCGGGGTTGATGCTTGCTGCGGCAAAAGCCTCTGCAACAGACAGGTCTGTATTATCATAAAGATTTTTAACAGCGTTGTTAAGCTTCAGCACGCTGCCTGCAATAGTTCCGTCCTCAAGAAGGCACTGAATACCTGTCTTCTTAACAGGCTGACCGCCGAGAGTGTAGTCACCGTCTGGCATACCGCCTGCTCTCATACAGTCGGTAATAAGGCACAGCTTGTCCCCCTTCATACGTGAAACCAGCTTGAAAAGGCCTTTATTAACATGGAATGTATCAGCGATGAGCTCGCAGCTTACTCCGTCAGAGCTGAGAGCAGCGCCGACCACACCGGGATTGCGGTGCATAAGGGGAGTCATCGCGTTGAACAGGTGAGTCGTATGTCTTACGCCTGCCTCAATACCTGCGTTTGCTTCCTCAAAGCCTGCGCCTGTATGACCCATAGAAACGAGAACTCTGCCGTCCTCGTAGACCTTGCTGATGCACTCAAGTCCGCCGTCCATTTCAGGTGCTACAGTGAACACCTTGAGAATATCAGCATTTTTGATAATAAAATCAGCGTCGGGGCGTTTTATATGCTCCTCTGCCTGAGCGCCTTTTTTAGAGGGGTTGATGAAAGGTCCCTCGCAGTTGATGCCGAGGATCTTTGCGCCGTAATACTCGCCGCTGTTCTTTACCTCTCTTACAGTGTCAAACGCTGTGTTGATCTCGTCCATAGAGACGGTCATAGTAGTGGGACACCATGATGTTACGCCGTTTTCAGTTATGCCTGCCGCCATCTTTCTGATGCCGTCGGCGCTGCCGTCAGACGCATCCTCTCCGAGATAGCCGTGGATGTGCATATCTACAAGACCCGGTGCGACATAACGTCCCTCAGCGTCGATAACGTCGTATTTTGAAAGATCTGTCTCGCTCTGGTCAACAATGCCCTCGATCTTTTCGTCAAAGATCAATGCCTTGCCGGAAACGACCTCATCGCGAAGTACGATCTGACCGTTGATGATACATTTCATTGATGTATTTTCCTTTCAAAAACCTTCCGAATTCCTGAAAAGCAACAGTAATATTGCCACTTTTCCCTTATAATATATTATACTCCCTTATAAAGTCAAAATCAATATAAGTTACTATTATTTTCTTCATTTTTCAATATTTTTGCCGACAAGGACCTTTCCGCTGCGTCCCTCTGTCACGACTTTCAGAATTTTACCGGTCATATCGCTCTCCGTGGAAATATCGCATTCAACAAAATGCTCTGTATGGCCGTTTGATATACCCCTCTCCCACTTTTCACAAAGAACATAAACAGGCTCGCTCTCGTCCGAATGCTTTTTCACATAGCCGTCAAGCATTTTGTCCTGAATGTCTTTCTGAACCTCTGCAAGGCGGGCAGCACGGCGTTTTTTCTCCGCCTCAGGTATCTGGTCTTCCATCGACTCAGCCTCAGTACCGCGGCGCACCGAATACGGGAATATATGCAGGTGCAAAAACTCAGCAGTTCTGCAAAATTCCACGGTTTCTTCAAAGTCAGCCTCGCTCTCGCCGGGGAATCCGACAATAACATCGGCGCTGAAAGTGACCTGCGGCATAGCCAGGCGCATATTCGCCATATTCTCCAGCACCCTTTCGGCAGTATACTTTCTGCGCATTCTGTTCAGCGTTTTTGTACACCCCGCCTGCACCGACAAGTGAAAGTGCGGAAGTACGCAGTTAAGTCCTGACACTTTACTGACAAATGACGGAGTGAGTGCCGACGGATCAAGGCTGCCGAGAGCGATACGCTCTATACCTTCAACATCATTTACACGGCTAAGCAGCTCGTCCAATCCGAAGCAGTTAAGATCTCTGCCGTAGGACGCCGTCTCTATTCCTGTAAGAATGACCTCAGTGCAGCCGGTAGACGCAATGTGCTTCACTTCTTCAAGCACCTTTTCAGGCTGCTTTGAGCGCACATGACCGCGGGCGCGGGGAATTATACAGTAGGCGCACTTATTCTCGCAGCCGTCCTCTATCTTGATAAATGTTCTGGCTCTTTTTGGCTTAGTTATTTTTAAGCTATCGTAAGGTGCGGTAAAAATATTTCCGACACTGTCGGAAAACGCGTTTCCCTGCGCCATTGCCAGCGCCGCTTCACAAACCTTTTCTTTATCACCGTTACCGATAACGCAATCTGCGCCGCATTTCCCCGCTTCTTCCGGGGATACCTGCGCAAAGCAGCCGGTAACGATCACCTTGGTATGAGGGCAGGCTGTCTTTGCACGTCTTGCAAGCTGTCTGCTTTTTCTGTCGCTTTCGGCAGTTACGGTGCAGGTATTTACGATAGTTATGTCGCAGTCCTCACCGAAGCTGACCATTTCAAAACCTACATTCTGAAGCATTTCAGATATGGCATCAGACTCATACTGATTTACTCTGCACCCCAGCGTTAGAATAGAAGCTTTCATTACGTTATCAAAACCGTGCCTTTCCGAACATTTCACTTACAAAATTATACCACAGTTTTTCTTTCTTGTAAATATGAAAAGAAGCGTCCTCATGACGCTTCTTTTCATCACCAAATTATGTAACGTATACCTTATATCAACAGATTACTGCTGTTTCATTGCTGCGAAGCATTCGCTGCAGTATACAGGTCTGTCACTGGTGGGCTGGAAAGGAACCTTTGCCTCTTTGCCGCACTGTGCACATACTGTGGTAAACATCTCTCTCTGAGATCTTGATGCAGTCTTTCTTGCATCACGGCAGCTCTTACATCTCTGGGGCTCATTCTGGAAGCCCTTCTCAGCGTAGAACTCCTGCTCACCTGCGGTGAATACGAATTCCTGTCCGCAATCCTTGCAGACTAATGTCTTGTCCTCGTACATTTTAACCTCTCTGAAAATGGGAATGTTATTAACCCGAAAACGGACTTAAACCGTTACCTTTGCCTTGCAACGCTCTTTTTTGAGCTATTCGGGCATATATATCAAGATGCTGACATCTGATATTCAAATTTAGATCAGTCACTCTGAAGCATTTTTGCCTTGTGTCTGATACGGTACAGCGCGTTGTTTACAGAGCGCTCATTCTTGCAAAGTTCCTTCGCGATCTGAGCAACACTTTTTCCTTTAGCATACTCTTCAAGCACACGGTATTCATAGCCTGACAGCACGCTGTGCATTTTTTCCATTATCGCTTCTGCGTCAAGACCGGCAAAAGCTCTTACTCTGTACTTTTTGAAGGATGTGTCTACAGCCCTTTCCCTTTTGCGATTTTCACGGTTTTCTCTTGAAAGTTTTGCACGGCGGGCTGATATCAACGCATTGCGTATACATATTTTTGCATATAACCCGAAGGTTACATCAGTATTTTCACAGTTGTAGGAAAGAACAGCTTTAAGCAACGCACGGTCTGCCTCATCTGAAAGATCACCGTGCACGCCTGAGCCGCTTTTTTCAAAGCTTTGCACCATACTTTCCGAAAGCGGAGAATATTTTGAACGTATTATTTCAAAAGCCTCATATTTGCCGAGCTTCACATCGGCTACAGCTTTCATAATTTCTTCGTCAGCCTGTACATTTGCCATTTTTTGCCATTATTCGCATTTTTTCAATAACTTGTTAAATATTTCCCGTCTGCTATGTTAATATTATACCACAATTGTTGAAAATGTCAACACTCTTTTGAAATCTTTTCTTGGAATTGTCAACATTTTGTTCATAGTGTCATTATTGCAAAATTACTGTTTTTATGTCGTTTTGCTAAAAAAAGCATTTTTTCGACAATACTTATAATGTATTACCGAAAAAATGCCAAAAAATTATTGTTCAAACAAATAGTTTACATCCCCCAAAAGAAGAGCTACAACGCCGCGGAACACGACCTCAGGTCTTTCGGAGTAATTATCACGCATACGGCGCATCTGATATTCACTGTCAGCGCGAACGGTAAGCTCCATCAGAACACCGCTTTTATCCTTAATAGAGCATGTCACCAAAAATCCATCCCCGTCAGGTCTGTATGTATGATCGACATATGCACCTTTTTTAGCAAAGGACAGATGTCTTAACGCACTGCGATAGCTTTTTTCTCTTACCGCAACCATCAGATTGCTGGACAGCACTCTTGCCACCTGCTTACCGGTCTCAGTCACCTCATACAAAACCGTCGTTCCAACCTCAACATCATCAGAATCGGTATCTGATTCGGTCAAGGCACCCTTGTCCTTTTCGCCGCGTTCAACTATTTCACGGATATGTCCGGCATCAACCAAAGCAAAGAAACACTGCGCAAAATCAAAGAAATTTACAATGCCGTCCTGCATCATTATAGAACCTATGCTGGGGTAATCCAAAGGATATCCTATCTTATCTAACAAATACAGAATAAATATTTTTATTTCGTTTTCATCTTTAAGCTGATTTCCCATATCAACCTTCCCATATCAACAGACGACTCTGTGTATTTTATGTGAGAGCGAAAAAGTGTGGGGAAGCAGAAGCATCCCCACACAAGATCATCAGAACAAACACGGAACAAAGTGAAGTTTATTCAAGCTCTTCCTCTTGTTCCTCTGCCTGGATAGACTCTTTATACTGCATATAGTTCTTCATCTTCATCTTCTTGAAGTTTCTGCCCCAGTAGCTGTTCTTGATGCCGCTGAGAACATTGCTTGTAACATACGCATCCTGAACGAACAGAACGGGTATTACAGGCATATCGTCAAGAAGCATCTTCTCCGCATCATGCAGAATAGCAGTTTTTGCTGCGCTGTCATCCTCAGCGTATGCCTTATCGATGAGCTCCTTATAAGCATCACTGTCATATCCGGTAACATGAGCGATAGCATCATAAGTGTCAGATTCCATATCAACACCGTTGCCAGAGTAATTTACGGCAAAGTGTGAAAGAGCGTTAAATGCATTAGGTGCAAGCATATTATAGTCAATTGCAATAACATCGAAATCACCGCTTATAAGAGCTTCGTTATAAAGATCTCTGTAGATGATAGACTGACCTGCAACCTCATTAGGAATAGCCTTGGAGCTGAGAGCCTCTACCTTGACCTTAAAGCCGAGAGAGTTCCATGCCTCTGCTACTGCATTTGCAATAGTAACATCGTAATCTGTATCACGAACAGTAAGAGTAAAGCTTCCGCTTGTAACTCCCGCCTTCTTCAGAAGCGACTTTGCCTCGTCAAGAGAAGCGCCTGTTGCAAGGATATCGCCGCCCTCTTTACGGAAGTCACCCTTTGCATTTGCATCATTTACGCCGTAGGGAATAAATCCGGTAGCGGGCTTTGCAAACACTGCAAGAGCTGCCAGAGCATCTCTGTCAAGAGCAAGGGAAAGAGCCTGTCTTACCTCAGCCTTCTGGAACAGCTTGTTTTCTGTGTTTATGTAGTATGATGTTGTAACAGCGCTGTCAAGCACCTCTGCGCTCTTCTCATAATTTGCACGCGCCTCTACAGCAATGTTTCCGAGGTAGAAAATAGCACCCTCATCGAACAGTGCCGCCTGAGCTGCAACATCACCCTTGGAATACTGAACCATCAGTCTGTAAGGAGTTACATACTTATCAAGCGCCTGATTTGAATCAGTATCGCGGCGATAATATGAAGAGCGTTCAAGAATAAGCTCTTCACCGTAAGTAATAGATCTTACATCAAAGGGACCGTTTGTTACCATAGTAGAAGCACGCTTTGCCCATTCAGTGTCCTCGCCGACCTTGTCGCGTCTGAGAGGAACGAGCGCAACGCTTGCACAGGTCTTGAAGAACTCGTCAAGGTTTACCTTATGCTCAAACTCGATCTCAAGCTTGTAGGTCTCAACAGCGTAGATACCGAGGTCGTCAACAGTAGCGTCGCCCATCTTGATGTCATATGCATTCTTAACATCATAAAGAAGGCTTGCCGCCTCACACTTCTGTGTAGGCTCGACTATACGCTTCCACGCATAAACAAAATCTTCTGCCTGAACAGAACGGCCGTCACTCCATTTGCTCTCGCAAAGGTCGATAAACAGTCTGTAGCTATCGTCCTCATCCTTGGGCTCGACAAACTCATAGCTATCCATCATTCCCTTTTTCCAGTCGCCCTTCTCATCAAGAGTGGTCAGGCCCTCGAAAACAAGAGAAATGATCTTAGCCTTAGATGTGTCGGTAAAACCGACTATAGGATCATAGTCGTATATCTGATCTGCCAGATACATCGTGACTATTGCACCCTTATCATCCTTTGAAAGACCGGAGCACGCTCCGAAACAGCAGCAAACGGTTGCAACTGCCAAAATCAAACTGATAATCTTTTTCATAATTATCCTCCATATCGCATTAGGGGATCACAGTACGATCAACTTTTTTGACCTGTTTTTATACAAGATAGTATAGCACAAATTCTGAAAATAATCAATCTAATATTAGTCAGGTATAATAAGTTTCATTTGTTTGCACAATAATTCTGTATTTTTTAGTTGATTTTCCACATACAACCTTTGACCAAAAAGTGACACACCACTTAATATTAAGCGCAATACTGCAAATACTGAAATTATTATAATTTATTTTCACCTGAAAGGCAATAAACAAATGAAAAATTCACAGTTTCATAACAATAACAGCACCGTCTGTCCCAGAACGGATCTTGCCTGCGAAAGTATAGGTGCAAAGCCGGTCGACACCGAAGGAGCAAAACTGTCTGACTTTGATGTGTGCGGTGTGCCGGTATCACGTTTATTCGTAAAAAACAAAGCGGGAGAAAAAGCCACGGGAAGGCGCTGCGGCACATATATTACGCTGTACTGCCCCACCATAAAATACCTTGAAGCCGACGAGGAGGACAGCATAACGGAGGCGCTGTCAACAATGCTGCGTCAGTTGACGGCGGAGTTGTGCCACAAGCCCGTCAGCAGCACTACAAAGGTTTTGGTAGCCGGACTCGGCAACAGATTTATAACTGCCGACGCCATAGGCCCTCGTACGGCAGACAAGGTAGCCGTTACAGGGCATATGACAGGCAGCAAGCTGTTCGAGGCGGTGGGCTGCTCCTATATCAGTGCCGTTCATCCGGGAGTTCTGGGACAAACTGGAATAGAGGCTGCCGCTATGATACAGGGAGCCGCAGAATATGTAAGGCCCGATGTTGTTATTGCCGTGGATGCACTGGCAGCCAGATCAACGGACAGACTGGCATCGACAATTCAGCTGTCGGACACGGGGATCGAGCCGGGCAGCGGTATCGGCAACCGCAGAGGAGCCGTAAACCGCGAAACTATCGGTTTTCCCGTGATCGCTTTGGGTGTACCCACCGTTGTTGACTCTGCCACACTTGTATACGATGCTCTTGAAACTGCGGGAGTCGGACACAGCAATGAGCTTGACAGAGTGCTTCAAAATCAGCGAAGCTTTTTTGTTTCCCCGCGTGACAGCGACGTTATAAGCGACTGCGTTTCAAATCTGCTTGCAGGCGCCATAAACAGAGCTTTTTTCGCCGAAGGTCTGTAGAGTGTAATATTAGCTGCCTTTCTTTAATAAAGTGTAGTGAGCACCTGCTCAAAGACTATAGAAAAGAAAGGTATTTAATGCTGTATGAACATTGAGTTATTGCCTGAGGGAACGGAAAACGAAAATATCGCGGAGAACATCGCGGAGGAGCCTGTCATAACAGCGGCAGGCCAGACAGAAAGGTCAAAAAAAATACTCTCCGCCGCTATAATACTGTCCTGCTTCATTCTGTGCGCGGTAAGCCTTGCGCTGCACGCTGCGGCACTCAGCGAGGCAATTGACAGCATTCGCGGACATGGGCGTGAATTGCTTATTTCGGCTGTTATACCGGGAGCTGAGGTGCATTTACCTACGCTTCCCTCCAAGCAGGAAGAAATACCGAAAAATGACGATGACAAAGACCGCCATGAGGCGGGCGACAGCGCTCCGATAGCCGAATATATGAGTGCGGATCTGTCATCTGATGCAGAGTGCGCCATTGATATAAGCAATGAGACAAGCTATAAGCCGGACATCAATGCTCTGTACTCAGGTGCACGACCTGTATCCGCCGTTTCAAAGAGTGATACAGGAGATGCGCCTTTAGTGCTTATATATCACACCCACGGAACAGAGGCCTATGCGGAAAGTGCCGCATCCTCCTTCAGAAGCTCGGATATTACAAAAAACGTTGTCGCAGTGGGCACAACAGTTACAGACGTGCTTGACGAGCTGGGGATCAGAACAGTGCATCTTGAGGAAATGTTTGACAGCGAAAACTGGAGCGCTGCATACGATACCAGTACGGTAGCAGTGCGTGAGACTTTGAAGAAGCATCCGACAATACAATATATTTTCGATGTACACCGCGACTGCATAGGAAATGACGAGGCAGGTTATATACGTTCGATTTCCTCGTTTGAAGGCTTGGATACAGCACAGCTTATGTTTGTATGCGGAACTGATCAGGGAGGCAGCTCTCACAATACGTGGCAGAAAAATCTCGCCTTTGCCCTGCAATTGCAGGGCAAGCTGTGGGAGGTCGACAAAAATCTTATGCGCCCAATAGATCTTCGCTGCGCATCATTTTATCAGGACACCGGTAACGGCGCGATGCTTGCAGAATTCGGCACGTGTGCGAACTCACTTACAGAGGCAAAGCGCAGCGCGGTGTTGTTTGCCTCCTCTCTTGCGGAATACATATACGGAGAGGATATGGACATAGACCGTATCGGACTTATAAATAAATACTGCGGATGACAGCTGAGAGTTGGCAAAAAACTTATTTATTCATTTGGTTGTTTATATAGTTTTGTTGAAGAACAAAAACCGTTATAATTTTAGCTCAGCAAATACTCACGTCTGTAAGCGAGAGAAACGCTTTAGCTCGCCTCCCTTGTGCAAGGGTTGAGGTAAGCAGTTGCTATGCAACTGCGGCATTAGCCGTGCCGGAGGGACTGTTTTTTATTATTGATATGAAATTATTATATGTCTGTAGGCTGTTCTTACGTTTATAGACATATAATTCTTGCTAACTATATGTCTATAGACAGTCCCTCAGTCGCCTACGGCGCCAGCTCCCCTTGCACAGAGGAGCCTTGGTTTGGAGCTTTTTGTTCTTCACTTTACAGACTTTTAATTTTGTTTTTGTCTATATTTTGGTTCATTAGCTTTTAGTAATTTTGCTATAGCAATTAAATTTCTCGACAAACAAAGGCTTGCAGCGTTTTGCCGCAAGCCTTTTCTTTTTAATGTACTGCAGAAAAATATATCACAACCGCGATACCCAGAACTATACGGTACCAACCGAACACCTCGAAGCTGTGACGGCGAACAAACCCCACAAGGAATTTGACCGCAACCAGAGAAACAAGGAACGAAACCACAGTACCTATACCGAGAACCAACAGCTCTGTTCCCGAAAACGCCGAAGCTATTCCGCCTTCTGCGCCGAGCACAAATTTTGCGATCTTCAGAAGCGAAGCTCCCAGCATTACGGGAATGGCAAGGAAGAACGAAAACTCCGCTGCTGCCTTTCTTGAAACGCCGAGAACCGTAGATCCGATTATAGTAGAGCCGGAACGTGAAGTGCCGGGAATAAGCGCCAGCACCTGAAACGCGCCGACACCAAGAGCAGTTTTATAATCAATGTCTTCAGGCGACTCGATCTTATACCTTTTCAATTTATTGCGTCTTTCAATAACGATAAACAGTATGCCGTAAAAAATAAGCGCGCCTGCTATTATAAAGTTGCGCTGCGGAGCGGCAAAAACTGTTTCGTCAAGGAAATCGTCAAGCAAAATTCCGATTATACCGGCAGGCAGTGCCGCGACCAGAATTTTGCCCCAAAGAGACCATGTCTCTTTTTTCTCCGCCTTTTTCTTTGACGGAGAAAATGGATTAAGGCGATGGAAATACAGAACTACTATTGCAAGAATAGAGCCGAACTGTATTACCACATCAAACATATTGACAAAGCTCTCGCTGAGAGACTCAATATTAAACAGGCTGTCAAGCAGGATAAGGTGACCTGTAGAGCTTATGGGCAGCCACTCGGTTATGCCCTGCACAATACCTGCAAGAATGGAATAAATTATTTCGATCATTATGTACCTCTTATGTTATGTGCTTATGCGCCTCTGATTATATCGCCCGCGTGTATTTCCACCGGGCATCTGAGTCTGAAGTGCATTCCGGGATGTGGAGCTGACTCTATAGGCTTTCCGCTTTCATCGCAAAGCTCATCCGCGGCAAAGCCCACACCTGTTTTGCCCGGAGTAATCACCTCAACATCCTGCCCCGCTACAAGCTTATTACGCTGTATAAATACAGCCACACCGCCTGCGTCGCATCCTGTGAGCGCCGTTGCAATATATGCCTTTTCTCTTATATACCCCGGTTCGCTTACAACATTTGCGTCGCTGTGAGGATCGTTAAAGAAAAAGCCTGTGCCGTATTCACGGTGAGAAACGCTGTCAAGTTCCCGGCGCAGCAATGGATCGTTTTTGTAACCGTCGGGATCCGCAATATATCTGTCAAGCGCCATTTTATATGTATTCGTAACAACGGCAGAATAGTACGCGCTGCGTACTCTTCCCTCCAGCTTAAAGCTGTTGATACCTGCGTCACACAGCTCGGGAATATGGTCTATCATACACATATCCTTCGAGCTCATAACAAAGGTGTCGCCGCCGTCCTCTACTACAGGCAGCAGCTCTTCTCTGCGCTTTTCCTCGGCGATCTCCGCTGAAAGCGCGCCCTCTCTGCCGAATATCCAACGACAGGGCTGCGCGCACGCGCCGCGGTTTGCATCTCTGCCCACAAAGTGCTGACTGAGAAGGCAGCGTCCGCTGTAGGCTATGCACATAGAGCCGTGAACAAAGCATTCAAGCTCAAGATCGTCGGGAATATTATTTCTGATGTTTTTTACCGCAGCAAGAGACAGCTCTCTTGCCAGAACAACGCGCTTTGCGCCGAGAGCATACCACGCCATACAGGATGCGGACGATACGACGCTTGCCTGTGTTGACACATGAAGCTCAACATTCGGCGCAACCTCGGCGAGAAGTGCCGCAACGCCGAAGTCGGAAACTATAGCTGCATCAACACCTATATCGTTTATGTATGAGAGAAAACGCCTGAGCTCTGTGTACTCGCCGTCTCTCGGCATAATATTTACCGTAACATAAAGCTTTACACCGCGGCTGTGGCAATACTCCACCGCCTCTTTCAACTCTTCGTCTGAAAAATTGCCGCTTGCCGCTCTCATTCCGAAAGCATGACCCGCAAGATACACTGCATCTGCGCCGAAATACACAGCACTTTTCAGCTTTTCAAAGTCCCCTGCCGGGGAAAGTATTTCCGGTCTCATACCTCAAAATCGCAGCACAGGCGCGTATGTGTAAAGGGACGGACAAAAGCATTTGCCGCTGCAACATGATCGGGGTGTACCTGATATGCCTTCAGCGCCGCATCATCTGTAAATGAAGTATCAAGCATCATATCTCCGTTGGACGACGGAAGAAAATCACATATGACCTTTATATCCAAAAGTCCGTCGATCTTACCGTTAAGCGCTTCCAGCGCTGCCTTTGCATTCTTTTTTACCTCGGCACGCTCAGCGTCGCCCAGCTCCTCTCGAAGCTTCCAAATAATTACGTGTTTTACCATTGAAATACCTTAAAAATTATACATTCATAATAACGGGAAGTATCATAGGCTTCCTCTTTGTTTTAGCGAAAAGGAATTTAGTAAGACTTTCCTTAACGCCGTTCTTCATCTGAGTCCATTCAGTAACGCCGCTTTCAAGCGCCTTTGTAAGCACGTCGTTGGCAATGCTGCGTGCCTCGCTCATAAGCTCCTCAGCTTCTCTCACATATACAAAGCCTCTGGAAATGATATCGGGACCGCTGACAATAGCACGCTCGTCTATATTTACCGTAGCAACTACGACTATAAGACCGTCCTGCGACAGATGACGGCGGTCGCGGAGCACGATATTTCCTACGTCGCCTACGCCGTAGCCGTCGATAAGAACTCTGCCTGACGGAACACTGCCTGCTCTCTTACAGCTGTTTTTATCAAGCTCCAAAACCTCGCCTATATTCATAACGAATATGTTACGTGCCTCCATACCCATATACTCTGCAAGCTCTTTGTGCTGCATAAGATGACGGTATTCACCGTGTATGGGCATAAAATACTTAGGACGGACAAGGTTGTGCATAAGCTTTAATTCCTCCCGGCAGGCGTGACCGGAAACGTGAACCTCAGGGTCGTCATGATATACGTTTACGCCGCGCTTGTAAAGCTCGTTTATAATTCTGCCTACCAAAAGCTCGTTGCCCGGAATAGCGTGGGATGAAAGAACTACCATATCCTTTGACGACAGCTCTACCTGAGAATGATCTGAGAACGCCATGCGGTACAGCGCGCTCATTGGCTCGCCCTGAGAGCCGGTAGTGATTATAGTTACCATTTCGTGAGGGTATTTGCCTATTTCGCTTATATCTATAAGCGTTTTATCAGGCACGTTCATATATCCGAGCTCAACGGCAGCACCTACTACATTTATCATACTGCGCCCCGTAACGGCAACCTTTCGCCCGAACTTTGCGCTGGTATTTATTATCTGCTGCACGCGGTGAACGTTTGAAGAAAACGTAGCAACTATAACGCGCTTGTCTGTATTGGTAAGAAAAATATGCTCCAGTGAATTCGCTACGGACTTTTCAGACGGAGTAAAGCCGCTGCGTTCTACATTAGTAGACTCGCACATAAGAAGCAGAACGCCCTCGTTGCCGTATTCACCCAGGCGGGTAACGTCCATCATTCCGCCGTCTATGGGAGAAACATCAAGCTTAAAGTCGCCAGTATGAATTACAGTACCTACAGGTGTGCGCACAGCTATGGCGCACGCGTCCGCTATTGAATGGTTTACGTGAATAAATTCGCACGAAAAAGCTCCCGCTTTAACGACGCTTCCCGCCTCCACCGTTATAAGCTTTGTCTTTTTAAGCAAATTATGCTCTGACAGCTTATTTTCAAGAATTCCAAGCGTAAGTCTCGTACCGTAAACAGGGGGATTTATCGAGCGGAGCACATACGGCAGCGCGCCGATATGGTCCTCGTGACCGTGAGTGATAAAAATTCCTCTTATTTTTTCTGCATTTTTTTCAAGATAGGTTATGTCGGGTATTACAAGGTCGATACCGAGCATATCCTCATCGGGGAAGGCAAGACCGCAATCTATTACTATAATATCGTTGCCGTACTCAAATACAGCCAGATTCTTGCCTATCTCGTTAAGGCCGCCGAGCATCATTACTCGAAGCTTATTTTGTGCCATGTAACAACTTTCCTTTCAAATTCAAAATTTATTTAATAAACAATTTAGACATAAAACAAATTCTGCAATTGCCGAAAAAGCCGTTAAAAAGCGGCTTTCACAACCGATGTTTCCGTACATATCCGAGGGCGGCGGACAGCCAAAGAAAACATAAGAATTGTATTTTCGCAGGGTTTATATCACGAACAAATTATTTCAAGTACAATTATACCACTTTTATCCAGCTTTGTCAAGCACGGCTTAATGTGCAAGCATTATCACAAGCATGACCGCACCGAAGACAAAGGAAACAAGGGACAAGACAAGCATAAGAGGCCCGTAAAGCCCGGTATTTCTTTTTGTTCCGGTCATTTTTTCTTTTTTTGATGTACTTTCAGCGATGCGCAGCGCCTCGCGCACCATATCATCCTCGGTGGCAGTGGCATTTTTTGCCGGGCGGCGCAATATGAAATAAGCCTCTTCAAAATAAGGGCTGCCGGTGTTGGTAATGTGGATTATTTTTTTCTGACATCCTTTCATCATAAGTCATACCCCTTAAGATTATATCGTTTTTTTATCTGCTTTATTATTTGCGCTGAAAAAATGTTTATTCAGATAATAAAAAAATCCTTTTGGGATATGTAAAAAGGACGGATCATCTCCGTCCTTTGAGCTTGTCGAAAAAGTCCATAGAAATAGCAAAATGCACAAAAAGGAAATTTCGCGGCTTGCGAGCCGCTGCCCAAGTACATTCCCGCCACGGCGGGAAGTACGACCCTCTGGACTCCGGTCAGTCTTAGGATTTCGACCGCTGCGGCGGTCGAGAAGGGCTCCGCGCCCTTCACTGCGCCGCCTTTTGAAAAAGACGGGCGAAAACTTTTAGTCACTTTGCTGCCGCCATTTAGTTTTTCGACGGTCTGAAAGGACGGATCATCTCCGTCCTTTTTTTGCCAGTCTGTAGCTCTCGTCCGTTCTTCGGCATATTTCCTCAAAAGAGACAGAGCCGTCAAGGCATATGGTTATCCAGTGCTTTTTGTTCATATGGTATCCCGGAAAGATCTTCACCCCGTCAACTGCCGTTTCAATATCCTCGGGCTTCAGGCGAAGGTCTATTATCTCAGCCTTTTCGTCAGAATCAAGTCCTATTTTTCTCCGTGATACGGTAAGAAAGGCTGCATACCACTTTTTATTATCTTTTCTGCGAACGACAGCATTATCGGGAAACTTTTGCCACAGAAATTCAAGCGAGTCGCCGTATGTATTTTTCACGTAGTCAACAACAGCCTTTGTTTGCTCGCACTTAAAGATCTCGCACCTGAAGCACTTGTCCGCGATATCGCGAAGCACTGATTCATACTCATCTCGCACGCTTCCTACGAACTTACCCTCCGCGCTGTCTGCAAGATGCAGTGTATACGGCTCCCTGAAAGCGGGATCAATTACGGATGTGCTTATTTCACCGACGGTTGTGATATTTACAGTCATCATAAATCCGCAGCCCGGCATAACGGCGGAATATGAATAAACATTATCCTTTTCTGAAAATCCGTAGTCAACAAGCTTTTCAAGGTCGACGGTTTTTTTGTCGAAAATGATCCCGGCAATATCCATAATACTTCCCTTCGCTTTTTTATGTTATAAGTAAAGCACCGAATTCGCTTGTAACTGCTTCGGTGCTTTGTGCTATTCAATATTTATCAATAAAATACTGCGACCTCGGGGTCGGGCTTCGGAGCGGACATCACCTTTGATGCCGTAAGCACAGGACCCTCTCCGTCATATATTTTATGATTTTTAATGTCTATTCTGCCCTCAACGCTGACCCATTCGCCTGTTTTCCAGTCGTCGCTTCTACCCCATTTGCAGATCATAGGGCTGTACTGTATATCATCAACGCAGCAGGTCATTACGTGTCTGCCTACAAACATCGTTCCCTGACCCATAGACTTTTCGTTTGCTACGATAGCCGTAAAGCGCACCTTCTTGCCGTTGTAATCAGGCATATTCTCGCAAAGATCGCGGTAAAACAGAGCGTAGTCCTTATCCTCGATAACTATAACGGGCGCTTCCTTATCAAAGGGCAGCGGATCTTCTATTTCATCATAGGCGATCTCGCCTGTAGTCTTTTCGTAAATAATTGTTGCACTGCGCGAGATACCTCTGACTATCTTATGGAACTCCATAGGATCCATATCATCAGTCAGGCGGTTAAACACTATCATATCAGAGCTTTGTATCTTATCAACTACAAGGCTGCGCATATTGGCGTTGTAGCTTTTTACGGTAGATGAGTCAAAAAACAGTATCTGCTGACCGATAAGCCAGCTTTCGGGAGCGACCTCGTACAGGTCTCCCAACTGCCACATTCCGTTATACTCTACCAAAAGCTTAGTTGCACCGTGCTTTTTTTGCAGGCGGATAAGATTTTCCGTGGTCATATCCGCTTTATCGTCAATTACCTCAAGAGCAACATCGGATGAGGCGAACAGCGTAGGGTCAAGCTCCTCTTCGCCCTCCTCAAAGGAGATAACAAGAACCTTTTCACCCTCGCAAAAACGCTTGTCCTGCAAGGTCTCCTGAATAAACATAGTTTTGCCGGACTCAAGAAATCCGGTAACCAGATATACGGGAATATCGTTTGTTTCCATTTGAGCTTCCCCCGAATTATCTGAACAGTTCAGCGATAGCGTCCTCGCTGATGTGTGAGCCGATAACGCAAAGTCTGCCTATAGTGGCAGCGCCGCCTACACGAACATCAGCCTCGCCGGGTGTGTAGTCAAAATGATACCAGCCGTTCTCGCCGGGGACTATTCCCTTTGCTCTCAGCACCATACCGTACTTGCTCTCATTTTCAAGCTCTTTCATGCAAGAGATAAGCTCATCTTCTGTATAGGTATGAGAAGTCTCCTTACCCCAGCTTGTAAACACTTCGTCAGCATGGTGATGGTGGTGATGGTCATGACAGCCGCAGCTGCATTCCTCGCCATGGTCGTGGTGATGATGATGCTCGTGCTCATGGCAGCCGCATTCCTTATCGTGATCGTGATGATGATGCTCGTGCTCATGGCAACCGCATTCCTCGCCGTGTTCGTGGTGATGGTGCTCGTGCTCATGGCAGCCGCATTCCTCGCCGTGTTCGTGGTGGTGATGATGTCCACCGCACTCAGGGCATATTTCTTCGCTTTCAAGAGCGTGAAGCTCATCTTCAAGCGTTGCGGTACGCTCCATAGCTGCAAGTATCTGCTTTCCGTCAAGCATATCCCAATCTGTAGTAACTATTTCGCACGCCCCGTTATGCTCTCTTATCATATTGACCGTGCTTTCAAGCTTTTCCTCACTCATTCCCTTAGTATGACTGAGAACCACGGTGCCTGCATTCTCTATTTGGTTATTAAAGAACTCGCCGAAATTCTTCATATACATTTTGCACTTTTTAGCATCTACAACGGTAGTAAAGCTGTTGAGTAAGATCTCCTCGGATCCGATACCCTGAACTGCCTTGATAACGTCAGACAGCTTACCTACGCCCGACGGCTCTATTATAATACGCTCAGGCGCGTACTCCTCAAGAACCTTTATCAGCGCCTTGCCGAAATCGCCCACAAGGGAGCAGCAAATGCAGCCGGAATTCATTTCGGTGACCTGTATGCCGGCATCGGCAAGAAAACCGCCGTCGATACCGATGTCACCGAATTCGTTTTCGATTATAACAAGCTTTTCGCCTGAAAAAGCCTCGGACACAAGCTTTTTTATAAGCGTCGTTTTTCCTGCGCCGAGAAAACCTGAAAAAATATCTATTTTTATCATAGCTATATCCTGTTTGCCTTTCTTAACTTTAATTAAACATCCTATCCGATAAAGTCACTTATAGCGGCGCTATATGATTATTATGTTTGTCGCTGCCTGGGGCTCTGCCCGGGGCAGCGCCCCTCCCTTTGATCAGAACCTTTTTATAGAAAAATGTTCTGAGAACTCGAAAAACCTCAAATAAATGGTTTTAAGGGACGTTTTCCAAATGCCGTTTACTTTGTCTTCAGTCTGTTATATATGATATTGCTTTCTGTATTCGTCATAATACTTTTTGAAGCTTTCGATTGACGAGCTTTTTACCTGATTGAGATATTCGTGCGTATCGAAAATATCCTTCTCAAGCTCTATCATAGCAACCGCAATATTAGAGCAGTGGTCTGCTATACGCTCAAAGTTATTCAGCAGATCGTTAAATACAAAGCCGTGGTCAAGAGTACATTCACCGCTTTGTATGCGGCGCACGTGGCGAATCTTCATTTCGTCGCAAAGCGCGTCGATAACCTCTTCAAGAGGCTCAACTCTGCCCGCAAGCTCCATATTATTTTCAACAAAAGCATCTGTTGCCAGCACAACCACCTCGGACACCGCAGACGTTATGGTATCAAGCTCATTTTGCGCCGAAGGAGTAAACTTTATGTGCTTTTCGTGCATTTCGCGGGCAAGCATTGAAAAGTTAATAGCGTGGTCGCCGATACGCTCAAAGTCTCCGATAGTGTGAAGTATTTTAGAAATAACACGTCCCTGCTCAGCCGACATTTCCTGTCCCGTAAGCTTTACGAGATAGGTACCGAGCTTGTCCTCGTAGCGGTCGATGACCTCCTCTTTATTCTGAATGACCTTAAATTTGTCATCAGAATAGCTGTACATAAGGTCAAAAGCGCGTGAAAGATTTTTTCTGGCTTTTTTTGCCATTGAGCAGACCGCCTCGTTGCTCTGCTCTATAGCAATAGACGGGTGAGTAATAAATCTTTCCTCAAGACGGTCGATCTCCGCCGTTTCCTCTGCATCCTCGGGGTTCTCTTTGAAAATGAAGCAAACAAGCTTTTCAAGCTGCTTTATAAACGGAGCAAGAAGCAGAACAGTTGCAAATCTGAACAAAGTGTTCATCAGCGCAATATCGACCATTGACATCGAATGCTTCATAAAGTCAAAGCCTACAACAGCATTGACCGAATAGAACACTCCGGCCCAGAACACAGCGCCTATAACATCAATGAACAAATACGCAAATGCGGTACGCTTAGCGGCAACATTTGTGCCGAAAGCTGACAAAAGCACGGGAACCGCAGCACCTATGGCAATACCCATAATAATGGGAAGCGCGACCTCAAAGCTGACGGCGCCGGTCATTGACATAGCCTGCAAAATACCGATAGTTGCCGATGCGCTTTGCAAAACGCAGGTTATGGCAGCGCCGGCAAGTATACCCAATACGGGATTTGAAAGAGATGTAAGGATCCTTACAAACACCTCGCTGTAGCGAAGTCCTGCAACAGATTCGCTCATAGCGCTCATACCGGTCATAAGCACGGCAAAGCCCATAAGGATATCTCCTATATGCTGCCGAACTCTCTCTTTACAAAACATTCGGAAATATATACCGACAACGGCAACGATGCCTGTAAGGGTAGATGTTGAAACAAGCTGAAGCCAGCTCGCCGCGCTTCCGCCTATATCCGACAGGCTTATGATCCAGCCTGTAATACTTGTACCAAGAATAGCGCCGAGAACTATACCTATAGCCTGACGCACCTTCATCATGCCGGAATTAACAAAGCCTACGACCATAATAGATGTGGCTGAGGAGGACTGAATAACCGCAGTTATTCCCGTGCCGAGCAAAACGCCCTTCAAAGGCGTGCTTGTAAGGCGGTACAATACCACCTCAAGCTTTGAGCCTGCAACGCTCTTAAGTCCGTCACCCATAAGAAGCATACCAAACAGAAATAATGCAACACCGCAAAAAAGTGATATTACATCAGCAACACTCATATAAAGCTCCCTTTCTCTGTACTGTCCGAAGCCCGGACATATCATAAACAAATAAATTCTACTTTAAGTATGCGCACGCATACATTGTAAGTATAACATAAAAGCTTGAAAAAGGGAATATTTTTCAGAAAAAACATTTTTGAAAAATTAAAAATCATCAAACCTCAGTTGAGTCTGTTTTTCTTCAAAGGCGCTGAGATACGAATATATCTCGGCATTATTATGCATTATACCGTTTTCCTCGCATATCCTGTGAAAAAGCCGCAGAAGCCTGTCGCTGTCCGGACTGCTTATCTCGTACCGGTTGCCGTATGTTCTTATATACCTGTCCTTAATACCAGGAAAATGCCTGTCAAGCTGTCTGTAAAAATATTCGCGGTTTCCGCTTCTGAGCGTAAGTCCCATACCGTAGCAGATCACTCCCCGAACTCCGGCTTCAATACAATAATCAAGAATACAGCGTATATTTTCCTCCGTATCATTTATAAACGGAAGAATCGGACAAAGCCACACAACGGTAGGTATGCCTGCATCACGCAGCTTTATCAGGACCTCAAACCGCTCTCTCGTAGTGCATACATTAGGCTCTATTTTTCTGCAAAGCGCTTCATCATAGGTGGTCATCGTCATTTGCACCACACATTTGCTTTTTTCGTTTATGGCACAAAGCAGATCAAGATCCCTCAAAACGAGCTTTGATTTCGTAATCAGAGTAAAACCAAATCCGTATTTGTACGCCAGCCCAAGCGCACGCCTCACGTTGCCTATCTCTTCTTCATGGGGAATATAAGGATCTGTCATGGAGCCGGTCGACAGCATACATTTTGTGCGTTTTCGTATAAGAACGGACTCCAGCAGCTCTATAGCGTTCTCTTTTACTTCAATATCCTCAAACTCATGCTGCATATTATAACAGTCACTCCGCGAATCGCAGTATATGCACCCGTGTGTGCAGCCGCGATATAAATTCATTCCGTTTCTTGCAGACAGAATTCCTTTTGCCAAAGCAAAAGGAATTTTTACCTCCTTAAAAATTCATTTCATATTCATCATACCCGGCATAATACCGGGTTCGTTTTTTATACTTATGCCGCACAGCTCCGGAGCCGTCATCATAAGGCCCCGCCGCAGTGTGCCGCTGCCGAATTTTGCGTTCAGCTCATCAAAAGCGCACTCCAGATTTTCCCGCCGCTGTATTTTGTACAGCTCAGGATCAAAGGAAAGCTGTTCAAAATCGCTGTGATCAAGATCGGTCGCGTGCACACTCATGGAGCGCACAGGCACACCGATGCGATGATTTTGCAAAAACAGCTCGTACGCAGCCGTGTATATCTCCTGAGAGGTCCGGCACGGATATTTCAGCTTTTTCTGCCGCACTATGCTTGATAGATCGCTGTTTCGTCTTTGCAGCTGAACGGTGCGGCACATAAAGCCGTGCTCTCTGAGTCTTGAGGACACTTTTGTAGAAAGAGCCATAAGCAGTATTTTTATATCTTCCCTGCTTACCATATCCCGAGGAGTGGTACTGCCGCAGCTAATGCTTTTTATAGGATCTTTTTGTCCTATAACAGCAACCGGAGAGGTATCCTCACCTCTGGCAAACCGACGAAGCATAAGCCCGTTTTTACCCATAATAGACCGCATCAGCAGCTCGTCCGCCTCTGCCAGCTCACCTATAGTCGTTATCCCGAAGCGCCTGAGCTTTGATGCCGTAGACCTGCCTACATATAAAAGCTCTCCAACTGGCAGCGGCCACACCTTCTCGTGAAAGCTTTCACGCGCAATAACTGTTGTAGCGTCGGGCTTTTTCATATCACTGCCCAGCTTTGCAAATATTTTATTAAAGGAAACGCCAACTGAGACAGTAATTCCTGTTTCCTTGTGTACTCTGTTGCGTATTTCATCGGCAACAGATACGCCGTTTCCGAAAAGACGTGAGCTTCCGGTTACGTCAAGCCAGCATTCGTCAAGCCCGTAAGGCTCCACCAGATCGGTGTACTGCGCATATATGCTCCGCACCTCATTAGCAAATTCAACGTATTTTTCGTAGTGCGGCGCAACAAAAATAATATCGGGACATTTCATCCGCGCCTCCCACAAGGCTTCCCCCGTGGCGACGCCGTATTTCTTAGCCTCGCAGTTTTTTGCAAGAATTATTCCGTGACGCGCTTCGGGATTTCCCGCAACTGCAACGGGATGTCCTGCCAACGAAGGATCAAGAAAGCATTCCACCGATGCGAAAAAATTATTAAGATCCGAATGAAGCACCGTGCGTTCCAATGCAGCTTCCCCTCCTTTGCGCGCAGTCAAAACATTTGTTCTGTAGATATAATACACCAAAACAAATGTTCTGTCAATATAAAAAATCGAAAAATCGTGTAATAATCAATGGGAAAAATATAGCATTATGTATTGCAAAAACAGCAGCACAGCGTTATAATATATTAAACGCAGATGTAGTTTAATGGTAGAACTTCAGCTTCCCAAGCTGACCGCGCGGGTTCGATTCCCGTCATCTGCTCCAAAAAGAAAAAGCCGCATTTGCGGCTTTTTCTTTTTGTACTCTTCACTCTTCTCTTCTCGTTCTTCTCTCTTCACTAAAGAAAACAAGCGACTTTTTCCAGTGAGAAGATAAGAGAGAAAAACGAAGAGAATCGGTAGCTTTGCTTCGCAAAGCGATTGATTATATATACGAGTTGTACTGTAATTTGCAAATTCATTTACGCTGGTTCGAATCCCTCATCCAAAAACGCAAAAACATCTTTTTCGTAACCGTCTCACAAGAGCGATGACGGGAATCGAGCGCCCGTCGACATCGCGTAGCGGTCGCAAAAACAGTCCGTCGGACTGTTTTTAGGGCGTAGCGCTGCACTCGCTATAAGCTTAAATCCCCGTATGACCGGGAGCGCCGAAATGCATTTCGGCGAAACCTCTACTATCAGTCATCTGCTCCAAGAAGAAAGCCGTGGTAAAATCCACGGTTTTTTGTTATTTCCCAATATAAAAAACGCGAGGGCTTTCAGATGCCTTCGCGTTTAACATTTTTATTCAGCTTTATATATTACCGTTTTGTATTGACAGCCTCGCACCTATCGGTATCTCTCTCAACTCTTTGCAAAGCTTATGTGTAAAACGTATCGTGTATAACGTTCCGCCCTTTTCCCGTCCGTCATATACGGCGATCACACGATCGGACTTCTCTACCATGTAACGGTTACGGCGAGAATACACGCTCGGATGATAATCCTCACTAATGACCGTTATGTCTGAGCAGCACTTCAATATGTCCATTATTTGCGGTTTCTTTTCCAAACTGTTAAGCCTTTGCCTTGTCGGTATGGCTGCCATAAGCTTTAAGTCCGGGTTAATTTCTTTTAATTCTATAACGATTTTGGCAAAGTATTGATCCACACCTTCAGCAAAGCCACTCATAAATCCTGTATAGCCGTCGGATACAGCGGCCTCGATCTCGAGACGAAGAGCCTCCTTTACATAGCCAATCTGATCTTCGGGTATATCCCTATGTCCTGTAACTCAGCATATCTTCATACTCATTGCTTTTCACTCCTAAGAATAGATTAAATCTATTATAATATTCTATTATAATAGATTTAATTCTTTATGTCAATGTATTTACCCTCTTTCATTTAGCGAATATTGCACTATTGTAATGTACAATCTATTATATAATGGAGGTGGGACTGATGTATGAAGATTTCGTTCCGGAGAGACTGGCAAAGTTGAGAACGCAAAAGGGCGTATCCGCACGCGATATGTCGTTATCGTTGGGGCAGGCTAACAATTATATCAACAACATTGAAAACAAGAAGTCGCTTCCCGCTATGCAGTCCTTTTTCTATATCTGCGAATATCTCGGTGTTACGCCGCAGGAGTTTTTCGACGAAAAAAACGCCTATCCTGAAACCATGCAGGAATTTATTGGAGAAGCAAAGCGATTGGATCAAAGCTCTCTTGAATATATCCTCGGTATTATGAAAAATCTCAACAGCAAAAGATAATAAATAGTCCCATGAAATTGGGATATTTATTTTTGTTATAAAAGCAGCAGATTTCACATCAGTTAAGCCTCCTTTTCGGAGAGAACACTGTTAGTGATATCTGCTGCTTTTACTATCTCAGCTATTTTTCTCAACATATCGATAGAGGCTTGTTAACCCCCTCGCGTGGCAAGGTTTCCCTTTTATATTTTATATTATAAACACAGTTACTGCTTGAACAATACAGTACATTTTTATATATTCCCTACCGCAAAAACTTATCGTTGACGGCGGGCGTATTTTGTTGTATAATAGTATACGAAATTCAAAAACAAAAGGGGGGAGAAATTTGCAAAACCAACAGAATTATCGCGATCAGCAGAGAAATGCGCCCCCGAAAAACACCCCGCCGGCACGCGGACAGCGTCCTGCACCGGCAGATAGTCAGCAGCGCCAGACAAATAGACAACAACGTCCGGCAAACGGTCAGCAACCGGCAAACAGACGCCCGACAGGCACGCAGCAGAGAGCCGCGTCCGCACCTTTGGGAAATCAGGGCAGATCTGTCCAGAAAAAAGCTGCGTCAAAGCCTGATGCAAAGCGAAATATGACCCTCTTTGCGGTGCTTTTGATATTAGTTATACTATGTATTATAGTTTTCGGCGTTCAGTCCTGTATGAAATCAGACAGGTCGGAGACTGAAAACACCGTTCGCGATCAGGTACAGCTGAATACTCCGAAAACAGACGGAAACACCAATACTTATCTTCCGGTTTTGGCTCAGTATACAGACGACAGCGACGAGCTTCAGATCGACAGCGGCTACGGCGTACTTATCGATCTTGACCAAAACGAGGTCATTGCTTCTAAAAATGCCGACGATAAAATATATCCTGCTTCTATGACAAAGATTATGACCCTGATCGTAGCAAGCGAGAATATAACGGATCTTGAAGACACATTTACCTTTACCGCCGATATCATCGATCCCCTTTATGAGCAGAATGCGTCAGTGGCAGGCTTTGCACCGGGAGAGACTGTACCGCTGAAGGACATACTTTACGGATGCATACTTCCCTCAGGTGCAGACTGTACCTCCGCACTTGCAATATACGTTGCGGGCAGCGAGGAAGAGTTTGCAAAAATGATGAACGAAAAGGCAGCAGCACTTGGACTTGAAAACACCCATTTTGTAACTGCCAGCGGCTTGCACAACGACGATCACTACACTACCTGCCGCGAAATGGCGGTGATACTGCAATACGCTATAAAAAACGACAATATGAGAAAGGTGCTTTCTACATACAGATACACTACAACCTCAACCGCGCAGCACCCTGACGGAATAACCGTTAAAAGCACGCTGCTCAGCCGTATGAACGGCGACGAAGCTGACGGAGTATTTGTACAAGGCGGCAAGACAGGCTATACCCTTGAAGCAAAGAACTGCCTTGCGACATTTGCTGCAAACTGTACTGAAAGCACAGCCGCCGAGGCCCGCCCGCAATATCTTTTAGTAACAGCATACGCTACCGGCGAATACACCCCCGTTTTTGACGCAATAAACACCTATAAAAAATACTGCTCAGGTAACTGAGTAAAAAAGTCTCCCTTATGGGAGACTTTTTTAGACTAGAGAAAAACTAAATTGAGGATTACAAAATGAAACCGTATTATCAATTCTTTTTATCCGCATTCTTTTAGTTTCCCAATCAGGACATAGCGTGCTATGCCGGATCCGTCAGAGCAGATGATTGTAGTTGCCGTTCAGCAGACGGCGAAAATAATAGCTGTTGTCGTCGCTCTGAACGATAGGACAATTGATCGGCATATTCTCGCAGTAGAGCCATGCGACAATATATATTGGGACGTTGTCCAAACTCTACTTAAGGGGCTCATTAAAAAATCCCCTTAAGAATCCTCTAAAACTTTTATAAACGGATTCCAAAGGACTGCAGACATTTGGTGAAGTGCAGGGCAAAGCCCTGCAATATAATAACGGCGAAGAGCTGATCGCCCTCCGCCGCCTGTTTGTTATTTACTTATATTCTCGGTCGGTTTCTTCTTTCTGAGACAGAAGAATGCAAAACCTAACAACCCGGTCGAAGACGCTGCCAAGAGCGCGATCCACATATCCAAACGGCTGTTATCGCCGGTCTGCGGCAGATCGTTTGAATCACCAGAGTTATCAGGAGGTGTGTTCGGATCATCAAATGTATTTGTCACTATAAAAGCAGCATCCTGCTGTTCCACCGTGACCGCATACCCGTCCGGCACATCAACCTCGACCAGCGACCAGAAATCTGCAGCGTCCAAGCCGCTCCATGTGTACTGCCAATTGCCAGCCTCATTTAAGACCTGCTCGGCATAGAATTCGCCGTTTCGCAGAAGCCATACCGTGACCTCATTCGGTCTGTGGCTTTTGTACCCGTTATCATTCCATAACTTCTGCACACTGCGATCAAGCGTGCCATCAGTCAGTTCACGCTTCTCGTATTTCGGCATCAGCGTAAGATCATGCAGAGGATTTCCGTCTGCATCAGTGCTCGGAACGAACACCAGGCTAGGCAGGGGAATATAGCGTGCATTCTCCATATCGACAGGCTTACCGGTCAGCAGGTATATTCCCTCCGACAGTCCCTCAGCTACCGCTGCGCCATAGGAATTCGTTTCCGCCTGCACATCAGCAGATATCTTTCCATCACGGGATATATAAGCCGCAAGCGTAGATGCTGCCACCGCCTTATCGTCCCCGATAAGAGCATCCACTGAAACCGGATATTTTGCAAAAGTATCGTTCAAGCGATAAACGCCGTTTCCGTCCGTTTCCGCGACCTTATAAAGACGAAATACCGCGCCCGTTATAGGCTGGTTTTCATGCTCAAACAGGATCGTGACTGAGCTGTTCTGCTCGGCCAATGCCGTAAGCGAGAAAGCACACAGCACGGCTAAACATAAAACACAGGTAAATACTCTCTTAAAATTCTTCATACACCTATAACCTTTCTGCTAACGCTTACGCCGTATTATTCGCAAAGCCAGGACGATAACGATAATAATCAAAACGACCGCCAGCGGCACATATAACAGTTCCATGTGCCATCCGCTCTTTCCGATCGCGTCGTCAGTCTCTTTGATGAGTACACTCTCTTTTTGCGGCTCAACTCTTTTGCCGCGTACAACAAGACGGTGCGTATTCACGCCGTATGGCGTACAAGTGACCAGAGAACAGTAGTCCATTCCATCATCAATATGCATACCGTAAAGCTCCTCCGGCTCCACGACCTCGATCTGATCCACCTCATAGAACAATGTCTGACCGAGAACATGGAGCGAAAAGAGATCTCCGATTTCCAGCTTATCCAGATCCGTAAACAGCTTCGCCGTAGGCAGACCGTTGTGACTGGTCAGAACAGTATGGACGCTCTCGCCGCCGACCGGCAATGACGATCCGTCAAAATGCCCCACGCCCATGCTCATCACACTGTCATCCGCTCCGTGATATATGGGCAACAGAACGTTGATCTTCTCAATATTGATATACCCCATGATTCCCGATCCGGTAGGATCCAGAAGGCTGTTGTAGCGCTCCCTTTTATCGTCAGTAAGCATGGAAAAATATGGGGTGTTTGCTGCAAGCGTAGCATTATAGTCTTGTGCCGCTGCCAGGATATCCGCATTGACATCCTTGTCCAAAGTCTCGACATACTCCCGGTATTCACCGATGGCCCTATGTGCGTCTATGTAGTTGACATAATCGGCAACGGCAGGATACAGCAACAGGGAAAGCCCAACGAGGAAAATCAAACCAATAAAAACGGCAGTCGACCGTTTTTTCTTTTTTTGCTCCATAAGACACTTCCCTACTAAGTTCTTGCCTTTCTAACCGGGGCAACCGTAGCAGCCCCGGTTAGAAATGGCAAAATCCAAAAGATTATAATTTTACAGGCTCAGTTTTTTTCCTTGCTTTTCTTTACTGCAAAGAGGGTAGCTGCCAAAATCAGCGCACCGCCGAGTACGTAGAAGACCGTGGTACCCATACCACCGGTAAAGGGGAGGAACGGAATTTTCGGATCTGATACCTGAAGCATGACCGTACCGACTGCAACGCTGTTGACATCAGGAGCATTCGTAAGATCGACTACCAACTCATTGTCTTTAATGTCATCGTTGTTGACCGAAAGAGCTGTAATGCCGGTTTTGTCGACCTCAGCATTTATGGTAACGGAGAACGGGTCGATCTTGTTGTAACCGTGAGGAGCCTTTTCCTCGGTCAGGGTGTATGTAACACCTGCGTCAAGGCCGATCACTTTATTCTCGAAATGACCGTTAACATCAGTTGTCAGTACTGTACCGTTTGAAGAAACCCATTTGACATCGCCGTTATCTGTAACTTTATAATATTCCGTGCCATTTTCTCCATCTCTGCTCAGAGAGAATTCCGCACCTGACAACTTTATGGCGTTATTCTGTTCTGCCACCTTTGTCAGATCCAACTCATAGGTATAGAGTATTACTCCGTCTGCGGCGGTATTTATCATGGATGCAGTCACGTTCGGATTGTTGGAATAGCTAAGATATACACTGTTATAGTTGCCGGGATTGCCGACTGCTGCGTTGGAATTCACCACTGCAGAATAGTTGAGTACGATCTCGCTATCCTTAGTAATGGTCATATCACCTTCACCTGCAAAACAGTTATCCACTGTCAGCTGCTTTAAGTCGCCGAGGTCAACTACGATCTCTGTATCGATTGTTTCATCCTTACCGTCGGTAACTGTGTAATAGGGGGCTTTCTCGGTATCGCTTTCCGAATCACTTAATTCGTTTAATATGATCTCATAGCTGCCGACAAGATCTTTTACGCCATCTTCGCCCACACTGTAGTTATTGATAGTTACCGTGAAGACATCGATCTCAGGATCAGTCCAATCAGGTAAAGTCAGACCCTTACCCATAGTATCGACGAATTTATAGTTATATTCGGTAAAGTCCTCGTAATTTACTGCCAGAGTACCGATGATCTCAAAATCAACCGTATCTCCGATACCAACGCTATCGGTCTTTGCTCTGTCGTTACCGTTATTCGCGTTCACAATTTCCTTGTTGACAGTAGGTATAGACGCCTTGATATTGATCTCCTGAGTTCCGATAACATCAAGGATAAAGCTCGAAACGACCTGCTCTGCAGTATCAGTCGTATCAACAACAAGATAGTAGCCTGCGCCGTTTTCGCTGACGTCGATTACGGATGTACCATCCGCAGTAACTTCGGAGGAAATAGCATTATTGTTTACATTAGCTTTTACGATCTTTGCAAACGCCTGTAAAAACAACTTGTCAGTACTATTCTCCATAACATACGAAACCTCGCGTGCGCTTGCGTTCTTTTCCCTATCGGTCGAATTTTCGGTCAGGGAATTGATGCTTGCAAAAGCTCCACCGAGGGTATCTGCACCTTTCAGCGCTTCAACCAAGGCAACCTCATTTACGCCGTTACCCCATGTAACATCTGCAAGGGTGCGTTCGCCGTTTTCATTTTTGTCTACACGTCCGGCAAAAATCTGATATGCCACAAACTGACCCGTCGTCATACCGGGCATACCGCTATTGTTTTTAATAGTAATGGTGTAAGTTCCCTCATCGGCAGTTTGCGCTATCGCGGGAACACCGTTTGCGACTGCAAGCATCAAAATGAGTGCAAATGCAAACAGTCTTTTGATAAGAGTTCTTCTGCTATTCATTTGAATCTCTTCCTCCATTTTAAGTTTTATGTATTTTCAATAGGCGATATTTTTCACAACTGTTCGCCTTGCTGAAATAAATTTTGCGATGCCGTTCCTTAAGTGCCACGATCAACGTTTCCTGCGACGCCAAACGATAATCATTAACGTCGTCGCCAGCATGGTTACAACAATACTCAGTACACCCACGATAATATGCATAATATCGAAAGGAGCGCTGACATCTGTGCCATTCTTGTTATCGGAGTCTTCTCCGTGAACAGTCTCTACTCGATGACCGCGCACCAGCAACCGGTGCGTGTTGACGCTGTAGGGCGTACATGTCACCAGCGTACAGTAATCCTCGCCCTCAACGACATCCAGAGCGTTCAGATCATAGGGCAGCACCACCAGTATCTGATCCACTTCATAAGTTAATTCCTGATCTATGACGTGAAGAGTAAAGGTATCGCCCTCCTCAAGCTGATCAACGTCCGTGAAGAGCCTGGCCGAGGGCAGCCCCCTATGGCTTGACAGAGTACAGTGAGTACCCTTCCCGCCCACCGGCATGGATGTGCCCTGCAGATGGCCGACGCCGCTTTGCAGCACCGCTTCACTGGTACCGTGGTAGATGGGCAGATAGATATTCACTTTCGGGATTTCAATATACCCTATAACACCCGTGCCGGTAAAATCCAAAAGTTTTTCATAGATCGGACGCAGATCATCATCCAGCACTACCGGCAGTCCGCCGCGTCGGGTAAGTTCTTCGTTGTACGCCCTGGCATCCGCCAGCAGGTCTTCCTTTTCCTCCGGAGTCAGCACCTCCACACGGCTTTTGAAATCGGCAATGACCCGGCTGTACTCCAGATTGTTGATAAAGTTACTAACGCTTGGATACAGCAACAGGGACAGCCCTGTAATGATCATCATAATAATAACCACTAACTGCCATTTATTTTTCATACAGGGCTCTCCTTGCTGCCGCAACCGCAGAGGGGAATAACCCCTCTGCAATCACAGCGTTAAACGTTGGAATAATTCTTACTGAGCACTCTTCTTCTTAACTACCAGGGCGCAGGCGCCAACCAGCAGCATGATACCGACGATATAGAAAACAGTGATACCCATACCACCTGTGCCGGGCAGAGCGGAAGCAGAAACGTTGAGGACAGTTACGGGAATGACACCGTTATTGTAAGTACCAAATGTTGCATTGGCGTTATCCGCAATCGCAGAAACCCCGCTCAAAGTGCCGTTCTCATCAATAGTGGCACTAATAGTGAACTCAATAGGATCAATGGAGTTATAACCTGCGGGGGTTACGATCTCCTTCAGGGTATAGGTGCCTGAAGCAAAACCGTTCAGGTTAAGCTTACCGTTTTCATCGGTCATGAAGCCAACGTAATATTCTCCCTCAAATTCACCGGGATTGTTGATGGCTGCAGTCCAATCGGCAATGTTGCCGAGGGTATCCTTAGCGATCCAGCCTGCCAGGGTGTACTTGCCGTTGTCCAGCGTAAAGAGACCGTATTCGTCCTCACCCTTGGTAACCGCAAATCCGGCCTGGAGCTTATCCCCTTCTTCATTTTCCTTGGTGATGTCCAGGGCGAAGTCGTAGACATATACCTTCTTGGAAGTAGTCTCCTTACCGGTGCCGCTGCTGTTGGGATCATTAGAAAATACCAGATATACTTCGTTGGTCTGAGCAGTGCCGGCAACTGCCTTATTGTTCAGCGTTGCGGTGTACTCAACAACGATTTCAGTATCCTTGTTAATAGCAGCCGAACTTTCGACAGTTTTTACATCATCAACGGTAACTGTAAGGATACCGTTCTCTTCAACAGCGCTATAGCCGCCAGTGATCTCAGCCTTGTCAGTGCCTTTTACCGCGTACATCTTGAGAGAGCCGTTATCGTAAGTAAGACCCTCGCTCAGGGTATCGTTAAAGATAAGCTTATAAGCCGAATAAACATCGTAGTTTTCAGGCAGAGTAGCGGTCAGACGGAAAGTGACTTTGCCGCCGACCTCAGTGGTAGTACCGTTAGCAGTAGTGTTTTTTTCCGCATCGGTAACGATCTTTTTATCTACCTCAGGAAGCGAAGACTTCATATTGATGGTCTCATCGCCGAACACACCCAGGATATAGGAGGAGTTGGAGTCGTAAGCTTCGCTGTCGTTCAGGGTATCCACAATCAGGTAGTAACCGCCGGCGACATTGATCTCCCAATTGTTATTGGTCTCATTCCATTCAGAGACAACTTTTGCATCTATTTTGTTAGCCTGAGCAAGCTTAGCAAATGCACTGCGCTGTGCAGCACTCGTGCCGGACAGAACACCGGCTACAGCCTGTGCGCACTCGTTGCTGCTGTAGTTGCCCGAATACTCTTTTAACGTCGTAAAAACTTTGGAAAGCGCATTGTTCTCCTCTTCGCTCGCGCTGAGCAGAGCAGTTGCAAAGCCGTTTACATCAATCCCATTACCCCACTTCAGGTCGATCAGCTGGCCTGATACGGGGGTTGACTGGGTTTCGCTGAGATCGATCGCTCCAAAATAGGGCGAACCCTGAAAGATCTGATAGGCCTCGAAACGATCAGCGTACTCTACACCTGTAGCCGATCCGGGACCGGGAGCAATCTTAATGGTATAACTATTGCCATCATCCGCTGCCATAGCAGAGATAATCATGGAAAGCGCCAGTACAAATACCAACGCTACGGCGATCAGCCGCTTGCCTGCAATGTGTTTCATGTCTAATTCTACTCCTTTAATTTTTTGTAGTTTTGGGTGAATATTTGTGTATTTCTCAAAGCATCATTTCCGTAACAGGGTACGATGCTTTTTTGAGTAAAATGAATATACAAACCCGAGAGAGGTAAGAAGAATCAGCAGGCCTATCAGATAGAACATGCCTGTGCCGCTTCCGCCCACGCCGGGGAATGCAACGATGCGGTTCTGATAATCTACAATGTGCTCCGTGTTATCCTCGATTTCGCCTTCAACCGTACCGGTTTTCAGCTGTTCGTTATCGGAGATTTCCTCGTCTCCTACTTTCTTGCCGGTAGTAACAGAGGTGTAGTAACCGTCCGCATTGGCATCAAGCTCGGTAACGGTATAGGCGGTGCCGGAACGCAGATCTGTGAAGGTGATCTTCTCACCGTGCCTTAAGGTAAACTCTACCTCTCCGAAGATCAGTCTGAGTTCTCCGGTAACCTCTGCACCTGTCGCATCGGTCTTAGTATAGCTGACAGTGGAGTCATCCAGCAGATTGCCTTCGGCATCCCTCAGAAGCACTGAGAATTTGAACGCCTTAGAGGTATCAGCATTGATACCGATGCCCGCTACCGTCTTGCTGACAGTCAGGCTGCCGCGGGGCGCTGCATAGCTGTTAGTAACTGTAGGTGTCTCAAGCGGGACTTTAACGTTATCCTCCAGCTTGTAATAACTGATATAAGCAGCCATATCCGTTATCGGCTCACCGGCTACATCCGTGTTTGTTACTATTCTGACGTCTACATCAGCATAGATCACCTCTTCTGAGTAAGTAATGGTCGGGTCGCGATCATCCTCCTCAGGTATCAGCTCGGTGATCTTATAGGTGTACTTTCTTGCAGTAGGCCGCTCAGACTCATCTTCTCCGACAGGGGGATCGAAAGTATGATTATCGTAAAAGATCGGATCAAAGACTACCTTACCGCCGTTGCCGGTAGTAGCGCCGGAATAAATGTGCTTCGTCGGTACCAGATGCTGAACTTCGGAATCGCTCAGCTCCTTGCCGTCGATCCTGATCAGCTCAGCCTGGAACTTAAACTCATTCTCAGCGATCTGCTTGTTTCTGTTGTCACCGTCAATTACCTTGGTGATCTCCAGCTCAGCACGGCCACCCAATATGTAGTCGTTAGTCACGGTGGGAATACCGCTTTCCAAGGGTGCATAAGTCTTCTGATCGTCCTTTATAATCTCCTTGTAATACGTGATATCGGAGACCATGAGCACGTTTTCCGGAGCATCCGTCTCATTACTGTCCTTCAGCTCGATTACCGCGTAGTAGACCTCATCAGAATACTTAATGCGCGGGTCACGCTCATCCTCCACGGGTATCAGCTCGGTGATCTTATAGCAGTATCTGTACGCCATGGCACCTTCGCCCTTGAAGGTTATCGGACCGATGTTGACAAGACCCGCAGATCCTGTGGTGGAGCCGGTGAGTACCGTCTCCTTCGGAAGCAGCTGACGCTGCTCTTCGCTCAGACTGTCCATACCGTGGTATTCGCCGTTCGCGTCTATGATTGCACAAAGCTCAGCCCGGAACTCAAATTCGCCCGGCCGTATCAGCTCATATCGATCGTTCAGTATCTTCTGCAGCTGAATCTCGGCTTTGCCGCTGGGGATTACCTTGTGGTATGTGATCTCGGACAGGAGATCAATTTCTTCACGACCTCCGACACTTGTAAGAACTGCCTGGTTTTCGAACGTAGAGTTTGTCACAGATACTACAGTGGGGATCACCAGATGGATAGTCTCGCCGGGAAGCAGGGAGCTTACTGTGAAGATCAGCTTTTGACCCTCACGCTTCATTTTGACACGGGGTGAAAGCTCAACGGAGATCGCCTGGCTTTCATCACGTATATACACCATGATCTCGTTGCTCAGAGTATACAGTCCGCTCGGAATATCGTCCTCTACAACAACGTCATACATAGTGAAGACATCCTCATTATTGGTAACGCTGAGGGTGTAGTTGATCTGCTGGTTAAATTCTACAACCGTGGGCGCATCCTTTGTACCGCTAATGATATCGGAGGCTTTATGCAGCTCAGGCTCCAGCTCTCTCAGAGATACCTCCGCATTGGAGTGCAGTGCGGTCAGCAGATCATCAGAGATAGCCGCATTCTGAGTATATATAATACCTGAGTTGTAAGCAGTCTTGCCGATAAGCTCATCCTCATGCTCGGGAGCCTTCATGTCAATGTAAACATCAACAGAAGCTTTTCCTTCCAGCTTGAACGGGGTTCCGTCCGTAGCTTTGGTGAAAGCTACGGCAATGGCGGTGACAGGCTTGTCAGTCGGCATAACGTCCGTCCAATAATCCGGATCGTCCAGATCAGCCGGAGCATAATCTCGATAATCTGACACATTTGCGAACTGGAACTCGCTGCGGTCCCTAGTAGAGTAATAGACCTTGTACGCACAGTTATTTATCTCATCGCCGTCGGAATTCAAGATGACAGCATGCACGTCAAGGAGCTCTCCGTGCCATTCGGAGCCGATATAGCCTGTAGCATTACCGTTTTCGTCAAATACGCTTGAACCCTGCTCCAGTACATCAAAAAGTACCAAATTATGGGTCTTGCTTAATGCGGACTGGCTGTAGGACAGCATATATGTGTATTCTCCGCCGGGGATTGTTGAACCGATGTCTTTATAGCCATCAAAGGAGTTTGTCAGTACTCTCTTGCTGAAGCCCCAGGTCGTAGCACCCTCAACCTGGTAGAAAATGCTTTTCTTTGAGTAGCTGATAAAGCCCTCGTTCCTTTCCTGCAGGCTCTGATAATACGATCTGTCATCAGAGTCGAGTGTTTCAAAGCCTCCGATAAGACGCTCGGGACGAATACGACCCTGAGAGGTATTAACAAATGCCACACTGTTGCTCGGAGAATCGCCGTAACGTTGGTAAGCCTCAAAGCTATAGTGCATATTATAATTGGCAGAGATCTGGTTTGTGCGTATATTTTCCGGAACAGCAACGGAGATGATCATCATCGTCCTGCCGGAGCCTTCCCAGTTGTCCACAAAGCGTATGTCATAATATTCCGGCGCCAGTTCACGGGATGCCGTGACGCTCACTGTAGTGGGATCGACACTTGCGCCCGCAGGCAGCAGATCGTAGAACTCTCCGGATTTCAGCGGTATGATACGAGTGCCGGAGGTATTGTCATTTCTGCCGACGATAGTCATTGCTGTATCCCAACCGCCGTTGCGGAAGCTGTAAACCGGTTTGTCAGCATATTTGTTTGCGTACTGATGGACCTTACCGACTGTCAGCTCATAGCTGGTAATAGCAGCGGAGCTGCTGCTCATCCTCATGTTCATATGAGCTATAGGCTCGTTCGGATTATCGCTTGAATAAATATAGCAGTTAGCATCATTTTTGATGATGGAGCTGACACCGCGCGCCACGTCGTCCTGCACCAAATTGATAATATTGTTGCTGCAATGCAGCATCATGCCCGCATTGACCGTCAGGCTGGTGCGATAAAATGAGGTGTCATAACGGATCTCGAAACCGACAGTACCCGCAGGCAGAGCGATCGTTCTGCTCTTAGTCAGATCAACACTGTCAAAGAACACGTATTTACTGCTGTTCATGTGTCTCACATAGACACGGATAGCCTTGTAGTCCGCCTTGTTCTCGTGGGCATATGCCTTAGACCATTTACCGTTCCTAAAGATGGAGTCGTACTCCGTCAGATCAAAGCTCAGAGAAGTGAAATAGTAGTCATCATCGTTTAAGTATATGTTGCCCATCTCAGGCTCCCATGCAAAGCAATCCGCCGAAGCGCCGGAGGTGTACATCAAGTCGCTGTCGGAAACACCGTCCACAATGCGGATGGTTCGCTCTTGTGAATTGTAGGTCTCATTGTCCACATCCCAAGTCGCGTTCACGCCGGTGCTGCCGTTATACGAGATACTCCATGGCATGGAAATATCCAGTCTGTCGTCCAGAATACTCTCCTGTCCGCCGTTAATGGTTCTGGTTGAGGCGGATGTCTTTCTAAATCCCTCAATTTCTTTGATCTCGACGGCGGAAATGGCAGCAGTAGCATTCGCGAATTTCACAGTCTCATAGCCGGACATCCATGTATCTGTCACGACCGCCTCATTATTAAGATACAGCTTACCGGAGGTCAGTTTTTCCAGCAGGCTTATCGGATGCTTAGTTACAACAGTGCAGTTTGAGGAATTCTCATTGCTGATGTAGACAATGGTACCGTCGTGCTTGCCGTTCTCACTCCAATGAATCGCGCTGGTTCCCTGGCTGCCGTTGACGTAATTATTAAGATTCCAAATAACGTAGAAATAATCCTTCGCGTCTGCCGGCTTCTCTCCCCATGACTTATTCCAGTCATATGTATAGTAGTTGTAAGACTTGCTGGCGTCGGGTGTCAGACGGGTATGCACTTCAAGAGAAAGCTTCTTCTCGACAAGCTTCTCTGCGGGCTCATCGTCACGGGGATTCGCATCGACGCTGAACTCGACATTTACATTGTCGTTGATGTAATACTCATACTTCTGATAACCTTCGGTGCCCTTGGGCAGACCGTTATCAAACACATAGTTGCCGTCACCGTCGGCAGCGCCGCCCGGAACCTGGAGGGAGGGGACACTGTAATCGATGGTAATATCAATACCGCCGGAATCCATGGGGCGGTTGTTGACAAGATAGTAGCAGCCGTCCTTTTCATAATATGAGAAGTAATACGAAGAATCAGCACCGTTCGGAGACTGAGGCAGCAAACGGTTCAAATTATTCGTACCGGTAAAGCCGCCGCTCCAGTTTTGGAAGACATACTTCGGGATCTTGATCATCAAGGCTCCAGCCGGTAGAGTACGCTTCTGTGTGTGAGCAACGTCCAGCTCAAATGTAATATGCAGCTTGGCGGACATGGTGCTTGATGTGGTGTGGAAATTCAGATGATCTCCGCAGTTATCCACACTGCTGTCGCTGACATTGCTCCATTCTACGCCCAGGTAGTATCCGTACAGATCGCCGGTGCTATGCTCCAGGAACGGCACCCAATGTGCGTAATATGTAGTATTTTCATTTATGACTGTATCAGTCGTCAATCGGGTCTCGTCGTTCCATTCAGTATCACTGCTGTACCAGCCCTCAAGCACATAGCCGCTCAGAGTGAAGCCGGGGAGAGCATCCAGGGTAGTGCCCGGAACTATATTCACCGTTTTTCTGATAATGTTGGCGTTGCCTGCGCCCTCGGGAGTATTGCTTTCAAAGGTAACTTTACAGCTCTTCTGCGCCCAATGTGCATAGAGACTGACGTCCTCCTCAAATACTTTGTCAGCGGTGCATTTTTCCCCCTCGTCGACATCCGTATACCAGCCCGTAAACACATGACCGGTACGGATTGGAGCAGGAAGAGCACCTATGGGTTTGCCGCTGTATATCCTGTATACAGTAGGTAAATTGTTGTTCAGATAACCGCCGGAAGGATTCAGCGTAACTGAGATAAACTCACGCACTGACCAATGGGCAATGATCTCGGTAGCCACCTTCAGGTCAACCGATTCTCCATCCTTAAGTTGCTGTTCATTGCCTTCGCTGTCGATATAATACCAGTAGTCAAAGTCGTGTCCGTCGTAGACTACCTTGGGGAATTCATCGATCGTATAAATGGAATTATTTTCCTGAACCGGCAGATAGCCGTTACAGCCGTCAAACTTACCGCCGTTTGTATTAAACTTAGGCTGCCAGCCCCAGTGAGCATAGAAGTCAACATCAGATGTGATGACTTTATATGCCGTGATTTTATCACCGTCGTCAGGCATCGTGTACCAGCCCATCAGCGCACCGAATTTACCATTGTAGGAATCGCCGGGCAGGTCTCCCACTGCAGTACCGTAGGGCACGGTGACTTCAGCCGTCAATCCGTTTAATTCACTGTATTCGTCATAGAATGCGCTGTCATAGTTAAAGTTAAAGGTAACGGTGCAGTCTTCCTTCCATTCTGCCACCAGGAGCATATCCTCACGGATCTCGGTCTTCGATGTGATGATCGGACCCTTCGGATCCTCGATAATTCCCTCGCTGTTCTTTTCATCATCTGCACTTGCCAGATGCCATTGGATCATACGGTAGCCGGGGCGGTACAGGATGGGCAGCAGATTTGCATTGCTGCCTACGGTAGTGCCGAGGACTACCTTCCGGTCCTCCAGCTGATCCAGTCCGCCGTTGACGTTATATTTGATCGTAGCAATATTATCAAGGCTGGCCCACTGCGCATACAGACGGACTATACCGTCATATTCCGCAGTCAGGCGGGAAACAGACTCGTTGCTGTTATAGACAGTGCCGCCGTCGGGTCTGGTGCTCCAGCCGGAGATAATATAATTATCTCTGGAAAATGCCGTCTCTGACAGCTGATAAGCCTCGCTGTAGGCGAGCTTGCCCACATATTTTTCATCCCGGTCTGTAGTATTGTTAGTAGCGGTGATCGTTCTGTAGCTGCCGTCGTTTGCCTCCAGGATCAATGTATAGGGATACTCATCCCAATGAGCGTAGTAGACACGCGCTGCCGGACCGTCGCCAAGCAGCTCGCCGCCCCTGCGGGCAGTCCACCAGCCGAGGAAGTCTGCACCCTTGCGGACAGCTTCGGGCAGCACAAAGGACGGCTTTCCCGGCCACCAGTCCGAGGTCTCAGAGGATCCGGATTGTATCGCGCCGCCGTTGGGGTCAAAGCGAACGGAAAACTTTCTGTAATAGGTGATCTCACCGTCAGGGGGATTTTGGTTGCGGTAGCTGTAAAGATTCTTTATAATTGGTGGATCATCCATGGCTGCCTGATCCTTTTCTATCCAGCCTTCGTGTTTAAAGAAAGATAACTCAACATCGATCGACGGCGACAGTGTGATTCCCACCAGGCTGTCAGTGCCGCTGCTGAAATCCTTACAGTACATACTGCTATAAATACCTTTGACGTCCCAGTTGCCCAGGTCAAGCCATGTCAGGGAGGAGCAGTTCTTGAACATAGAACTCATTTCCGTAACCTTGGCGGTGTCAAAGTGGCTCACATCAACATCGGTCAAAGCGCTGCAGTTTTCGAACATAGCCTCCATGGTAGTAACCTTGGCGGTATTAAAGCCGCTCAGGTCAAGCTCTGTCAGACCGCTGCAGCCGGAAAACATATACTTCATGCTCGTAACCTTGGAGGTGTCAAAGCCGCGCAGGTCAAGCTCTGTCAGACCGCTGCAGCCGGAGAACATAGAACTCATGCCAGTGACCTTGGAGGTGTCAAAGCCGCGCAGGTCAAGCTCTGTCAGAGAACTGCAGCCGGAGAACATAGAACTCATGCCAGTGACCTTGGAGGTGTCAAAGCCGCGCAGGTCAAGCTCTGTCAGAGAACTGCAGCCGGAGAACATAGAACTCATGCCAGTGACCTTGGAGGTGTCAAAGCCGCGCAGGTCAAGCTCTGTCAGAGAACTGCAGCCGGAGAACATAGAACTCATGCCAGTGACCTTGGAGGTGTCAAAGCCGC
>CAZBAR010000001.1:0-90993 GCA_964490165.1 uncultured Lachnospiraceae bacterium | reverse complement strand
CTGCAGCCGGAGAACATAGAACTCATGCCAGTGACCTTGGAGGTGTCAAAGCCGCTTACGTCAAGCTCTGTCAGACCGCTGCAGCCGGAGAACATAGCACTCATGCCAGTGACCTTGGAGGTGTCGAAGCCGCTCAGGTCAAGCTCTGTCAGAGATCTGCAGCCGTAGAACATATAGTTCATTAGCGTAACGTTTGAGGTGTCAAAGCTACTAACGTCAAGCTCTGTCAGAGAACTGCAGCTGGAGAACATTTGGGTCATGGTCGTAACACTGGAGGTGTCAAAGCTACTAACGTCAAGCTCTGTCAGAGAACTGCAGCTGGCGAACATTTGGGCCATGGTCGTAACACTGGAGGTGCCAAAGCTGCTCAGGTCAAGCTTTTCCAGAGCGGTGCAGTTGTAGAACATTTGGTACATTGTCGTAATCTGGGAGGTATCAAGCCCACTCAGGTCAAGCTCTTTCAGAGAGGTGCACTTGTAAAACATCTCACTCATGTTAGTAACCTGGGAGGTATCAAGCCCACTCAGGTCAAGCTCTTTCAGAGAACTGCAGCTGGAGAACATCTCACTCATGTCAGTAACCTGGGAGGTATCAAGCCCACTCAGGTCAAGCTCCTTCAGAGCGGTGCACTCGTAGAACATATGCCGCATACTCGTAACCTTGGAGGTGTCAAGGTTTTCTGTATTAAACTGAGTCAATCTATGAAGATAGTCAAACCAGTATCCAATTTCTCTCGGCGCGATCTTATCCCTAAAACTTATCGTTTTAATTGAATCTCTTTTTGCATACCATAGAACGTCGCTACTAAATCTGTCTCCATAAAGTGCGAGCGGACCAAAAGAATTTACAGGTTTTCCTCTTTCTTCTTCCGGCTCGCTTCCATACTGAAACACCATTTCGCCGTTAGCATACAGCAGAGCATAGACAAACACATATGTGCCCGCCATGGTACCCTTATTCTTATATTCTGTGTAAAAATCATCGACAGAATAACAATCAAGTGTATCCTTATTTACCAAACTGACGTTACTCTTGTTGAAAACCGGGTTTCTTCCATTTGAATTTTCCGGGAATTTGAAATCCTTTCCCAGCGTGAGCTCTCCTAAACTACTGCAATCCTGGAACATATAGCGCGTGTCCCCAACCTTTTTAGTGTTCCAGCTACTCAAGTCAAGCGACTTCAGAGAGCTGCAGCCGGAAAACATAGAGTTCATGCCACTTTTAGAAGTAGGAGATGAATAGTTATAGCTGCCAGCAACGTTTGAGGTGTTAAACAAACCGCTTACGTTAAGCTCTGTCAGACCGCTGCAGCCGTAGAACATAGAGCTCATGTTCGTAACCTTTGAGGTGTCAAAGCTACTCAAGTCAAGCGACGTCAGACCGCTGCAGTTGTAGAACATATTGCCCATGCTCGTAACGTTTGAGGTGTCAAAGCTGCTCAAGTCAAGCGACGTCAGACCGCTGCAGTTGTAGAACATATTGCCCATGCTCGTAACGTTTGAGGTGTCAAAGCTGCTCAAGTCAAGCGACGTCAAAGAGCTGCAGTAGTAGAACATATTGCCCATGCTCGTAACGTTTGAGGTGTCAAAGCTGCTCAGGCCAAGCGACGTCAGAGAGCTGCAGCTGGAGAACATATAGTTCATGTTCGTAACGCTTGAGGTGTCAAAGCTGCTCAAGTCAAGCGACATCAGAGAGCTGCAGTTGTAGAACATATTGCCCATGCTCGTAACGTTTGAGGTGTCAAAGCTGCTAACGTCAAGCGACGTCAGAGAGCTGCAGTAACCGAACATATAGTACATATTTGCAACATTTGAGGTGTCAAGGTTTTCTATACTATTCAACAGAGTCAAATTTTTGAAGTTATAAAACCAGTACGACAGACTCATCGGTGCGATATGATCCTTAAAGGTTACCGTTGCAACGGAGTCTGCATTGGCATACCATGGAGCTTTGTTGTTGTATGTGTACTCAAGCTGCAGATCAAGTTGCGCCCATGCAGACGGCACTCTTCCCTCTTCCGGAACTTCCCCTTCCTGAAAGACCAGCTCGCCGACGTCATCGTAAAAGAACCAGTAGTAAACAGCTTCATCCGATTCATCCGTTTCAGCAGCCGCCGTAGGCATACCCGCGGCGTACACCGCAGGAAAAGGTCCGTACTCGTCAGGGTCCGGCTCAGGCAAATCCGCCGCGGGCTCGTCCGTGTCAAGCGACGCCGGGAACGGTCCGTATTCTTCAGGTGCAGCAGGCTCCGCCTCGTCGGACGACGCCGGGAACGGTCCGTATTCTTCGGACGCTGCAGGCTCCGGCTCCTCTGCTGCCATACCGTCATCGTTAGCCTCGGGCATATCGTTAGCCTCAGGCAGATCATTCGCCTCAGGCAGATCATTCGCCTCGGGTAGATCATTCGCCTCGGGCAGCTCGGAAGGTTCGATTACCTCCTCTCCCATAGCGTAAATGTATATGACCGCGCCATCCTGCGCTAACATACAAAAAAGCATTACCAACACCAAAAGAAAACTGATAATGCGTCTTCCTACGGTAGTGCTTCTCCATGTCGTCATACTGTTGACCTCCTTGTTATTTGTCGAAATCTTCCATTTATTATATATAAGCAACGGAACTCGCTGCGCCGGCGTGGTCGGCAAGACAGGCTCACGCCTGACGCCCTGCCCCAAAAACGCTTTACTGCAACATGATGATTATGTTGTACGCTCGCCACAACTGCCCATTATAAACACGTTCATTATACCACAAAGGGACATGAAAATCAAAATAAGTACACAAAAAATATAGACAATTTTCAAACGCCTAAATTGGGCATTTTCAACAATTCCAGACAACAAAGAAAAACCATCCAGCTTGCTTTTACGCTCTGATTCATAATACTGAATACGGCTGATATGATCAGGATGTAACCATAGGAAAAATTGCCTATTTCTGTATTTTACATCTGCATAAAATACTGTTAAAAGCAATATCGTTTAACTTAAAATCATAGGTCAAGCGAATTTTTGACCACATATTCCCTGAAATCGACCGCCTGTTGCAAATATACCGAAAGCGGTATTTGGTTTATACAATGGTATCAAGATTAGTACAAAACCCACTATGACACTTTCAAAATTAAAAGTGTCATAGTGGGTTTTGTTCAGGCAGAAATCAGATGTAATTACATTTGCCAAAAATCATTTTCATCTGTAGTAAAAGCTCGTCCCTTTACTTGCTTGGCAACATATTTTTTTGGAATAAGATCAATCGAGTGTTCATCGATACCGTCAGAAAAAGTAAAGCCTCTGGAAAAGCGGAATGTATTCTTTATCATATAATCCCGATTACCCACTGCATCAAACATCCCCTTATTATACGATGCTTTTTTGTTATGGAACAGCTCCTCTCCATTGATCAGTATTTCACGTAAACGCCTGAGAGAAACATATTCTCCATTATTATCTGTGTAATACAAATGGCTCGTCGGATCAAGCATGATCCTGCTTCCCGAAGGAAGAAGGCAATCCACTACAACATGACAATCGGTAAACGGTTCTTCATAAGGCATACACGTAATATGCCTTGCCTTGATACCTTTTAATCTTAAAATCGAAGCCAGTAATATCGCCAATCCACGGCAATTGACCTTTCCGTTGTGTGTTTCGCAAAACTCTATCTGCCCTTTGATGCTTCTGCTTTTCCCCAGACCGTTACATCCGTCGTGTCCGAAATGATCACAGACAAAATCCAATGCTGCAAAAGCGATATCGTCGCTGTCGGCAGGAATGTCAATAAAATAGGAGTCAAAGTCATACTTCGCAAGTATCTCGGGAATATGACCGCTCGGCTCATATGTACTGTCCGGGATCAAATCATCACTTGGCATATAATCTGCATATTCCTTCAAAATTTCTATCCGCGGCTTTTTCGGTTTCGGCACATATATTTCAGTCGGTGTAGATAAGTTTTTATTCATCTTTATAGCTGCTCCCTTCTTTAGGATTATTCAGGAAGGACGTCACTGAACATTATAAGATCGGATGTGATCTTTTCTCTGTCACTGAGAGGCTTAAAGGTTCCGTCAGAATACAACTGATCCATTACCATAATTGCAACTACATTGCCGATAAAACCGCCGATCGCGGAGGCAATGATCAGATCCTGCATTTGTTCCGGATAGTCTCTTGCTTCTGTCATTGCGTATTCCAGCGCTATGTCGGCAAACTTTTCCTTAATGCTTTCATCAAGCTTCGGGACTTTAGCGAAAAATTCTTCTGAATTTCCTTTGACTATCATAACATTCACTTTATTATCGCCACTCAGAAATCCTCTTTCACGAAGTCTTTGGAATTTCTCCTCATTTGCTGCGTTTTCGACCAGCATACCGCACAAAAACTCATAAAGATATTCATAATCCGAATTGAGATTGTTTTTCCATGATCCCAAACGTGAACACAGCCGTGAATCAACAGACCATGAATGCACAGACGGATATTTAACTGAACATCTGAACATTTCTCCGCATGACCAGTAATCCCACGTTGATGCAAGCTCGCAGCGTGATTTTGACTTTAATTCAACGTTCACACTAAAGTTTCCGCCGTCAGTAGTTTTTATATAATACGGGGACAGGTCTTTGTCAGCGTTCAGCATGCATTTATTTACGATGCCCCAAAATATTGCAGCCGCTTCTAAAAGCTCACGGCTTTCGCCCGGAATATACACTTCCTCAGTTGCAGCAGAGATTGCAGCTCTTACAGCCGGCACGTAAGAACGGATCAATTCCTCAGCTATCTCATGCTGAATTTTAAGCTTTTTATCCCAAAGCTCCGAGGAATGCGTTCCGGGGGTGAATCTAACATAAGTAGTAAACCGCTTACCCGTCGTTCTTACCAAAAATCCGTTAGCTTCAAGATAATCTATTCTGTCCTCGATATAAACGAGCGTTACTCCAAGCTCTTCGGCTATCTCTTCTTTTGTTTTCGGTGAATGATAAACACTGTACACGATGTTCAAATTAAGCTTATCATTGAGATATCCCTCCGGTCCTCCGAGTTTTCCGGGAATGCCGTTATGATCGATGCTCATTGCTTCTACGGGCTCAAGCCCCAGCTTTCCTATTTTTCTTTCCATTGAAAAGCCCTCCTTTAATTCATTTCTTGCTTTATTCAGATGCCACTTCACTGTTCCCTCGGGAATTCCCATTTCATTTGAAATATCAGAAACAGATAAATTTTTGTAATAAAACATAAAAACGATCTTTCTGCGGCGCTCTGTTAAAAAAGCTATCTCGCGTCGAAGCTTTAAGATCTGCTCTTCGTTATCATCATCAAAATAATCATCATAGACCGGCATTTCAATACCGTTAATAGATATGCCCTCGTTTCTCTTTTTGTGAGAAACATATTTGGAGTAAACGTGCTCGCAAATACGCCAGACATATCCTTCTATATTGATTATTTCCCTGCTTTTCAGCAATGAAGGATATAATTCCTGTATGATCTCAGAGCAAATATCTTCGGCTTCATCATATGAAAACGACTTTTTCACAGAGAAACCGTATATTTTCGACAGATATTCCGTTATTATTCTGTCAGCAGATTGTTTTTCCATTTTATCACCATAGCTTGAATTTTAACTTCAAGCTGTATTCCCGGTACCGTTTGACTATATAGTGCAGAAAAGATTTCAAAGGTTGGCGTTTTTCAAAAAAATTTGAAATTTATTTTATTTTTTAATCGACCAACTCAAAAAAGCGCTGCTGCAAATTTTCCTATCGAAAAATGCAGCAGCGTTTTATTATTTATTTACAGTAATCAATCCACCATCGTCGCAAAATCAAGCTCTGCGGTACTGCCAAGCTGCAAGTCAGGCTCTCTGCTCGTTACCGTTACGTTAATGCCTATAGAGCGCATTCCCGCATCATGTATGGCTTCGATACCTGCCTGAGAATCCTCAACACCTATACAATCGCTTCCTGTAAGGCCGAGAGCTTCTGCGCAAACTGCAAAGATCTCGGGATCGGGCTTTGATCTTGTTATTTTCTTAGCATCGGCTATATAGTCGAACCGATCTATAATGCCGAGACTTGTGAGAACGCTCTGCGCGTTCTTTGAAACAGACGCAACGGCAAGCTTCAGTCCTGCAGCCTTTGCCGCCGCCATGAAATCAGCGATGCCTGGCAGGATGTCGGCATGGGTGAGCTTTGAAATAAGAGATACGTAATTATCATTTTTAGTCTTACAGAAAGCTTCCTTTTCCTCTTCAGTAAAACGGTCCTCAGCTCCGTTTATTTCAAGAATGATATTAAGAGAATCCATTCTTGAAACGCCCTTGAGTCTCTCGTTATCCTCTTTTGTAAACTTGAAGCCAAGGCTGTCTGCAAGAAGCTTCCACGCTTCAAAGTGATATATAGCAGTATCGGTGATAACACCGTCAAGGTCAAATACTATTGCTTTGGTTTTCATTATTTTCAAATCACCTTTCAAAACTTAATTGTAATACCGTCGCCTACGCTGCAAAGCTTGCCGTCATGGAGGAACTGAACGTCCGCGGTGCCTGTAAGGTTTTCAACGGACAGCGAGTTATGTGTTACAGTGATATCAAGACACTGAGAGTGCCACCAGATGCGGAAGTTTACGCTGTTCCACTCCTTCGGCAGGTTGGGCTGAATGCGCAGCTCGTTTCCGTAGCGGCGAACGCCGCCGAATCCCAGCACGCAGCACTGCCATATACCGCCGAGGGACGCCGCGTGCATACCCTGATCGGAGGACCATTCAATCGGTCCCATATCTATCATAGTAGCTCTCTCAAACAGGCTGTACGCCATTTCGTCTTCACCAAGGTCGGCAGCCAGTGCCGAGAAGGTTGACAAAGACAGGCTGGAATCGTGGAGACAGTGCTGCTCATAGAAATAGAAGTTCTTCTTCTTACACTCAGCGCTGAACAGATCCTCCATCATATACAGCATTGCAACAACGTCCGCCTGCTTGCAGACCATCATTTTAAGGAAGCCAAGTCCGGTATCGTCCAGTCTCTTTCTTGCGGTGGGATCGACTGACAGACTTACGCCGTTTTCAACAAAGTCGGGAAGAGTAAGGAAGGTATCGTCCTCGGGAATAATGCCGTCCTCGTTTTCACGGGGGAGATATATTTTCTCGCATCTTTCCTTCCAAAGGGGCATAAATCTTTCAAGTTCAAGCTTCTTGTTAAGACGCTCATATACATCGGGCTTTTCAGCCTTCAGGCGCTCGGTATACTCCATAGCAAGCACCATTATCTCTTTTGCAAAGTAGTTGGTGTATGCGTTGTTGTTTACGTGCTCCTTATACTCGTTAGGACCTATAACGTCATTGATCTCATAACGGTCAAGCTCCTTGTTATATTCAAGTCTTGTAGCCCAGAACTTAGCGCAATCGAGAATAAGCTCGTAGCCGCAACGATCCATATAGTCCTCATCGCCGGAAACTACATAGTAATAGTACGCGCCGAAAGCAACGTCAGCGGTAATATGCAGCTCCAAGTCACCGGTCTCACACCAAGTGGGGGTAGCTTCGCCGTCAGTGATCCATGCAGCCTCCCACGGGAATCTTGCACCCTCGCATCCGGCAGCCTTCGCATACTCACGGCTTGCGTCAAGGCAGTTGTAGCGGTACTCTGCAAGGCTTCTCGCCTCGTCGGGTGCGGCAAATATAAAGTAAGGCAGCATATATATTTCAGTATCCCAGAATGCATGGCCGTAATAGCCGGGACCGGAAAGTCCCTTTGCACCGATGTTCATTCTGTTATCGTGCACAGGCGCCATAACGGTAAGATGATAAAGTGCAAAACGCACTGCAAGCTGGTCTGTATCAGAGCCGTCGATAATAACGTCGCGCTGACTCCATATACGTCTCTCCCACTCTGCCTCGCTGGCGTCCAGAATATCCTCAAAGGAAAGCTTTTCTGCTTCAAGAACTGCATTTTTTGCAGTGTCCTCAAGGCAGAACAGGCTGCAACCGTCGCGCTCTCTGTCGCGGTTTGTATATACTGCTGCACGCTTTTCAACAGTAACGGCTGCATCAGGCTCAAGGCAAAGCTCTATCTCGGCGCCCGCGCTTCTGCCCTTTGCCGAGGTCTTGACGTCACACTCTGTGCTTACGGTAAGGCTAGCAGCAGTCGTAAACATTATTTCAGACTGAGCGGTAACGGTAGACACACACATAATGCCGTTGTCATAGGTTGCGCCAAGCGGCTTCATGTGATCTGCCTTCTTTATTGTATCACCGTCAATACCTGTGGTGATCTTTATCTTTGCGCTCTTTTCGCTGAGGTTATGTATGTCAAATGCAGTTATTGCAAGATGCTTATCTGCAAGGGACACAACTCGTCTGAAGCTGAGCTCAAACTCATCTCCCTTTGATGACACCCAAACATAGCGGCGGCAAAGGAGTCCGTTTCTGAGGTTTATCGCGCGGCTGTAGGTGCCGGGCTTTCTCATTTCGGGGGTTATCTTCTCGCCGTTTATAACTATCTCTGCCGCAGTAAAATCAGCGCTGTTTGCAAGCTCGTTGCACGCGTCCTCTGGCAGCTTATCAAATGTGCCCGAAACCAATGTATAGCGTCCGACGCCCTCAGAGCATATCTCCTCTGCCGCGCCGCGGATGCCCATATAGCCGTTGCCCTGACACATAATAGACTCGCACTTTGCCAGGTGGTCTGCTCTGTAATCTTCCTCTGCAAGTATCCAGTTTTTATCCTTGCCCTTACCAAGATCGTATATCATAAAAAACCTTTCCTTTCGTTTACTCGTTTAACGATGATCTGATGATAATTTATTTGCTTTCGGCGCCGCCCAGCACCTTTTCACGAAGCAGCTTGTAAGCTTCTTCGGGATCCTTTACGGGAGCCACCGCCCTCTCCATAGGACAAATACCGTCTCCGCGTCTGTTCGATACAGCAACGCAGGTGTTGATATATGTTACGGGAATGCCCGCTTCTTCAAGAGTTATAAGCGCGCCGCGGCTTATGACCTCGCAAAAGACCTCTTCTACGCCGCCATAGACCATAAGCATGGCAGCGGCGCGTCCGACTATCTTATCTGCAACAAAAGCTCCGCGCAAAAAGTCTTTATCGTCCTCAAGCCACAGCAGCATGGGGCGAATTCCCCTCTCCTCAGAGGTATGAAGCTCATCCTTATATACCGCGCAGCGAACGTGACCTCGCAGCGCATATCTCGCCTCGGTAAGTTTATCTTGCCTCATTTTCAAACTGCCTCACAATTACTGTATACTTCGACTCCCAAGCCTCTGCCATAAGTGTCTCGCGGTCGATCTTTGCTTCTTCAAGCAGCACCTTTTCTATTTCCGGGCGTGTTCTGGGGTGCTTCGGCGTAAACACGGTACAGCAGTCCTCATAAGGAAGAATAGACGTGTCAAAAGTGCCGATAGCACGTGCGCGCTCAACTATTTCCTCCTTGTCAAGACCGATGCAGGGACGAAGCACCGGGATATCGGTCGCCGCGTCCGTTACCTGAATGGCAGACATAGTCTGACTTGCCACCTGACCCAGACTCTCACCGGTAATAAGGCACTGACAGCCTGCTTCGGCAGCAGTTTTATCTGCAAGCTCCATCATAAAACGGCGAAGCAGAAGTGTGAAATAATCCTCATTGCAGTTATCTCTCAGCTCCTCCTGTATGTGAGTAAGAGAAATAACGTGGACCCGTATCCGTCCGCAATATTCGCAAAGCTCACGGGCAAGCTGCATTACCTTTTCTCTTGCCCTCTCGCTTGTGTACGGGAAACTTTCAAAATGCAAAGCATCTATATAAAGGCCGCGCTTTGCCATCATATATCCCGCCACGGGGCTGTCTATACCGCCGGACAGCAAAAGCAGTCCTTTTCCTCCGCTGCCGAGAGGTATTCCGCCTGCTCCGCGCTCCTGACCCGCGTGTATATAAGCAGCCTTGTCTCTGACCTCTACCCTGACGGTTATGTCGGGATCTGAAAGATCGACTTTTATACCCGGCACAGCTTCAAGAATGTCGCCGCCGATCTCTGCCGCTATCTCAGGACTTTTAAGCGGAAAGTTCTTGTCGCTTCGCTTTGCCTCGCAACGGAATTTTTTCGCACCTGCAAGACGAGACGGCAAATATTCCTTCGCAGTCTTCGATATAGCCTCCATATTCTTTTCACACACGGCGGCTCTTGTTACACTTGCGAAGCCGAAAACCTTTTTTGCCTGCTCGTACATCTCGTCAATATCGCAAAAATCAGCGCCCTCCTCAGGCTCGATATACACGGTAGACTGCGCATATCTTACAGTAAAGCCGCCGACGTATTTTGCACGTCTGCGCAGCTCTTTTAGAAGCATTGACTCAAAGGTGGATTTATTGGCGCCCTTGAGAATTATCTCGCCGTATTTGCAAAGAATTACTTCTTTTATCACTTTATTTATTCCTTTCAAGACAATTATATTCAGCCTTTTTTACCGTCGCAAAGCATATATCCCCTGCCGCGTATATTTACTATAGCGCCGTGACCGCAAAGCGGCTCAAGCTTTTTTCTGAGATATGAGATATACACATCGCAAACGTTGCTGTCAGCACCCTGCCAAAGAGAAGAACATATCTCCTCTCTTGTTACACACTCGCCGCATCTTTCGCACAGGTATGAGAACAGCTCCATCTCACGCGCGGTAAGCCTTGCACTGTTTGGGCCAAGCGTAACGCACAGACCCGCCTCGTCTACCAGATAGCCGTATCCGCTGTCTCTCACTGCCCCTTCGGTAAGCTCTGTTGCCGATGCCATAAGCCGCCCGATATCAAGCGGTCTGGAAAGATAGATCACATCACCCTCGCGCCCGTCACGGTCACCGATAATAATTCCCGCGCCGCGAAAGTGCGGTATTTCGCCGTCGGTGCAAACAACTGTCAGCGACGCTGCTCCGTCTGTCACCGAAAAGCGCAGAGACAGCACCTCTGCAAGCATCTCCCTCATTATTTTACTGTCGGAGATTATTCGCACAGGTGTCAGCACTTTGCCGTCATTAAACAGTAAATTTTTCATACATATATCATAACGCCAATAAGAGCTTTTGTCAATCATTTTTATAGAAAGGTACTGCTCTGAAGCGCAAAAAAATGCATATTTTACGCTTTAACGTAAGGATCTATATGACACTGCTTACAATAATGTTTTGCCTGACACTGTTTTTGAACGGGGCTACAGACGCCGCAAATTCCGTTACGGGCGCCGTCTCGTCAAAAGCACTGCATCCGGCGGCTGCAATGCTGCTTGCGGCATTTATGGAGGCAACAGGACTCATACTGTCTTACCTTTTCTTTCCGCGGGTTACAAACACCGTAGCCTCGCTGGCTGATTTTTCAGATACGGGAGTAAACGGCGCCGTAATATGCACCGTATGCCTTACCGCGGCAGCACTGTGGTCTTCCATAGCATGGGCGGCGGGACTTCCTACCAGTGAGAGCCACGGGCTTATGGCGGCAATGTGCGGCTGTGCCGCTGCCCTTGGCGCTACAGTGGATTTTCACGCTGTAACCTTAGCTGTACTCGGGCTTGTTTTGTCGGTGCTGTTCGGCGCCGTGCTGGCAGCAGCGGCAGCACGGCTTATGTCTCCCATGCGCGGAGCCGTCAGCGCAGAAAGGAAGCTGTGCGTCCTGTTTCTCGCCGCTTCTGCGTTTTTACACGGCGCGCAGGACGGGCAAAAATTTCTCGCCCTGCTTTTCTCTACCGGGGCATATAAAAACAGCCTTCTGCCCGTGCTTATCTGCGCGGCTCTTATGAGCGTCGGCACCTTGTGCGGAGGCGGCAGGATAGTTAAAAAGATCGGCAAAGATATGACAGACACAGACCTGCATTCTGCCTGTACAGCCGACGCTGCAAGCAGTCTGGCGCTGACTTTGCTGACAGCTGCCGGAATACCCGTAAGCACCACCCATGTAAAGATGTCCGCGCTTGCTGCCGCAGCCGCCGGAAAGAAAGGAAGGCTTAACAAAAAGATCCTCATTTCCCTGCTTGCCGCGTGGATAACCACCTTCCCGTTTTGCTATTTTGCAGCATTTTTACTTATAAAAATATCAAAAACATTCAGTTTTTGTTAATATAGCATAAATTTTAGCCTAGTATTTCTACAAATTAACACTTTCTTTGTCATTGCATATTGCACTAAACAGTTGTATAATATAGATAATCTATTGGTTATTATGCTAATACAGAACTATTTTTTTAAGGAGCAAACCACTATGGCTGATATCACAACCAAAACCTTACGTAATGTCTGCCTGCTGGGACACGGCGGCAGCGGAAAAACTTCCCTTGCAGAGTCTATGCTCTACTGCGCGGGAGATATTGACAGAATGGGTAAGGTAGGCGACGGAAATACTGTTACCGACTACGACCCCGAAGAAATTGCAAGACATTATTCGGTCTCTCTTTCAACTGCTAATATTTTTTATCACGATACAAAAATAAACATTCTCGATACTCCCGGTTACCCTGATTTTATCGGTGAAGAATTGCAGGGTATACGCGCTGCTGACGCCGCCGTTATTATGGTGGACGGCAGAGGCGGAATTGAAGTAGGAACAGAGCTTGCATGGGAATATACAGACCGTCAGGGTCTGCCCAGAGTATTCTTTATAAACAAGTTTGACGACCCAGAGGCAAATTACGACAGACTGCTGAACGAGCTGAAGGCGCAGTTCGGTATCCGTGTGTGCCCCGCTATGGTACCCGTTGACCACAACGGCGTAAAGACGTTTATAAGCCTTGCAGAACGTATGGCATACACCTTTGACGAAAGAGGTAAGCGTACCGAAACTCCTATGGACGCAGAGCTTGATTCTATTGTTGACAAGTACAAGCAGCAGTTTAACGAAGCTATTGCCGAGACCAGCGACGCGCTGATGGAAAAATTCTTTAACGATGAAGAAATTACCTGCGACGAGGCTGTTGAAGCTTTGCATGAGGGCATTATCTCAGGCTCTATCGTGCCTGTATACTGCGGCTCTGTTACAAAGCTGTGGGGCGTCCGTACTCTGATGACGGCTATTGCTGCGTCATTCCCCAGAATGACGGCTAAAAAAACGGAAACTGCATCCGACGGCAATGATATCGCTATCGACCCTGACGGAAATACAGCAATATTTGTGTTCAAGACCGTTGCCGACCAGTTCGGTAAAATGACTATGTTCAAGGTAATGAACGGCACGCTGAAAAAGGATACTGTTCTTACTAATGCCAGAACAGGTGCAACTGAAAAGGCTGCTCACATTTACACACTGAAGGGTAAAAAGCAGACAGAAGTAGACAGCCTGTGCTGCGGCGATATCGGTATGATGTCAAAGCTTTCGGACACCGATACCAATGACACGCTGTATGCAGGCGCACCTGTTGCCTATAAGCCCACAGAGTTCCCCGAGCCTTATATGAAAAAAGCTGTTTCTGCGGCAAGCAAGGGCGATGAGGATAAAATATCCACAGGCATTGCAAAGCTTTTGGACGAGGATCCTACTCTGAAATACGAGAACAATTCCGAAACAAAACAGCTTACACTGTCAGGTATTTCGGACATACATTTGGATGTTGTAAAATCAAAGCTGAAAAACCGCTACGGCACAAAGGTAGTATTCTCTGAGCCGAGAATTCCCTACCGTGAGACTATAAAGAAATCCGTTTCCGTAGAGGGCAAGCATAAAAAGCAGTCCGGCGGTTCAGGTCAGTACGGCCATGTTAAGATAACCTTCTCTCACGGCGACGATGACGGTCTTACCTTTACCCAGTCAGTTGTGGGCGGCACGGTTCCCAAGGGATTCTACCCCGCAGTTGAAAAGGGACTTCTGGAGGCTATGCAGAAGGGCGTGCTTGCAGGATATCCTGTAGTAAATTTGAAGGCCGATCTGTTCGACGGATCTTACCACCCTGTAGACTCAAACGAGATCTCCTTTAAGCTGGCAGCAAAGCTGGCGTATAAGGCAGGTCTGCCGCAGGCAAATCCCGTTCTGCTTGAGCCTGTGGGCGAGCTTAAGGCGTCTGTACCCGACAGTATGGTGGGAGATATTATGGGCGACCTTAACAAGCGCCGCGGCAGAGTTATGGGTATGAATCCCGACGAGTCCCGCAAGGGCTACACCGTAATTGAAGCAGAAGCTCCCAGCGCCGAGATGACAGATTATACCATAGTGCTTCGCGCTATGACACAGGGCAGAGGTCAGTACAGCTTCAATTTCGTCCGCTACGAAGAAGTTCCCGCAAACGAAGCGCAGAAGATAATAGCTGCCGCTAAGCTTGAAAACGACGAGGACTGATTATTATTAAAACATAAAAATGAGCCTGTGAAAGCAGGCTCATTTTTATGTTCTGAAAAAGCGCTGTGAAGCAATCCTGAGGGCACGCTTTCCCGTTTTCACGGCGACTGAATATCAGATAAAACAAACTGAAAAGCAGATAAAATGCCGCTGTTGACTTTTTATGCCGCATACATTATGCTTGAAGAGGAAGAGGTCAATTTTTTTAGCTTCCCTACTCCGATTTTTCAAAAAATTATATTTTTTGAAAAAACATGCAGGATTTACAGATGCATTCCGTAGTTAATAGATAGCAGACAAAAAACACAGAAATAAAACTTCACATTCAGAAAGAACTATGGGCAAAAAATAATACCGAAAGGAAAATAAAACTATGAAAAATTCAAAATCAAAGCTCATGTCCGTATGTGTGGCAATTGCCATTCTCTGCGCAATGCTCGCAAGCTGTGCAGATCACAGTAAAAGCTCCGGCATAAAAGACGCTGCCGAAACTAAACCGCCGGCTACTACCACAGAGGCAGAGACTACTGCCGAGCCGATATTGTCAGAAGAAATGATATTAAGTAAAGCTGACGAGAACGGTATCGCCGTCATAGGCACTACTGCCTATATTGCTACCTCGGCAGATCTGGATCTGTGGTCGTATGCCGAAACTATACAGGACAATTATGATAAGTATTCCGGGATAACCAAATTGGTTATCGGTGAAGTCGAGATCGATGTAACATTTGAATGTTCTACAAGTGAGCTCACCGGAACCGAGGTACGTATACTTGCGACAGCTATACGCGCTTTGGGATATGAGAAAGTATTCGACAAGCCTGAATATATGTACGGGAATTGCTGGGATCTTCTGATTACAACAGATGAAGCGATCATATGGGAAAAATGCACGTACGGCTCAGGCATAAAGCTCATATTCACTCAGTACGGAATGGAAGAAATAGACGACAGCTATGACGCATTAAGAGATGACGAAAAAGCATATGTGCACCCGATAATATCCTTTAAGCTCAGAGAGGACGGAAAAATAGGATACACCAGACAGCCGCAAAAATACATAGCTATTCAAGATGTCTCCGGCATACTGGGACAGTGCGTATCCCGCGACGAGCTTTACAAGGAAACCGGATATGTATCATTTAACGAAGGCAAGGTAGAGTACCATACTGAGACAAAGGAAACAGTCGGCGAGGTACAAGATCTGGAGAGCTGCTTTGAAGTCTGGCTCCCCGACCTGGAAAAGTCACCTGGTATATGGGCTGATATAAAGACTCTTGACCAGCTGCTTGAATATAACAGTACACTGTATGATGAGTTCAAATAATACTATGTCAAACTTAAAAAAAGCAGCCATTCAGATTGCCGTGCTTATTATAATAGCAGCCATTGCCTCGTTTGCAGGATGCGAGAGGCCCACTCTCAGCACGGAAACAATAAAGGAAGTTGTTTATGAACAACTGAGCGAAACGGAACAGCACATGATAATCGGCTTGCCGGAGGACGGACAGGTTTGGGAGATCGAATATACAGGAGTATCATATTTCCTTGCTGAAAACGTTGAGCTTAAAGAATACATAGGCAAGACTGTATACAGAATCGAATTTCAAACCACATCAGCCGGACTTCTCGGCAATGTTGACGTAATTGCCGATATGCATACCGGCAAGATACTCGGATATATTCCGTTTGAATAACCGACAGCAAGCAGGCATCAGACTGTTGAAAAAACAATAAGTAATAAAAAAATGAGCAAACAATTATAAACAAAAATTTGTGGGCAAGGCGGCTTTGCCGCCGCCAGCCCACTCCTTACAGTTCCGCGAGTGTCGAGAAGCGTAGCTTCGAGGCGCGACGGCGCGAGCGCACGGAACTTCCTGTCGGAAAAACCGTTAGGTTTTTCGACAAGTTCAGGCATCAGCAAGCTGATGCCTGTTTTTGTCACATATATTTTACCGTCTGGTAAAATGCAATAGTTTCCGCTGACAGCGGCTTGGAATAGTTAAACTTATTTATAGTCATTCCCGATGCCGCTTCCTCATCTGAAAGCAGATTCGACACGCACTGCAATTCGTTAGTTACTTTTGCATTGCTTACCTCGCCTGACCTTTTCAGTGCAGCCTCTAAAATATTTCTTTCAAAATCCATTTTTCTCTCCCTTATATCACCGATCAGGCTTTATCCGCCTGATTTTTTACTTCATCTATCTGCCTGTGCAGCTCTGCAAGAGCGTCGGACAGCGAGCCTACCTCATCTATAAGTCCGCACTCAACCGCTTCTCTGCCGTCTATAAGTGTGCCCGTATCTGTAGCTATCTGATCGGTACGCAGCAGCATTTCTCTGAATTTTTCCTCGCTGACAGAGCTATGATCTGTAATAAATCTTATTATTCTGTCCTGCATTCTTTCAAAATAATAATAGGTCTGCGGAACACCTATTACAAGTCCGCTCATTCTGACAGGGTGGATCGTCATAGTTGCTGACGGAACAATGAAAGACTTTTTTGTACACACGGCAAGGGGTACACCGATAGAATGCCCTCCGCCGAGCACCAGCGATACAGTAGGCTTTTTCATACCTGCCACAAGCTCTGCAAGGGCAAGTCCTGCTTCAACGTCACCGCCCATAGTGTTCAGTACAAGCAGAAGCCCGTCAACCTCAGACGACTGCTCCACAGACACTATAAGCGGAATAAGATGCTCATATTTTGTCGCTTTTTGTCCCTCTCCGAGGGCGTAATGACCCTCTATCTGACCGATGACCGTCATAGTGTGGATAACGTTTCCGCGCTCGCCCGCTACAACGCTTCCACTTTTTAATATAGTGTCAAGTTCTTCATTTACCGCACTCTCAGGCGCGTTTTCATTCTCTTCGCTCACAAAAATGCCTCCATTTTCTTATTATCGCGACGCTCGTTCGCTATTATTTCATTGCAAAGGCTTACCACCTTGCTGTCGCACTGTCCGGCAAGCTCTCCGCGGGTTCTCTCAAGCTTCTGAATTCCCATTTCCGAGCCTTTTATAAACATCTCTGCTATATGAGATGAGGTAGAATCTATAAGAGTATTTGCTGCGATACCCATTTTAGCTCCCATTTTTGCGCCCATGCCCGGCTCCTTCGGCGTATATCCTCTTTCGTGAAGCATATCGGACACACGTGTAGCGTAGCCGCCGAATTCTTCAAGTCTGTCAGTCAGAACACCGAGCATAAATTTATCCTCGACCTTTGGAATTACACCGGCTATATTTTCACAGCCCATTTTTACACTTTTGTACATTTCTTGCAGCATCTGCTCTGTAGGATTTTTTGTTGCCATATCACAGTACCTCTCTTAATATGCGTTATCACTGTATACCGCCGCGATACCCAGCTGTGCTTCAATTCTCAGAAGTCTGTTGTATTTTGCTACTCTCTCACTTCGGCAGGGAGCGCCGCACTTTATATATCCTGCGTTCATTGCAACCGCAAGATCGGCAATGCAGGTGTCCTCAGTCTCTCCGCTGCGGTGGGACACTATAGTCCGGTAGCCGTTCTCCGCCGCAAGCCTCATTACCTCCATAGTCTCGGACAACGTGCCTACCTGATTGGGCTTTATGAGAATGGCGTTGGCAAAGCCGCCTTTGATTCCTTTTTTCAGTCGGGCAGTGCTGGTTACAAACAGATCGTCTCCCACAAGCTTTACCTTATCTCCCAAGCGTCCGGTCAGCAGCTTCCACCCCTCAAAATCGTCCTCGCCCAGTCCATCCTCAATAGAGGCTATGGGATATTTTTCCGAAAGGGTCTGCCACATATCGCAAAGCTCCCCGGCAAAGTATTCCTTGCCGCACTTTGGCATAATATATTTTCCGTCACTGTACCATTCGCTTGCAGCGGCGTCAAGAGCGATCTTAACGCTGTCTGTGTCATACCCCGCGCCCTCTATAGCATTTACCAAAAGCTCCAACGCTTCTTCTTCGCCGTCAAGGTCGGGAGCGAAGCCGCCCTCGTCACCCACAGCGGTGCTTTTGCCGCTTTTTTTCAGTATTCTTCCAAGCTCGTGGTATATTTCGCTTCCTGCGCGAAGCGCCTCGGAAAAGCTGTCAAAGCCCTCAGGCATGATCATAAATTCCTGAACATCAAGGTTGTTTGCAGCGTGCGCGCCGCCGTTCAGCACATTCATCATGGGAACGGGCAGCCTTACGGCGTTAATACCGCCCAAATACTTGTACAGCGGAATTTTCATAGCCTGCGCCGCCGCCTTTGCCGACGCAAGAGATACCGCCAGTACGGCATTTGCTCCGAGAGCTGATTTATCGCGGTGCGCGTCAAGGCAAATAAGCTTTCTGTCAATGCTCGCCTGGCAAAGCTGGCAGCCGCTGAGAGCGGGAGAGATCGCACTGTTTACGTTTTCCACAGCACAAAGAGTTCCCTTGCCGCCGTAGCGGTCGATGTCTCCGTCGCGCAGCTCCAGCGCCTCATGTACGCCTGTAGACGCTCCCGACGGAACAGCGGCAGAAGCCCCGCTTCCGTCCTCCAGCATTACAGCCGCTTCAACCGTTGGATTTCCTCTTGAATCAAGTATTTCCTGTGCGCATATCTGTTTTATTTTAGGATACATAGCATAACTCCGATATAAAGATTTTCACATTTATTATTTGCAGAGTTTTACCTGTTATGCAAAAGCAGGAGAAGTTAAAAGCTTCACACAATTATATCATTTTTGTGATTTTTACAATAAAATGTGAAATTATGCCAATAAATCTATTGCATTCCGACGAACTACATGGTACAATATATAAAAATAAATCTGCCTCAGCAGATTCTGAAAGGAGATAAATAATATGACTGTTTTTTATGAGGTAATTGAGACGTAAAACTGAATATGCGGTGCAAACAATTGTGGGGTCGTACAAACCTCTTTGCTTTTGTGCCGTCTTTAAGTAACCTTTCGTGAATACTACAGCTTCGGTTGCAGCACACTCAAAGGGTGTGTTATTTTTATACCCAAAATCAGCCGCAGTAAGTAACCGCAAAAAGGGTTGCTTTCTGCGGCATTTTTGCGCCAATTTTCAGATTACAATACAGATTACAGTAAAGAAAGGAGATGTTTAGTATGAGGATTTATGAGATCATTAAAACAGCAAACATTATAACGGAGGATTTTAGTATTGGATCTAAAAAAATACGGCTTTATGCCAAATATGATGCCGGAAGACGCAAACGGTATTCCGGCGAGAATAACCGCCGTTCATAAAGAACGGTACGCCCTTGTCTGCGAGTTCGGTGAAATACATGGCAGACTAAAGACAAAAGAATATTTCGGCGGTTTTGAAGAGTTTCCGACAGCAGGAGATTTTGTCCTGATAAATTTTAATCCCACCGGTGACAGTCAGATAATCAAAACTCTGCCTCGAAAAACCTTTTTCTCCCGACGGGATCCTACACCGGGACGTGGTGAACAAGCAGTTGCAGCAAATTTTGACTACGTATTTATAATGCAGTCACTCAACAAAAACTTTAACCCGAAGCGTCTTGAACGTTATCTCACATTAGCATGGCAATCAGGAGCTGTTCCCGTAGTAGTGCTGACCAAAGCCGACCTGATCGGTGAAAACAGCGAGTACATACGAACAGCGGAACGTTTTGCAGCAGGCGTTGCCGTATATGCAGTCAGTTCAAAAACAGGTGTCGGAATAGATGCGCTGTCAGATTATATGGCGCCCGGCAAGACTGTTGTGTTTCTCGGCTCTTCGGGAGTCGGCAAATCAAGCCTTGTAAATGCACTGGCAGGCGAAGAGATAATGGCTGTCAGCAGTATTCGCGAGGAGGACAGCAGAGGACGGCACACAACCACACACAGACAGCTTATAATGCTGAAAAACAGCACAATGATAATCGACACGCCGGGAATGCGCGAGCTTGGCATGTGGGATGTATCGGTCGGACTTGATGAAGCATTCACCGATATAGAAGAGTTTTTGGGCAGATGTAAGTTCAACGATTGTAAGCATCATACCGAGCCGGGGTGCGCTATCAAGGAAGCCCTTGCGAACGGAGAATTATCCCGTGAGCGCTGGGAGAGTTACATCAATCTAAAGAACGAGGCGAAATATTCTGACGACAAATCAGCCTTTCTGCGGCAAAAGCAGCGGCGGAATAAGAATCTTGCAAAGTTTAACAGACAAAGCAAATTGACAAATAAAAAGCATGGAGGTGATATGCGTTGAATATCAGTATTAGGAATGAAGCACCGGCAGATTACCTAATTGTAGAGGAACTTACTCGTGAAGCATTTTGGGGATGTATAGACCATCCCACATGCGATGGAGAGCATCTTTTAGTACATAAATTAAGAAAACTGCCTTCCTTTATACCCGAGCTCGATTTTGTAGCTGAGGCCGATGGAAAAATCGTAGGCCACGTTATATACAGTTTAGCTAAAGTAGTAACACCTGATAATAAAGAAATCAGAGTTTTGAATTTCGGACCGCTAAGCGTCCATCCAAATTACAAAAGAATGGGCGTTGGTTCGGCTCTGATGCATCATTCTATTTCAAAAGCCACAAAGCTTGGATATCGTGCAATAGTTTTCTACGGTCATCCGGATTACTACCCACGGTTCGGATTTAGGAGAGCAAGCCACTACGGTATCACTTCTTACGACGGGAGAAGCTTTGACGCATTGATGGCGATGGAACTGTACGACGGTGCTTTAGATGGCGTTACGGGGCGATATTTCGAGGACGATGTTTTTAACATCAATTCTGAAGAACGTGACGAATTTGAAAAAGATTTTCCGCGAAAAGAACTGGCACAGCTTTTGCCCATCGAAATTCTGACAGATCAGTTGACTGAGCAGATAAGGCAGGCATTCGTTAAAAATGGAATAAAATATGTCGCTCAGCTACAGCGGTTTAGCGGCACGTATATCCTTAGCTGGGATGGAATGAGTGAAGCACTGCTTTTGAAAATCAACAAAATACTTAAAAAGCTTGGACAGCCTGAAAAGCTCCTGCCATCATCTTACATTTTTCAACTAACCGAAATGGGCGTACGCAATCCGATCTGTACCCTGATTTACTCTAAAGACGGGATATCTTTATACCGTGTGAAATCAGAGGGTAAAAGCCTTATCTTAAAAGTCTTTGAAAACAAAGAATATGCACGGGAAATTGAAAATTACCGAGTTTTATCCTCTCTTGACATAACTACCTTGCCACTTCTTGGTTATACAAAGAACGCAATACTGCTGCCGGATGTGGAAGCAAATACTGATTACAGGCTCGGTGAAAAAAGCGATTTAGACGATCCGAATGTAGCAAGAGCCATTGCAAAATGGTACAGAGAGCTTCATTCAAAAGGAATGAAATATCTTGCCAAAAGAAAGCATTCAATGTACGACGAGACCGACATATTAACATTGGATAATATGGAGTTTATCGCTGAAAAAACCGACACAAAAAGCAACCCACTTTGGAGAGCAATAGATGATAACTATGAAATCATTCGCAATCGAATAGATTTACTTCCTCGTACGCTGACCTACAACGATTTTTACTACACAAACCTCATAGTTGCCAAAAATCATGACTATGCCTTTATGTTCGACTATAACTTGCTTGGTAAAGGTATAGCATACGGTGATATCCGAAATGTGACAAGTTCACTTTCGCAGGCAGCGGCAAAAGCTTTCATGGAAGAGTACGGAACCGACATTGCAGAAAAAGAAAGAAAAGCCGATGCCTTTATCGCCCCTGTTGTTACGCTGTATTCCGCCTGTAAGCGTGAGAAATTCCCGTCTTGGGCAAACGAATCACTGGAAAAGCTAAAAAACGGTGATATACTAAGACACTTAAATGATTGGTTAAATTCGGAGGTATAAAATGAGCTACAATTGGATAGATGCAAGAGAATACACAATGGACTGCTTTCTGCTTTTTGACCGTTGGGCGCTCCGTTGGATTTTTACAGACTGTAATTACTATAATGGCGATTATGTAACTGATATGGCTAAAGCGCTATATAAATATCCTCATATAGACGCCTTTTGCCGCCGCAAAGCACCTGAATGCAGTGAATTTCTTGACAGAGTACGCAAAGTTTTTTTTGATAACTGGACTGACATTGAGATGCGTAAATCAGAAACATCTATACTGCAAACTCATGAAACTTTTGTAGTATATGCGTATCCTGAGGTTATGGAGCAACTAAACTATATCCGAAACTGGGATCCGAAATACCTGTACGACCTTGTAGACTTAGAAAATAAAATAGTTTTGGATGTAGGCTCCGGAACCGGACGTTTGGCATTCGCAGCTGCAAAAAAGGCAAAACGTGTATACGCAAGTGAACCGTGCGATCAGCTTCGTGAGTATATGCGAGACAGGATAAAAAGCGAGGGCATAACAAATATGAAGGTGCTTGACGGCGAAGTGCTTTGTCTTCCATATGAAGACGATACCTTTGATGTGGTTCTCAGCGGTCATGTTGTAGGCGATTATTATGATGAAGAAATCGCGGAAATCACGCGAATTACAAAGAACGGCGGATGGATCATTGAGTGTAACGGTGACGATGAAATTAAGCGTGATGCTCCCAGCAGCGAAATGGTAGCCCATGGATTTGAATGGTTCTGTCATGAAAGTGCTGAGGGCGGAATCATCTATACTTACCAAAAGCAAGTCAAAAAATGAACTGTAGATAGGAGAGTGATTTATGAAATACCAAATTATTCCCTTTAACCCCGGACATATTTCCTTTGTTGACTATGTATTTGAACAGAGCAGCGAAATTCTTCACGGCGGGCATATTTCCCCCGAAGAATGGTACAACTGCCTGTGCTTAGAACCTGATCCATATGAAAAGAATTTTATTATTACCGTCGACGGAGAAAATACCGCATGGCTAAAGCTGAACGCCCTGAACTCGGAAGATATATGGATATCTATGTTAGTCGTAGCAAAGGAATTTCAGCACATGGGAATCGGCAGCTTTTGCATACAGTTCGCAGAGAGATTTGCCCGAAGAGAATCAAAAAAATCTATCCGAATACAAACGACAAAGGATAACTTGGCGGCAACAAATTTATATTTGAAAATGGGTTTCGAAATCGAAAAAGAACTTCGTTATGTGGTTGGCGACGGTATCATTCGCGAAGGATATCAATTCAGAAAGGATTCATAGCCATAGAAGTTACATAATATCGGGTCAAACGAATAAAAAATGAACACCGTCGGAAGCGTTGCTTCCGACGGTGTTTTCATATCACCCTTACTCCACGCGTGCGAAGAAAGTCTTTTATATCTGAAACTCTTTCCGCGGTGGGGATCCAATCGCGGTGCGCGTTATCGGCGCCGCCGAGCAAAAGATTTTTTCCGCTGCCGTATGTATGATACGGCAAGATCTCTACGCCCTCGCAGTTTCTCAGCGACGAATACAGGCTTGCAATACCGCTGTAATTAGCTTCATCGTCATTTACGCCCGAAACTAAAATGCTTCTGATACGTATGCGGCAGCCCCGGTCGTCAGCCATTCTTAAATTATCAAGAATAAGCTTATTTGACACGCCTGTATATCTCTTATGTCTCTCGTCAAGGCAGTCCTTTACATCCCAAAGAAACAGGTCCACTTTATCACAAAGTCGGTCGATCATATCTGTATCAAAATATCCCGAGGTCTCCACAGCGGTAGTTATACCTGCCGACCTTGCAGCAGTCAGCAGCTCCAGCGCCACGTCTGCCTGTGCAAGCGGCTCACCGCCTGAAAGCGTTATGCCGCCCCTCTCACCGTAAAACGCAAGATCACGCATAACCACCGCCATGATCTCATCCGCACTTTTTTCGTCACCGACTGCCTCCAGCGCGCCGCCGGGACAGACCTCAGCGCAGCGCATACATTTTTGACAGACGTATCTGTTTATTAAGTGTCCCCTTTGCGTTATACTATGCGCGCCTGACAGGCAGGCTCCCACACACGCACCGCAGCCGATGCAAAGCTTTTCATTAAAGTAAAGCTCGCTGCCGCTGTGCTTTGTCTCTGGATTATGGCACCATTCGCAGCGCAGCGGACAGCCCTTGAAAAACACCACTGTCCGAACCCCGTCGCCGTCCTGAGTAGAAAATCGCTGTATTCCCGTAAGCTTTATTTTATTCCCGCTCATATGCCCTGACATGAACGGTCTATTATCATATTCTGCCATTCTTCGTTAAGCGTTACGAATCGTGCGTTCCATCCGGACACACGCACCGAAAGAGTCTTATAATCTTCGGGGTGCTTCTGAGCCGCGCGCAGTGTTTCAGTATCGACCGTATCTATCTGAACAAAGCTTCCGCCGAGTATCACTACTGCTCTGAATATTGACTTCAACGCTTCTATACCGTTTTCTCCCTTTAGGGATTCGGGAAAGATCTTCAAATCAAGCGCTGACCCGCAGGTGGCCATCATAGGCATAGATTTACAGTATGAACGCAGGATAGCGCTTGCACCGGAGAAATCCGTGCCCGGCGTGGGTGAGCCGTTGCCCGAAAGCACATCACCGCGGCGTGCTCCGAACGCAGTTGCGCTGCGACCTGGCGCCCATTCTATTTGTCTGCCGAAGGTGCTGATTCCCGGAATAAATTTTACGGGGTTATCCCTGTGCTCTGCCGCAGTATCGTTTACAGTGCGGCAGAATATCTCTACCACGCGGCGCATATATTCGTCAGCCTCATCGTCATCGTTGCCGTAATAGGTGATCTTGTTGTGTGCATAAAGGCGAAGCGGTTCATTGCCCTCCCAATTGTTTCTAAGACACTCAACAAGCTCTTTGAAGGTAATAAGCTTTTTTTCAAAAACAAGCTTGTTTATAGCCAGAATAGAATTGGCAATATCAGGAGCGCCGCCGAGATGCGGCGATCTTACAGTATACTTTGCGCCGAGCTGCATATAGGATTCGGCATTTTCAATACAGCCGTCCTCAAACAGATCGATAACAGATGAGGGTTCTTTGGGCGCTACCCTCTCTCCCCGCTCTCCGAAATTTTTAACAACAGCGTAGTCGTATATGAAATCTATATGCTCCTTAAGACCTGTCTCAAAAGCAGACCACAGCTCGTCAATGCTCTTAAAATCGGGAATATCGAATTCGTCAGAATCTGCACCGATAACTCGGTTAAGTATTTTCAACCCGTCAAACGGAGTGTACTCAAAGCAGGTAGCGCCGGGGATCTGCACTTCCCAGCATCCGTCGTTTGCGAAGCGTCTTGCCTCGCGCAGCTCATAGCCCTGAGACACAAAGCCGTTTATTATCTGCTCCTCGTCATACATTGCCACAACTCCGCCGCCGTGGCGCACCACTCTTGCCATATGCTCCAAAAGCTTATCCGGCGAGTTTTTATTTACACGAACAGAAATAGGAAAGTCAGATATGGGCAATTCTTCCACTATCTCAAGTACGAGATAAGTAACGTCGTTCGTGACTTCGTTGCCATCCTCATCAACACCTGCCAGAACGATATTCTGATAATGCTGCGCGTCTCCGCTTATCCAATGGCCGCTTGAGCGTATCCACTCTGTTCCCTTGATGAAAAACGATGCAAGAAGCTCCCTGGCACGCTCGTGAGTTATGCTTCCATTTTCAAGATCCGTTTTCAAATAATCGCCCAGCAGCGCATCAAGCCTGCCGATGCCGGGCCAGTTTCCGCACAGACGGACAAATGAAAATACAAACCATATGGACTGCAACGCTTCGTGAAAAGTCCTTGCAGACTCAAACGGAACCCTTTCAAGTATCTGAACAGCAGCCGCGTCACGCTCTCCGCGCTTTCCTTTTTTCAGCTCGTTAATATACCGGGTATGCCAGATACGCATACTCGATATAACATTCTTCATACCCAGAAGCACTTCCCTTTGTCTGCCATCGGCTGACAAAAGCTTTTCGTCTATATCTCTCTCGTAACCGTTGATGCCGAATTTCAGCGTGCGCTCATAATTGATTGTCAAATGGCTTATACTGCCGAAAACATTCTCGCCTTTATATGTAACGGGAACGCAGTGGTCTATAGCCATTCCCAATGTCGCCGCGCCAAAGAGTTCTTCGTACTCGCATATGCGAAGCGGCGCATTTTCAGCTATACGTCTTATTGCCGTATTATATTTTTCCTGTTCGCTAAGCTCTGCAAAATCCTCAATATCGTCAAGCGGCAGAGCGTAATGCGCTATAGCCTCATCGCCGTATTTACAGTGTAAGGATTCGTATGCCCAGCTTCTGAGATATTCAGGAAGCCTTATAGGTCTTGCGGTATCGCCCGCTGTTGGGAATACTGTCATGCTGTCTACCTTTCTGCCGGCTTAAATTACATAAACAGTCCGCCGCCGATACAGCGGCGGACAACATTCTCCGATCATATCTCCGTTACATCAAGACGCTTTCTTGTCTGCCATTTACCGTGAGTAAAGTCAGGCATAAACTGAAGCGCGCCGCCCTGAAGGATAGACTGCTCGGACAGTGCCGTTACCGCCATCCATACAGCCGCGTCATACACGTCAATGGGGAAAACAGTATTGTTTCTGACGGCGTTTACAAAGTCACGGTACACGAAATAGTCCATTCCGCCGTGACCTGTCTCCATTTCCTCGGGCGTTATATCCTTCCATATCTTCGGCAGATATTCAGCTTCATACTCCTTGGCGTTATCAATAAATTCCTTATACTTTACAACGGGATTAAAACACCAGCCCTCGCTTTGAACGCCCTCGATAAACACGCTGTTTGTCGCCTGCTCGTACATACCCTTTGTACCGCGCACAGTAAAGTCACGGGAATAGAAGCGCGGCAGCGTTGTATCAAGGCGCAGGGTTATAGTCTCTCCGCCCGCACATTTCATTACGGTGGTTACTATATCTCCCTGTGCGAATTCAGTATTCATCAAATATTCGGGAACATCTTTTTCAAGGCTTTGATTTTTTATGTATTCGTGAAGTCCCGCTGACTTTGACGCCATAGAGGCAAGAGAAACTATGCGGTTTCCGCGGTTTATATCAAGAAGCTTTGCTATGGGTCCGAGCTCGTGAGTGGGATAGTTTTCGCAGCAGCGATGCTCGTAGTTTTTGAAGCGGTAGTGTCTGTTTTCTATTCCCCACGCGACCTCATTTCTGAGGTCATGAGCATATGCGCCCGCACAGTGAACTATCTCTCCGAAAACACCGCGGCGCGTCATGGACGTTGCAAGCAGCTCGTCCTTACCGTAGCAGCAGTTTTCAAGGAACATATAAGGAGTTCCCGTTCTCTCCTGCACGGAAACAAGCTCGTGGCAGGCATCGAGAGAAAACTCTCCACCTACTTCACTTCCAACGGGAATGCCCTTATACATAGCGTACAGTGCTACCTCGCTGTGCGCCTCCCATGATGTTATTATAACGGCGGCGTCAATACCGCTGACGTTAAGCGCCTCTTTATAATCTGTAAATGCGGGAACATCAAAGCCCTGAATTTCAGACGCAGACTTTGCTACCTCCTCTGCTCTGTCTGAATAAACATCGCATACGGAAATAACGGAAACGTCCTCCAGTTTCAAAAGAGTATTCAGGGTAACGTCACGTCCTCTGCTGCCTACACCAATAACAGCAAGTTTTACTTTTTTCATTTCAAAGTTCTCCTCTTCTACGGTCTATTCTTTTATGTCCTTAACGGCAGCCTGCACTCTGTCTGTAACAGTCTGTGTGAAATTTATTACATTGTGAGAATATTCTTTATCCATACAAGTGCTGTTAATTATAAAATCTGCCGTTGCACGGTTGTTTGCAATAGGAATATCGTAGACCTGCGCTATTCTCAGAAGCGCCTTAACATCGGGATCGTGGGGCTGTGCCGTAAGCGGATCGGAAAAGAATATAACAAGGTCTATCTTTCCGTCTACAATACGCGCGCCTATCTGCTGGTCTCCGCCGAGCGGACCGCTGTTAAAGGCGCGAATGGGAAGTCCAGTTATCTCGGCAATAACTCTCGCAGTCGTTCCCGTTCCGAACAAAAAGTGATGCGCCAGAATATCCTTGTTTTCAAGGCACCAATCCACTATTGCAGGCTTCATATTATCATGCGCTATCAAAGCAATATTCTTTTGCGCAGGCATTACACTGTTGATGTATTTATCACTCATATCTGTGACCGTTTCCTTTGCTTTTGCGATTGCAAATGAATTATTTCTGTGCCTTCAGCACAGGGTATATTTTATCAAAAGCATCGGCATAAATATTGCCGATAAGACGTGCACCTGCATCTGTGGGATGAACTCCGTCCGACGCCCACAGCGCAGGGTCAACACCCACGCTTGCAGCAGCAAACGGACCGTCAAGGGGCAAAAATGCATCTGCATATTCACGTGCCAGATCTCTGATAATATCGATCTTGAAATCAAGGTCCTCACGGAAGAACGCTTTATCCTCTGCATACAGCAAAAAAGGCTCAAGCAGCATTATCTTCGCGTTTGTCTTTTTCTTTGTTTCCTCAAGAATATAGCGGCAGTTGTCCTCGAATATTTTATTATCAAGCCACTCTCTGTTGTCGGCGCGGTGCCATGTATCGTTTATACCTATAAGTATAGATACAAGATCAGGCTGCAGATCGATGCAGTCGCTCTGCCAGCGTTCCACCAGATCCCTTGACTGATTTCCTCCGATGCCGAGATTTATAAACTCAAATTCTTCGGCAGGGTATCTGTCTGCAATTTCAGCAGAAGCATATTTTGCGTAGCCAACACCCATAAGATGGTAGTCGCTTCTGTCTCTCATTCCGTCTGTGATCGAGTCACCCTGAAATAAAATTCTCATAATGTATCATCCTTTTTATTACTTTTTATTACTTTTATTATAAAAGTATTATAAAAGCTTTTCGCTCTCTGTTTTCTGATCCTTAAAACCGTTTTGTCTGAGCACCTCGTAAACGCCTACAGCTACAGCGTTTGAAAGGTTCAGGCAGCGCTGTCCGTCTCGCATGGGAATGCGCACGCATCTTTCGTAGTTTTCTCTCAAAAAGTCCTCCGGCAGACCCTTAGTCTCCTTGCCAAACATTATATAAACAGGCATGCTGTACTGCACGTCCGTATAATTGTGCGGAGCCTTTGAGGAAAAGCAATAAAAGTCGCAGTCAGGGTTCTTTTCAAAAAAATCGTCGAGGTTCTTGTAGTATGTAATGTCGAGGCTATGCCAGTAATCAAGACCGGCGCGGTGGAGCTTAGAATCATCGATCTTAAAGCCCATAGGCTTGATGATATGCAGCGCTGCGCCCGTAACGGCGCAGGTTCGGGCGATATTGCCTGTATTCTGCGGTATTTCCGGCTCTACGAGCACGATATTTATGTCTTTCATTTTTATTTTACTTTCTTTATTTGCTTTTTTTATTAGCTATTAGCTTTCTTTTTTGAGCAAAAAAGAAAGCGTTAAAAAGAATGCGTTAAAAAACCAATCAATAAAACCTTCTTCCAAAAAAGTATACCATTCACAGATTGATTTGTCTATATAGTTAATGAAAAAAATTAACAAAAAGTATTTTAATCTCCACGGATTTGTGCTATAATACTATAATAGAAAAATGTGTCATTATTATCGGAGGAATTATCCAAATGAGCATAGTTACAAAAATTTTCGGAACATACAGCGATCATCAGATAAAAAAGCTTATACCTACAGTCAACAAGATAGAGGCTCTTGCTGACAAGTACAAGGCTATGAGCGATGCTGAAATGAAAGCTATGACCGATACCTTAAAGGCAGAGCTTGCCGCAGGAAAGACTCTTGACGATATTTTGCCCGATGCATTCGCGCTTGTTCGTGAAGCTGCCGACAGAGTGCTGGGCAAGCGTCCCTTCCGCGTTCAGCTTATGTGCGGCATACTTCTGCATCAGGGCCGTATAGCTGAGATGAAAACAGGTGAAGGTAAAACACTGGTCGCAGTTATGCCCTCTTATCTTAACGCTCTTGAAGGCAAGGGCGTGCACGTAGTTACCGTAAACGAGTACCTGGCAAAAATGGGTCAGGAGGAAATGGGCAGAGTACACGAATTTCTCGGTCTTACTACCGGTCTTGTTATCCACGACCAGACCAAGGAAGAAAAGCAGGCTGCCTACAGATGTGACATAACATACGGAACCAACAACGAATTCGGCTTTGACTACCTTCGTGACAACATGGTGACCTACAAGGAAGAGCTCGCGCAGCGCGGTCACAATTTCGCCATCGTAGACGAGGTTGACTCTATACTTATAGACGAGGCAAGAACTCCTCTTATTATTTCAGGTCACGGCAACAAGATCGACGATCTGTACGCAAGAGCTGACGAGCTTGTCCGCAAGATGTCCAAATTCGTCATCAAGGAGCTTGACACTAAAGAAGAGCACGACGACGTTGAGCAGGACTATATCGTTGACGAAAAGGCTAAGAGCTGCACTCTGACTGCCAACGGTATCAAAAAATCAGAGGAATTTTTCGGCATTGAAAACCTTTCCGATCCCGAAAATGCAGATATTTCACACCACATATATCAGGCTATGCGTGCCCACGGTATTATGAAGCTTGATGCCGACTACGTTATCAAGGACAACGAGGTAATGATAGTTGATACATTTACAGGCCGTATTATGCCCGGCCGCCGCTACAGCGACGGTCTGCACCAGGCTATTGAGGCAAAAGAAGGCGTTGAGATACAGCGCGAGAACCGCACCATTGCAACTATCACATTCCAGAATTACTTCAGAATGTATTCTAAGCTTTCCGGCATGACAGGTACTGCCCTTTCCGAGGAGGACGAATTCCGCGAGATCTACAACCTCGACTGCGTTGAAGTGCCTACCAATAAGCCTATGATAAGAGTTGACCACAGCGACGTTGTATACACCTCAGTTGCAGGCAAGGATCAGGCTGTTATTGACCAGATAAAGGCTTGCCATGCAAAGGGTCAGCCCGTGCTTGTCGGTACTGTATCGGTTGAGAAATCTGAAAAGCTTTCAAAAAAGCTGAAGGCTGCGGGAATTCCCCATAACGTGCTGAACGCAAAGTATCACGAAAAAGAGGCTGAGATCGTAGCGCAGGCAGGTAAGCTGGGCGCTGTTACCATATCCACCAATATGGCAGGACGCGGTACGGACATACTGCTGGGAGGCAACGCAGAATTCCTTGCAAAGGTGCAGATGCGTAAGGAAGGCTATGAAGAAGAAGTCATTATGCTTGCCACCGGCTCTTCTCAGTCCGTTTCAGAAGAAGTTTTTGCCGCAAGAGCACATTACCGCGAGCTTTACGACAAATATCAGGCAGAAATACGCCCAGAGGCTGAAAAGGTCTGCGAGGCAGGCGGCTTGTTCGTTATAGGTACAGAGCGCCACGACGCACGCCGTATAGACAACCAGCTGCGCGGCCGAAGCGGACGTCAGGGCGACCCCGGTGAGTCGAGATTTTATCTGTCTCTTGAAGACGATCTTATGCGTCTGTTTGGCAGCGAGCGTATACTCGGACTTGTAGAACGCCTCGGAGTAGACGAAAATACGCCTATTGATGCAAAGCTTTTGTCAAACTCTATTGAGACCGCGCAGAAGCGCCTTGAGGACAGAAACTTTGAAAGACGTAAAAACGTACTGTCTTACGACGACGTAATGAACCAGCAGCGTACAGTTATTTATAAGCAGCGCCAGGAGGTGCTGGAGGGCGGAAGTCTCAGAGACAAGATGATCTCTATGATAAACGCTACTGTTTCCGACGCGGTAGACAGCTATCTGCATGAGGAAGACCGCTCACTGTGGGATATGGACGGACTTCGTCAGAAGTATATGAACCTTATTACACATGAGGGCGACTTTGAAGATCTTGACGGCGACGCTTCCACTGTAAGAAACGCCATACGCGAAGAAATGCTCAGCCGTGCAATGACTCTTTATGAAGAAAAAGAGCAGAAGCTCTTCGGCGAGGAAAACTTCCGCGAGGTAGAAAGAGTTATCCTGCTCCGCAACGTTGATATGAAGTGGATGGATCACCTTGAAGCTATGGATTCTCTTATGGAGTCTATCGGACTTCAGGCATACGCTCAGAGAAACCCCATAAGTGAATACCGTATTGCCGGCAGCGATCTGTTTGATGAAATGATAACTATGATCCGCGACGATACAGTAAGAATGCTGCTCTCCGTTATCCCCCGTCCTCAGACTATGAAGCGCGAACAGATAGTAAAGCCTACCACTGAAGGATTTGCAGGCAGCGGCGACGGAACCGTAAAGAAAAAGCCTGTAGTAAAAAAAGCTGCCGAAAAAGTAGGAAGAAATGATCCCTGCCCTTGCGGAAGCGGCAAGAAATATAAAAAGTGCTGCGGTGCTGCGGCAGGCGGAAACGATGATGAATAATACAGCAAAAAAAGACCCGTCAGGTCTTTGGTATTTGTATATCGGCGCATTTTTCCTGTTTAATCCCACCTACCATATTATAGACGTTTTGCCCGACGCCATAGGATATTTGCTGTTTATAACAGGTCTTTCAAAGCTTGCCGTGTTAAACGATGAGACGGCAGCGGCGCGCAGCGGCTTTATCAAGCTGTTTATTCTCAGCGCCGCAAGGCTTTGCCTGTATATCACACTGCCCCACGCCACAGACATATACATTTTGCTGTGCTCCTTTGTTTTTGCAATAGGCGAAGGAATACTGTTTATTCCCGCAGCAATTCGTATGTACAGCGGCTTTGAATTCCTGGAAATGCGAATGAACTGCCCTGCGGCGGGCGGACTTCATCTGAAAAAGAAAGTTGTTTCCATAGAGCGTCTCAGGAATCTGACAGTAGCAGCATTTATCGCACGCGCGGTATGCTCGGTTCTTCCCTTTGTTCCCTTTCTGTCATCAGGCGGAAATATAATAACCGACTTTGCAGAGGACAACTATTCAAGATTTGCATCTTTTCTGCTTATTATCTTGTTTGGCGTCATAGCGCTTGCTCTGTCGCTGCCGTGGCTTATCCGATTTGTAAAGTACATTAAAGGCATCACAAACGACAAAGACTGCTGTCAAAAGATAGGCAGTCTGCACAGTGAGTGGGCAAAAAGCAACGAGATTCGCGTTGTCTCCGAGAATATGAACTGCGTTATGATTCTTCTGCTCGTAGCCGCTGCATTCTGCTTTAATATGTACGTAGACGGAGTAAACATCTTTCCTACGGGCATCGGAGCGCTTTTGGTGCTCGCCGCGTTCGTGCTGCTGAGAGACAGCGGCAAAAGCATTGCCATAGGCGGAAGTATTACTGCAGCGCTTTGGGCTGCAATGTCTGCCGCGGGAGTATATTTGCAAATGGACTACAGAGCAAATAATTACCGACCGGGCTCAGCAGAGCATATGATAGGCAAAGCGCCTGAAATGTATTTGAAAATGGAGATTTTCGGATATATCGAGGCGGTGTTTGCAGCCGTTACAATGCTTCTGATGCTGCTTATTTTCACAAGAACACTGGATGCGCACGCAAAGAAATACGCATTTTACTCAACGGATGATAAAAAGCGATTTGACAGATGCCTTATTCCCGTTATTATCCTGTGGGTGCTCGCAGTTCTTATGAGTGCGGCAATTATCCCCGTAATGAAGTTTTTCGCAGAAATATGGCTCATAAACGGTCTGCTGGTGATCGCACTGTTCATCTTTATGTACCGCGCTTATACTATCCTGTATGACGGGATTTATATGAAGCTTCACGACTGAATCTACTCAAATACTGCATTTCGTTCACAGAAACGTGCATTTGGTTCACCAAATGCACGTTTTTTGTTTCTATGTTTTATAATTATATAAAAAATCAGTAAATACATATGACCTGAAAGCTGCTGTACAGTAGCATAAATTCACGCCTCTTACTATATTCATGCGGCGGAATTTCAGATAAATCAAACTGAATTACAGATAAAACTATTTGGTTGACTGTTTTTATACTGCATGATACAATGAAATCAGAAAGAAACATATCTCACAAAAAATGACTATAACCGAAAGGAAGAAATCATGAAACCATCAAAAATAATCTCATTGTGCGCAACATCGCTCATTATTGCAGCAATGCTCGCAAGCTGTACAGGAAGTCAGGATATATTAAAGCCTGGCAATCAACTAGATGCTGAGACATTAGATAGTGACGCATCCGAAAACCTTGAAAAAAAGCAAGACGATATTTTAGAAAAATACAATAACTTATCAGATGAGCAAATTTCAGAATATCTTCGAACGATTCCCAAAGCTGAATTTACACAAGAGATTAAAGCTGTTTTTTCTGAACTTTCTAATAAAGATGACTATAGATTAATATTCTTTGCCGTAAGCTTATGTGAACGAATCAATGAATATTCTGAAGAAGAGATAATTTCGATGATAAAAGATCAGAAAAACGATTTAATTCTTAGAGTAACGCTTGTGCAAAACCTGAGTAGCGATGTAGATTATACACCTGAAGCTAATGAAAGCATTCGTGAATTACTTTCAGATGATACTGTTGAAAGTGATATTAAAGAAAACATAATTGTTCTTTTTGATTTTGACGATGAGGCAGGTCTTAAAATGCTTCACTCCATCGCATGCAGTGATGACGATATGCTTGCTTTTCAAGCAATAAAAAGGCTAAACGAAGTCAATAGTGAGGATGCTATATCAATTTCCAGAAATATTTTGGAAACATATAAAATGCAGACACCTGAAAAAATTAACGCTGCTCTCAAAACAATGTCTAAATTCTATAGGGAAGCGCGGATCAAGAATAGTTTTACGGAAGAAACTGAACAAGAAAAATCTGAACTGATTGAAATTTGCGAAAAAATCATTAACAAATCGGATAATAGTGGAAAATTGAAAGATTCTGCCATTTTAGCGCTTTCAGAAATGACTGATTCAAAGGCTATTACTTCTATTATAGAGAATCCTAATATTGACGATCCATTTAAGTCATATGCAATAGAACAAAATTATCTTACATTATCAAAAATGGCAGACCACGGATCTGAAAAGGATATTGAAGTTGTATGTAAAGCTATAGCTATAAATCCGCTGAAAGAACTTAAAGAATCGCTCTTGATATATAAATCTTCACAGCAAACTCAGACTGCAGAAAAATTGTCAGCTGAAACTAATCTTAAGATAGACGAGGCTATTTCAAAAATTGATTCAGAGGGAGTGAATGTGAACGAAAGATGGAGTGAATTCTATAACGAGGTGGATTAGCTGATAAAAAGACTAATTAGTATATTATTACCGCAATCTGTATATCTTCACTTTTAGTCATAGCAAACATCGCAGAGAGCCGATCCGGTTTTGACGGATGTTCGACTATCCCCGACGGCGCATACAAAAATATGTTCGATATGCAGGTGCAGTATTATGTCTGAATGCTGAAAAAAATCATCAGTATGATGTAAACGATATCATACTGATGATTTTTTATTACACTTTTGCAAACTGGCTGTTATAAAGCTCTGAGTAAAATCCGCCTTTTTTCAGAAGCTCGTCATGTGTTCCCGACTCAACGATCGTTCCGTCACGCATTACAAGTATCATATCTGCGTCCCTGACCGTTGAAAGGCGGTGCGCCACAATAAACGACGTTCTTCCCTGCATCATTTTGCCGAAGGCGTCCTGTATCTTCATTTCCGTTCTTGTGTCAATTGAGCTTGTCGCCTCATCAAGAATAAGCATAGGCGGCAGCGACAGCATTATTCTCGCAATGCAGAGCAGCTGGCGCTGTCCCTGAGACAGTCCGCTGTCAGGTCCTATAACAGTATCATAACCGTTTTTCAGCCGCTTTATAAAGCTATGGGCGTGAGCTGCTTTAGCAGCGGCTATGATCTCCTCATCAGTCGCATCGGGCTTCGCCATAGCTATATTATCACGGACGCTGGCGCGGCGTATCCATGTATCCTGCAATACCATGCCGTAATTTTTTCTGAGACTTTTTCTTTTCAGCCCTCTTATCGCCTTACCGTCCACCCTTATTTCGCCGCCTGTCACATCATAAAAGCGCATAAGCAGATTTATAAGCGTAGTCTTACCGCAGCCCGTTGGTCCTACTATCGCCACACGCATACCCGGCTTGACCTTTAAGCTGAGCTTTTCTATAAGACTTTTATCAGGCGAATATGAGAAGCTTATATCATGAAGCTCCACCTCGCCGCGCACGTCTGACAGTTCACCGTCTCCGTCAGGCTCCTCCTCTTCCTCATCAAGAAGCTCGAAAAGTCTTTCGGCGCACGCCGCCGCATTTTGCAGCTCGGTAATAACGCCCGAAATCTCGTTAAATGGCTTTGCATACTGCGTTGCATAAGCCAGCAGGCATGACAGACCGCCTACCGTGAGCGCAGAACCGACGCCCCCGCCGCCGAGCACTGCCAATGCTCCGAACAGCGCTACAACAGCATACACAATATTGTTTACGACCCTTGTAGTAGGATTTACAAGGGAAGAAAAAAACGTTGCATTAAGAGACGCCTTTTGCAGCCTTTCGTTTACCTCGTCAAAGCGACGCATATTCTCGGTTTCTCTGCCGAAGGCGCGGACAGTCTTCTGATTTCCGACCATTTCTTCTATAAATCCGGTCTGCTCGCCGCGAATGGCCGACTGCAAAAGAAACATATTATATGTTCGGCTTGCAATAAATCTGGCAAGCAGCAAAGACAGAGGCGTAAGCACTACTACCGCAAGCGCTATTTTCCAATTTATCGCCAGCATAAAGCCAAGCGTGCCGAAAATAGTGACAACGCCTGTGAAAAGCTGAGTAAACCCCATAAGAAGTCCGTCGCAAAACTGGTCTACGTCTGTTATGATGCGGCTGAGCGTTTCGCCTTCGGTATGACGGTCAAGATATGAAAACGGCAGCTTTTGCAGCTTTCGCACCGCTGTATTTCTGAGGTCTCGCGCTACATTATAGGTTATACGGTTGTTGCACACGTTAAATATCCAGCTTACTACCGCCGTTACGGCGATAACTATCGCCGCTTCTAAAAGCAGAGCCGTAAGGCTTTGAAAATCCACACCGTCGGAGGAGAGCGTATCTATGGCGTTACCGAATATTTTAGGCAGATACAGCGTAAGCAGCGCCGACACCGCCGCAAGAACGACGGACAAAAGCAGCAGCCATTTATATCTGCCGATATAGCTGAGTATGCGCCCTGCCGTACTTTTACTGTTCTTTTTCATTTGCATTTTCATTATTCACGCCCTCCCTTCTCAAACTGTGATGCATATATCTCGCGGTAAACATCACAGCTTTCAAGAAGCTCGTCATGACTGCCGATGCCGACTGCCGCACCGTCATCCATTACGATTATTTTATCGGCGTTCATTACAGACGAGGTACGCTGAGTTACAATAAACACAGTAGGAGCGTAGTCAAGTCGGCACACGGCAGCTCTCATAGCAGCATCAGTTGCATAGTCAAGCGCCGATGATGAGTCATCCATAATAAGTATCTCAGGACGGCGCGTCAGCGCTCTGGCAACACACAGGCGCTGACGCTGACCGCCTGAAAAATTGCGTCCCCCCTGCTCAACAGGTGTATCAAGCCCGTCTTTAGCCATAACGAAATCAAGCGCCTGCGCATCGCGCAGCGCTGACATTATATCCTCATCACTCGCTCCCTCGTTGCCCCACAGCATATTGTCGCGAACAGTTCCTCGAAACAGCACTGCTTTTTGAAGCACTATGCCTATTTTCGCGCGCAGCTCTGCCGCATTCCACATACGAACGTCAGTGCCGTCAACGGCAACCGTTCCGGCGCTTGCCGCGTAAAACCGCGGAATAAGGTTTACAAGGCTTGTCTTTCCGCTTCCTGTTCCTCCTATAATACCTATGGTGTCCCCCGCCGCAGCGGTAAAGGATATATCTGTAAGTGTATCGCCGCCGGCACCGGGATAACGCATGGAAACATTCTCAAAACAAACCTTGCCAGCGTACTTTACCGGCCTCTCAGCTGTATACAAAACATCTTCCTCACCGCTCATATCCAGCACATCTGAAACTCTTGAGGCGCACGCAAAGGATCTTGTGATTGTTACTATAAGATTTGCAAGCTTTATAAGCTCTACAAGTATCTGCGACATATAGTTATACAGCGCAATAACGCCGCCCACACTGATAAGCCCTGTATCAACACGTACAGCACCGGACCAAATGAGAATTATAAGCGCGGCATTGATTATTACATAGGTAACGGGATTTGTAAGTGCCGAAAGGCGGCCTACCCTTTTTTGAAGTCTCGCCATCTCCTCGTTTTCAGCTTCAAAGCGAGCGATCTCCTCGTCCTCCACGGTGAAAGCGCGTATTACTCTTGCTCCGCTCAGGTTTTCGCCCACTATACCGAGGACACGGTCAAGCTTGCCCTGAACCTTTTTGAACACAGGCAGGCTGAGAAACATTATTCCGTAAACAACGGCGGCAAGCACGGGAATAACTATAACAAAGCTGATGGCAAGGCGGGCGTCTACAAAGAAAGCCATTGCCGCTGCGCCGAATACAATAAACGGCGAGCGCAAAAACAAACGGAGAACCATATTTACACCGTTCTGAAGCGTATTTACATCGCTTGTCATACGGGTAATAAGTGACGATTCCCCTGCACCGTCAAGCTCTGAATAGGAAAGGTGCTGTATTTTGTAAAAAAGCTCGCGGCGCACCTCTGCGGCAAAGCCAACTGCGGCTTTGGCGGAAAAATACTGTGCCGTAGCCGAAAATATAAGCCCGAAAACGCCGAGCAGTACAAGTATGACAGCATCGCGCACTATAATTCCCTTATCGGCGGCTGCGATGCCCGTATCTATAATATTGGCAACTACCAGCGGCACTATAAGCTCAAACGCCGCCTCTATCAGCTTAAAAAGCGGTCCGAGCACACATTCCTTTATATAATTTTTCAAATAGACATACAGCTTTTTCATAAATGACCTTCCCTGTCTTTCTCACAATAATTATACCCACATTTTGCTATTATGTCAACGCCCTTGATTTTTCAGAATAACGTAATATAATTATAATATGATGAATAATATAAATTACACGCTCATACGAGCCGACAGAAAAAGTATTGCAATAAAAATAAGCGACAGCGGCGAGGTAATCGTCCGCGCGCCGCGCCGTGCCACTAAGGCTGACATAGATAAGGTAGTTGAAGATCACCGAAAATGGATAGAGCGCCACGTTGAGGCGGCAAGACTTTGCACACTGAGAGAGAAGCCTGTAAGTGCCGAAGAAGAAACGGCGCTGAAGCGCGCCGCCGCCGATATATTGCCGAAAATAACACATTACTACTCCGAGCTTACGGGACTGCGCTGTGCTGCCGTAAAGATCGGCAGCGCAAAAAAGCGCTTCGGCTCATGCTCCTCTCAGGGAAACATATCGTATTCCTATCTTCTGATGCTCTACCCTATTGAGGCGATAGAATATGTCGTGCTGCATGAGATATGCCATCTGAGATTTATGAACCATTCGGGCGACTTTTATGCGCTTGTTGAAAGATATATGCCCGACTGGCGTGAGCGAAGGAAGCTTCTTCGCCGCGATAACAGGAAAAGTGCTGCAAAGGCACTCGAAGAGCTTAAATATTAGCCGGCGAACCTTTTGCCATTATGTTTGTAACACAGATGAAGCCTGTGACATATGATTATAGTGGAGTGAGGAACAAAACCACTCCGGAGCGGATATAAATCCGATAAAACTAATGACGAAAGGAATTCAAAACTATGAGCTGCTTCTGCGAACTTTTCCAAAACGAGGTTGTATGGCTGGTTATCATCGCTCTTCTTATCCTCTTCTCCGTATGCGGTAACTGCGGTTGAACAAGTCATAAATAAAGAAAAACAGCACCGCGTTTGCGGTGCTGTTTCATTATATTTGACTTATATCTGATCTGCAATATCAAGAACGAGCTGTTCGGTCTTGTTCCAGCCGATGCAGGGGTCGGTTATGGACTTACCGTAAACGCCGTCGCCGATCTTCTGTGCGCCGTCCTCAATGTAGGACTCGATCATAAAGCCCTTGACCATCTTTTTGATATCCGCTGAATGACGGCAGGAATGCAGAACTTCCTTACAAATACGCTCCTGCTGCAAATACTTCTTGCCGGAGTTTGCATGGTTAGTATCTACTATCAGTGCCATATTCTCAAGGCCCTTCGCGCTGTATGCATTGAACAGAAGCTCAAGATCTTCAAAATGATAGTTAGGCAGAGACTCGCCGTGGTTATTTACATATCCGCGGTAAATAGCGTGTGCAAGGGGGTTGCCCTTAGTCTTTACCTCCCAGCCGCGGTAGATAAATGTGTGCTGATGCTGTGCAGCCATAATAGCGTTGAGCATTACGGAAACATCGCCGCTGGTGGGGTTTTTCATACCTACGGGCACATCAATACCGCTGGAGGTAAGTCTGTGATCCTGATTTTCTACACTGCGCGCGCCTACTGCCACATATGACAGAAGATCGGACAGGTATCTGTAGTTGTCAGTGTACAGCATCTCGTCAGCAGTGGGAAGTCCTGTCTCGCGAAGGACATTAGTGTGCAGACGGCGTACTGCTACTATACCCTCAAGCATATCAGCCTCTTTCTCAGGAGCGGGCTGGTGTACAAGTCCCTTATAACCGTCACCGGTAGTACGGGGCTTACCTGTATATACTCTGGGAATAAGAACCAGCTTGTCACTGACCTTTTCCTGAAGAGCGGCAAGTCTTGTAGCATAATCCAGCACTGCGTCTTCATTGTCAGCAGAGCAGGGTCCTATAACAAGCAGAAGCTTTGAGCTTTCACCTGTAAATATATCTGCTATCTCTTTATCTTTCTCAGCCTTATGCGCTGACAGCTCTTCTGTAAGCGGATACTGCTCCTTTATCTCCTTGGGAATAGGAAGCTTGCGCTTGAATTCCATATTTTTCATTGGGAACGCCTACCTTTATGATATATTATGCAGTTAATACTACTTATTTATTTTAACACCAAGACCGCTTCTTTTCAACATCGGCAAGCGATTTTTAGTTTTTTTGGACAAACGTTCAATTTGTCCTTTTAACTTTGCTGCAAGGTGGTTATTTTGAACAAAATTTCGCGTGATTTTTTACTTAAATGCACTGTCAAAGCGTAATCTTCCGCATATACTGAAAAAAAAGAAACGAGGGTAAATGATAAATATGGTAATATACACAGTAGCACCGGGAGATACGGTTAATTCCATAGCCGAAGAGTTCGGAGTAGCACCTGCGATAATCGAAGCCGACAATTTCTTAGGAGATGCGAGCCTTGTAGTTGGGCAGTCGCTTGTAATACGCTTTCCCTCTCTTACATACACAGTCATGGCGGGAGACACACTGAATACTATAGCCGATTCCTTTGACGTCAGCGTGAATGAGATATGGCAAAACAATCCGCGTCTTTCAGGCAGCGGCAACATATCTGTCGGTGAAGAGCTTGTAATTGAGTTTGAGCCGCCCACACGCGGAGATATATCACTTGGCGGCTATGCATACCCATACATAAATGATACCACCCTGCGGTTCACTCTGCCGTACCTTACCAACCTGTCAATATTCGCCTACGGTCTCAGAGAAGACGGCAGTCTTGTAGTGCCTGAGGGCGAAGAGCGTCTTATATCGGAGGCACGTGAGTACGGTACAAATCCTCTGCTTATGCTGACTTCGCTGACAGAGTCGGGAAACTTTTCAAACGAGCTTGTAAACCGCATTCTCTCAGACGAAGCGCTGACAGCACGGGTTGTTGCTAACACAGTTGACAACGTAATTTCAAAAGGATACGGCGGTGTGGAGCTTGATTTTGAATACATATCGCCGGAATACGCCGCTCGGTACGCATCGCTTGCAAGGCAGCTGAAATCGGCTCTGGGAGATGAATACGTAGTGTTCTGCGACCTCGCACCGAAAACATCGTCCTCCCAACCCGGACTTTTATATGAGTCCCACAACTATGCAGAGCTGGGCGCGGCGTGCGACAAGGTGTTTCTTATGACCTATGAATGGGGCTATCAGTACGGACCTCCCCTGCCGGTGTCCCCCATTGAAAACGTGCGGAAGGTTATAGAATACGCCGTAACAGTGATCCCTCCCGAAAAAATATTTATGGGCATTCCATCCTACGGCTATGACTGGCAGCTGCCTTATGAGCGCGGCGTTACCGTGGCAACACCTGTATCAAATGTCGCAGCTGTCGCTCTTGCCCGCCGCGTAGGAGCGGAAATACAGTATGATACCGCAGTCGAAGCTCCGTTTTTCAATTATACAGATCAGAACGGCGCCGAACATATCGTATGGTTTCAGGACGCACGAAGCTCCGAAGCACTGGCATCTCTTGCTGCGGAATACTCTCTTGACGGTATCGGAGTGTGGAACATTATGCGCCGCTTCCCCCAATTGTGGCCTACACTTACGGGAATGTATAATATACGGAAGTAAAAGCTGATCAATTCAAACGTATGAAAAGGGGCTTGACAGCCCCTTTTATTTTCTATTTAGACAATATCACCGGCAGAGAGCGATTGTTCTTCGGCAGTCCGATAGATCAGTGCTGCCGTAGGCTTCTCGGTTTCGGGAAGAGCGAGACATCCCGAACGTACAGCCATAGCGCCTATAAGCCCTACGGTATGGAAAAGCAGCGTATTTGCCGAAACCTTTTTAATAAGAGCCGACACACTGTCCGGCGCATGAGCTTTCATTATATCGACCGCGCACTCAAACAACATTTCATAAAGCCTTGAAAAATCTTTGATCTGTGTATCAAGGATATCCATTATCATGTCCTGATCGCGACAGCTTAATATAGGAATACAGGGTTCATTTTTTCCTTCAATGACACTGTACAGATGCTCTCTGACCTCGTTATATCTCTGAGTATACCAATTCTTTTTCGGAAGCACTCCAAAGTCGGCAAAAGAAGCTGCATAGTCATCGTCTATACCGCTGTATCCTGCAAATCCTCCTGTACCGTACTCGCTTTCAGACCTGTCAAAAGCGATTCCGTAATTTGTTCCCGTAGCGCCGGAATACAGCTCGTCTTCTTCAGCGTCTGCACTGTGCGCTTCTTTGAAAAGCGTTATTCCTTTTAGCATAAGAGGAAACAGCATTGCCCATGTCAAACGGTTATTATCAAGCTTTGAACCCATAAAACCAAGCTCTCGTATATCATCCAGCTTACTTTTTACGCCTTGAAGTATGTTTTTTACTTCGTCTATGCACAGCTTTTCCGCCGATTTATAAAACTCTCTCATATAGTCTTCTGTGTATATAACAAGTCTTGTCTGATATTTGCCTCCATTGGCAATTATCAGTCCGTATTTTTCAAGAAGATCTATCTCGTCCTCAAGATATACGGCGGCTACTCCAAGCTCAACAGACAGCTCCCTCACTGTCATAGGTGTATAATACGCGCTCAACAGAATATTTCCCGGCAGCTTGCGCTTAAACATATTGCTGTATTCAGCATTGTACATTCCTGTGTAAATAGTAGTAAATTCAAATTTACCCGGTTTATAGCTCTTTTCTCCGAATTCGCGTTCCATTCCGATACCTTCTTTCAATAGTTTTCGTGTTTTGAACAGATAATACTTTACCATTTCAAGAGATATGCCAAGCCTTGCGGCAGTTTCGGCGCAGGACAGACCGTCAAAATAATAAGCAACAGTGCACTCTCTGTATTCCCGGGACAGCAGTGACAGCTCGCGCCTTAGCACACTCAGCTCCTCCGATCGGCAGATATCGTCGGTAAAATCTTTGTCCGACGGAATACTCTCATCGATCTCCGTAAAGACAGCGCGCTTTTTCTTTCGCAGAAACTTCTTGTACGTATTTGAAGCTATTGACCACACGTATGCAAAAAAAGCATTATCATCGCGTATACGCGGAGCGCTTCCCAGTATTGCCAGAAAAATATCTCCGCACAGATCCTCTGCATCCTCTTTATGGGACACACGCGAAAGAGAGTACGCAAATATTGTCTTCATATTTTCTTCGATAAAAGCTGCCGCCTTTGACTGATCCATAGCCTATACCTTTCTCTGAATATGGTTTGAAAGCTTTCGTTAATATAGTACCTGAAATATAGCTTTGGTTAATCGGTTTTTATTATTTTTCCAGCAATACTATCACTTTTTAGATTTACTTTATTATACAGCCGATCTATCTGCAAGTAAAGCTCCTATACGGAAAAGTCCCACCGGGCTATAAACCCGGTGGGACTTCGCTTCTTCGCACAAAAATATTATACGCGTGATATCTTCATAACACAGACTGTTATATCGTCGTCGCGGCCTGTATTTTTTACGGCTGCTTCGCCTATAATGCGAGCCGCTGCCGAGGGATTTTCTATATTTATCAGTCCGCTGGAGAGCATATCGTACAGCCACGGGCATTCCTCATAGCTGCCCGTAACTCCGTCGCTCATCATTATAACTGTGTCGCCGTCCTTCAGGTCAAAGGCGATCGACTCTGCGTCCAGCGCGCGCATTATACCCACCGGCACTGTTTTTGAGTGCAGTCTGTAAAGCTGTCCGCCGCGCACCACAAAGGACGGCGCCGCACCGCTTTTTATAAACCGCGCCCTGCCAGTGTACAGGTCCGCCTCCATAAGATCTACTGTAGTAAACCTTTCGCCCTCGCTTCCGCGCACAAAGCAATTGAGCATTTCAAGCGCGCTTTTCATAGGACAGCCCGCAGACAAAAGCTTTTCAAGAAACATTGAAGAAATCCCGCTGATAAGAGCCGCGTCTCTGCCGCTGCCCATACCGTCTGACACAAGAGTGTAAAAATAGCCCTCTCCGTTCTTAAAGGAACAAATGCTGTCTCCGCTGGCGTTGTCTCTGACGCCTGCGGTGGAATATCTTCCGCTTTTTACAGAAATGGACGGCACTGTATGCATTTCTGCCGAGACCATACCTTTATCTATTGAAAACTCAGGCGATGACAGCTTGCTGCCCACAACTCTGCCCGCACATTCCGAAATGTCCCTTTCACCGGCTGTCGCTGCGCCGACATCTACGCCGCGTAAATAAATATGACGGCAGCGCCCGCCGTAAACGGATGCACCGGAGAAGGAAAAGCCTTCTCTTAACAGCGCTGTGTACAGCTCACCTTCAGCATCGGTGTCCCTATCCCAGTCGCCGCCTGCCTGTGCCACCTCGCGAAGCAGCTCTGATACTGCCGAATAGTCAGATGCAAACAGCTCTGTTCTTGCCGACGCGGCTGACATACTTGCAGTTCTTCTTGACGATGTATTTACCGCGTCAAGTATTGCGTCCATATTATGGCATCTGCGTGCAAGAGCATCGGGCACGATACGGGCGCTTACCTTTCCCGTCTCGGAAAGTCTGTGAGACATATTATCAAAGAAGGATGAAACCTCTCGCTCGCACTCGCCTCCGCACACCTCCTCCATAGGGCAGCCGCAGCAATACCTTGCTCTGGCAGCGGTGCATATACGGTATGACTCTTTCGGCGTGGGGCATTTCATTCTGTCGCACACACTGTACAGCATTTTTGAAAGCGCTTCAAGCGACGCGCTCACAGATGCGTATCTGCCACCGGCAGCAAGCATTTTACGGCGCGATATATCCTCTGCCGTCTCGTCGTCATATGTATCGAGAAAGGAGGGCAGCCTGCGCGATATAACGCCGAAACGCATAAGCGGTATAAGCAGAGCCGCCGCAAGGCATATTTCGGGTACTGTATCGCTGAGGGCGGAAAGTCCCGTTGCGAGAAGCGCCCACAAAACACTGCAAAATGCGCCGAGTATCACCGCACCTGACACACTGTAGTCGCAAATAAGCCCGAATACTACGGCGGCAACAGCAAACATAGGCGCATATTCCGTACCCATTGCGATACCGCAGGATATTGCAACTGCCGTACCGTAAGCAATTCCGCCGCTCCAAGTAAAATACACTGCTGCCGCGAAGGCGGCAATTACAACAGGTGAAAAAGGCAGTGCAATGCTGCCGATCGCCAAAGACATCGCGAAAGCCATAACGCACACACCTGCCATACGCTTTGAGGGCTGGGCGCTTCTGTCAAACAGAAAGATAAAAGCACCGCAGGACATTGTGGTGAGCAAAAGTCCCAGAAGCGCCGAAAAAATGCCGTAGTAAAGACCTCTGCTGCCCAAAATGCTCACAATACCCATACCTGCCGCCGCTGCCGCTGCGACAGTTACACGCATATACCCCGCTTCACAGAAAAGCCGCGGAGCAGCGCCGTTCTTTTTTGATCTGAATGCGCCCTCTGCCGCACCGGCGCATATTCTTGCTATAAACGCGGCGCAGAGAACCAGTATCTGCCACAAAGCACCGCTTTGCATTCCAAGAGTACCCAAAACTGCTCCCGAAAAGGATACCGCGGCAAGCGCAGGCATTGTCTGAGCGCATACCATAGCCACACCGAAGGGGTATATGCTCATAGTGACCTCTGTAGCGCCCAGGACAAATGACATTACAAATGTCAGAGCCGCTGACGCTATACGGCGCAGCGATGCGTCATCCGTGTCCTTTACTGACTGTATTCCCTTTTTCACCGTTTTAACAAAGTGCTCCGGCATCCCCCTTACACTTCGCTTTTCTTTCGTTTCCTTCATTTCCTTCATTTTTCAAACCGTTCCCTATCTGTCTTTTGTATATACGTTGATTTTACAGACAAAGAGGAGAAAAATCCGTCGCAACATCTTATCGCAGACGAGCTTGTTTTAGCATCTTTTTTCGGGAAAAGGCAAAAATAAAAATTCCCCTGTCCGACTCCGTCTAAGGAAGACGGAAAAAGATCGGGGAATTATTTTTTTGCGATAAGTTCATAGGAAGCATCGCTTCTGAATATACTTGTCTTGTATCAGGGTCGGCTCAATTCGTCAAAACACTTTTGACATATCTTCTTACCCTTATAAGTTATGATCTCGTCTGCCTCGCCGCAAAAAATACAGGCGGGTGCATATTTTTGAAGAACAACACGATCTTTTTCAGAAAAAATCTCAACACCGTCACCGGGGTTAAGTTCCATCATTCTTCTGATCTCGATAGGCAGAACTATTCGTCCAAGCTCATCAATTCTTCTTACCATTCCAAGTGATCTCATAATAACCTCCTGTGTAAAATTTGTTGTTTTTGGTATATTTATGTTCAACAAGACCGAAAAACCAATTATATTTTACCATTTTTACAATATATGTCAATAGTCAAAGAGGACTGATATGATAGAAAAATGTTTCATTTTTTTGGTAATTTTGTCTATATTTTTCAGTGTTACTACAGGCAATGTCAACGCTGTTGCCAATGCCGTATTGGATGGCGCAGCAAAGGCCGTCGGCGTGGTAATATCCCTTACGGGATCAATGTGTCTTTGGAACGGAGTTATGGCAGTTCTGAAGGAAGGCGGAGCCGTCGGCGCGCTGTCAAGGCTGCTCAGTCCGCTGTTCGGCAAGATATTTCCCGAGACATGGAAAAGCGGTCACGGAAAAGAGGAAATATGCGCTGCGGTGTGCGCAAACATATTGGGTATAGGCAACGCCGCCACTCCGCTTGCGCTGTCGGCAATGAAAAAAATGAACGATGCCGCCCCAAATAAGACCGTTGCAACTGACGATATGGTGACCTTTGCAGCGCTCGGCGCAGCGTCACTTGACATTCTTCCCACCACAATAATAACTCTGCGCCGCTCGGCAGGCAGCAGCGATGCATACTCGGTTATAATACCTATATGGATATGCTCGTTTACTCTTGCCGCGATAACGGTGCTGTTATGCCGAACTGCAGCAGCTATACATAAGAGGAAGACTAAATTATGAGATCATTTATTGAAAGCGCCGCCGCGTATATCATTCCCGCAGTGCTGCTTATTTGCGCCGTACTTATGATAAAGCTGAAAGGGCGGGGAGGAGACGCGTTTATCAGCGGCGCAAAAGACGGTCTTGATACCGCGGTGCGCCTCATTCCCACAATGGTGATGCTTACGGTAGGGCTGTCGATGTTTACAGCGTCGGGCGCTGTTGAATGGCTGGCAGAGCTGCTCGCCCCCATATGCCGCCCGCTGGGACTTATGCCTGAGATACTGCCGCTTGTGATCACACGCCCCATTTCGGGGTCGGCGTCAACAGCGGCATACGCAGAGCTTTTAGCAAATTACGGCGCAGACAGTGCAGCCGCCGTATGCGCGGGAATAATAATGGGATCCTCCGATACATTGGTATATGTAATAAGCGTGTATTTTTCTGCCGCTCCCGGCGTTCGCTCCACCCGCCACGCCTTTCCCGTGGCGGCGGCAGTATCCGTGCTGTGCGTAATTCTGTCCTGCTTTCTCTACAAAGTATTTTTCGGCACATGAAGAAAATTTTCGTCGGAGATTGACAAAGCGAAAGCGGTGTGATAAAATAAATTTAACTATGCTAATACATACACACAAAGTGGAAAGGATATATTATGGCAGACAAGAAAAGAGTGGGAATAGTCGGTGCTACGGGCATGGTAGGTCAGAGATTTATTATGCTTTTGCAGAACCATCCCTATTTTGAGATAACAGCACTGGCGGCAAGCAGCAGAAGTGCAGGCAAAACTTATGAGGAATCTGTGGGCAGCCGTTGGAAGATGAGCGATCCTATGCCCGAAACCGTTGCAAAAATGGAAGTTATTGACGCAGCTGATGTTAAAAAAGTTGCAGATCTGGTTGATTTCGTTTTCTGCGCAGTTGATATGAAAAAGGACGAAATACTTGCACTGGAGGAAGCTTACGCTAAAGCCGAGGTTCCCGTAATATCCAATAACAGTGCCAACCGCTGGACTCCCGACGTACCTATGGTAGTGCCAGAAATAAACAGCGATCACTACAAGGTGATCGAGGATCAGAGAAAGCGACTGGGTACAAAGCGCGGCTTTATTGCAGTTAAGCCCAACTGCTCTATTCAGAGCTATGTTCCCATGCTGACCCCCCTGAGAAAATACGGCATCAAGGAAGTTGTAGTAAGCACTTATCAGGCTATAAGCGGCGCAGGCAAGACCTTTAAGGACTGGCCGGAGATGCTTGACAACATAATCCCCTTTATCGGCGGCGAGGAAGAAAAGAGCGAAAAAGAGCCTCTGCGCGTTTGGGGTGAATACAAGGACGGTCAGATCGTACCTGCCACCGACACTGTCATCACCAGCCAGTGCATCAGAGTTCCCGTACAGGACGGTCACACCGCTACTGTTTTCGTAAACTTTGAGAACAAGCCCACTAAGGAACAGATTCTTGAAGACTGGAAGAACTTTAAGGGACTGCCCCAGGAGCTGGAGCTTCCTCACGCACCTGAGCAGTTTATCACATATTTTGAGGAAGATAACCGTCCTCAGGCACACACCGACCGCGAGATATACGGCGGCATGGGCGTATGCGCAGGCAGACTTCGCGAGGATAGCATCTTCGACTGGAAGTTCGTAGGTCTTTCTCACAACACACTGAGAGGCGCTGCCGGCGGCGGACTTCTCAGCGCCGAGCTGCTGTACCGTCTCGGATATCTGGACTGATAAAAAAGTAAAACAGCTTCACGAAAGTGAAGCTGTTTTTGTTTTCTTAACTAATATCCCAATATCATACGGTGCATAAGATTTACATCTATCTCATTTATACTTCCGTCGCTGTTTATATCCGCCGCAGTTCTTACCCACAGAGCATTCTCCCCAGGCTCATAGCCTGCTATCAACTGCTTCAGAGCAAACATATCTCTGGTATTGACCACACTGTTATTGTCAAGGTCGCCCTTCATCCAGGGAGGCATATGCTCTACGGTTTCTGTCTTGGTCTCGCCGCACACGGTACACACGTACTGCACCTCGCCGTCATTTTCAAAATCAGGCTCAACTGTTATCTTATCAAATGCCCACAAATGATCGCCGAGGTCGCTTTTGCCTGAAAGATCTATGATCTCAGGATCTCTGTCTATTATATCTCCGGTAGCCTCATCAAAATCGACAAATGCCTTTGCGCCGGCAACCAAACGTATGCCACTGTCGGCTGTGCTGTTCACCGTATCAAATTCCATCGTAAAGAACAGACCGTTTGCGCTAACTCCGTCGTTCTCCATGTAAACGCTGACGTATCCCTGATCCCTGTTTACCGTGCTGTTGAAGCCGACCGTCCAGTCATCACCGCATTCCGTCTTCTCCGGAGAAACGGCAGAGGTATTATAATACACCCTCAAAATCGCAACAGACAGTCCGGGGTTATTGTATATGTACACGCGAAGCTCCGTTTTGGCTTCTTTTTTTTCGGTAACACCCAAAACGTACATTCCGTCGGGCTCTGTATACTCATCGTCATATACTTGGTAGCTGTCACCGCAGCTTGTGCAGGTATAAACCGTTTTTGCTTTTTCACTGCAATTTGCCGCTATATGCTCTGCCGTATAGCTATGCTGAGTGCACTCGGCTGACAATGACAAAGGCATAACAAACAGAATTGCCGCTGAAAGAGCAATAGATAATGATTTTTTTAAGCTCATAACATTTACCTCATCTTAAGTTTTTAATTATTTCATACAGAATTTGTAGACTTGAAGACATTTTTATAAAGAACCGATCATATCATTTCTATTTCTCATAATCGATCTGCTCTATCTCATATCCGCCGTCATTAGCAATTGTTATAAGAGTTGCACCGCGTTGTTCCGTCATTTTTGAAATTCCGGGATATGCTATATAGTCGATAGATTTGGAATAAACCAGATCAATACCCTTATATTTTATCCCCATATTGTTTAAATGATCATGTCCTACAAAAACAGCTTCAGTGCTGTTTTTATCAAGGATCGCATCAAAAAATCCACTGTTGTTTTTCGGATGACTTACTTTTTCACCGTTCTCTCCAAAAAGATAAACTGCATCCCCGCCAACATCGAGTTCTGCTTTTGCATCAGCAAATTCTTCAAATGGAATATGCATAAACACGAAGGATTTTACCGTTTTCTCCGTTTCTTTTGAAACGCTGTCTATCGTTTCGGAATACCATTCAATTTGATCTTTGTGAACAGAATCATAATCATTTATCTCAGCAGATACCTCGACATAATCATTTGAGTCCACAAGAAAAATCAGCTTAGTTAATTCTCCGATGCTGTTTTCAATTCGTAAATACTGATTATACCTGCCGTAAACGTCAGGCTGTTTATCTGCATAAAGCATCGGACAGTCGGGATCTTCCTTAAAATATTGAAAAATACCGTCAAAAGTTTTTTCATCATAGCTTGCAATCACTTCCGTGTCGTGATTTCCGTAAACCATTATCCATGGTATTCCGACATGATTCATAAAACTGCAAAACTGATAGATCGGCTTCAAATTATTCTGACTGAATGTTTGTATCGGTATCGGATAAACGATATCCCCTGTCACAATAATAAGATCAGGCTTTGACTTCTTTATAAGATCATAGCAAGTATCAATCGCCTTCCTGTCAGTTTTGACAGTAGTAATACTTCCGCAAAGATGAACATCGGTAAGCTGTAATATCCTAAGCTTATCATCCGTTGCTCTGACAGTATATACACCATCTGTACGGTTATATTCAATTTCGCTTTTATACGTAAAAACAGAATAGTCAAGAGATTCGATATATTTATTATTGTAGTCAAAGCCGTTTATAATAATTATAGAACATAACAAAGCTGTCAGGCATACTGACAAAGTGCTTATAATAATTCGAATAATTCTCTTGGCTTTTTCATTTTTTATTCCGCAAAACGGTCGGTTAAGCAAAACGCACAACAGAAAATTCAAACCGGCCAAAATCGGAACAGGCAGATACATTATAAAATTTTTGAAAACAATACTTGCAGCTATATACGCACAAAGCACTATAATCCAATAAATACTCCATTTAGTTACTGCTTTTTTTCTTCCACTCATTTCACAATTTTGATCCTTCGCTGTAAGGTTTATTCTGAAAATATATTATCATATTTTCCGGAAAAGGTCAAGCAAAGCATTTTACCAAAAAAACAGACCGCGGCAATTAAATTCTGCCGCGGTCTATTTTTCCGTAAGATATTTTATAATGCTTTGGGTATCCTTATATCTGCCCGCGTCATTAGGTGAGCCGAAGGTGCCTATGATATATTTATTATCCCCGTCATCGTATATGCTTACAAGGCAATAATACCCCTCAAGGCTTCCCGTTTTCATGCCCTTGATATTCTCGTTGAAATACGGTGAACTGCTGTCAAGCTGCTTGTTTGTGTTATCCCAGTGATTTGTATGTCCGCTGGCATAGGTTACATCATCGCTGACCATAGCTGCATACTTCATAATTATACTGTTTTCTGCCGCTGCCGCCGATATGATCGCCATATCCGCCGGAGTAGAATAATGATCCTTTCCTGCAAGACCGTCGGGAGTAGTAAAATTGGTGTTTTTACATCCGAGCTTTTCAGCGTACGCATTCATCTCGTCAACGAACCGCAAAACACTCTCCTCAGCCCCTGCCTCGCTGTCGCCGAGCAGTATGCGTCCACACGCCGCTGCAAGCGCATACGCCGCATCATTACCGGAGGGTATTATCATTGCTTCGATAAGCATCTCCGCTGTGAGAGTATGACCGGGTCTGATATACGCAGTTGATGCCCCCTCGCCCGTCATATACACCTCCTCACCGGGAGATATCTCATATTCAGGTGACATCAGATCCAATGCTGCAAGCGCTGTAAGCAGCTTTGTAGTGCTGGCAGGATAGATTACAGTGTCGCTGCTGACCTGCACCTTTCCTCTGTTTACATCATAAACAAACGCGCCCTTTGATCTGAGCGCAACGTCCCCTGCCCACATATCCGTCTCTGATGTGCAGGACGTGCATCCAAGCACGGCAAGAAGCACCATAAATATACCGAGCAGACGACGCACGCAAGGTATCAGTTTCATATCTTAGTGTCCTTTTTATAATTCTCATAGTCCTCGTTCCACACATCAAAGCTTTTGTCTTCTCTGTGATCCTCGAGGTCATAGTTTTCGCTCAAATATTTTCCTATATATATTGTTGCCTTTCTTGCACCGCTGTTATTCAAATGATTTCCGCCGTCGCGGCTATCGGTAGTCCAATCAAAATCAAAGCTGTCGCGGTCGACATTCAGGTCGAGAAAAGGCACCCCGTTTTTGTCAGCCCACGCTGCCACAGCATTGTGTCGCTTATAGTTCCATGAGCTTTCGGAGGGGAGCTCTACCAGCAAAAGCTCGGCACCGTTCTCACGGCAAAGCTTTGCAAAGCTGTCAAGCCCTATTTTTGAAGCGCTCGGAATATCAGCGATATCATCCGTCTTTTTCATATACTCTGCGCCGTCATAACCTATGATCTCATTGCTGAGCATCTGACCCTTAGTAACGCAATGTGCCGTGTATTTCGGGGTCTTGAATACTTCTGATGCTTTGAGTCTTTTCCAACGGTCGTGGTACTTAAAAACGGAAAGCTTGCCGTTCGAAACAGAATTAAACACATACATAAAAGTATTTGTAATGTCAGTTTTGGTAAAAAGTCCGTCTGTTTCAAGGATCACTATCTTCGGGCTTTGACAGGTAAACATCTCATTCAGAATAGCAATACTGCCGTCTATGGTCTGCTTTCCCTCAGCACCCACATAAGATGTATATCCAAAGCCTTTCCACAGCTCCATAGGTGAAAATCCGCTGTATGCGTCACTGTTACCTATAACAGCTATATCAATTGAATTTTCAGCTTCCGAATAGAAGCCGTGCGCATTGGGATTGTTTATTCCGCTGCCCTCTGTGTTGTCCTTGGGAGCAAGAATAAATGAAACACCCATAAGCACCAATGTAAGTGTAAGAAGAAAAGCTATCGGCTTTACTATATGTAATATAACAGTTTTAGTCATATCAAATCACACACCTTTTTAGTCACCTGGCTAAAATTGACCGTAAATAAAGTCCACTTGATCGTAACCTGCGCCGTATGCTCCGAATACTATTACGAAAAGTATCATAGCAATATATATTGTCCATCTCAAAACGATATTTTGCTTTGCTATACTCTCGCGCACAGATATTCCCTTTTCCTGCATAATGCTTACGACAAGCACTATGAGCACAGTCACAATTATAACAGCGGCATCATGAACATCAATGCCCAATGATATTTCTGCATTTGCATAAAACATTTCGGGATTAAGTATTCTGCCCATCATTCCGAAAAATGCACCTAAGGTATCCGCGCGAAACATTGTCATACCTATAACAACTACCGCGGAGGTGCGGATAATGCTGAGCGCCTTTACAGGTTTTGAAGCGCGATCTATTCCTGTAGCACTGAAAAATGATCTTATCACAGGCTCAAGCAGCATACCTGCCATCATTATGGCATAATAATACATACCGTAGGTCAGATATTTCCAGCCGGCGCCGTGCCACACTCCATTGCCTATCCAGACAAACAACAGCGCAAATGCAGAGGGGATGAATGTACCGAGGTGCTCGCTTAAATGCGCCCTTGTCCATTTTGAAAGCTTTGAAAACACCTTTGAAAGCGATACTGTGTAGAAAACATAATCGCGAAGCCATGCACCGAGAGTAATATGCCAGCGGCGCCAGAATTCGTTGACATTTGCCGAAAAGAACGGACGTCTGAAGTTTTCTGCCAGCTCTACGCCGAACAGCGCTGCGCTTCCCCGAACGATATCTATACATCCTGAAAATTCAGCATATATTTGCAAAGTATAGGTTATACCGCCCAGCAGTATTATAAATCCAGGGCATGAATCCCAATTGTCAAACACCTGTGCCACCAGAATATTGCAGCGGTCGGCAACAACCATCTTTTTCATAAGACCCCAGATTATAAGCTGAACAGCGCGGGCACAGCCGTCATAGTCAAACCTATGGCCGTCCCACAGCTGCGTGGCAAGCTCACCGTATCGCCCTATAGGACCTTCCACCATTTGCGGGAAGAAGGACATAAACAGCGCTACACGAAAAAAATTATGATCCGCCTTGCAGCGTCCGCGGTACACGTCGATAATATAGCTTGACGCTTGCAAAGTGTAGTATGAAATACCAAGTGGGACGATAAGCTTCAGGGATATGCTGCCGCTGACAGCCTCCGGAAGCAACGACATAGCAAAAGGCATATATTTTACAAACGCCAAAATGCCGAATATCACCGCAAGACCAAAGCTGACAATTCCCTTTTTCAGCCATGACAGCTGAGACTTCAACCGCTTTTTCGCCTCTTTATCGAGAGCCGGACGCGCTGTGTCCCAGATGTCATTACACTTTGACAAAAACATTCCGCAAAGCCATACCGCCGCGCTTGTCAAAAGCAGTATGGGGACTGCCTTCGGACAGTTGATCGCATAAAACACATAGCTTGCAAGAAGCAGTACCGACCATCTCGCCCGAAGGGGCACTGCATAATATAAAATGAAGGTTACGCCGAGAAAGGGCAGCAAATACCAAATAGAGCTGTAAGTTAATATCATAGGAACACCTGATACAGAAAATAGGTCACTTAAATGTTATTCGTCAAGAAGTTTGTTTACCAGCGCCATGATCGTTCCGACATTTTTGAAGTTCTCGGGAATGATGTCTACGGGGGTTATGTCGATATCAAATTCTTCATTAAGCTCGCCGACAAGAAGAACTATGGACATTGAGTCCAGCACGTGCCCGCCGATAAGATCGTCAACTGATGTAAAATCAACGCCGGGCTTTATTCCCTCAAGTATTTCAATAAGCTTATCCATTTTATTTACCAAACCTTTCAAGTAAATTTTTTCTGTCTATCTTTCCGTTTTGATTATAAGGCATTCGCCTAACCTTTTCGATTCTGTCAGGATGCATATAAGCGGGAACCTTACTGTTTACAGTCGCTCGCACATTTTCTGCACTTGTCTTACCGCTATATACAAGAACAAGACTTTCGTCCATGGAATCCCACACGGCCGCGGCAGCTTCAACGCCGTCTGCCGCGCAGGCTGCCGCCTCTATTTCGCCGAGCTCTATGCGGTAACCCATACGCTTTATCTGAAAATCTCGACGGGTAACGTATTCAAGCTCGCCGCGCTCATTAAAACGAACTATATCGCCGGTTTTATAAACAGTCTCAGGCAAAGCTGTGTTAAGGGGATTTTGAACAAACGCCGACGCTGTTTTTTCGGGATCGTTATAATACCCAGCGGCAACGAATGGGCCTCTGACGTACAGCTCACCCTCCTCACCTGCCGAACACAGCTTTCCGTCGTCGTTTAATACGAAAACATTACAGTTATCGCAAGCATTTCCTATGGGAAGTGTGTCTGCGTCGTCAAACTCACGGTCTACAACATAATAAGTACAAATATCCGTAGTCTCTGTAGGTCCGAAAAGATTTGCAAAGACCGCGCCGGGTAGTTTTTTCCTCCAGTAGTTAAGCTGCTTTAGGGGCATTACCTCTCCTGCAAAAAGCACCTTTTTAATGTACTCAGGCATTGCATAATCAAAGACCCGCCAATTTGCAATTATTGACAGCGCTGACGGAACCCAATATACAGTATTTATCCTTTGCTCGTTCAAAAGCTCTATAAGCTTTATAGGGAAGGAAAAATACACCTTATCGATTATGTACATGGTCGCACCGCAGCGCAAAGTGGAATACACATCCGAAACAGACATACTGAAATAAAAGGGAGTCTGACTGCCGAACACTGTTGTCTCGTCAATTTCAAAAGCCGTTGAATACCACTTTGTATATGACAGAACATTTCCGTGGCTTACAGCACAGCCCTTGGGTCTGCCCGTTGACCCTGATGTGAACAGGACATACAGAATATCGCTTGAAGTCATGCTCGCACGGACTTTATCCAAAGATGCTTTTTCTACATCTGACGAAGTTGCATCTGAATACCGGACAACTGTACATTTGCTTTTCAGTGACTGCGCTTTTTCTTCGCAGTCCTCTGATACCAGCATGGCACCGGGCATGAGTGTTTCCAATATAGCGTCTATTCTTCCCGCCGGCATATCACTGTCAAGTATAACATACGGAACGCCTGAATAAACGACGCCGAAGGTAGCTGCGAGGCAGTCTGCCCCTCTGGGCATAAGAACCGCGACGGGACTTCCGCCGTGGACAGGCAGCAGAGCGCTGCCTATCCTTTTTGCCGTGTCCATTAATTCATTATAGGTATATGATGATCTAGCAGACGCAAATGCTGTTTTGTCAGGATACCGTTCTGCTGAAGCTTCCAGCATTTCAAGAATGTTTTTCATAAGATTTTGTGCAAATGTATAATTTGTGGTTTATCTGTTTCTGATAGCATCAATAGGCTTCTTTGACGCTATACGTTTTACCGGGAAGAAGCTTGCCAGTGCTGCAATTGCTACACTGAGGACAAGCAGCAGTAGTATTTGACGAACGCCGAAATGCAGTACCGTAACAAGTATTCCTACATCATGTCTCAAAATATAGTTTACAATCGCTGTAGCGGCTGCAACGCCTATAGCCGAAAGAACAAAGTTGATAAGCGCAATTATCAGGCTTTCCGAGAAGAAGATTCTGAACACATCAGAGCCGCTGGATCCGATAGCACGGAGAATTCCTATCTCCTGCTTCTTATAAGTGATACTTGTTGCTATAAAGTTTGCAAGCATAAGCGCTGCAAATGCCGCAAAGCCAACACCTATCCAGAAGAATACCTTAGACACGCTCTTTAACACGCTGTTTACAGTGTCCAGCTCATAGGTTGCAGAGTTGTTGATCGAGAAGGAAATGCCGCCTTCAGTAATATCGTAGCAGCCCTCAACAAGGCTGCGAACGCCTTCACGCCCCTCAGGCATCGAACCCAGAATGAAGCTGTAAACTCCGTCTGTACCGGTTGTATGCTTTTCTATAAGAGTGTCATTGCATATGATAGTAGAGTGTATAGAGTCGGAGGATGACTTCGTATTGTCATAATAGCCGACTATCTTATAGCCGTTCTCTTCGTAATATTCATAGCGACCGGAAGCTGACTCTGTATCAGGAGCTCCTCCGTTAAGGTGAAAGTCGAGCTCTGCAAATTTTTCGAGGGGGAATTCACTATCCTCGCCTGCTTCTCCGTAATTTATTGCGGCGGTATCTCCCATCATATATTCGTAACCGCCGGACTTCAAAAGGTCAAGTGAAACGACAAGCTCTTTTTCGCCGAGAGTCTGTTTCTCTTCGCCAAACCATACTATGTTAATGTTATCCTTGGGCATATCTTCGAGTCTTGCGAAATAGCTTGCATCAAGGCTTATATAGCTGTTTTCAGTATCGCAGTTGAACCATATCCAGCCAACGCTTATTATTGCAACGTGAGGCGCATCCTTTGCCATTTTTTCAGTGTGGCCCTTACCTGTCATAGCAAGACCTACAAAGCTGTACTGTGCTATATTACCGTATTCGTTGTAAAGAGCATAATTTACAAGATTTGTTGCAGTGTCTGCATTAGACTGATCTTCAAGAAGTCCCTTGTAACGTGAAATATCGGTCTTGGTATCAACTACACCGCTGACAGTATACTCTGTTCCGTCAAGCATTAACGTTTTTCCTACAATATCTTTATAGGTGTTGATCTTTACTGTATTCTCATCGCCGACGCCCTTGTAGCCGCCGATCTTAAAGGTCTCAAACATAATGTCGCTTATGGCGAGTTCATTTTTTGAGCCGTCGGGAATGCTGCCCGCAAGAAGCTTATAGCCAAGCTGTGCCAAAACAGTTTCGTCTATGTCGCAGAAGCCTGAAAAATCTGTCATATAAATATTAAACTGACTTTCCGAAGCATCTGCAACCGCTGAAGTATCTGTATTGTAATCAAAGGAAAGATCTGCTCCGAGAGGAACATATACGCCGTAGAAATCTACACCGCAGCGTTTTTTCGCCGCCGCTATATCCTCATCGCTGATCTTGTTTCCCCAGTCCATCCAGTAGGCGTTATCCACGGTTCCGATATTAACGCTTTTGGAGAGAGATGAATAATTAACGCCTGTATCCAATATTGAATTTGTGCAGGCAGTAACATGGTCATATGCACCGAAGGTGTCTGAAAGGCCGAACAGACCAAAGGCAATGCACGAAAGCAGGATAGTTACCACAAGTCGTATCTTTTTGTGCTTTAAGCTGCTTGCGCCGATCTTTACCGCGCTTTTCATCGGGAGACGGGATTTTATAAGCTCAAAGGCTTTATTTGAACTTTTTTTAGTTTTTTCAATATCAGTAGGGGCAAAAACAGATTTTTTAGATGAAGACTTAATAAACGCTCCCTTGCCTGAAAGGCTGTCAATGTATCTGTTTATCTCTTCCCTGTCCGCATCGGTCAGATGATACCCGGCAGGCACGCTTATTGTACCGTCATTGTATTCAAGTCCTGCACTCTCCTCCTCTACAGGAGCGCTGCAGTCCCTCTCCATATCACTTATAACGTGTCCGTCCGACAGCTCTATAATTCGGTCGGCATAGCGCTCTGCAAATTCTCTGTCGTGAGATACTACAATTACCAGCTTTTCCTTGGATAGCTTTTTCAGAGTGTCAAGCACCTGCTTACCTGTTGCGGAGTCAAGAGCTCCCGTAGGCTCGTCTGCCATAATGATCTCAGGATTTTTTACAAGTGCACGGGCAATCGCAACTCTCTGCTTCTGACCGCCTGACAGCTCACTGGGGCGGCGCGCGCCGTAGCCGTCCAGGTCAACACGGCGCAGTATATCATTTATAGTATCGTCATCTGCCTTTTTGCCCTGAAGCTCAATAGCAAGAGCAATATTTGCACCGACAGTAAATTCATCAAGAACGTTGTATTCCTGAAAAATGAAGCCTACGTATGTATTGCGGTATGAATCAAAATGACTTTGCTTAAAATCCTTTGACGACACCCCATTGATCACAAGCTCACCGTCATCATATTTATCAAGACCTCCGAGCAGGTTCAGAAGTGTTGACTTACCGCTTCCCGACTTGCCGAGAAGAAATACCATGCCTGTTTCGGGAAAGCATAGAGAAATATTATCAAGTGCCGTTACCGGAACGCCTTTTTTAGGCTTATAAACTTTAGATAGATTTTTGATTTCTAACATGATGTTATGTCCTCCATAGCTGTACTATTATTGCTAGTACGGTTATTGTATCACTGTACTGCGTATTTGTCAATAGGTATTCATAATTTTTTCAAATCAAAACATATACATTTTTTCACACATCGGGACTGCCGAAAGACAGTCCCGATTGCACAAATTCATTTACTGCACAACAGGAAATGTAAGTATCGCCTTAAACAGGTCCCCGTCAACAGAAAGCTCCAGTGTACCGCCTTGCAATTCTGTCAAACTTTTTGCAATTGACAGTCCAAGTCCGCTGCCCTCGGTATTTCTCGACGAGTCACCGCGTACAAATCGCTCCATAAGCTCATCTGCGCTGATATTCAGCGGCTCACGCGACACGTTTTTGAAGGTTATAACTGCGTTTTCCCCTGCTCTTTCAAGAGAAAGGTATACTCTTGTTCCGCCCTGCGCATACTTACATATGTTATTCATAAGGTTATCAAAAATTCTGAGCATTCTCCGCCCGTCAGCCATTACATAAACTGTATCCTCCGGCTGAGATACGACTATTTGCAGGCCTGCCTCATTCAGTCGATGCTCATACTCTCCTGCAGCCTGAGATATAAATACGTTGGCGTCGCACATAGACATTACGACCTCAAGGTTGCCTGTCGCCGCCTTTGACGCCTCCACAAGGTCCTCTATAAGCCGCTTCAGTCTGGCGGACTGTCGCGACAGGACCTCAGTATACTCTGCTATCCTTTCATTGTCACATTCCTCGCGGCTTATAAGATCAACATAGTTGATAATTGAAGTAAGCGGCGTTTTTATATCGTGCGAAACATTGGTAATAAGCTCTGTTTTCATGCGCTCACTTTTCATTCTTTCATCCACGGCAAGGCTCATACCGTCTGCTATGCTGTTAAGATTTTCGGCGTGGCGCTTAAGATCCCAAAATATTCCGCGGGTATCAGCCTTATAGCCAAGCTCGCCTGCAGCCAGCTTTTCACCCGCCTTTTGCAGTCGGCGCAGGCATATTGCACTGTACATAACGACAGGTGTCATTATCATTTTTTCTATTATCCACCACAACAAAAGCACATCAGTTTCCCACCAGCAGGCGCATATAAAGATAAACTCAATAAACATTACACCCGCAAGCACAAGAGATGTTTTCCATATCATCGGAATACTGTGCAAAAGCTCGCCGACAAATCGGAAAGATCTTTTGATAATACGCCATACCGCCTTCACACCTCTCCAAATAATGCAGCACGCCATAGCGATAAGAGTATTTTTTATAAGTGTCCCCTGCTTCAGTCTTGCGGCTATACTCATACAAAGTCCGAGAAGAATGCTTATAAGCGTTACTACAATAATAGTTCCGAAAACGGCAGTGACAATGAGCTTTACTGAATAAAACAACTCTGCCGCTCCCATAATTCCGATAACAAACAAAATGATAACTGCCGCCAACATTATATCAAAAGGTATCCGGTTAAATACCCCCGGGTGCACTTCATCACTCTCCCCATCTTTGACGGGTCTGCGTCCCGACACGCACATAAGCACTGCAAATCCAAGTACCGACAGCAACAGCGATGCTATAGCCAAGGGTATAAGTGCGTACTTGAGGGAATGCCCTAGATCGATCAAGTTACCGTAATAATAGTAGTTATCCTCTGCATCGAGAGACTCGTCAATATATGCCAGAACCTCATAGCTCTCATGCTGACTTCCCACCTCCGATGTTCTTAAACCGTAATACAGCGCACCGCTTTTATAATCCGAAACACAGCGTGTAAAACAGTAATCGTAATCACTATTGATCGGTTTATCCACCGCAACGCAGTACTGCCATTGCTCAGCTTCAAGCTCACCTACGCCGTCGCTTACCCTGATCAACTCTCCGTCAGCGTCATACACAGCGTAACGCAAATTGGATTGACGACTGTTATAGTCAATGTTGTCATTCTCTGTTTCCGAATCGAAATCGATTTGGAAAAATATGCTGTCCATATCCCTCCAAATTTCTGCTGCAAAGCACTCCTCACGAAGCTCCTCGCTGCTCTTTGTATATATATCAAACTCGGCACACAATGCAATACCCAACACGCCTCCGCAACATATTATTAATGAAAGAACAGTGCAAATAAAAATCAGAGTCTTGCCGCCGACTGAACGAATAAATCTTTTCATTTTAGCAAATATTCCTTTCTGTATATTCTTATCAGCGATCCTTTTCCACAATATAACCCTGTCCGAATACTACTTTGATATAGCGCGGTCTGGTAGGATCGATCTCAAGCTTTTCTCTCAGGTGCCTGATGTGAACTGCTACCGTGTTGTCGCTGCCCAGCGGCTTTTCTCTCCACACATGACTGTAAATCTCCTTAGGAGAATATACCTTGCCGGGATTTGATATAAGCAGCTTCAGTATTTCGTATTCCTTAGGAGTAAGCGATACCGCGTCGCCGTCAAGAGTGACCTGCTTGCTTCTGTCGTCAAGCAGTATACCTCCGACACTGTAGCATTCGGGCGAAGTGACGCCGCCACCCAGCTGAAAATATCTTCTCAACTGCGAACGCACTCGCGCGGACACTTCAACCGGATTAAACGGCTTTGTGATATAATCGTCCGCTCCTACGTTAAGTCCCAGTATCTTGTCGCTGTCCTCACTTTTAGCCGTCAGCAATATTACGGGAATATTGCTCTTTTCCCGTATTTTTACCATTGCGGATATTCCGTCCATACATGGCATCATAATATCCATAAGCACCAGATGTATATCCTCTTTATCAACGCACTCCAGCGCCTCTGCTCCGGTGTGCGCCTCAAACATTTTGTAGGAGGGATCGGAAAGATAAATTTTAAGAGCGTTTACGATATCTGTTTCGTCATCGCAAATGAGAATGTTATACATACTCCGTATTCCTTTCAGATAAGAATTTCAGCTGCTCACCTGATGTATATATTATAACTGAGAGCAATTTAAGAAAAAAGTGTTAAAAACATTAAGATTTCATTAAGATAATAACATTTTAGCACATTTAACCGGGCTTGAAGTGGGTTTTCAAAAAAAATACGAAAAAAATCAAAAAAATTTCAAAAAGGTATTGCAATTTATGTTTTGACGTGCTATAATAAAGAAGTCCTGAGGCCCGTTGGTCAAGCGGCTAAGACACCGCCCTCTCACGGCGGAAACGGGAGTTCGATTCTCCCACGGGTCACCAACAAAAAAGAGCACCTATGGTGCTCTTTTTTGTTGCCGTGCGGGGAATCGAAAGCCCGTCCCGTGCGATATAGTCGCACCTTGGCAAAGCCGTTTACGGCTTTGCGCCAGTAGCGCAAGCATATTACAATTATGCACTTTCATCGGCGCTGCTGTTCGTAGTCGCGGCAAAAACATCGCAGTGCGATGTTTTTAGGGCGTAGTGCTGCACTCGCTACAAGCTTAAATACCAATAACGTCCGAGAGGATTACTTCACTTCTCCACCGTTCTCCCACGGGTCACCAAAAAGAAAAAGTCGCATAAGCGACTTTTTCTTTTTGTACTTTTCACTTTTCTCTTCTCGTTTTTCTCTCTTCTCTAAAACAACAAAATTAAATAAATCCACTGCGTGGATTTGTGAAGTGCGTTTCGCGCGTAATTCTACGGCAGGCTTTCGCCTGCCGTTTTCTCATTTCCCCAACACATCCACCCTCGCCTGAACAGCATTGTAGTCATACCCGGCTTTAGTGAGTCTGTTTTTCCTGTCCTGACCGTTGCCCCAGACGCCGCGGATGACCTCGCGTGCAATTTCGTCAATGCTCTTTGCAGGCGCTGCAGGAGCCGCAGGCTTTGCCGTGCCGGGGATCTTTATCTTCTGCCCGGCGTATATCACGTTGGGGTTTGCGATCCCGTTGTATGCCGCAAGCTTCTGATAGGTCGTGCCGTACCTCGCCGCAATGCCCGAAAGAGTATCACCGGCAACCACGGTGTACACCGTCTCGCTCGCTGTAGGTGCGGGTGCAGGTGTAGCTACAGGGGTCGGCTTAGGCACAGGCGCGGGCTTCGGCGCTGCTGCGGTCGCTTTCTTAGGGAAACCGTTCGCACCGACTTCCTTTATCATCGCAGGATAGTCAACAAGTGCAAAGTTCTGATCGCACACAACTCCCGCTACCTTGTTTGAGCGGATAATATTTGTCTCACCGCCGAACTGCCACATCTGACACTCGGCAGGAGCCGACGCGCCCCACGATGCAAGCCACAGCGAAAACCTCTTTGCAAGAGCCTCACCGCTGCAATAATTTTTGTAAAAGTCATAGTTGCAGTAGAAGCCCGCCCAGTAGCCCGCCGCTTCAAGCTCAGTGCAGAACGCTCTGATGATCTCGTCGTTCTGCGCCTTTGTAAGCTTCTTGTGCACAGCGTCCTCAATGTCAAAAAATACCGGATACTCAAACACCTTGCCCGCGAGCGCCGCAATGCAGGTCTTTGCCTCGGCTCTTGCCGCCGCTGCGTCCCGCGCCCTCGTGTAGTGGTACGCACCCACGGGAATTCCCGCCGCCTTTGCAGCCTTGTAGTGGTTTTCAAGCTGAGGATCTTTGTAGTCCTCCTGAGAGCATTTCAGTATTGCAAACCTTACGCCCTCAGACTTCGCCTTAGCAAAGTCAAACCCCTTCTGATACAGTGATATGTCGATTCCGAATACTCTATCCATAACTACTCCCCCTCCTTTATCTCGGGAATGCCCGCAACGCTTGTAAGAAGCGACAGCACGCCTGACAGTACGGAAGCGCTTGCGACCATTGCCCAGTTGACGTCACCCATAACGGCAGATGTGCCGATAGTGGCAACAGCAGTCTGCGCCACGGTCTTGAGAGCGCGCACTCCTGCGCACTTTATCCACTTTTTCCACTTGTTCTTCATGTTCTTTATCCTTTCTCTGCGCTGTCATACAGCGGCAGCTTTTCTATTTCTTTCATGATCTTCTCCGCCGTTCCGTTTCCGCCGAGAGCCTTGTACGGCAGAAACAGATAGTCGTGCAGATTTTCATAATCGTCCTTTGATATATATCCCTGCGCAATATACTTCTCCCCTAAATAGCATATGCGGTCGTGTCCCAGTCCGCGAAGCATACGGGCGTCTGCGGCTTTTTTTGCGCTGTGCTTCTGTATAAGCGTCGTTACAAAAGTCCAGAATCCGCTGCAGGCAAATACCGTGCAGGCTATGGTGATAAGCGTTTCCATCGGTCATTCTCCCCCGCCCGTCATCATCGCAGCCAACTCATCAAACTTCCGGTCAATATACTCTTTGGCAGTCATTACGATTTCGGCTTTGGAGTCAAAAACACTTCCGCCATCGTCGGCCACGTACAGAAAATATGTTCCCTGTGTATACGGAACATCCATGCCTGGATTTTCCCCCATCATTTCTTCGATAACGGCGGCAGGAAGTGTCCCGGAGCGATCTGCGATAACCACTGCGGGGGTTTCTTCTACTGTAAGGATCACAATTCCAAAGGCGTCTTCGAGCACCGTTATTGAACCGTCGGTTACATATTTGAAAAATAATGATGTTGTACCGTCTGCATCTCTGAAGGATCTTTCAACCATAAGCGGATAATTAGGGACATCTGTTGCGTCACTGATCTTGTAAAAGATCCCAAGGAAATTATCCCTTCCGTCCGTGTCTCCGTCCCATTCAGCAAATGGAAGAAAAACCTTTGCCGGAGCTGTTTCCAGTTCTTCTTTTACAAAGTCATAAACAGCCTGCGTTGTGGGGTATTTGATGTCATTCAAATTTTCCGCACTGTTAAAATAAGTAACTTTGTTTGATGTATTTTCCGTATCGTTGAGATTGCCCGGATCAGCCGTAACAAAACCCGTATCATTGATAAGCTCGCTTAATTTTGTCGGAATGGATATGTCATCCTCTGTAAGGTACCCTTCGTCATTTTCAAGCTCGCTCACTTTAGTAGGAACAGTAATATCTACAGAGCCGTCCTCCGGCACTGCAGCTTCACCGTTTACCTTTATTTCGGATATTCCGCCGCTGCCGGAATTACTGTTCAGCGCATTCCAGACAGCCTTGGCGCTGGGATACTGTTTATCAGTACTTTCCTCGCTTATTTCCGTTACCTTATGCGATATAAGTTCCATAGCAGCATCCGGCATAGTATCAGGATCGTAGTATGCATTCTCCTCAGATGAAAGACTTACAAACCTTGCATCATAACCCTGCGCCTTAACTGCATAAAGTCCCTTTTCGGGGAATGTAAGCGTCCCATCCTCTGAGCTGTACACAGCACCGTCTTCAAGCACTGAGAACAACGCGAGTATTGAGCCTTCTGATGTTACAGGGCTTGTGCCGTTTGTAAGGCATATGTATACATTGTCGGAGGCTTTGGAAAATTCCCGTTCACCGGTTATCTTGAAGCCGAAGTCCAAAGAAAACTGAACCTTGTTATACGTAACATACGCCTTTCCGCTACCCGTAAGAGCTGATCTTGATATAACAGGCTCATCGTATACCTTGTAGTATTGAAGCGCAATATCACCCATAAGTGTTGTTCCGAATTTCATACTGTACTTGTATGAGCCGATCGCCTTAACGCGCCCTGCAGTGCTTCCGTCCCACTCTACATTAAAAGTATTTTTGCCAACGGGGGGAACCGTTCTTTTTACATTTTCAAGCTCCATGTCCACCATAGAAGCAAGACTGTCTCTGCCCTCGCCGAGTATCGCGTCTCTGAGGTCTTTGCCGGTCGCCCCCTCGGGGGGCGTATCGCCCCACAAGGGAAAACCGAAATTAGCTGTCTGAGGCATATATCATCACCTCGATCCTTTAGTTGCTTTCTGCATCAGCCGTAGCCGCCGCGTCCACCAGCGTTTCAACCTCGCCGGGCGCGGGGAAATAGATCCGGAATTTGTCCTCCTCAAAGAGGGGTACAACGTTCTTTGCGTCAACTGTAATAGGCTCGGTCAGCTCGCCCCACGCCATAAGTCCCGTACTTCCCGATACAGAGCTTGAAAGGAAGAAATAGGGGTAAGTCTCAGTCCACGCTGCCAGCGAACGGTTGAACTTGATCTCCTTCTGTACGCCGCTGTTTACAGCCTGTGCGCCTGTGATAGTCAGAAAGTCAGACTTCCACGTGCTGCCGCTGCCTGTGGGCATTTCGCCCAGCTTGATTCGCTTGTAGTTCTCGTCTGTCGGCTCTGTCACGGCAGCTTCGGGATCGGTGCTTGACAGTCCGATGTAGCATACCTTTGCCGTGTTCACGGTCACCTTGCCGTCTGTACTGTTGCCGAGAATTGCTTTGAGCAGACTTTCTCTTAAGGTCTGTGAAAGTCCAAGAAATTTTACGCCGTTTCCTGCTGTTGTTTTGATTGCCATAATTGTTCTCCTTGTTTAATTATATCTTTATTTCCATTACATCAATGTCCGTGAGATCAAGCACGTCCATTACAGTAATAACTGTGCTGTCAAAGTCGCTTTGAATAGGTTCAGGCTCTGTGTATATTTCTGTAGTCATCGAAGCTGAGCACAGCCCCATACCTGTATGCCTCGTATTCCGTGCCGCACCCGCGCCGGGCACCGGCACTGTCATCTCACACGGAAGAATGCTGCCGGCAGCCTCATACGCTTCCGAAGCGCCGCTGGTGCCCGGCGCCGAGGAAAGCGAAGGGATCGGCGACCGAAATATACATTCAAAGGACCGGCTCGGCGCCTTGCTTGTTTTCACATCGCCTAAAGCATTAAGCGCACCCGTCTCCCTGCCGATCGCTCCGTCTCCGCCGATGCCGTTCGCTCTGCATACCGAATACAGTACACATTGCATTCCGTCAGGCTTTCCGGACGCTTCAAGCACCCGCGCACTGATCAGCGCCTCATATCCGCGTCCCGTGTCAGTCAGCACGCCGCCTCCGGGCACTGCTGTAACAATACTCAGCATATCCGCCGTGTACAGATCCCTGTCAAACGTCCCCGCACCGGGGACCATATGTATCTCCGGAATAGCGAAAGTCACAGGCGACAAACGCATAGCTCCGCCCGGCGCAGGTATGCCGTCACTCTCATGTATTCCCGCGCCGATGTTGATGTCGCCCGTGCCGTATATGTCAGCCTCGGTGTATCCGGCAGCGACCTTGTATATTCCGCTCACGGGCAAGCGTGCAAGCATCGGCGCAATGTGCCGCATATACGGCTCGGCAGCTGATACCGCAATGCCGATAGCTGAACCCCTTCCTATATCGCTCTGCAAGACCTCAGCTGCCGCGCTCACCGCAGGCGCTCCGACAGACTCTACGCTGTAGCTCACACCGTCAGCAAGCTTCAGCAGCGCATCGGACGTAAGAACGATGACCGCCGCACCTTCCATATACTCACGGCTTCGCCATACAAGACGACCGCCTATATAGATAGCTGATACAGGCTTGTCACCGAGGTATATTTCTTTAACTTCTTTCCCGCCGAGACAGATCAAGGGGAATCACCGTCTTCCGCTACAAGATAAAGCACATTGGGATGCTCCGCTGCGTCACCGGGCAGCTCGTCCACTACCTGCATGATCGGCTGCCCCGACAAACGCGTGTCGTCCGCAAGCTTAATATCCTCGGCTTCTGCTATATGAAAGTCTCCCATAGGCTTAACTGTATCAGTTAATTTTATTGCCATTTATTTCACCTCCACAGTCAGTGTACCGAGTCCGCTGTGCACGCTTCGCCACACCTGATATTCCTCAGTATAGCCGGAGGAATTTGTATAGTTTTCCTCCCTGACCTTGACAAGACTTGCCTGAAATCCCGTGGTCTTGTCATAAAACGCAGGCGTTCCGTATCCTGCCGGGCAAGCGTAATATATATACTCACCTTCGCCGGCTGTAGCTGTAAAGGTTATGCCCCGGCTTCCCTGAAGCTTCTTTGTAAGGCTGCCGATCTCAGCGCCATCACCTCCGACGCCCGTGTATACTCCGTTGTAAAAGCTGATAGTCTTCGTCTGCACGATCTCGTGCTCCATGTCGTCAGTTACAATAAGCTTGAAAGTCGTGTTTGCCGTAATACCCTGAGCTACAACCTCTCCGGACGTGCCTGAGAAATTAAGCGGCAGGATTTCCGCACCCCGTAAAAGCTTTATGTCAACGGGAGCCTTGTCCACCCCGACTTCAATAAGCACCTGCACACTGTCTCCCATCTCCGCCGTATCTCTCGACAGCGTAAACTTCGTGATCTTTATGTGCTCATGCGTCAGCTCTGCTAAGGCTTCTTCCATCTTGTCTACTCTGTCCGCAACGGCAGAGACATCTCCGCCCGCAGTCGGATCAAACCACAGCTTTCCATCTTCGTCTATTCCGACCGATGCAGTCATTTTTTTCGTTTTCTCTATGGCATTTACCTTGTTGCCCAGTTCGCTTTTATCAGCCTTTTCCTCAAGACGATTGGCACAGGCTTGCAGTCTGGCTTCAGCATCCGCAACGCGCTGCAAAGCTTTTGTCCACTCCGTGTTTTCGTTTTCGGAGACTAAAGCATCCTCTGTGTACAGCGACCCGTCAACTATTATGTCAAAGCAAGGGGAGTAAAGCACGGGCACAACATCATTATCATCCTTCGGAAGCTGTATTCTGATCTCGCATTCAAGCCTGCCCGGCACTGCAACCTCCGAAGTAGTCATAATATGGGTGATGATGTTTTTGTCTGCATCTACAGCACAGGCACTGTGGCAAACGGTACCGTCAGGCTTTTTTATATATAATTCCGCATTTACCTTTTCGGAAATAGAAAGCGGACATCCCCCGGCAGTAAGGATTACTGAAAGCTGTCTTACGTTTGCCTCTCCAGACTTAAAGCCGCCCAAATGCTGCTGAAACCCTTGTTTAAGAACGTCAAGCAGCAAAATGTGTTCAATAATTTGCAAATTATCATTCCTTTCATTTAACTGGCCGCGAGTTCGACATACGTAACCGCAAGCACAAATTCGGTATGATATGGGTGACCGCGTAAGCAATATATAATATACTGCACGCCTACGGGGCAATCTAATACTATCGGATTTTCAAGCTATATTCTCCCCATGACATATTGGCATTAAAGACTTGAAATTAACCGAACTATTGGTTATACTATATTTACAGAACATTAAAATGCGAAAGGAATTATATGAACATGGCTGAAATTACACTTACCTCCGACAACTTTGAAAGCGAAGTTCTGGGCTCTGACATTCCCGTACTTGTTGACTTTTGGGCGACGTGGTGCGGACCTTGCAGAATGCTTGCACCTATTGTTGCAGAGATTGCTGAGGAAAACGAAGGCAAAATCAAGGTTTGCAAGGTAAACGTAGACGACGAGCCTGAGCTTGCCACAAGATTTGATATTGCATCAATTCCCACCGTTCTTATTTTCAAAAGCGGAGAGCTTTGCGCTACTTCAATCGGATACAAAGAAAAAGAAGCTCTGCTTGAGCTTCTTGCATAAAAAAACCGGGGCTCGCAGTTCTTCTGCGAGCCCCGGTTTTCAGTTATCATTATTTTCATTCTCGTTTTGAATAGTAGGAATAAAGCGCCTTGCAAATTTGCCTTTGCCCCTGTTCTTTATATAGAAGAAGCCGATAAAGGAAAATATAACAGCGCCTATAAAATTGACAAACAGGTCTTTCATGGTATCGATTATACCAATATCCAAATATCCGACCACGCCGTAATCCGTCAGGTTATATACGGTTCCGTCTGCAACAGTGACCGCAGTAGAAACTATATCGTCAATATGCAGGACCTCATTCTGCATAGCAGGTCCGAGGTTCGTTGATGAAATACTGCTTACAACAAAATCTTTTTGCATATCTAGTGCGAAAAAACTATCCATTGCAAACTCGAAGAACTCCCACATGGTTCCGACAGTCATTGAAAAGCAAAACGCAACTACTGCCATATAAACAGGACTTAGCTGAAATTTAATTCTCTCGTTTTTGTTTAGTATATCGAGAAGTGCAAAACCGAGAGCAGCCGCGAGAAATCCCGTAATAGTATGAAGCATAGAATCCCAAAAAGGAACTTTTTGATAAAAAGCAGATATCTCACCCAAGATCTCAGCGGCAAATATAAACAAATATATTATGACTTCCAGAGTACCGGGAAAACTGATACCGAAATTTTTTGAAACAAATGACGGAAGAGTAAACAATACGAGCGACAGCACGCACAGCATTACGTTCTGATAATTTTTGCTGAAAACAGACGCCACGGCAACTGCAATCACCATTATTCGCAAAACAATATACAACGCAAAAACGCCCTTATTTTGCTTGATCTGACTTCGAAGTTCATGCCGGCGCAGCAGACGGCGTTTCTTCTTTTCTGCCTTTATCTTGCCCATATTATACCTCTGTTATAATTTTATATCATTGTAACATAAAAGCAACCGCGAAGCGTTTGGCGGCGGCGAAGCCGCTTCGAATGCGAAGCTGTCGCTTTTGGTCATCAATAGCCACTTTGCGGCTATTATACCATATCTTTTGATTTTCTGTCAATAAAATAAACGCAAAAAAGTGCCGACATTGTCGGCACTTTTTAGATCAATCAGATCAATTATTCTTCGATCTTTCTCTTTCTGATAACAACTACTGCTGCACAGCCGATTACTGCAACAACTGCTGCAATAACAACATATACAGTTGCGTCGCCGGTAGAAACGATGACATACTCAAACTCGTAGTCAATAACTTCGGATTTAACGATATCGCTGAGAACTGCGTTATCATCCAATGCCTTGAGAACTATGTAGAAGAGAGGCTGGCTTGCATCAAGGCTCTTAATAGCGCTGATGTCTGTGACAGTGATAACGATCTTGCCGTCCTCACCCTTTTCTACCTTGTATGCGCCTTCATCAAGACCCTTAATGGAGTCGAATTCACCCTTTGCAGGATCAATTGTGAAGTTGAAGGAGAGAGACTTAGCATTTGCAAGATACTTTGCGTCCTTTTCAGAAAGAGTGAAAGGTACAAGCCACTTTCCGTCTTCCTTAGTACCGCTTACGGTAACCTCACCCTTACTTACAACCTCAGTAGTAACAGTTGTTGAACCGCCTGCACTGCCGGTGTTTTCTACGGGAGCTCCGATAGTGGTGTTGCTTGCAAAGTTGTATACCTTGATGTTATCATACATGGTCTGAACATTCATCTGTCTGAAGATGAGGAGTACGCCCTTATCAGGGTTAAGAGCATCTTCACTTGAATAGAAGAAGTATCTGTTCTTTACGTTGAAGATCATAGTACCCCAGGGGTTATCAGCGTTATCAGCTTCAGTTGTAGTATCATCGATCCAAAGACGTACGTTGCAGGATTCGTTATCAATCTGGAAACGCCACTTGTACCATACATTCTTCTTAAGATCGTAATCATACTTTGCTATTATGTTGGGGTTTGTACCGTCAGCACCGATATCATCAACGAGCTCAAATGCTTTGTCATTGAAGAAATAACCGCATCTGTAGGATACCATGCTGGCACCGCCGAACCAGTTGTAGAGAGCAGAACCATACTTATCTGCACCGTCACCTGCGATCTGAGTATCTGTATAGCAGATATCAAACTCAAAGGTGTATGACGGAGGAACCTCAAACTTAACCTCTCCGTCCTCAGAAGACAGGTAGTTCTGACCCAGAGTAATATCTCTGAAGTCAAGGACATTACCGTGCTCGCCGCCGATATCGGTGATAGAACCGTTATAGTTCTTAGAACCCCATATAGTACGGTCGCCTGCATCATCATACTTCAGAACTGAAAGCTCATCGTATGACAGCTTGAATTCCTTATATGTATCGCCCTTGAGGTAGTCATAGTATACACCGACAGGGTCAACATTATTTGTAGTAAAGCTTGCCTCTATCAGGCTTGTAGGATCCTGAGTAGCATAGCCTGCCTGAGGAGTTACACCTGTATCGGTAAGAACTACAGCATTAGAACCGGTAGTGATTTCACCGTAATTCTGATGCTCTCCGCAGATACCTGAACCCCAAGCGAGGAATGCATCCCACTTGCCGCTTTCGGTAAGACCGCCGTCAAGAACGGTGAGAGACATACCGAGAGATCTGCCGATACCGCCCTGAGGGTTACCGCCACGGTAGGAGGGACCAGACTTAAACTGTGTACGTGTAAGAGTTGTGAACTCGTTACGGGTTGCAGCGGGAATGATATACGCCCAGGGAAGAGCGATCTCATATGTAGTGTAGCCCGCCTGAGTGTCCGCAGAATAGCTTGAACCTGCGGGAGCAACAACTGCCTTAGTAACGCCGAGAGGGTTTCTTGAAGACTCTGTCATACCTCTGTTTACGTTAACGGTGTTATCCCATGCCTCGGTAAAGCCGCCTGCGATCTGTGTATAAGCAAACAGCAGGTCGGGAACGCTGTCGTTAGTCCAGGGCTTAGCGCCGCCGCTTGCAGGCTTTCTGCCGTTCCAGTCAATTCTTGTCTGAACAGCATCGCCGTTCCAGGAGTTGCCGGCACCGTTCTTGTTCATGTGCTTATCGGGATCCTTTACCTTTACAGCTATGTAAAAATAGTTTACATCCCAACGAAGCCAAAGATCATAATTCCAAGCAGTGTAATCGTCAAAGCTGCCTGTTCTCCAGAAGATGAAACGGCTGCTGGGCTCTGAATCATCCTTACTTGCAGCATAGAACGCTTCTACTCTGACAGATGCTTCGCCCCATTCGGCCTCTGAAACGATACCGTCAATGGTAGGAGCAGATTCGAAGTAGGGAGCTTCTACCTTCTCGCCTTCTGTTCCTGCAGACTCTGTAATAGTTGCAGCACTTGCGGGAATTGTAAAGATCATTGCAGACAACAACATTACAACTGCCAAAGCAAGTGATAATGATTTTCTCATCACGAAAACCTCCATAAATAATTTAGCCGACTCATAGTATCGGCATTCTTACACACACATTATATATTTAATAAAGCGATTTGTCAATAGATTAAGTGAAAAGTTCAAGCATATAAAGATAATTATTTTTTGCCATTTGGCAATATTGCACATAAAAGTCAAAGGCGTTTTGACACAGCTTACGTACATCAAAACGCCTTAAATGTTTTATTCGTCAATCTTGCCGCAAACAGGCTTGCCGCATCCGGGGCACTCGATATTTGCAGGATCAAGATTCTCATCATAAACGACGGTGTCGCCGCAATTGTCGCACATAATGCAGCGCATTCCCTCTGCTTCAACATCAAAGACGTCTCCGTCATCCTCATCATCGTCGCAGCCGCTGCAGCCCTCGCAAACTCCGTCGCACTCATCGTCCTCATCATACTCACCGTACTCAAAGTCGTCGTCATCATCGTCAAAGTACTCGTCGTCGCAGAGCTCATCCCATACATATTCTTCAAGCTCGCCGAGATCGTGGTCAAGCTCGTCCACATAGTCAGCCATAACGGCAGCCTCGCTGTCGAGCACCTCAACCGTAGAAGCTATTTCGGAAACAAGACCTATAAGCTCGGAAATAAGCTTTCCTTCAGCCTTTTCGGTATCAAGCTTCATACCCTCGGCAAGACCCTTCAAATACGCGCTTTTTTCACTGATAGTCATAATTTTACTCCTTATTTTCTTCAATTGTACAAAGTGCGGCTGCAAGCAGCCGCACATATAGATCACTTTACGCTCTTTCGAGATATTCGCCTGTTCTGGTGTCGATACGGATTCTCTCACCCTGATTGATGAACAGAGGAACACGAACAACGGCACCTGTCTCAACAGTTGCATTCTTAGAAGCGCCTGTAGCGGTATCGCCCTTAACGCCGGGCTCTGCATCAACAATCTCCAGTTCAACGAACATGGGAGGCTCTACGGAAAATACGTTGCCCTTGTATGACTTGATGGTGCAGATCATCTCTTCCTTAACATACTTGAAGTTATCGGAAAGCTTATCTGCGTTAAGAGGAATCTGCTCGAAAGACTCCATATCCATAAAGTAGTACAGCTCGCCGTCGCTGTAAAGATACTGCATATCCTTACGCTCAATGCGTGCATCCTCATACTTATCTGTGGGAGAAAATGTTTTTTCCACAACTGCGCCTGTGATAACGTTTCTCAGCTTAGTACGGACAAAAGCCGCGCCCTTACCGGGTTTAACGTGCTGGAACTCGATTACCTGCATTACCTGACCGTCCATATCAAAGGTAATTCCGTTTTTGAAATCTCCTGCTACTACCATAAATTCAGTTATCCCTTACGGGATAGCTCCTTTCACAAAATATAACCAACTAAAATTAGCTATGCATATTGTAATATATATGCGCACGTTTTGCAATAGTTTTCAAAGTATTTTTTTGACGAATGAGCAAAAAATCATATTTCGATAAGCTCTTTGGGACATTTTGTAAGATTTTCCGCACCGCCGGGAACGATGTGAACCATGTCCTCAATACGGCAGCCGTACTTACCTTCAAGGTAAATTCCCGGCTCGACCGTCACGATGTTCCCTGTTTTAAGCCTGCCGTCGCCGGAATACAGCGACATATTCGGCGCTTCGTGTATTTCGAGACCTACTCCGTGACCGAGGGAATGACCGAACGCGCCCCTGTATTCAGGCACCGCATCAATAATATCCCTTGCCACCTTATCCATTTTATAAAGCGACTCGCCCTCTTTAATAACACTCAGCACCGCCATCTGCGCTTCCAGCACCTTATCATACAGTCTCCTCATTCCGCTGTCCGCCTTACCGATGCAGACAGTTCGCGTCATATCGGAGTGATAGCCGCCTATCATAGCGCCGAAATCAAAGGTGAGAAATCCTTTTTCCAGCTTAACATTTCTCGGCACACCGTGGGGGGACGAGGAGTTTTTGCCGCTGACGGCTATAGTCTCAAAACTCGCGCCCTCGCTTCCGTTCTTTCTCATTAAGAATTCAAGCTGAGCAGCAAGATATGTTTCTGTAACATCGTAGTTTATCATCGGCAGCAGCTCTTCAAAGGATCTTTCCGCTATACGCTGAGCGCGAACGATGCATTCCACCTCGCTCTCATCCTTTTCTATACGAAGCTCGGCAAAAATATCACCTGCCGGCACAAAATCACAGCCCTTTATACCTTTTCTGTAATTTTCAAGTTCTCTGCACGGCATAACGGCATCCTCATACGCAACAGTCCTGCAGCCGAGCGCACTCAGGGACTCTGCAAGCCATGCCACGATACGTCTGTCGGGCATTACGACCTCAAAATCCTCGCTGTCTATCTCCCTGCGTGCCGCCTCGATATATCTGAAATCCTGCAGAGCATATGCAGTATCCGAGCATATAAGCAGCGTGCCGTCGGGATTTGCAAAACCGCTCATATACAAATGATTTTCAGAGCTTGTCACAAGCACTGCGTCAAAGCCTTTTTCTGTCATTTTACGCCGAAGCGCATTCAGTCTCTCAGACATTTTCACCCTCCGATTTTGCATTTCTATTGTATTTTTTCATATAAGGGATCTCAATAAGCCGCTTAAACTTAAAAAACAAGGTCTTTTTATCCTTAATAGGCGGAACTATGATAGCCGGAATGCCGAAGCGCTTTGCTGCAGCACAGTCGGTAAGCAGCTGATCGCCCAGCAGCACCGCTTCGCTTTTATCGATACCCAGATCACGCACCGCCGCATCAAGATATCGGGTCTTGGGCTTGCCAGCATCAGCATAAGCAACACAGCCAAGCTCCTTGTTAAACAGCTCTACCCTCTCGGCGTGGTTGTTGGAAACGAAAGCTATCTCAACGCCGCCCGCCCGCATTTTTTCTATCCACTTCACCACGTCGTCGGGAGGGGTGGGATCGTCATAGGTAGCGAGAGTATTGTCTATATCACAAAGAAGCGCTCGCCCGCCCATGGCGCGCACCGTCTGCGGCTCCAAATTGTAGTAGTGGTCGATACAGAGATCGGGAATAAGCAATTTTTCGAGTAACACGTGCGCCTCCGGTTTTTCCGTTTTTATCTTACATTTGAAATAATTGTATCACAAACATAAAAAAATTGCAACTTTGTTTTTTAGCCGTGCCGAATGGAAATCCTACAATAATTAAACAAAAAATGCGCTGTGCAGAAAGATTTATGTTCGCCGCAGTTGATTTTTTATATTTTTTGGTTTATAATAAATAATTGATAAAAAATAAGTTTATATGGGAGAAACAGTGTGATCCTGATATAAATGCAGTCTTCACACTTCCCTGTTTGCGCCGGCGGCGCAAATACAAAGAAAGGTATGGTAATTACGATGGTTGAGCTTATCAAGCACGGCGTATTCTACAAAAACGGAAAGTTTTCCGACGAGGGCGATATTGAGTCCGGCAAAAAAGGCACTATTGCCTACTCCATTTTGCAGTCTCACAACACCTCCGACGACGGCAGTAATCTTAAGATAAAGTTTGACGCACTGGCGTCCCACGATATTACATACGTCGGTATTCTTATGACGGCAAGAGCAGGCGGACTTGAAAAGCTGCCCATTCCTTATGTTCTCACCAACTGTCACAACAGCCTTTGTGCAGTAGGCGGCACGATCAACGAGGACGACCATATGTTCGGTCTTTCTGCTGCGAAGAAGTACGGCGCTATCTATGTTCCTGCACATATGGCAGTAATCCACTCATTTATGCGCGAAATGATGAGCGGCTGCGGCAAAATGATACTTGGCAGCGACAGCCACACACGCTACGGCGCTCTCGGAACAATGGCAGTAGGAGAGGGCGGACCCGAGCTTGTTAAGCAGATACTGGGCAGAACCTACGATGTTGCATCCCCCGAGGTCATCGCAGTTCGCCTTACCGGCGCACCCCGTCCGGGAGTAGGCCCTCAGGACGTAGCGCTGGCTCTTATCGGCGCGACATTCCCCTGCAAGTTCGTAAAGAACAAGGTTCTTGAGTTTGTAGGAGACGGTATTGCAAATCTGCCTATCGAATTCCGTAACGGCATTGACGTTATGACTACAGAGACCACCTGCCTTTCTTCGATCTGGACAACTGACAGCGAAACAGAAAGATATTTTACCGTTCACGGCAGACCCGAAGCGTATAAGAAGCTCGCTCCCGCTGAGGGCGCGTACTACGACGGCGCTGTTGAAATAGATCTTTCAAAAATAGAGCCTATGATAGCTCTCCCCTTCCATCCCTCCAATACCTTTACCGTTCGCGAGCTGAACGAAAATGCGGCTGACATTCTCCGCGAGGTTGAGAAGAAAGGCGCAGCTCAGCTCGGTCTGGCAGACGGCGCACTTCGTCTTGCAGACAAGGTTGACCCTGCAACAGGCAGAGTACGCGTTGATCAGGGTGTTATCGCAGGCTGCGCCGGAGGTACATTTGACAACCTTTGTGCAGCGGCAGATATCCTTCGCGGCAAGTCTGTAGGAGCTGACCGTTTTGCTCTGTCTGCATATCCTGCAAGCCAGCCTGCATTTGTCAGACTTCTTGAATGCGGAGTAGCTGCTGACCTTATGCGCGCAGGCGCTACACTGCGCACTGCGTTCTGCGGTCCCTGCTTCGGCGCAGGCGACGTTCCCGCAAACGGCGGTCTCAGCATCCGTCATTCCACCAGAAACTTCCCCAACCGCGAAGGCTCTAAACCCGGAGAGGGACAGTTTGCTTCCGTTGCTCTTATGGACGCCCGTTCTATTGCTGCAACTGCTGCAAACGGCGGCCTGCTTATGGGAGCTGACGAGCTTGACGTAAAATACAGCACCCCCGAATATACATTTGACAAAACAGTTTACGAAAACCGCGTATGGTTCGGCTACGGAAAGGCTGACGAGAGCGCAGAGCTTTCATTCGGCCCCAACATCAAGGACTGGCCCCGTATGAAGGCGCTTGCCGATAACCTTGTTATGGGCGTTGCATCTGTTATTGACGACGATGTTACCACTACCGACGAGCTCATCCCTTCAGGCGAATCCTCATCCTATCGTTCAAATCCCTACCGTCTTTCCAGACTTACTCTTTCCAGACGTGACCCTGCATATGTCGGCAGAGCCGATGTGATTGCTGCCATTGCAAAGAAAGCTGCCGGAGAGGAATATGACGAGTCTGTTGATATAGCAGACGCAGAATCTGCTATGAACGCTGCTGTAGCTGCAGTTGAAGCAAAGTACGGCGCGCTCAGCGGCAGCCTCGGTATAGGAAGCCTCGTATGCGCAGTTCGTCCCGGAGACGGAAGCGCAAGAGAGCAGGCTGCTTCATGCCAGAGAGTGCTGGGCGGAAGCGCCAATATCTCCAGAGAATACGCTACAAAGCGTTACCGCTCCAACCTTATCAACTGGGGTATGCTCCCTCTTATGTGCGATGAAATGACTATCGGCAAAAATGCCGGCACAGGTGACGACGAGATCCTCTGCGGTCAGTGGGTGATCCTTCCCGGAATAAGAAGCGCGGTAGCCGACGGAGCAGAAAGCGTAAAGGGTTATCTTTGCACCGCAAACGGAGTGTATGAACACACCTTCTCACTGGGCACACTTACAGATGATGAAAGAAAGATCATTCTTGCAGGAAGCCTTACAGGCAGAGCGCTTGAAGAAAAAAACGAACAGAAGTAAATTAAAGGGGGCTTGAATAAGCCCCCTAAGTACAATTTTTACAAAAACAGAGTACAGTAATTATGCCAAAATATCTGACGGTCAGAGGTGTCCGCCAAAACAACCTCAAAAATATAGACGTAAAGGTCCCCCGCGACAAGCTGGTAGTATTTACCGGTATGTCGGGCAGCGGAAAATCCTCCCTTGCCTTTGACACCATATACGCCGAGGGTCACCGACGCTTTGTAGAAAGCCTTTCTTCATACGCGCGTATGTTTCTCGGTCAGATGGACAAGCCGGACATCGACTCTATCGAGGGACTTTCCCCTGCAATATCCATAGACCAGAAAACGACCTCGAAAAATCCTCGTTCCACCGTAGGAACCGTGACGGAGATATACGATTATCTGCGTCTTTTGTATGCGCGCCTCGGCGTGCCTCACTGTCCCGTTTGCGGAAAAGAGATCCGCCAGCAGAGCACCGACCAGATACTTGACCGCATAACAGCGCTGCCCGAGGGCGAGCGCTTTATGGTGCTTGCCCCCGTAGTACGCGGCAAAAAAGGCAGACACGAAAAAATATTTGAGTCTGCAAAGAAAAGCGGCTTTTCACGCGTACGCTGCGACGGCATAATATACGATCTTACAGAAATATTTGAGCTTGAAAAAAATCAGAAGCACAATGTTGAAATAGTAGTAGACCGCCTTGTAATGAAGGACGATATACGCTCGCGTCTTACCGACAGCGTAGAAACAGCGCTCAGAGAAAGCGGCGGCAGCTTGCTTATAGTTACAGTGCCTCGCGACGGCGGCAACGAGGAGGAATTTCAGTTTTCTACAAGCTACGCCTGCGAGGAACACGGCATAAGCCTCGGCGAGCTTGAACCCAGAATGTTCTCCTTTAACAATCCCTTCGGCGCGTGCAAGACCTGTGCAGGTCTCGGTGTTCGCCAGCGTATCTCCATTGACAAAATAATACCCGATACCTCTCTTTCACTTCTTGACAGCGGGATTGCGGTAAACGGATTTAAGACCCTCGGCCCCGACACATGGATGGGTCCCCTTTTCGCCGAGGTCGGCAGACATCACGGCTTCAGAATGGATCAGCCCCTGTGTGAGTTTTCTGACAGCGCTATGAAGGCTTTGCTTTACGGCACCGGCGATGAGGTATACGATATAACCCGCGGCTTCGGCGGATATTCACGCCGCCAAAAAGTAAAATATGACGGCGTAGTAAAAATGATCGCAAGCCGCATGGAGCAAGGCGGTACCGACAAGGATTATTACGACCAGTTTATGGAGGAGCTTCCCTGTCCTGACTGCAATGGCAGCAGACTTAACCGCGAAGCGCTCGCCGTAACTGTCGGCGGCATCAACATCGACGAATTTTGCTCAAAGTCCGTTGACAAGGCGCTGGGCTTTATAAACAGCCTTTCCTTCACTGACAGCGAAATGCAGATCGCAAGGGAGATAATCAAGGAGCTTCGTTCAAGACTCGGTTTCCTTGTGTCTGTAGGACTTGACTACCTCACACTGGCGAGAAAAAGCGGTACGCTTTCGGGCGGAGAGGCGCAAAGAATTCGCCTTGCCACCCAGATAGGCTCATCCCTTGCGGGAGTGCTGTATATTCTGGACGAGCCCAGCATAGGCCTGCATCAAAGAGACAACGGCAAGCTTATTGAAACGCTGAAGCAGCTCAGAGACCTCGGAAACAGTGTTATTGTGGTTGAGCACGACGAGGAAACAATGGAGGCTGCCGACTATATTATTGATATCGGTCCGGGAGCCGGTGTACATGGCGGCGAGATAGTAGCGTGCGGCACCCCTAAGCAGCTGATGGCTGATAAAAAATCTGTCACCGGTGCTTTTCTGTCCGGCAGGAGAAAAATAGAAGTACCGAAGACCAGAAGAGCCGGAAACGGCAGCTTTTTGACCGTTGTGGGAGCAAGTGAAAACAACCTTAAAAATATTGACGTTTCTATCCCCCTCGGCTGCTTTGTTTGCGTTACCGGTGTTTCGGGAAGCGGAAAATCATCACTGGTAAACGCTATTATATATCGCTCCCTTGCATCAAAGCTGAACCGTGCTATCACCTATCCGGGCAAGCACAAGGAAATACTCGGCACAGAGGCACTTGATAAAATAATAGCCATTGACCAAAGCCCTATCGGCAGAACGCCACGCTCAAACCCTGCGACATACACCGGACTGTTTACCGACATCCGTGAGCTTTTCGCAAAAACTCCCTCCGCTAATCTGCGCGGATACAAATCAGGCAGATTTTCCTTTAACATCCGTGGCGGACGCTGCGAGGCGTGCGAGGGCGACGGAGTTAAAAAAATAGAAATGCACTTTTTGCCCGATGTTTACGTAACCTGCGATGTTTGTCACGGCAAACGCTATAACCGCGAAACACTTGAGGTTAAGTACAAGGACAAGAGCATTGCCGACGTGCTTGAAATGACAGCAGAAGAAGGCGCTGAGTTTTTTGCAGATATACCGAGGATTTCCTCAAGGCTGAAAACTCTCTGCGACGTTGGACTGGGATATGTAAAAATAGGTCAGTCCTCCACCACCCTTTCGGGCGGTGAGGCGCAGCGGGTGAAGCTTGCAACAGAGCTTTCCAAGCGCAGCACAGGACGAACGATATATGTGCTGGACGAGCCTACAACCGGACTTCATTCGGCAGATGTAGAAAAGCTTATTGAGGTTCTGCAGCGCCTTGTAGATCAGGGTAACACAATACTTGTTATAGAGCACAACCTTGACATTATAAAAACTGCCGACTACCTGATAGACCTCGGTCCTGAGGGTGGAGACGGCGGCGGAACTATAGTTTGCACGGGAACGCCTGAGCAGGTAGCAAAATGTGAAAAATCCTATACAGGCAAATACCTGAAATCAAAGCTTTAATTCTGAAAATGAAATTTGATCTTTCCAAATGCGATGTATGCCCAAGACGCTGCGGCGCCGACAGATACAATGCTGTCGGCGTGTGCGGCGAGGGTGCAGATATGCGCATTGCAAAAATAATGCTTCACCGCTGGGAGGAACCGTGCATCAGCGGCAATGACAGCGACCGCGGAAGCGGAGCCGTATTTTTCAGCGGTTGCCCCTTGAAATGCGTTTTCTGTCAAAATAAGGCTATCAGCTGCGGCGGCGCGGGCAAGGTATACACCCCTCAGGAGCTTGCGGAAGAATTCAAAAAGCTTGAGACAAGCGGTGCATACAACATAAATCTTGTTTCCCCTACCCATTTTCTACCGCAGATAATAGAGACACTTGAGCTGCACCGCCCCGCAATTCCCGTTGTTTTCAACACCGGCGGCTGGGAGCGCGCTGAAGCTGTATCTGAGCTGGCAGGATATGCTGGTATATTTCTGACGGATTTCAAATACGGCAGCAATGAGATTGCACGTGCATATTCGGCGTGTGCCGAATATGTGGGCACTGCAGCCGCGGCACTTAAAGAAATGGTGCGGATCACCGGCAAGCCCCGATTTGACAGTGACGGAATGCTGAAAAGCGGCACTATAGTCCGCCACCTTATACTTCCGGGCGTGCGCCGCGACTCTGTTTCCGCCCTTGAAAGAATTGCCGAAGCTGTGCCGCCCGACAGCGTTATACTCAGTCTTATGAGCCAGTACACACCCGACTTTGCGCCGAAAAGCATACCCGCGCTTTGCCGCAGAGTAACGACCTTTGAGTATGAATATGTTCGCGATGCTGCGCTGTCTATGGGCTTCGACGGCTACTCGCAGGACGTATCCAGCGCAAAAAGCGCTTATACTCCTGACTTTTAGCAACATAACCTTTTTCATAACCATTCAATTTTATAACTATTCATATCGCCGCTTTTGCGGCGGAACGGAGATCATCATGTACGATTATCTTATTGTAGGCGCCGGCCTTTTCGGAGCTACCTTTGCTCAGTATGCAGCTGAAAACGGAAAAAAATGTCTTGTTATCGACCGCCGCTCTCACATCGGAGGAAACATATACACCGAGAATATTGAGGGCATAAACGTGCACCGCTACGGCGCGCATATTTTTCACACCTCAGACAAGGACGTCTGGAACTACGTAAACCGCTTTGCTGATTTCAACCGCTACACCAACAGTCCTATGGCGCGCTACGGCGATGAAATATACAATCTTCCCTTTAATATGAACACTTTCTCCCGCCTCTGGAATATCCGCACTCCGGAAGAAGCAAGAGAGATTATAGAAAAGCAAAAGCGGGACGCAAATGTTTCAGAGCCGAAAAACCTTGAGGAACAGGCGCTGAGCCTTGTGGGACGTGACATTTACGAAAAGCTGGTGCGCGGCTATACGGAAAAGCAGTGGGGACGCCCCTGCACTGAGCTGCCGTCCTTTATAATCAAGCGCCTGCCGGTTCGCTTTACCTATGACAACAACTACTTTAACGATCTGTACCAGGGTATCCCCAACGGCGGCTATACCGCAATGATCGAAAAAATGCTTGACGGAATTGAAGTGCGTCTCAACACCGACTATTTTGAAAACCGCGAGGAGCTTTCGGCACTTGCCGAAAAAGTAGTTTTCACCGGTATGATCGACCGTTATTTTGACTTCTGCTACGGCGAGCTTGAATACAGAAGTCTCAGATTTGAAACAGAGGTGCTGGACACCGACAACTATCAGGGCAATGCAGTTGTCAACTATACAGAGTTTGAAGTGCCCTACACCCGCGTTATCGAACACAAGCACTTTGAATTCGGTACACAGCCGAAAACGGTCATAACAAGAGAATATTCTGCCGAGTGGAAACCCGGCGACGAGCCGTACTATCCCATAAATGATGACAGAAACAATGCTCTGTACGAAAAATATAAGGCACTTGCCGAAAAAGAACAGAACGTTATTTTCGGAGGCAGGCTGGGTCTGTACAAGTATATGGATATGCATCATATAGTTGCTGCTGCACTGAAAGCGGCTCGGGAACAAATAGGGTGACACACTCACAGGGACTTTGACTAGTCCCTGTTTTTTTGTTTGTCGGAAGGCTCCATACCTCACGCCTCGAAACTCGCGAAACCGTAAAGTACAAAATTATTTTTAATAGCTTTTTGTAATCTGTAACATAATATCTGTAGAAGCTATTATGCTTGGAGCAGGCAGCGTGAAAAATACAAAAATTCAAATCACAAGTAATCCTTTTTCACGCGCGCTTTGTGCTTCGCACAAAGCCGGAGAAAGCATAGTGATTGACGTGAAAAATACAAAAATTCAAATCGCAAGTAATCCTTTTTCACGCACGCTTTGTGCTTCGCACAAAGCCGGAGAAAGTATGGTGATCGATATGAACATTTTTACTCCCGATTATAAGCTTAATGTTATCTCAGACAACGAATATCCCGAAAAGGTGGCGTATATCGAAAAAGTGCTTGAGAACTATGCCGTAGAAGGTATGCTGCGCCGTGACGACGGTATGAAACTGGCTTGGCGATACTTTCCTGTAGAAGGCGCAAAGGCGTCCGTAGTCATTATACACGGATTTACCGAATTTTACAGAAAGTACGACGAGCTGTGCTGGTATCTGATAAAAATGGGTTATAACGTATTTATATACGACCAGCGCGGTCACGGACTTTCAGCAAAAGAGGTATCGGATCCACGGCTTATTCATGTAGACTCATTCTACGATTACGCCGCCGATCTTGACGCGATCATAGATTCTGTTGTGCTGCCGCGCTCTGGCGGACTGCCTGTTTACGCACTTACACACTCAATGGGCGGCAGCGTTGCAGGGCTGTATCTTGTTAGCGGTGGCGACAAGCTGTCAAAGGTCGCAATGACGTCTCCTATGATATGTCCTAAAACAAAAGGAATTCCCATAAGAGCGGTAAAGCAGATGATACGGCATGACGCCGAAAAGACCTCCTGGAATTCCCGCTTTCGCTATTCAGGCGAATTCAGCCCGACAGATAACTTCAGAAAGAGCTCTGATATGAGCCTTGTGCGGTATGAGCACATACGCCGTCTTCGGCTGTCCGACAAACGCTATCAGAGCTGCACATCTACAAACCGCTGGGCATACGAAGCAATATGCACTGATGAACGCATACTTAACAACGCTTCAATTGCTGATATTCATACTGAAATAATGATAATCAGCGCAGGGAGAGACAAGGTCGTAAAAAATAATCGCCAGCGGCGGCTGTCACGAAAGCTCGGCTGTCCCATGGTGACATTTCGCGGAGCGAAGCACTCTGTTTTTATGAGTGACAAGCCTATACTCGAAAAATATCTCAACACAGTTATTTCCTTTTTTGAAAATTAGAAAATTAGAAAATTAAGAAAATTGAAATGTAATTATACCTTCACTCATCACATATAATTACACATCAGGAGGGGAAATCACTATGGCTGTTATATCAAGCGGAAGGAAGCCTAAAAACACTGCTGTCGTTGAGCAAAAAAAGGAAGTGATAAAAAAGCGCCGGCCGGACACGGCGGATATTACTGCGACAGTATGCGCCGTGCTTTGCGCCGTCTGCCTTATTGCATGGAGCGCATCCCCCCAAAGCAGCGATATTGTTGCCGCAGCAGCAATATATGACAGCACAGAAACAGAAGAAAAGGGATTTTGGGACTACTTTTCAGAAGCTATAGCCGCAGCCTTCGGCTACAGCGGATAACGGTCGGATGATCACATTTATTTTTCTCTTGCTTTTTGCGCTTACCTGTCCATCGCCGCTTCCTTTTTTCCTTGCAGTTGTCTGCCATGAGGGCGCACATATTTTGTGCGCCCTTCTTCTGGGAATGGGTCTGCCGCGCCTTGGCACAGGACGCACGGGACTGCGGCTCATTTACCCCTATGATATGTCGGCGGCAAAGCAAATACTTGTTTGCCTGTCAGGACCTGCCGCCGGAATTCTATTGGGAATTATTTTTCACAGCAGCTTTCCTTTCGCGGTCTGCTCTGTAACGCTGGGGATTATAAATCTTTTGCCTGTATCCTGCTTTGACGGCGGCGGGGTGCTGCGAGAGGTGTGCTCTGTCTTATTTATGCCGTACACGGCATATCGGATATGCCGTGCCGTATCTGTTGCTTCCGTTATTCTGCTATGGATACTCTCAGCGGCGGTGCAGCTTCGTGCAGGGACAAATTATTCTCTGCTTTTTTTATCCACAGTTCTTGTTGTAGCAATTCTTTCAGATGCGGAATAATATAGTAATAAGACCGCTCTACACCAATGACAGAAAGGAACAGACTTAAATGGACAGAAATTCAGAAACGGGCGCAGGATATTTGCAGGTGCAGGTCACGTCTGCAAACGGCGCAATTCCCGAGGAAGGTGCACAGGTGCTTATATTTGATTATCCTGACGAGGGTGGCGGTAAATTTTCGCAGCTGCTTATGTCACTGAAAACGGATAGCTCAGGTCAGACACCCACAGTTGAGCTTCCCGCTCCGCCCAAAAGCGTAAGTCAGACTCCCGGTGATGTAAAGCCTTACTCGTCATACAACATCGAAGTGTCAAAAGAAGGCTTTTATAATGTTGAAGGCGTAGGCGTACCTGTTTTTGACGGAGTTACATCTCTGCAAAAAATAAACCTGATACCTCAAAACGCAAACTCCCCCTACCCTGCCGAGGGGATACAAATAATTGAAGCCCCCGGATACGACTCTCTCAGAGGACGCACGGAAGGAGTGAAGCACTCTTGACAGAACAGCAGCTTCCGTTTATACCGGAATACATAACCGTTCATCTCGGCGCTCCCGATTCCAACGCAGCCAATGTTACAGTACCGTTTGTCGACTATATAAAAAACGTGGCATCCAGTGAAATATATCCCAACTGGCCGGAAAATGCCCTTCGTGCAAACATAATTGCAGAAATAACCTTCGCCCTCAACCGTATATACACAGAATACTACCGATCCCGAGGATACCCATTTGACATAACCAATTCCACAGCCATAGATCAGTCCTTTGTATACGGCAGAGATGTGTTTGAAAACATATCCAATCTCGTTGACGAAATATTTGATACCTATATACGCCGCGAAGGCTCGGTAGAACCCCTGTTTGCCCTGTACTGCAACGGAACTACAGTTTCCTGCGAGGGACTTAGCCAATGGGGCAGCGTTGCTCTTGCCAACCAGGGACTGCTTCCCTATCAGATACTGCAAAGGTATTACGGAACTAACATAGAGCTTGTTCGCGATACCCCCGTAATGGGTGCGTCGGAAAGCTATCCGGGCAGAATACTGCGCCGCGGATCATCCGGCAACGATGTGCAGTATATGCAGACAAGACTGAACCGCATATCTAACAACTATCCGGCTATACCTAAGATCGCAGTCGTTGACGGTGTGTATACAGACGCCACCGCCGATGCGGTGAAAAAATTTCAGGAGATCTTTAATCTGCCGCAGACGGGCGAGATAGACAGAAGCACATGGTACGCCATAATCCGCATATATTCTGGAGTAAAAAGCCTTTCTGACCTGGACTCTGAGGGCATACCTATAGAGGACGTAACAAACCTCTTCCAAACGGTGCTGTCGCAGGGAGACAGAGGCGCCGGAGTTCGGGAGCTTCAGTATCTTCTGAGCTTTATAGCTCTGTTTGATCCGGCGGTGCAGTCAGTCGCAGTTGACGGTATTTTCGGTCCCAAGACCGAAGAGAGTGTATTATCCTTCCAGCGCGAATACGGACTGGAGGAAACTGGTATAGTAAACACTCTTGTATGGGAACGTATCTACAGCACTTATCAGTCAATGCTTCAAAGCCTGCCTGAGGGGTATTTTTTAGGCAATACTGCTCCCTATCCCGGATATCCTATAAGCCTTGGCAGCCGAGGAGAGGAAGTACGGCAAGTGCAAAACTATCTTAACTACATTTCAAATACATACACACAGATACCGAAGCTTACTGAGGACGGAATTTTCGGTCCCGGCACACAAACTGCTGTGCTTGCGTATCAAAATCTGTTCGGACTTGAGCCCACAGGAGTCGTGGGACTGCAAACCTATAACTCTATAACCGACACCTACAGAACGCTGTACAGCGGAAGTCAGGTGCAGGAGGGACAGTACGTCGGATAACCAAAAAATAAAAATTTCCGCCACAGGCGGAAGAACGGAGAATTTATGGCAAGCTACGATAAAAACGACGAAACAAGCTTTGTAAAACAAATACAAAAAATGCTGTGTGCAATTGCAAACTGCTCTGAAGACCCCCTGCTGCACACAAACCAGACCGGAAACTATGACGAGTCAACGAAAAATGCCGTTACATATTTTCAGAAGCAAAACTCTCTGCCACCCACAGGCAATGTTGACTTCGCTACATGGGAAGCTATGTACAAGGCATACGACTGCTGCCTGAAGCAGAATGCCAAAGCCGTGGCAATATCCCCCTTCCCCTCCCGCGACGGCTTTAAGGTGCAGATAGGAGAGCGCAGCGACCTTGTGCTTATTATCCAGCTTCTGTTAAACGAGCTGCGGATAAACTACACCTGCTACGGATATGTGCCGCCGAACGGCAGATTTAATCTTACTACCGCCACAGCTGTAAGAGAGTTTCAAAGGATCAACGGCATCGAACAAAGCGGCGTGGTTGACCGCACTACATGGAACAGAATTGCAGAGCAGTTTAACAAGCTGGAAAAATAGAATAGCAGTATCGGACAGCAATCTGAACTGTGCGTTTTTCAGTGTGTGCGACTTTGGTTGCACACACTTTTTATTTGTGCAGTCAAAGTCAGCTGAATCCGTGTTATAGTTGCGCTGCAATAGGTACAAAAATATATTGCAGATAGTTGTAAAAACTCAAAGAGTGTGATATAATAATTTTGCGAAACAAAACTCAATACACAGAATGGGGGAGTAACCTCTTCTATTTAAGGGGGGTATTATACCCTTTTGTCGCTGTACCTACCTTTTGAATTTGGTAAAAACGCAAATTCTACTTGGTGGGTGCATAGGATATTCCTCATTCATTTGAGTTTTGTTTCGCGACAATCGGAGTTTGCGTTTTTCGGTGCGTTGACTTCGGTTGGCGCACTTTTTTAATTTTCGGAGAAAAATCAAATGGAATGTCCCATGACAAAAGAAGGATTTGAGAGCTTTCAGAATTCAATCAAACACGTTAGAGAACTGCCGGAAGCTGCTGTCGATGTTACAGGTACGGTTTTGTCTCCGTGCAAACCCGATATTTGCAAAGGAAACGGCAGAAGCCTCGATGAAAACGGCGAGCTCATAGAATGCTGCTGCGATGAGTTCGACTATTTGGGGAATTGCTGCAATGATGCTTTTGACGACCTTACATATGATGATTATCTGAAACAATTATCGGGACTTGATCCGATTTGAAGTCTATCCACAGCGTCAGCAGTTCGTGAGTTTCAAAAAGGTCAACGAAATTGAGACAAACGGTATAGTTTACAAAAACCAGCCGAAAAAGAACATCGCAAATCGGGCAGTATAACCACTTGATTTTTATCATTTAGCATTTCCTTATAATGCCACAAGCATTTTACTGATCGTCACTTGAATCAAAGTCTGTCCGTGCCGGATTGACATGAACCATGATATGCTTTACTTTGGTAAAGTTATCTTCAATGGCATTGTGTACACGGTCGGCAATTTCATGGCTTTCATTCAGCGTTATCTTACCGTTTGCACATATCTCAATATCCACATAGATCTTGTTACCGAATATACGTGTCTGGATAAGATCCACGCCGATAACGCCCTCCTGTTTTACAGCGCACTCCATGATCTCCCGTTCTGTTTCTTCGCTGCAAGAGCGATCCACCATCTTGTCAACAGCATCCTTAAAGATATCATAAGCGGCTTTCACAATGAAAACGCAAATAACAAGACTTGCAATAGTATCAAGCAGAGGAAAGCCTGCTCTTGCACCTGCAATGCCGATCAATGCACCTACAGACGACAATGCATCGCTGCGATGATGCCAGGCGTCTGCCATGAGCGCCCCGGAATCCAGCCGCCTTGCATAGGCTCTGGTATACCAATACATAGCTTCCTTGCTGATGATCGAGATTACGGCAGCCACTAATGCCGCCAAGCCGGGAATCGTGATATCCGGTGTATTTCCGGAAGTTATTTTTTCTACGGCGGTATGTCCAATAAACAGACCGCTGATAAGTAAAACGACTGCTAATATGATCGCTGCGACACATTCAAACCGTTCATGTCCGTAAGGATGATCCTTGTCGGAGT